>NZ_JAVJSK010000156.1:0-140459 GCF_040219495.1 Phaeodactylibacter sp. | reverse complement strand
GGTCGCTGCCAGCTCCATCTAACCAAAGCCCCGTTGCAGAATACCGCAGCGGGGCTTTCTGGTTTTTTACACAACACCCCAAACACTCCCAAACGGGCTGCCACGCTATATGCGCCGGCAGCCCGTTTGGCGTAGGGGAAGCCCCATCCCCGCCTCATTATGGGTACCGCATTAAATCTGGTTATGGCCCAATCTCCCACTCCTCAGATCGCTTCTTCTCCCTCTCAATAAGCCGTTTTTTTTGTTGGATAGCTTACAAACTAAACATTGTCGCTTGCCTGGTATAGATATGCAAAGTATTTTAGGAATGAACTAAACCACATCAACATGAAATACGCGCTTACCCTATTATTTTGTGGGCTTACCTTACTACTGACTGGACAGGAAGGTCGGATGGACTACTTTTTTCATGAGCTCAGCTCGGAAGTCGACCAACCTTATCTGCGTACCAATGGAGATCATCTTTTTTCTTCCAGTTCAACCACATGGGTCGCAGCTACAGTTATCGACGATTGCCGTAACCCAAGCGCATTTTACTGGACTGAAGAGTTATCACCTGTCCAAAAATGGACCATTGGTATCAAAGACGAGGACATCTCACGCGTAGTTGAGGCCGATTGGTACGGGGATACCCTGATCATCCTTGGTATAGAACCCTGCTACGATGGTGGGACTGCTCCTATCACAAGAATTGGAAAGTTTGACACATTAGGTAACCTGCTGATGTCAGCATTCTATTTTGATTGCGAGGAAGATTTTGGTATCTCAGTTGAACCAAGGCCACTGGAGAATACCTGTCCGGTGATGGACGTGGCGGATGATGGTTCAGTATTGCTGGCTACTACTGTGGGCTTACTTCGCGTAGCACCCGGTGAAAATCTCTTTCCACAATCGGTAGCTGTAAATATCGACTCCCTAATTGGCTTAGTCAGCCTGCCCGGAACCTACGTTGGCCTTGCGACCCGCACAGAGTTAGCTATAGTAGATTGGGCAACTGATACCATTTTACTTTCCCTGGATCATACCGCTACTGCCATGACAGCAGCCGATAGTGCGATTTGGTACCTCACCGAAGGGGAGCTGCATCAAATTAGCGCAGACCTGTCTACAGGTACATGGGCTCTCCCAAGCGGGGATGCTGAACAGGTCCGCATAACCACCTTTGAGGGGCGCCCGCTCGTTTATGAACCCGGCATACCTGATTTTAAAGCCTGGCTATTCAATCCCGAAACCGAAGCCTTTGACCTCCTAATTGACTGGGCATTAGATGGAGTCGAAATTTTTGCGGTTGAGCCTTTTCGGGAAGATACGTTTTTCGTATCCGGACAGCTGGCAGATGGGCGGCGTGGCTTTGTCAAAAAAGCTACACCTGCTTCTTTTTCCTTTCAGCAAACCTTCGACATTGGCATTCGGAGCCTGAGTTTGGAATTAGTGGACATTGAGGTGGATGTAGAAGCAAGTGGAGAAATTTTCAACTACACCCTGGACTTCCGGCAAACCATGGAAATTGAAAACTATGGCACAGGAGTAATCGATGATTGTATTCTGGAGTGGAGCACCCGTCATGACTGGTGCGCTATACCAGGTTATCGGGTAATCAGCGATCTGGCCTTGCAGCCCGGTGATATTCAAACCATTACAGATACCCTGCGACATAACTTTTCCACTTCCGAGCCCATTATTTCAGATAGTATTTTTTATACCTTTAATGCCTTTGGGCCTAATCACTACCTTGATGCGTACGCTGAAAATAATTCAGCTACCGAAGGCTTTCTGGTCACCAATACCGATAAACAACGTTTACCCGGAGCCACCATCCAACTATTTCCCAACCCAGCCACGGGCAACGTACAGCTACAGTCTGATTTCCCCCTGGATCAGCTGGAACTCTACGACTTATTTGGGCGCTTACTGCACACTCAGCAGTTGGGAGGAACCCATCAAGCCACACTTGAAAGGCAAGGCGTCCCCTCCGGTATTTACCTGCTTCGGTTTCAGAGTGGCAATCGGTACGGTATTCAGCGTGTAATTTGGAGCGACAATTGATTTAGTGTAGCAATGAAAAACCTCTGGACCAAAAGGAAGTGCCAGAGGTTTTTCCGCTTTTTTAGACGGGGAGCGGTCAAATGCATGCCCTAAAAAGGCTATTCCGCATTCCCGTAAAACCTCATCCCATCTCTGGCCATTTTTCGCAATAGCGGGCTGCAACGGTAACGGTCCTCCAGGTATTCATGATGCAACCGGTCCATCGTTTCCACGCAGTGGTGTATGCCTTTCTCATCTGCCCATTGCAGCAGCCCTTTCGGATAATTCACGCCTTTGGTCATCGCCATATCGATATCCTCCCGGGAGGCAATATTGAGGTAGAGGGCATCGGCTGCTTCGTTGATCAGCATGACGAGAATCCGCCATACAATTTCCTGTCCAAGCTTCTTATCCTTATTGGGCTCTGGATTTTCTGCCCCGTCCCGGTAATCATAATAACCTCTTCCCGACTTTCTGCCCAGATACCCTGCCTCAGACAACCGCTTTTGCGTAAAGGAGGGCTTGTACCGTGGGTCGTAGAAAAAGGATTGAAAAACACTTTCTGTAACGGTGTAATTCACATCATTGCCGATGTAATCCATAAGGGTAAATGGCCCCATCCGGAATTTTCCGATTTCGGTCATCGCCCAGTCGATAGTCGCGACATCCGCCAACCCTTCTTCGAGAATGCGCAGTGCCTCTCCGTAAAAGGGGCGGGCTACGCGATTCACAATAAATCCAGGGGTGTCTTTGGCCACAACGGTGGTTTTCTCCCAGCTGTTGATTAAGCCACAGGCCCGGTCGACAATCGATGGGTTGGTTTGGACAGCCGGGATGATTTCTACCAGCTTCATCAAAGGGGCAGGATTGAAAAAGTGAATACCCAGGACCCGGCTCGGCTCTTTGCATACCGCTGCAATTGCTGCAATGGAAAGAGACGAAGTATTGGTAGCGATAATGCAATCTCCGGGTACGATCAGCTCTAGTTGTTCAAAGACGTTACGCTTGACGTCTAAATTTTCTACGATAGCTTCAATGACCAATCCTGGTTCCTTGAATTCGTACAAACTGTCTACATAGTGGATTCGCCCCTGTATGACCTGAGCGGTATCTTTCTCCACACGCCCTTTTTCAACCAGGCGCGCCATGATTTTCGCGAGTTTGTCCTTTGAGCGCTGCAGTGCTGCGGGGTTATTGTCATAAAGGAACACGGTGTGCCCGGCAGTTGCGGCTACCTGTGCAATACCACTGCCCATTGCCCCGCTTCCAATTACGCCTATATTCATCATATTTTGGTCTTGGTTGAGTTTGCAGGAAGGTACAAAAAAGGTAGAAAAAGCCAGCCTCCTTCCGGGCAGGTATGCATAACCTATTGCACCGGTGGCTGCCAATTAACAGCACCGCGTGCTTTAACCTGTGCGTCATAACTGATAAACAGGCCTTTCTTTGGACAGAGGCATAAGCCCCACGGTTGTATTGCCTATTGGATTGTTCCGCAAGTAATTGAAGGTAGAAGGTCGGGAAAACCAAGGCTACCAAGCGTGAAATACGCCCAACTAATTCGGACTAGTCGCGCTAGAGCGGGCCTAATAGGGGCTACAGAATCCGGACGGGCCCAATTTTGCGCAGGTTTTTATTTATATACGCTTATGAGGCCTCAGAATACTGTAAAAAGGGTAAGATTGTAACATGCTGGCAATCAATTTTTTGTGATCTTTTAAGTGTTTACAAACGGTTACAAACGTTTACAAACGGAAGTAAACATTTATTTATCGACTACGGTTTGCGTTTGCCCCCACCTTTGTGATGTCAGTTATCGACAACGTATTTCATCACCAAAAAATCATTAGTCATGAACAACTTACGCAACCACGTACAACTGATCGGCAACCTTGGCAAGGAAATCGAGTTCAAAAAATTAGCTGAGGGTAAATCTATTGCCCGGGCAACGATTGCCACACGGGAAGTCTTTAAAAACAAAAAAGGCGAAAAGGTCGTAGACGTACAGTGGCACAACCTGGTCGGATGGGACAGTGTCGCAGAGATCATGCAGGTACTGCTCAAAAAAGGAAAACAGGTGGCCGTGCAAGGCAAGCTGGCCCACCGTACCTTCGAAGGCAAAGATGGCAGGAAGCGCTTCATTACAGAAGTCATCGTCAGCGAATTTATGCCAATTAACTAAGCGGGCTCAATAGCTGCGCACTCTGTATAACCACATTTTTACATTCTTTATTATTAACCATTAGCTACTGCTCCGGCAGTGGATGAAAGACGAATGTCTTTAAAAAACCTTAAAATCATGAATGGAATCAGAAACAGTGTAACCCTTATTGGTTTCCTCGGACAAGATGCAAAAGTATTTGAAACGTCAACGGGCAAAACCGTTACCAACGTTTCCCTGGCTACTAACGACAGCTACCGCAACAAGAGTGGCGACCGGATTACGACTACCGAATGGCACCGCTGCGTAGCTTGGGGCAAGTTGGCTGAAATCATGGGCGAGTTATGCAAGAAAGGCCGGGAGGTCGCTGTGCGTGGTAAGCTTACGTACAACTCCTATGAAGACAAGAACGGCGTACAACGCATCACTCCGGAGGTCGTAGTACAGGAGTTTGTATTGCTCGACCGCAAGAAGATGGAAGAAGCGGCTTAATCCGGATTGTACCCCAATTAACCAAACCGTAAAGGCCTGTTGCTTCCTTACTTACCCGTAAGCCCGATGTGGGCAGGGCAAAAGACAGGAGGCGTGCAGGCCTTAAATCCACTTGCAACTCATAGAGCGCGTAATGCATGGGTATAGCAAGTTGGGTTTATGCAGTAGGCCCCTGTCAGGCATTTTGCCGGGCAGCGGGCCTACGGCTGTGTAGTACCGTCAGTGCCCGGTTGGAATTGTATTGCAAGGATAATCAAGGGATTACGATTCTGAGGGAAGTGCAGGGCCCTAAGCTGGTGCGACTGTTTTGTCAGGTACGAAATGACAGGTAGAAAAGACCGCATACGCTGGAAGGCTTCAGAGAAGTCATACCCTGACAACCCTGGCAACACCGCAGCAGATCGACTTCGAAGAAGTCGCATGTTTAGGGGCAATGCTCCTTCTGCTTACCTCTGTATACCCCGCTTTTCAAACTTGATAATCCACTACTGGGCTGCATGCTCATTCGCAGCAATGGCAGGTTCGAAAAGCGTTGATTTCCAGGAGGGAGCAAATTCCAAATAGGCACTCAGGCAGATTGGTCAGAATTGTTTTGGATAAAGCGGATTTACGCTACCTTCGCATCATGATACCGGAGCCACTGGCCTACCGCCCGAGTAGCTGCTCCGCTAACCAAAGGCATATGAAGTTTACAGAAGTTCGCTCAAAACAAGACTGGAAGGACTTTCATCAGGTCCCGCATGTGGTATACAAGGATGACGCCAACTGGATTGCCCCGCTTCAGGGAGACGTAGAAGGCGTTTTTGACCCTAAGATTAATGATACTTTCCTCAACGGAGAGGCGGTTTGCTGGGTGTTGCGCGATGACGCCGGGCAACTCGTAGGCCGGGTGGCAGCCTTTATAGACCATGCCCGCAACAAAATGCAGGATCATCCTATAGGGGGCTTAGGCTTTTTTGAGTGCATCAACGATGAGGAATTTGCTTTTGCCTTATTTGAAAAGGCTAAAGCGTGGGTTGAGGCCCGTGGCGCTACCGTTTTGGATGGGCCCGTCAACTTTGGAGAGCGCGATAAGTTTTGGGGGCTATTGGTCAAAGGGTTCTATCCGCCATTATTTCAGGAGAACTATCAGCCCAAATATTACCGGCAGTTTTTTGAAGACTGGGGCTTTATCCCGTTTGAACAAATCCTGAGCTTCAGAGGGGATAGCGACCAAATTCCGGTTGAACGCCTGGGCAATGTAGTCAAGCGGTTAAAGCAACGTAATAATATTGAGACGAGAAATCTCGACTATAGCCAATTGAAAAAATATACCGAAGACTTCTGCGAAGTCTACAACGCTGCGTTCAGTAAATACGGCCACTTCAAGCCATTAGAGCCTGGTCAAGTCCAAAAAATCTTACTGGAGGCCAAACCCATTGCGGATACCCAAACGCTCGCCATCACCTATTTTGATGGCAAGCCGGTTGCCTTTTGTGCCGTGCTCCCGGATATCAACGAATTGCTCCGTTTCGCCAAAGGCAAACTTTCCTGGTGGAAAATCCCCATACTGCTCATCAAAAAGGCCATGAGAAAGCAATTCGTCGCCAAAGGTATCGGGTTTGGTGTCCATCCGGATTATCAGCACAAAGGGGCTTATGCCGTTATCATCGAACACCTGACCAATCCCCGCAACGTTCAACGCTATCCGGTGATGTACCTTACGACCGTCAGGGCGCATAATCATGATGCAGTAAGTGTTTACGATAAGCTAAATGTCAAAGTAGACCGTGTTCATGTCGCTTACCGCAAACCACTGAAGGATGGTATTCCGGTAGAACCTTTTGAGTTTACAGAGCCTTACTAATCAAGTACCCGCTTAATCTCGTCACCGATATCAAGCACTTCCTTTTGCTGCGCCCGTTCCAGGATGCTCGCTGCAATAGCTGACCGGTAGCCACCGGCACAGTGCACGGCGACGGGCTTGCCATTGCCAACCTGCTTGGCTCGCTCCAGCAATTGGTCGAGCGGTACATTTATACTGGATGCAAAGGCGGGCTGCTGCTCGTGCTCCTTTGGGCTGCGCACATCTAAAATGGTATACAATTCCGGGGCAGCTTTGATTTTATCGAGGCTTGCAGCTTTTACTTTTCCATTAACAGGGGCTTTTTCCAACTCGAAAATGCCGGCAATAAACTGCTCATAGCTGATTTTAGCGGCTTTGGCCATGACCGTTTTCAGGTCATCCTCCGAGCTTGCAACCAGGTAAAATGGCGTGCCCGGCGCGATCAGTGTGCCCAGCCAGGTTTCAAATTTCTCTCCGTCCGGGATATTGATGCTGTTGTCGAGGTGCCCTTTTTTATAGAGCTCAGCTTTACGGGTATCAATGATCAGGATTTCCTCCTTGAGGTCGCCTGCTTCTCTTACGCGTGTTACTTTTTCCAGGCTGCTGAGGTAGGCTGGTACGCCCCGCCGGTTTTCTTCTACGGAAAATGGGAAGTACTTGGGCACATTGGGCTGCCCGGAAAGCAGTTCTTCTACGAAAGCTGTTTTGTCGGTTTCTGAAAACGCCCAGTTGGCCTTGCGCTGTTCCCCAATGCTGCTGACCGTTTCATCGCTCATATTTTTACCACAAAGCGAGCCTGCCCCGTGGGCGGGATAGACCATCACATTATCCGGTAGGGGCTTGAAAACAGATTGCATGGTCTCGTACATCTTACCGGCAAGCTCCGAACGGGTAAGGTTGAATTTACCGGCGTCTTCCCGTAAATCAGGCCGGCCAACATCGCCAATAAACAGGCTGTCACCCGTAAAGATGGCATGAGGCTTCCCATTCATATCGTAGAGGAGGTAGGAATTATGGTCGGGAGAGTGGCCCGGCGTATCAAGCGCCTGTATCTTTAAGTTGCCCAGCTCAACTGTTTCCTGGTCACTCAATGCCTGATGTGGGTAGGTAACCCCCATGTCAGGGTGGACATAAACGATTGTGCCGAAGGTTTGATGGAACTCCAGGTGGCTGCTCGCAAAATCGGCGTGGGGGTGAGTTTCGAAAACAGCTACAATATCTGCAGCGTGCTTTTTAGCGTAGGAAATGTAAGGCTGTGGGTCGCGCGCGGGGTCCACCAACGCCATCTTTCCATTATCGATTATCGCATAAGAGGCGTGTGCCAACCCCTCATCATAGAATTGATGAATATGCATGGACGGTTTGTTTTTAGTAAGCAACCTGAATATCAGTGCTGCTATACTAAACAACAGTTAAGTATGAAGGAGTGTTCATATTTTGATGGTGGGGCTAATTCCTATTCCGAATATCCTCCAGGTACTTCTCCAGCTCAATCTCATCATAAATCAGCACTTCCCGTGCCTTGCTGCCTTCACTTGGGCCCACAATACCGAGGGCTTCCAGTTGGTCCATGATACGGCCTGCCCGGTTGTACCCCAGCTTTAGCCGCCTTTGGATCATAGATGTGGAGCCGTGCTGATTTTGCACGATTAGCCGTGCTGCATCTTCAAACATCTCATCCAAATCAGCGTAAGTAAGCCCGGAGGAGCCCTGAATCTCTTCATCATCACCGTGGAACTCCGGCAGGTAGTGGGGCTCGGGGTAGCCTTGTTGGTCGGCAATGAAATCGATGACCCGCTCTACTTCGGGCGTATCCACGAAAGCGCCCTGCAACCGGACCATCTCGCCGCCAACCGACAAGAGCATGTCGCCCTGCCCAATGAGCTGATCGGCACCGCCGGAATCCAGAATCGTCCGGGAGTCTACTTTTGATGAAACCTTATAAGCAATACGGGCCGGGAAGTTGGCCTTGATCACCCCGGTAATGATATTGACCGAAGGCCGCTGCGTGGCAATGATCAGGTGGATACCCACTGCCCGGGCCAGCTGTGCCAACCGGCCAATAGGCAGCTCTACTTCTTTACCCGCTGTCATGATCATGTCGGCAAATTCATCAATGACCAGCACAATGAAAGGCATAAACCGGTGCCCTTTATTGGGGTTGAGCCGCCGCTGTACAAATTTCTCATTATACTCCCGGATATTACGGGCCGCCGCTTTCTTGAGCAGGTTGTACCGCTGATCCATCTCTATAGTCATGGAGTTGAGCGTGTGCACCACCCGGTTGGTTTCTGTGGTAATAGGCTCTTCCTGATTGGGCAGGAAGGATAAAAAGTGATGTTCCAGCTTGCTGTACGGGAAAAGCTCTACCTTCTTCGGGTCTATTAGTACCAACTTAACCTGTGAAGGGTGCTTTTTGTACAGCAGGGATATCAGGATGGCGTTCACCCCGACTGATTTACCCTGACCGGTCGCACCAGCCACCAGCAAGTGGGGCATTTTCGCCAGGTCCACTACAAAAACTTCATTGGAAATGGTTTTGCCCAATGCGATGGGCAAATCCATCTTCGCACGTTTGAATTTATCCGATACGAGGACCTCCCGCATCGATACAATCTGCTTCTTGCGGTTGGGCACTTCAATACCGATCGTGCCCCTGCCCGGAATAGGCGCAATGATCCGTATGCCCAATGCAGCGAGGCTCAGGGCGATGTCATCTTCCAGGTTTTTAATCTTGGAAATCCGTATGCCCGGTGCGGGCACAATCTCATAAAGAGTAATAGTTGGCCCGATGGTGGCGCGGATCTTCGTAATCTCAATCTTGTAGTTGAGCAGGGTCTCGATAATCTGCTCCTTATTAGACTCCAACTCGGAGCGGTCGATCTCGACCCGCTGTCCGGAGTAATCTTTCAGTAGGCTGCTCACCGGATACTCGTAGCTGGAAAGCTCGAGCGTGGGGTCATAGGGTTCGCTATGGTCCTGGTTTTCCTGAGCGATCGACAAGGGGGGCTTGTTGGTGTCGCTGTCTGCGCTGGCCGGGTCCTTGATTTCCAGCTCGCTGTCCTCAGCAGTAAGGGCTTCCGGTTTGTTCACGGTCACATCTTCCACGAGTTCAAAGCTCAGGTCATGCTGATGAGGCTTAGGCGGTGTCTTCGGCTCGGGCGCTTTGGAAGGGGGCTCAATGGGCTGTGATTCTGTATCGGTGCCTCCGCTGTTGCCGGGGCGCAGGGCTTCCGGGCGGGTCTGTGCACGGTCAGTATTGTTGGGCGTATTCGCTGTCTTGCCCGGCAATCTGCCGCTGAACCAATCGTTGATGTATTGTTGCGTATCCTTGACCGCACCCTGAGGCGTCATCTCATTGAAGTTGGGGTTCACATTCCAGACCAGCACACCGATCAACAGGAAAAGCAGCAGAATAATCATACCGGCTGTCCCAACAAAGCTGATGAGCCATTCGCTTACGGCTTCACCAAAAGCACCACCCCAGGGGAAAGCGGCATCGCCTGCAACGAACTCAAAGAAGACGCTGAAGATGAGCATGAGTAGTATCCAAAGCCGGAACTTAGGCCAGTAGATACTCAGGGCCTGCCGCCGGACCAGGGCTTGCCCGCTGACGATCAAGAGGGCTACGATGACAAAGGAAGGCAACCCAAAGCCCCAGTAGAAAAACATATTGGAAACGATCGCTCCCAGGCGCCCCAGCCAGTTGGCCATTTCTTCTGTATTGTCCAGTAGCAGTTTCCAGGAAAAGCGCAGGACTTTGTCCTGATCCAGTGCCCACGTAAACAAGTAAGAGGTAAAAGCAATGATGAAATACAGCCCCAGGAATAGCAGCAAGATACCAGCAAGCTTAGGTATCCGCTCGTCGTTAATTCCCAGTTTTAGGCTTAGTTGCCCTTTTTTCTTGCGCTTTTTCACCGCCATGCTCAATCAGTAACTTTCGTGTTTCCCCATCGGCCAGGTGGCAGGCACCTGGCATTCTTGGTTGTATTCAGGGTAGCTCTCCACAAAAATAGGCATTAATCGCGGCAATAATAACGATTCTGTTTGATTGTTCCCGCATGTTTATCAACAATTTGTTGATGCCTGTGGCAGGATTGCACATATTGCTCAAAACCGGTGCCCGATAGAAAGGAAGAGTTTGAGCTCCTTGGAGATATTAACGTTGCCGGCAAAGGGGTACATCAGGGTCATTTTTACCGGGCCGATGATGGTATTGATGCCGCCGGTCATACCCACACCCAGGATAAACTGCTGCAGGGCAATCCGCGATTCGCCTGCCCGCTCCGGCTCACCAAAAAGGCCAGCATTGGCATCGATCGCATAAAACATATTCCGCTTGAAAAAATGCTGATAGCCAATGCCTGCACCTACGGCTGCTTGTGCAACCAGATGGTTGGTATTCAAGCCATAAAACGGGATCGATCGCCGGGTCAGGGCTTCCGGGGCGCCTACCAGAAAAAAGTCGCCAAAGGTATTGCTCGGGCTTGTGACCAACCCCGCAAACGCGGAAGCCTTGATGGATTGCCGGCTGTTCAGTGGGATAAAATGCTCTGAGCGGAAATTGAGCTTTACGTAGGGTCTGAAAGAAAACAGGGAGTCTTGAGC
The DNA here is from genome assembly GCF_040219495.1 of Phaeodactylibacter sp. Taxonomy (GTDB): domain Bacteria; phylum Bacteroidota; class Bacteroidia; order Chitinophagales; family Saprospiraceae; genus Phaeodactylibacter. The sequence continues at coordinate 129,348 of NZ_JAVJSK010000156.1, read as the reverse complement.
CAGGCCGGCGTCCGGGTTTAGCCCGCTCACTTCATAGCCCGCATTGCGCAGCCCTTTTAGCTCCAGGGATAGCCGGGTGCCGGAGGTCGGGAAAATATTCCGGTTCAGGCTGTTATGCTCTAGGCGGGCGTACAGGTTATAGTTGGTGTAGCTCAGGCGTTCAAAGAGTAAGCCTGCCCCTACCTTTGGCTGGAAAATGAGGTTTTCCTGTTGGAGGCCAACCCCCAGCGCCGTATTGGTACTTAGCCGTTTCTGGACTTTTAAATCCACCACGGCTTCCATTAGGCTGTATTCTTCGTTTTGGGTGCCATTCTGAAATACCGGGATCTTATCGCGGGTCAGTTGAATATCGGTCACCCAGGCGTATTCCTGCGCTTCGTCCAGGTACTTTATATAGTTGAACTGAAACCGGAAGTTTTCGGACACCACGCTGTTGATCATCAGCCTGGACGAAGGGAGGATTACATTGCGGGAGGTCATATTGAAGCGAAACCCGGCACTGCTGTAATTATCGTAGTTGACGGCCGTTTTGAAGACGGTGGGGGCTCGTTCCAGGCATTGCAAAACCAAAGCCGGTTCACCTTCTTCCTCCCTGAGCTGAAAGGTGACCTTTCTGAATTTGTTGGTGCCTACCAGGCGGTTAATGGCGGTCTCAATGGCCTCCGGTGGGTAGCTTCTTCCGGCTTCCAACCCACTACGGCCAATGATTTCCTCCTCTGTATAGCGCTGATTACCCTGTACACGCAGGTTTTCGAAACAGATTTGTTCGGGCGCTGCCAGTCTCTGCGCCAGCTGTTGGGGCCCCAATGCATCCAAGCGTTCCTTCAGCTGCATCAGCTCGGGCAGCATAGCCCGGGCAGCCCGCTCGCCCCGGGCTATGATAGAATCCGCTTTGCTGAAGTCCTGAGCACCGTAGCCGGTCAGGTCGGGCTCAATGTAAAGGTCTACCATGGGCATTTGCTCCTGTGCGTCTTTTACGCTCAACAGGAAACCCGACTGCATCAGGATTTGAGAGAAGTTGTGGAGTTTGTCGGCCTCTGCCTTGACATATCCGGTATAAACGCCAATGATGATGTCTGCATCCCAGGCTTTTGCTTCTTCTACCGGGAAGTTGCGGATCAGCCCGCCATCGATAAGGATTTGGGCCCCTCTTTCTACCGGTGTGAATACCGTAGGGATGGCCATGCTTGCCCGCATGGCACAAGCCAGGTCCCCGGTATCAATGACGACTGGCTGGCCTTCGACAATATCGGCAGCAACACAACGGAAGGGTATCGGCAAATGCCTGAATTCTTCAATGTTATAAGCAGGCAGGGTCAGCCGGCTAAGCAGGTTGTCGACCTGTTGCCCATAGATCAGGCCAGAGGGCGGGATGAACTGCCCGTTGCGATAGCCAATTTCGAACAACTGGTTCTCGAAGTAGTCTTTTTCCTCCAGGATGACATTCTCCAACTCTATACGGTCGCTGAGCACCTGCTCCCAGTCCAGCTGCAGCAAAATGGCCTCAAGGGAGTCGGCCCGGTAGCCAATAGCGTAAAGCCCGCCAATAACACTGCCCATACTTGTGCCGGTGATGATATCAGGCTCTATTCCCACTTCTTCCAACACTTTCAATACGCCGACATGCGCCATGCCTTTGGCTGCACCACCACTCAGGACAAGGGCTACCTTGGGGCGCTCAGGGGCTTTTTGCCCGTGCAGGGGTGGGCAAAGCAGCAGTAAGGATAAAAGGAAAAAGAGCACTTGATCCGGTGCCGGGTGCGCATGGATTTTCATGGTTTAGTCGGGTTAATCTTTTGGAAGGCTTAGCAAAAAGACAATGCTTTGACCAGCGCCCGCCATGTGAAGATTAGGGTACTGCAAAGGTACCGGCTTTACCCGTCTAAGTCCAGTCTGTTGGTCTATAATAAGGTGTGATTCAGCGATTCTGGTGGAAGGATCGGTATGAAATCAGGAATTTATCCTTCGCTGGCCGCTATAGTTGGGCTGTTTACTTTTCTTCCGTTTCCATGCGGTTGAGGTAGTCCTCTACGATCTCGTCGATGACGTCTCTGAGCAAAGACCGTTGGTTGCGGGCAATGCTTTTGAGCTTTTCCAGTTTGACGGGGTCAAAAGACAAAGTGATCCGTTTGGGGCGGTTACGGTCGGTTGTTGATTCGGGCTGTGGGTCAACCGTACTACGGATGAGGGCATCGAGCCCTGCCATAGGGCGGCGGCGTTTTTTCTTTACGCTGGGCTTGGCCGGAATGGCTTCATCCCGTTTTTGCCGTTCTCCCAGTTGCCGCTCCATAGAGTCGTCAAAGGCTTCCTGCAGGAAGGACTGCAGGTCGGAGGAGAAGTTTTTTCCGGAAGAGGACCGCTTGGGTTTTTGCTCGTGGGCATCCTGATCTTCAGCCTTCTGAACATCAAACCAGTCTTTGCCTGCTTGCTGCTCGTCGACAGGGCCGAAGAGGCTCTCCATGCCTTCTGTAAATCTTTTTTTGCTCACGGTCAAAAATTTATAACCTGATTAATATCCTACTGCCTTTTCTCCGCCATCATCTGGTCAAACTGCTCCATGCGTTTGAGTATTTCCTTGCTGAGGCTCAGGTAGTCTGCTGCGCCTGAGCTATTACGGCTGTACGCAAAAATATCCTTGCGCTGTGCCGGTGCTTCAGCAAGGGCTACGGTATCCCGGATTCTGGTCTCAAAAACCAGGTTGCCGAAATACTTTTCTATCGTATCCGCTACATCGCGGTTGAGCACTTTCCGGCTATCGTACATGGTGGCAAAAACGCCGCCAATCTGTAGTTTCCTGTTGAGCCGCAGCTTTACTTTCTGAATCACCTGCTTGATCTTAGCTAAGCCTTGCATGGCCAGGAACTCGGTCTGCAAGGGGATCATCACAAAATCACTGCTCGTAAGGGCATTCAACGTGAGCAGCCCAAGAGAAGGCGGGCAGTCGATGACGATAAAGTCATATTCCTCCAAAAAGGGGTCAAAGAGCTCCTGTAGAATGAACTCCCGGCCAGCTTCATTGATCAACTCCATTTCGGCACCGGAAAGGTCAAGCGTTGAAGCGACAACATCGAGGTTCTCTTTTGCTGTCACCGGCTGCAATCCGGATTCTCCCCGCATCGCCTCATAAATGGTAACCGGCGGGCGGGGCACACCAAGCGATAGGGTGAGATTGGCCTGAGGGTCTAAATCAATCAGCAGGACACGCTTGCCCAACTCCACCAGGCCGGCCCCGATATTGATCGCACTCGTTGTTTTACCAACGCCGCCTTTATGATTTAATAAAGAAATGACCTTTCCCATAAGCTGTTTGTTGGTGGCTTTTTTCTAAGGTAACAAAAAATACTAATATGGCAGCTTACCGTGGGCAAAAATAGCCTTTCATAAAGAATACCTGCAAAATTGGCCTGAGAATTTGAGCGAATGAGAAAAATGGCCCGCACTTTTGTGGATCATCCGGGTATAGGATTGGGCCGGCCAGCCCCATGAAATGCCTGATTGCCCAAAAAGGAAGGGTACGCCATAATTTTTACAGAGCTGCATAGATCGCACAGCGCCATCTGTAATAGATGTCGGCGGAATTGCGGAACTTTGGGGCGAGCGTTTTAGAAACGAAAAGAAAGCCTACTTTTCCCACAACGATTCTAATCTGAATTTGGCAAGAGCTACCTTAGAGCGTGTTGGGACTTTTGTCTTCTAGTCGGAAACTAACCATTTTTTGGTTGGCCGATTACTAAAGCCCCAACACGCTTTTAATACACTCTTAAGCCTGTGCAAAAAAAAGAAATATGCGCCTGATCACGTTACTCCTGATCTTTATGCTTTCGGCCGTAGGTTGTGCAGATCAGACCGGACTGCCGGTTAACCCTGCCGCTGAGCCTGCAACATCAGCTCCACTTGGTAAACTCTTCATCATAGGAGGGGGGAAGCGGCCGCCCGGATTGGTCCAATCACTGGTACAAGCCTCCGGGCTTGATCAGGGAGGCTACGGTATCATCCTGCCGATGTCCAGTGGCGAGCCGGATACCTCAGCTTACTATGCGATCAAACAATTTACAAGCCTGGGTCTCGAGCAATCCCTGTTCCGGACCTATAATTTTCAAAAAGGGGCGTACCCGAAGCCGGCAATAGACTCTCTGCGCAATGCCCGCCTGATCTACATCACCGGGGGGGACCAGAACCGGTTTATGGAGGTGGTTGCGGACAGTCCGGTCTATGAGGCCATTCATGAGGCTTATCAGGCTGGAGCCACGATTGCAGGGACTAGTGCCGGAGCCGCCGTCATGAGTGACCAAATGATCACAGGCAATGAGCACCGACATCCGGAATATACCGGTGATTTTCGCACCATTGAATCTGAAAATATGGAAATCGCGGAGGGGCTGGGGTTGCTCAATAACGCCATTATTGACCAGCATTTTATCTGGCGCATGCGTATGAACCGGCTGATTACCGTGGTGCTTGACCACCCGGATCAGATTGGGATCGGTATTGATGAATCTACCGCGATTTTAGTGGAAGATGGCCGTTTTGCTACGGTACATGGGCAGTATCAGGTCATTACTTTACGGCACCCCTCTGGCATGACCACGGTGCAGGATAGCCTTTTGGGCGGGCGCGGGCTTGAGCTGGGCGTATTACTGCCGGGGGACACCTTGAGCCTTCAATAGAGTGGGAACGCATCCTGGCTCTTTTCAGTCAAAGCGCTGAAAAAAATAGTAATTTATTCTATTCAAAGAAAATGTCCGCAACAAGATTAGGCTTTTATTAAACTTATCACTATATTTGACGTGAATTAGTCATAATTTCCCCCCACTCAATAAGTCTGGTCTAAGTTTCATTGATGTTTCAGTCGGTGCTCGTGGCATTCTACTAACGTGTATTACCCCCGGAACACCACCATCGATTTATGCATATTCATTAAATCAAATTATTTAGTTTATTAAACCTTCAAATTCTATGAAGAGATTAAATTACACCTTATTGACTATCATGCTCGTTGCATTTGGCATGGTAGGGGTAAACGCCCAGGATATTACCCATGCAGATGATAGTTTCACAGTTACGCAGGGTACTACAGTCAACTATTATGACAATGGTGGCCCTGGTTGTGATGACGACACCGACAGCCCTGGCGAGTATATTGCCGACTCTGATGAAACAGCTGTTATCTGCCCGGACGTAGCAGGTAGTACCATTACTATTGAATTTCTTGACGTAGACGTTGAGACTCGTGGTGGTACTGTTGCTCCATGTTGGGACTTTATTAACATTTATGATGGTGATAGTGATGCCGCTCCTCTGCTAATCAGTGGTTGTGGTGAAGAAGGTTTCGCTTCCTGTGCTGGTTTACCTGGTGACGGAAGTGACGCGTTCGGAGTAGAAGGTAGTGCAAATGACATCGATGGCTCAAATGCTCCTAGTCCTGTAAACAACGTATTCACTTCTACTGCCAGTAACGGTTGCTTAACCGTAAACTTCACTTCTGACGGTTCTGTCCAGCAAGGTGGCTGGGTAGCTACTGTTTCAGCTAGCGCGGTAGGCGGTGGCCCTACTTGTGATGACGGCATCCAAAACGGTGACGAGACCGGTGTGGACTGCGGTGGCTCTTGCGAGCCTTGCGTTGCAGCCCCTACTTGCGATGACGGCATTCAGAACGGTGACGAGACCGGCGTTGACTGCGGTGGTTCCTGCGCACCTTGTGTGGTGACTTGTGAGACTTTCAACCTTGATCTTGACTTTGACAATTTCTCCAGCGAAACATCCTGGGAGATGGTTGATCTTAGTGGGACACTGGTAGATTCAGAAAGTTACAGCGCTGGTCTGGATGCGACGACAGAAACGTTCTGCCTCGATCCTGGTTGCTATGAGTACACCATCTTCGACAGCTTCGGTGATGGCATTTGCTGTGGCTTTGGTAATGGCAGCTACACCTTGTCTGACAGCGATGGTGGTGTCGTAGCTTCCGGTGGAGACTTCGGTGGTTCAGAAACAAGCTTCTTCTGCACAGCGCCGCCTGCGGACTGTGTTGCACCTACGGCATCTGCTACGGTCGTACCTTACTGCAACAATGGTGTGTTTATGGTACTGGTGAACCTCGGCAGCACAGGTAGCGCTAACGCTTTAACTATAGCTAACACAGGTGGTCAGCCAGCGCTGCAGAACGTAGTCTTCCCAAGAAGGTACTTTGTTGGTCCTTTCCAAATCGGGGAGGAAGTGGATATCCGTATCTACGACCAGGAGAACACCGCTTGTATCACTATCCTCGAGGGCCTTACAGACAACTGCAACAGCAGCCTGTTTGATGCTGGTAACCTGACTAGCGAGACTACCCTGAACGAAGAAATCAGTGTATTCCCGAACCCAACAGCAGGTGATGTCAATGTGAACCTCGGCTCTGTTTTGGGCCAGGAGGCAAACATCCGCATCATGAACGCTGTAGGTCAGTTGATCGAAGAGCGTCAGATTGGTGCTGTTGAGAACGTGACTGAGCGTTTCGACCTGTCTAATCAGCAGGCGGGCATGTACTTCATCCACGTTGATGTAGCGGGTGGTGATAGCCACGTTGAGCGCGTCATCCTGGGTACAGCGCGTCCCTAAATGATAAAGCATTCCTTTCTCATCTGATGGGAAAAGAAATCTATACTGCGGGCTATTCTTCTTCGGAAGGGTAGCCCGTATTTTTTTGCCTTTATGGCCTCAGAGTTTGTTTGGAGCTTACTTCTACTGCAACGCCTTGATTTTCATAACAAACCTGCTCCAATCATGGCCCCACAGAAAAATGTGTGGTACTTTTACCCTTACAAGCTCTAAAATTCAACCACAACTTCCTTTTGATCAATTGTTTATCAAATTTTAAAAAGCCGAAAGTTGTACTGTTTGTTTTTTTTCCGTCTCTTTGCGCAAAATCACACCAATGAAAGCCAATATTTCCCTGGCATTGAATGCCATCCTGCTCATCGCAGTAATCTACTTGTTCACGCAGCAATCGGGTACATCAGCGTCTGACAGCCCGTCAACGGCTTCAGCTACCAAAGCAGATGAAACCCTCGATATTGTCTACATCGATGCCGATAGCCTTCTTAATAACTATGCCGATTTCCGCAAAAAACAGGAAGACCTGTCCAGTCGGCAGCAATCTGCTTCTCAAAGCCTGAACCAGCGGATGCAGTCCCTTGAAAAGGAGTTCCGTCAGGTGCAGTCTAAGGTGCAGCAAGGGCTGCTGACGCCCAATCAGATTGCGGCTGAGGAGCAACGCCTCGGTCAAAAACAGCAGGCGTTGATGGCAGAGCAAGAGCAGCTTTCCGCCACACTGGGCGCAGAACAGCAGCAGCTCGCAGCCGACTTCCAGGACAACCTCCGAAGCCTGATGGACAGCCTGCAGGAAGCCCGCGGCTATGATTTTATCCTACAGTATGGACAGGGCTCAAGCCTGCTCGGTGCCCGCGATGGTTTCGATATCACCAATGATGTCCTGAATATATTGAATGGAAAAGCAGAGTAGGCCTACGCCCACTCGAATAACAGGACCGGTGGCAGCAGTAGCAGCATACAGGCTGCGCAGAGCAGCAGGAAAAGGGGCAAAAACCACCTGACCCATACGTTGTAAGGTATTTTGGCGATAGCCAGTACGCCCATCGTAACTCCACTCGTGGGAATGATGAGGTTAGACAACCCGTCTCCAAATTGAAAAGCAAGTACGGCTGTTTGCCGGCTGATCCCCAGTAGGTCGCTGAGCGGTGCCATGATGGGCATCGTAAGCGCGGCCTGCCCGGACCCGGAGGGCACAAAGAAGTTGAGCAGGGTCTGGAAGAGGAACATGATTTCAACGGTCACTGCTTTGGGCAGCCCTTCCGATAAGCCGGCTATGGTATGCAAAAGGGTATCGATAATCTTCCCCTCTTCTGCGATGACAATAAGCCCTTTTGCCATTGCAATCACAAGGGCTGCCGTCATCATATCTTGAGCGCCGTCTTTGAATGCGGCCACACTTTCTTCCAGTCCAAGGTGAGAAATGATGGCGGCCACGATGCCCAGCCCGATGAAGAGCCCGGCTATTTCATTAATGTACCATCCCCATTGCCCGACGCCGTAAACGAGCAGGAGCAATGCTGCACTTAGTGCCAAAAGGACATAACGGTGAGCAGCCGTGAAGGGAAGCTGTTCTGCGTTGCCCAATTGCCCAAGGTCCCGCTTTTGGTCTAGCTCATAAACCGGACTGAGCGTAGGGTCCTGCTCCAGGCGGAGCGCATAGCGCATGATGTAGATAATGCCGATCACCGTGGTCACCACCCAAACCAACAGACGGTAGCCCATACCACTCGCCGGTGGCAACTCCGCAATGCCCTGTGCCACTCCGATGGTGAAAGGGTTGATGAACGCCCCCGCAAACCCCAGTCCGGCCCCCACAAAAGAGACCGCTATTCCGGTAATGGAATCGTAACCGAGCGCCAGGGCCAGCGGAATAGTAATGAGTACAAAGACCAAAACCTCCTCGCTCATACCAAAAGTAGCGCCCGCCAGGGAGAAGAGTGTGATGACAAGAGGGAGGATCCAGTGCCGGTACCGCGGATGGCGCTCGCTGAAGTTGATAATGCTCTGCAGCCCTGCGTCAATAGCGCCGGTCTTGGTGATGATACCAAAGGCACCGCCCACCAGAAAAACAAAAGCAATGATCTGAGCCGCGGAGATAAAGCCCCGGACAGGCCCCTGAAGCAGGGCGCCCAGGCCCTGAGGGTTGGCTTCCACCCGCTGATAAGAGCCGGGCACAAGCACTTCCCTGCCATTGGCCAACGTTCGTTCAAATTCACCAGCAGGTACAATCCAGGTCAGGGCAATGAATACGATCATGATGCCAAAAATGATCAACAGGGTATCCGGGAATTTTTTCATTTCAATGTAGTTGGGCGTTGAGGTACAACAGACTTTTGACTATTCAATAATGACTCTTGCTATGGCAAGCTGTCCTTCGATAATGGCTTCGAGGGTGTAAACGCCGGCTGGTAGTCCGGCAATATCTAACGTAGAGGGGGCATTGCTCCAATGCTTTACCGGCTGCCCGGTTATCGTGCGCAGGGTCAGTTGCCCGGTGCTGCCCTGTCCTTTCCAGTGCCAAAACAGTTGCCCCGAAGCCGGGTTGGGGAATACCGAAAGGCTGCTGTTATACAGGAGCTCAGCGGTTGAAGTCAGCACATCGGCGCAATCTCCGTTCGTCTCCGGAATACGGATGAGCTCGCCAGACTCCACGTACCAGTTTTGCCATTCCCCGCCCTGTACCGTTTGCCAGTCGGTCAGGTCTACAGTACCGGTCCCTTCCAAACGGGCAGGCAGGGCATAGACTTTCACTGCGCTTTGTCCACGGTTCCAGGTCAATGGTGTCCCGGCTTCCATGATTTCGGGCAGGAATTCGTTCTGACAATTGGCCTGCAGGAAAAATACAATATCTTCCTGAAACTCCGGGTATTCCCCAAAGGCGCGTGCCAGACCGTTTTCATCAATACAGGCAGCGGTATATTCATTGGCGGCTATACCAAAAGACTGGCTTTGAGTAGCTGCTGCGATGCGCGCCAGGAAACCCACATGCCGGCCGGGCCGCTCCCGCTGTTCGTAGTGGGTGTCGGTGACTGTATTGTCCAGAAAGGGTAGTTCCAGAAAGTCATTTTGCCCCAGCACCTCGTAATCGGGGTGGAAAGGGTCGGACAGGGCTTCTTCAGTGGTGAGGGAGGAGCCCGAGGGCGCGTAGTACCAGTTGCTGAGAATGGCCATACCTGCACTTGTGCCGCCTACGGTTACGCCTTTTTCATTGATTAGGTAATTGATGGCTTCCTGTACAGGAGTGCCCTGCCAGTACGAAAGGTAGTCGTACTGATCGCCACCGGCAAAGAACAGGCATTCGGCATTGCGGATCTGGTTTTCTACATATGGGTCATTAGCGGCAGCTGCATTATCAAAGCGGATCGTCTCCACCGAATTGACGTATACGCCCAGCTCTTCAAAGAAGTAAGCGTTGTAGCCATCCGAACCACTGGCACGCAGCACTACAACGTCGCCGCTGTCGGCACGTTCGAGCATCCACCGCATGGCCTCATCGCTGTCGCCACCACCGCCCGCCAGGACGATACCGGGGACCGGGTCGGTGGATACATCTGTAGTGTCACCGGTGAAAAAACTGGAGTAGCCTTGCGCCTTTAGCAGTGCAGGGGCGATCAAGAGTAAAAAGAGCGTTTTAATTTGCATGGTCAAGGAGGTATATGGGCAAAAAAATGGGCCGGGAATATGCCCGGCCCGAGAATGATCAAGAGGTTATCGAACAAAAAGTTGAGTTGTGCCGACTTTCTCAGCAGTACGCACACTAACAACGTAGACACCGGCAGGCAATCCGGCTGTTTCCAGCTGCACATTGTGGCGGCCTGCTGCCAAACGGCCTTGTCGCAATTCCTGTACCGCACGGCCGCTCAGGTCCTGAACTGTGATTGCGACATCCGCTGCCTGCTCCAGGGTGTACTGTAGCGTTGTACCTGCTGCAGTTGCCGGGTTGGGAGCCAGGTTGAACTCAAAGGCAGCGTTATCCAATGCTGCTACACTGGAGATCTCCCCTTCGGTAATGGTAATGTCATCAATCAGCAGCGCATCGCCGCTCGGGGTGATGTTGCGGAAAGCAATGTGAACGCTTTGGCCGGCGTAATCCGCCAGGCTCGCCTCCCGCATTTGTGGAGCCTCCCACTCCTCAGGGTCATAGCTCGCCAGGATAGCGCCGTTGGCCTCAAAACTCTCAAAAGTGGGCTCCTCCGGATTGATCAGTACCTGGTAGCTGTCCGGGAAATCCCCGGAGGAGGTGGTGGAAATGGCTGTCCAGCTCAGGGTGGAGTTCTCGGTAACGGTGATCTTTGGCAGGATCATCCAGTCATCTGCCGGGCCGGCATCATCTACGTACCAAGAGATACTTAGGGCACCGAAGCTTTCCAGCAGGCCACTTTCAATGACCATCCAGGCCGTATCCGCGAAACCGGCATCATCTGGCTGATTGGGCACGAGCATATCCCGGTTGATCAGCGTAAAGCTTTCGGGCATAACGCCGTCTTCAAAATCGTATACAATGGTTTCCTGTGCAGAAACCGGTAAAGTAGCCAGTACTATGGCTACGCAGACAAGTTGTACTAGTCTTTTCATCGCAAAAAGTTTTAGTAAACAAAAGTGATCCTATACATGACCTGCCTCCATACCACAGGCACGAAGAGTGCTGCTGTACGCAGAACAGGGAAACAGACTCAAAAGGAAGGGATATTAGCAGTCGAAAATAGGCTGTAGCCCCATCAAGCTAAGCTGCTTGTGGGTAGAAAGGGTCGCCCTGATTTTCTGATGTAGAGTTGACATAATTAAAAGACTGCATTAAGTCGAAAAGCAAACTTACGAAAAAAAATACTTTCTTGCCATATTTCAAATGGCAATCCTGTCCTGAGGCGGTGGATTCCATCCTTTAGCACGGGATGAAAAGAGGCCTCATTTGGCAGTATGGTCGCAAATCCATATTTTTGCATTAGCCTATAAAATAAAACATGCGTATACAGCAAGTCATATATCCGGTCAAAACGACCCGCTTCCTGCAAGAGACACCCAGTCTCTCCGGCTTGCAGCCTATCTTCGATTGCTAATCTTTTTCAGCTGCCGGCACAGCATTTTCTATGCGTGAGGTGTTCCAGCCTCATTTGCCATTCCTGCATTTCCTGTTGACTATTCTGCTGGTGTTCCCACCGGTCCAAAATATTTTTATCATGTACAGACCTATCCTTATTGTGGTCGGCTTGTGCCTGTTTGGTATGCTGCCTGCCATGGCTCAGCAAACCATATCGGGTACCGTCACAGACGATGCCGACCCCCCACAGCCGCTTATCGGCGTAAGTGTTTTTGTGAAGGGCAGCCCAAGTGTGGGCACCATCACTGATTTTAACGGGCAATACAGCCTGAATACAGACGAGGCTGCAACCACATTGATTTTTTCCTACATTGGTTACGACCGCCTCGAAGTACCGGTTGAAGGCCGCAATAGCATCGATGTGCGCATGGGCGAGTCTGCGGAGGTCCTCGATGAAGTCGTGGTAACGGCCGTCGGGATTGAGCGCAGCAAAAAAGCCCTGGGCTATTCCGCTGAAGAAGTGGGCGGCGAACAACTGGTCAACGCCCGGGAGAGCAACCTGGTCAATGCCCTGAGCTCCAAAGTGGCCGGCGTACAGGTCACCAGTAGTTCCGGCAACCCCGGTGCTTCCGCCAATATCGTGATCCGTGGCCGTACTTCCCTGAATGAAAATTCGCCCCTGTTTATCATTGATGGGGTGCCAATAGACAACAGCTTCGCCGGTTCCAACTTTACGGATCAGTCCAACCGCGCCATTGATATCAACCCGGATGACATAGAGACCCTAAATATACTCAAGGGTGGGGCTGCTACCGCGCTGTACGGGGTGCGGGCTGCTAATGGTGCCGTACTGATTACCACCAAAAAAGGCCGTGAGGGCGGGGGCATCAGCCTCTCCCAGTCGGTTACCTTCGACCGGGTCAATCAACTGCCGCAACAGCAGCAGCTTTTTGCACAGGGTGCTCCTACCGGGAACGTCCCCGTCTACCTGGGGCCGGGCGAGTCCAACCGCTCCTGGGGCCCACGCATGGATACCCTGCGTTATGATGGGGATGGGACCTACCGCTATAGCCCCCTCGGCCGCATCGTGGGACAAAGTGACCCCACGGCCACTGACCAACGGGTTGTCCCGTTTGACAACTTCGACAATTTCTTCAATACCGGGGTGACTTCCAATACTTACCTCAGTGCCAGCGGTGGCAACGGGGAGACCAACTATTTTGTCTCTAGTGGTTACCTGCGCCAAACCGGCATCGTCCCCAACAGTACTTTCGAACGCTTCACCCTGAAGGTTTCCGGTGACACGCGCATCAGCGATCGCCTGAAGGTTTCCGCTTCGGCCAATTATTCCAACTCAGGAGGCGACCGGACCAACCGGGGCTCTAACCTGTCTGGTGTGATGCTCGGGCTGACCCGTGCCCCTGTTTCTTTCGACCTCGCCAACGGTTTTGAGGATGCAGAAGATGCGCCTGCTGCCTATTCCTTTGCAGACGGTACGCAGCGCACTTACTGGAGTGCCTACGACAACCCTTTCTGGTCGGTCAACCGCAACCTGAGCCGGGACCGCGTCAACCGCATTATCGGCAATGCCGGCTTTGAGTACACCTTTACCGAATGGCTGAGCGCCTCCTACCGGGCCGGCACCGACTACTACTTCGAGGAGCGGACTTCTTACTGGGACAACAACAGCAACGAATTCGGTACGGGTGTCATCTTCAACGACCTTTACTCCTACCGCAGCCTGAACTCTGACTTCCTGCTCACCGCACAGGGCGCCCTGACTAAGGACTTTGACGGACGGCTGACGCTGGGGCACAACTATTTCAGTGAGCGCGGCTATTCGGATGTAACGGAAGGAGAGAATTTTATCATCCCTGACTTTTACGATATCTCCAATGTCTCTCAGGTTAGTTTCGCTGATGATAACGTCACCCGGCGCCAGATTTTTGGTACCTTTTACGATGGGCAGCTGAGTTTCCGCGACTACCTTTATTTTAGTTTTACCGGGCGCTGGGACTGGTCTTCGACCTTGCCCACCACTGAAGTGCCTTTCTTTTATGACAGCTACAGTCTGGGTTTTGTCTTCACGGAGCCGCTGGGGTTGGCCACGAACCCTGTCTTTTCCTTCGGCAAGTTGCGGTTTTCCTACGCCCGGATTGGCAAGGATGCCTTCGCTTACGCACTGGATAATTTCTTCGTCCTGGGCAGCCCCGTGAAAGGGCAGACCGCCTTTGGCCCGGCCACATCTATCGGCAACCCCAATCTGCGCCCCGAGGAGACGCGTACTCTGGAAATCGGTGCAGACCTCCGCTTCTTCCAAAACCGGCTGGGTATTGATTTCACTTGGTATGACCTGGAGAGTGTAGACCAGATTTTGGCCGTGCCCATCACGTTCTCCACCGGTTTCGCAACGGCCATTACGAATGCCGGGCGGGTACGCAACACCGGCGTGGAGATACAACTGCGCGGTACACCGGTCAAAGGCCGCGATTTCAGCTGGGATGTCGACCTCAACTTCACCGCCAACGAGAATACCGTGGAAGAACTGGGCGAAGGCGTGCCTGACCTCAGTTTCGGCTCAGCGGGCGTTGCTTCCACCAACAACCGCGCCATTGAGGGGGAGCCTTTCGGAGTGCTCTACGGTACCCGCTGGTCGCGCGATGAAAACGGTAACCGGCTTATTGACGCAGAAGGTTATCCTATCTACGACCCGCAGGACCCCGGTATCGTTGGCGACCCCAACCCGGACTGGATCATGGGGCTACGCAACAGCTTTACCTTCAAAGGGTTTTATGTCTCTGCTTTGCTCGACGTTCGTCAGGGTGGTGATATCTTCAATGGCACGGTGGGCGTTATGCAAAACCTGGGCATCCACAAGAGCACCGAAAGCCGTGAAGAAGAAGTCGTGGTGGAAGGTGTCTACGCGGAAGGCACCATCATTGAGGGGGAGGACGTCTCCGGCCAGGCCAATACCACGCCTGTACGCCTGGATTCCCGTTACTACGGCCGTTATCCTTTTGCCGGAGTGTCAGAAGCTTCGATAGAAGACGGCTCCTGGGTGCGCCTGCGCGAGGTGACGGTCAGCTACCGCTTCCCGCAGACGATTGTAGGTAAATTGCCGGTACGCAGCCTGGAGCTTGGCATCAGCGGGCGCAACCTCCTGCTCCTTACTGATTACAGCGGTATCGATCCTGAGACCAACCTCGCCGGTGCGAGCAACAGCTTTGGGCGGGACTATTTCAATACCCCCAATACCCAGAGCCTTGGCGTCAACCTGAAAATAGGATTTTAATCAGACCAAAAGATCAGAATTATGCTACTTCGAAATATATCGCTTTTCCTGCTGGCCACTATTATCCTGGCAGCCTGTGAGCTGGAAGAGACCAACATCAACCCCAATGACCCCACCGATGTGCCGGTGACCGTCCTTCTGCCTACAGCGATGGAAGAGACCGCAGAGAACCTCTCGGAAGAAGCTGCCGTCATTGCCGGTATTTTCAGTCAGTACTTTGTGGGCGTCGACAACCGTGCGCTGACCGTTGAAAGTTACCTGCTCGACGAGGCCTTCAATATGAACCCGATTTGGCAGGACTTTTACAATGGGCCGCTTAATGTCCTCAATATCATCATTGAAAAATCGGAAGCAGCCCAAGCCCCCCACTACGCAGGTGTAGCCAAAGTGCTCATGGCGCTCAACCTCGGTACTGCCGCGTCATTGTGGGGCGATATTCCGTACACTCAGGCCTTTCAGGGTGGGGGAGATTTCAGCCCGGATTATGACTCGCAGGAGGATGTGTACCGGTCGGTACAGGCCCTTCTGGACGAAGCTATTCAGGACCTGCAATCTGAAAGTACGTTATCTCCCGGCGATGACGATGTGATTTATCAGGGCGATCTGGCGCTATGGGCCAAAGCCGCCCATGCTCTGAAAGCCCGGTATTATATGCACACCATTAAGCGGGATGCAGAGGCACCAGCTAAAGCCCTGGCTGCTATGGCGAATGCTTTTCAGGCTCCCGGCGAAGGGCTGGTCTACGCTTACGGTTTTACAGAAGCCGAACAAAACCCTTGGTTCATCTATTTCAAAAACACGCCTTACGTAGAGATAGATGCCTACTTCTCCGATCTGCTCGATGAGCTGGACGACCCCCGTAAAGACGGGTTTATCCGCCGCTCCTTTGGGTTGGAAAGAGTGGGTGATTTCTACGCTGCCGAGGATGCGTCTGTACCCATTATGACCTATCCTGAGCTGAAAATCCTGGAAGCCGAGGCCCGGCTTCGGGCGGGCGAGGGTGGCGCTGAAGCAGCCCTGCAGGAGGGAGTGCGTGCCCACATTCAGGAAGTCACCGGTGGCATTTCCGATACGGAGCTGGATGCCTACCTGGATGCGCACGCGACGCTGGACGGTGACGGTACTGCCAATTTACGTACGGTATTGCAACAGTTGTACCTGGTGCATTTCACGCAGGTGGAAGGCTGGACGGACTACCGCCGTACCGGGTTTCCTGAGCTGGAGCCCAATCCGGATGGGAGCAACCCTCAGAACCCCGGTGGCGGTATCCCGCGCCGGTTTATATACCCTCAGAACGAACGCCTATTCAATAACAGCTTCCCCGCTGAGAACCCGAATCTGCAAGACCGGTTCTGGTGGGATGCCGAGTAAAACCAATCTATGTCAACTTATTCTCTCGCTATACACGGAGGGGCTGGTACGATCTTGCGCTCCGAAATGACCAATGCTCAGGAGCAAGCCCACCGTAAAGCACTGGAACAGGCCCTTGCAGCCGGCGAATCGGTGCTGTCTGCTGGGGGGAGTGCTCTTACCGCTGTGGAAGCAGCCGTAAAAAGCCTGGAAGACTGCGAGTATTTCAATGCCGGCCGGGGTGCGGTATTTACCCATGACGGACGCAACGAAATGGACGCTTCCATCATGTGCGGTGCCACTCTGAATGCAGGTGCTGTAGCTATGGTGGAAGGGGTGAAAAATCCTGTCTCCCTTTCCCGCCTGGTCATGGAGCGCAGCGACCATGTCTTTCTTTGCGGGCCCGGTGCCCAGGAATTTGCCCGTGATTTGGAAGTGCCTATTTTGGACGCAGATTACTTCTTTTCAGCATTCCGCTACGAGCAACTGGAGGAAGCACGGGCCAAAAACCGGGTGCAGCTCGACCACAGCGATAAATTCGGTACCGTTGGCGCAGTAGCACTGGACCTGCAGGGCAATCTTGCCGCCGCGACCTCCACCGGGGGGCTGACCAATAAACGCTATGGCAGAGTAGGGGACAGCTCCGTTATCGGCGCGGGCACCTATGCCAATAACGCCACTTGCGCCATCTCCTGCACGGGCTATGGGGAATACTTCCTGCGTGGGGTAGTCGCTTATGATGTGTCCTGCTTAATGGAGTATCAGGGTTTGTCCCTGGAAGCAGCAGCAGACCGGGTCATTAACCACAAACAAGCAGCCATGGGCGGCGATGGGGGGCTGATCGCTGTAGACCGGTACGGTCATATTGCAGCCCCTTTTAACTCCGAAGGAATGTACCGGGGCTGGGTAAGAAAAGGTGGAGCGCCTGCTGTAGCGATTTACAAGTAATGCTCATACTGATTGGATAGTGGACCATAAGCCTTGATGCGTCGGCGGGCATTGCAGGGTTGAGATGGCGCTGCCCCTTCCCATCCCGGTTCTACCGGGATGCCTTTTTTTAGTCCCTTAGAGCAGCAACCGGTTTTTTATACCTTTGTATTCACATATGGGAAAAAAAATTTTGATTACAGGCAGGATTTTATAACTTTACGCTATATAGCTTAACATAGATATTATTATTCCCCCGAGATATAGCAGTCTATTACCTTTCTTAACCTAAGGGTACCTTTCTGAGGTGATCTTTCACAAGATGCGTCATTGGGAGCGTGTTTGGACTGTAGTAAACGGTCTGTCCCGCTCCCTGGAACAGGGTGCTTTTTGCTTTGATGATCCGCCTGCCAAACTGATTTGCCATAGCAGGCAGGGGCAGGGAAACCGGTGTTTAGCCTTCGCTGAACAAGGATTTTTGGTAAAAAATACAAGCAAAAAATGACCAGGTTCTGGCTGGAAGGCTAAAATCCCAATACGCTGTAAGTTTCCAATCCAACAAGCTCTAACCGTCTGCTTAGCTACCTACTCAAATTACAACCGCTTTTGATCGGTATTGTACCTCGTATGCAATGCAAAACCAAAGGGAAATGTACATTCAGTCAGACGACTATAACGACATAACGGATCGTATTTTGGAGCTGGATATCCGGCCTCAGGACTTGATCATCCTGCTTGTGGCTGAATCAGAAGTACTGGACCTAAAAGCATTGATCGATCAATTGAATAAGGCTGAAGTGCCCTTTATCGGGGGTGTTTTTCCCGGGGTCATTCATAACAGCAAGCTATATAGAGCAGGCGTAATTGTCAAAAAACTCCGGGCAGTCAGCCCACCTGTGATCATGACGGGTTTAAATACTTCAGGCTTTGAATGGCCAGATTTGAAAGGCGTTATTGAGGGTGTCAACACTCCTGTTACAGCATGGATTATGATCGACGGGCTGATGTCTAATATTGCCCACTTTCTTTCCGGGCTTTATGACCGCCTTGGCGACCGGGTAAATTTCATAGGAGGAGGGGCAGGGTCGCTGTCTTTAAAGCAGCAGCCTTGTTTGCTTACGCCCGAAGGGCTGGTGCAGGATGCGGCAGTGATTGCCCTGCTGGATTACGATACGCACCTGGGCGTGAAGCATGGTTGGAAGCGGCTGGCCGGACCGGTCGTTGCTACCCGTACTTCTAAGAACGTGATTCATGAGCTTAACTGGGAAGAAGCATTTACCGTTTACAGGGGCTACATTGAGGCAGACTGTGAATGCACTTTCAACGCTCAGAACTTTTTTGAGGTTGCAAAGTGCTATCCCTTTGGGATTTCCAAATCTGACGCAGAGGAAGTCGTCCGTGACCCTATTTCAGTAAATGAAGAAGGCGGGCTCGTCTGTGTAGGGGAGGTGCCCGAGAACGCGGTATTGAATATCATGAAAGGAACCGCTGATAACCTGATAGCAGCAGCTGCAGAAGCGGTGGAAGAGACGCTGAAAAACGCTCCGGGCAATGAGTATGTCCGTCATACGATGGTTGTGGATTGCGTATCCCGTGCCCTTTTTCTGGAAGACCGGCATGAGGAAGAATTGGAGCAAATTAATAGGCGCATCAAAGCAGTGCGCAGCGAAGTTAGCCCGCAGGGTATGCTAAGCTTAGGTGAAATTTCTTCCTACGGGGAGGGCTATCTGGAATTTTTCAATAAAACGATCGTTATAGGGTCGCTTTATTAACGAATATAGGTAAACGAACACTAATAAAAAAACAAACTCAATGGCTGCGGCGGTTCTGCCACTGCCCGTTGTAGATGTGATGAACAAACAACACTAAATCGACATGGATAAAATCGTTCGCGAAATATCCGATCTTTACGAATTATCGCTATCTATTGGTGCGGGTTTCGGTACCTACGCCAATTGCGAGCAATTCCTTTCGGTGCTATTGGCCCGCCGCAACCTGGCTTACGGTGCAGTCTGGGTCGCTAATCATGACATTCAGGGTAGGCCTGAAGCCTACCAATTGCTCTGTGCCCGACCGGCCTGCAAAGCTGTGCAGGCTACTTTGGCCGCTGATCACCCCATCCTCCATGCGCTGGATAATAAGGCCGTACAAGTCTGGCCGGTAAGTGAGGTGCCCTTCCCTGCATTCCTGGAAGCCAATCAGATCAATAAAGGCTATGTCGCCCTGTTGTTGCTTGGGCCAGGCGCGTTCATGCTGCTGCAGGGCGCTTCCGCTGTAGCTTTGTCAGACCGTGTTTTACGACAGCTGCGGCCGGTGCTGAAAAAATTTGCAGTAGCCCTTGAGGGTTGCATGGCGCATGAAAAGTTACGTGAAGAGACACGGCAACGCAAAATCGCTCAGGAAGAGGCAGAGGTGGCCCGCCGCGCCCAACAGCAGTTTCTGGCTAACGTCAGCCACGAAATCCGTACGCCCATGAATGCCATGCTAGGCATGGTACACCTGCTTCGGGATACCAACCTGGACAGCCATCAGCAGGAATACCTGGATGTCATGCGGTTTTCTTCTGACAATTTGATGGACCTCCTCAATAACATCCTGGATGCTTCCAAGATCGAAGCGGGAGAGATCGCCCTTGACCTCAGGCCCTTTGACCTGCACCGCCTGCTTAGCGGGCTGCATCAGTCTTGGCAGTTAAGGGTCAAAGACAAACCCGTACAGTTTGTTTATGAGCACGACCTGCCCAGGGATATAGCCTTTGTAGGAGATCCTATGCGCTTGCAGCAAGTGCTCAATAATGTGCTGAATAACGCGAGTAAATTCACAGAATCTGGTACCATTTCTTTAAAAGTGCATTTGCTGCACCGCACCACACATCAGGCAGACCTTCGGATTATGGTCAGCGATACCGGCCAGGGTATTGAAGCGGAACACTTGCCGCGGATTTTCGATCAGTTTAAGCAAGGGCGCAAGAGGGTAGGGCAGGGGCATGCCGGCACCGGACTGGGGCTTTCCATCGTACGGGAATTACTGGCGCTGATGGATGGCACGGTCTCAGTAGCAAGCGAACAGGGCGTGGGCTCTACCTTTACCATTGAGCTGACTTTGCCCGTTGAAGAAAAAGCCAAGGTGAAATCAGCAATGCCGGTATCAACGGGGCAAAATCTGCTTTCAGGCATCAAAGTTCTGGTGGCGGAAGACAACCTGATGAACCAGAAATTAGTCTCCCGTATTCTCGATAAGTTTGGTTGCGAAGCTGAAATCGTCCCCAATGGTTTGGAAGCCATTCGGAGCTGCGCCCACAACCAGTACGACCTTATCCTCATGGATATCCATATGCCTAAAATGGACGGGCTGGAGGCTTCAAAACGCATCCGGGTATCCGGCAAAAATACCAAGACTCCAATTGTTGCGCTCACTGCTGCTGCCCTGCTTGAGGAGCGCAATCATGGATTAGCCTCCGGAATGAATGATTTCGTGACCAAACCATTTGCACCTGATCTGCTTCGGCGCGTCATGCTAAAATGGCTGGCTGATGCTGCCCCAAGGTTGGAAGATGACAATGCGCCGCCAACCGAAGAATCACCAGCGGAAAAAATTGATTTGACTTATCTGCATGCGATGAGCGGAGGAGACGAAGTTTTCATACAAGATATGCTCCGTACTTTTCTTGAGGAAATCCCTGAGCTGATAAAGCAAGTGGAGGGCAACCTTGAAGGAAAACTTGCGCCCGAGCTCTATAGCGTCGTGCACAAGTTTAAGCCCAGCTTAGCGATGATAGGCTTGAAGCAACAAGAGAAAGCCTGTGCTCAAATTGAGCGCCTGACAAAGGAAGATCAGCCGGACTGGGCTGCGGTAAGCGATGCCAGCTACAAGTTGTTGCATGTGGTGCGCAAAGCCCGGCACGATCTGCAGCATCACTATTCGAAGATTCCGGAGGAAAGGTAGCGGTCGCCCCGGTCGCAAATGATACAAACGATCAGGCCTTCTTCCAGGGTTTCAGCCAGGCGGGCGGCAGCAGTGACCGCTCCGCCACTGCTCATGCCTGCAAAGATGGCTTCCTCCTGAGCGAGCCTGCGCATCATAGCCTGCGCGTCGTCCTGAGACACATCAATGATCTGGTCTACCCACTCCGGGTCATAAATTTTGGGCAGAAATTCCGGTGACCAGCGCCGGATGCCAGGGATGCTCGACCCATCGGTTGGCTGTACACCTACGATCTGAATCTCCGGGTTTTGCTCCTTCAGGAAGCGGGAGGTGCCCATGATGGTACCAGTCGTTCCCATGCTGGAAACAAAGTGGGTCACCTGTTCTTTGGTATCCCGCCAAATTTCCGGCCCGGTGGTATGGTAGTGAGCGCCCCAGTTGTCAGGATTAGCAAACTGGTTGAGCATGAAATAACCACCTTCAGCTACCATCTTTTCCGCCACCTGCCTGGAATACTCAATCCCACCTTTCTCACCCGGCGTAAGTATCACCTCTGCCCCGTAAGCCCGCATGGCTTGTGCCCGCTCTGCAGTAGCCGTATCCGGCATGAGCAGCGTGATTTCAATGCCAAAGCTCCGGGCAATCATCGCCAGTGCAATGCCTGTATTCCCACTTGTGGCTTCCACCAGCTTCATGCCGGGCTTCAGGCCTCCGCGGTCCACGGCTCCCTTAATCATGCCGTAAGCTGCCCGGTCTTTCACACTGCCGCCCGGATTTTGCCCTTCGAGCTTCCCAAAGACGCGCACGCCTGGTTTGTCAATGATGTTCTTGATTTCTACCAGAGGAGTATTGCCAACGAGCTGGAGGATAGAAGACATGGATTTAAGTTTTATCTTGGGTTTGCTTTTATTTTTAGATAACGATCCTTTGGAGATTTGGGTTGGATTTGCAGCCGCTAAAGTTTTACGATCAAAATAGTCAAAAATGGATCCCACGCCCAAAAAAGCCTTAACTTCATAGCTCAAAGCTGGAATATGTCTGCTTCAACCACCTGCACCATCTGCCAAACCAAGCTACAAGGTAATTACTGCTCCTCCTGCGGGCAGCGCTACCTTGGCAGGCGCGTCAATACCTGGGATGTGATTGGTGGCTGGCTGTCGGGCCTGCTGCTGCCGGAGCGCTCCCTGCTGGGCACCTTCCGGCAATTATTGGCCAATCCCCGTTACATTGTCAACAACTACTGGTCCGGGTTCCGTGGGTACTATTTGTCGCCCAGCCAGCTGGTGGTGTACATGCTCTTCATTTTCGGCCTTCACCTGGCTTTGGTCAACCAGGAAATCCTGGGTATCACGGTGAATGTGAGTGGGGTTTCAGATTCCCTAAAGTCGTTCCTTTCGCCTCAACTGTTTTTGTTCCTGTTGATGATCCCGATGCTGGCCCTTTCTACAGCCGCTGTCTACTACCGGCATAAGCATAGTTTCCCGGAGCATTTTACTGCCGCTATCTATCTTTTTGCACTTTGGGCCATCCTGTTTACACTGCTTTACGATACGCTCTACCTGCTCTTAGGCATGGAGCTGGGGTCTTTGCCTTTCTGGTTCTTTGGTGTAGTATTCCTCTGGAGTGCACGAGTGTTTAGCCCCGAAGGCAGCGCCTGGTACCGGGTATTGTTAAATGCAGTCCTTTCTATCCTTATGCTTGTCTTTATTTTAGCTATCCTACTCGGCATTGCCTATTTGCTGGACCCGGAAGGGACGATAGAGCAGAGGTAGTTGCATATCACCCCCACTTTTCCAGTAATCCACCTTTTTTGAAGAAACGGTCGGCCTTCGCTTCCGCTTCCTTATCCGTAATCAGGGGCGGAGCATGGTGCGGCTTGATCCGCGCATCAATAATCACCGGACCCCGGCAGCCCCAGTGCTTGTGCTCTACAAAGGCATCCACGCCGTGAATGTCGTGAGAGGGATTGGCCCGGGTAAAAGCCGCCCACAGGAAGTTGTTGATTGGGCCGCTGAGGAAGTCGCTGTCATCGCAGAGGATAATCATTGGGATGCCCGACCAGTCAAACGGGCGAAGGTGATGAGCCAGGATTTCCGCTTCTTCATAGGAAGCCTCACCGGTAAATGCAGGTCCCTGTACCGCCAAGATACCCGGTTGCACAAACTTTGGATTGCTAAATCCGCTGGGCAGGCTGAGATCAACCGGCAGTTCGGCACTCAACTCGCGGCGCTTGTCTCCGCAGCAGGCCACAATGACCTTGGAACCGGCATTCCACCCGCTACCGGAATAGTCGAGGGTATCAATGGTCGTTTTGGTCTGAAAGTGCAAATCCCTTGTCAGGTCAATGCGCTCCAGCACATGCCGGAAAAAGCCAGGAATGTCATGCGTACTGAGATTTGGAGCATCCCCATCCGCTGCGATGAAGAGGAACTTGGCCAGGGAAGTCTGACCCGAGCCAATAATCCGGTTCGCCTGTGTGAGGATTTCCTCCGGCTTGCGCTCGCGGAAGGGCATATAGCGTTCACTGCCAATAGCGAGCAGCAGCGGGTGTACCCCTGCCGCATCCACTGCATTGATTTCTTTAATGCCCGGAAATTCCTGTGGGGTCAGCAGCTTCACCAACTGATGAATCAGGTAGCCAAAGCTGGAATCCTCCTGTGGCGGGCGGCCTACCACAGAAAAGTGCCATACCGCATCTTTACGGTGGTATACGTTCTCCACTTCCATCACCGGGAAGTCGTGCTGCAGGCTGTAGTAGCCGAGGTGGTCGCCAAAGGGCCCTTCGGGTTTTTTCTCGCCTTTGCGGATAATGCCCGTTATGACAAAATCAGCATCGGCAGAAAGGACGTGCCCGTTCTTGCGCACATAGCGGAAACGCCGCCCGCCCAGCATGCCCGCAAAGGTTAGCTCGGACAGCCCTTCCGGTAGGGGCATAATGGCTGAAAAGGCGTGGGATGGTGGTCCGCCTATAAAAACGGAAGCCCGGAAAGGTTCTTCCAGCTCATTGTATTGCGTATGGTGTACTCCAATACCGCGGTGGAGCTGATAGTGCATCCCTACCTCTTTATCGGGTACGTACGCATTACCGGATAGCTGTATGCGGTACATCCCGAGGTTGGACTGCATCATGTTGCGCTGTCCCGGGGGCAAAGTGAATACCTGTGGCAGGGTCACAAACGCTCCGCCGTCCATAGGCCAGGACTTGACTTGCGGGAGCTGGCTTACCGTGGTGGTCCCGTGCAGGATGGGAGCGCCTGTGCGTTGCTGCATAGGCAGGGCGGAAAGAGCGGTGAAAGGGGCGGACAAGTACCGGGTCGGCTTTTTGAAGAAGTGGGTTGGGTCGGCTTTGAGCTCAATCACTTTTTGTACCTGATTGATGGTGTGCCGAAATAAAAACTCCGTCCGCTCAAAGGTGCCGTAGATATTGGACAGGGCAGGGAAGGGGCTGCCTTTGACACGCTCAAAGAGCAAAGCCGGCCCGGCTGTCTCAAACACCCGCCGGTGAATGCTGGCCATCTCCAGGTTGGGGTCTACTTCTTCTTTGATACGGATGAGTTTGCCGTGGCGCTCCAGGTCGCGCACCGCATCCATCATACTACGGTAAGCCATAATTTATGTGGTCTTTTTTCAAAAGGGATGAACACCGGCTGAGTCGGAAAGTTGGTCAAATGGCTACTTCAAAAAGGCAAACTGCGCATTCTGATATTTTTCTGACTTAAGCATCTCCCGCATGCCTTTAATGGTATTCACAGGGCCGTTGTCCACGACCATGTTGACCAGCCATGTGGGGATGGCACCGCCGGGGTCAGAGTGCAGTTGGTAACTCATTTGGGTCTTATTGCCGGCCAGGGGGGTGAGTTCGTAGTGAATGTCTAAATTGCGGATACGCACCACGTCCTCTACGTCCTCCTGATTGTCGGGCTCCCCCTTGACATCAATATAAACGGTACGGGAATCGGGGTCCTGACGCAACTGACTGCGGGCAATGAAATCCCGGTCGCTCATCGGCCAGGGGAAGTCCACCTTGCAGTAGTAGAGGCTGGACTTTTGCTCTGCGGGCTGCAGCCGGTTAGCTTCCAGGCACTTATAAATCCAGTCTTTGTAGACCGGTACATCTTTGAGTACGGCCACCACACCATGCAGGGAGGCATCAAGGGTGGTCTCGATTTTAATTTCTTTCACATCAGAATGGGCCGCGTCACGAACGTAGACTTTTAGCCCGTCAGATTGCCGCTTCAGTTCCCACTGCGCATCCTGTTGTGCAGTGGCAGGGCCATAAAAATGACATAATAAGCTGATAAATAGGATTTTAAGCGCGAAGGTGTTGTTTTTCATCAAAAATTAATTTTTATTTTAACGTCTAAGTTCTGGGCTGGTTGCCGGACCTTTTTATTTTTGTCCATTAATTTTTGCTCCACCCGGCAACATAGTCCCATCGAGCCCAAAAAAAATCATACAAGTAAAAAGCATTCCGCATGCAGGCGTATCACGAGCTGTTGCAGCACATTCTGGATAATGGTATTCGCAAAAACGACCGGACCGGCGTCGGGACCGTCAGCGTGTTTGGGTACCAAATGCACATTGACCTCGCCGAAGGCTTCCCGCTCCTGACCACCAAGAAAGTCCACTACAAATCTATCGTCCACGAGTTGTTGTGGTTTTTGCAGGGCGATACCAACATCCGCTACCTGGTACAAAATGGAGTGCGGATTTGGAACGAGTGGCCTTTTCAGTTCTACCTGAAAGCCAATAACCTGGAAGAGCAGTACCCTAAGTACAGCCCGGAATGGAAGGCAGAACTCAAGGTTTTTGAGGAAAAGATAAAAGCAGAGGCGGCTTTCGCCGGAAAATGGGGCGAGCTGGGCCCGGTGTACGGGCAGCAGTGGCGCAACTTTGTAGGTGTAGACCAAATAGCGGGTATCGTAGAGCAGGTCAGGCGTAACCCGGATTCCCGCCGGCACATCGTTACCGCCTGGAACCCTCAGGATATTCCCGCTATGGCGCAATCGGGCTTACCGCCCTGCCATGTGCTCTTCCAGTTTTATGTGGCGGAAGGGAAACTGTCCTGCCAATTGTATCAGCGTTCCGCCGATGTGTTCCTTGGCGTGCCTTTCAATATTGCCTCCTACGCACTTTTAACGATGATGGTGGCACAAGTCTGCGAACTGAAACCCGGTACATTTGTCCATACTTTTGGGGATGTTCATTTGTATAGCAACCACATAGACCAAGCCCGGCTGCAACTTACGAGAACCCCTCGTAATCTGCCAATGATGAAGATCAACCCGGCGGTAAAAGACCTCTTCGGGTTTACCTTTTCAGACTTTGAATTGATGGGCTATGACCCCTTTCCTGCCATAAGAGCGCAAGTGGCAGTGTAAGGGATAAGATCATAGCCCGCAGGCATGTATTAATTTAATTTTGTTCATATTTTGAACAGACAAACAATATTGCGCAGAACAGGCGGGAAGACGTCTGTTTGGAGTCAAGGTTTCCGGGTAGTCTGCTCCTTATTTAGATTCAATCTAAATAGCGGAAGGTTTCGGGCTTTTATTGTTAAATGAGTGCAGTGCATTCTATATTTGCGCTGACAATAGAATGACAGAACAAGCAATTGTCGATTTACCATAAAACTACAAGCATCATAAAGATGACATATAAGCAGTTGATTAGCCGAGCTCTTTTATTCTTGGCAATGGTGGTTTTTGCGCTGCCATCAATGGCTCAGGGAGAAGGAGAAGGTGGCGGTACCGCCAATATTGACGAGGGCAAGACGCTCTTCCGTAACTATTGCGCGACCTGCCACAACAAAAACATGAAGGATGACCTCACCGGTCCTGCTCTGGGCGGTGTGGAAGAACGCTGGGCGGATTATCCAAAGGAAGACCTTTACAAGTGGATCCGTCAGTCTCAGGCGATGATTAACGAGGGGCACCCCCGCGCCGTTGAGCTGTGGAATGACTGGAAGCCTACCGTCATGAACAACTTCCTGAACCTGAGTGATCAGGAGGTTGATAACATCCTTGCCTACATTGATGCCGTCTACACTGACGCCGGTAAGAAAGAAACTACCAGGGTAGGTGAAACGGTTAATGTGGTGGCCGAAAAGCCCAACAATACACCTTTATTCATCGCTCTGGCTGTCATCCTCGGTATTCTGGCGATCGTTTTAGCCCGTATCGTTTCCAACCTGAACTACATGTTGCAGGTGCGCGAAGGCAACAGCGATGCCCGCCGGACGTCTCTTGTAGAAATCCTGACGAGTAAAGGCCTGATCGCATTTGTCATCTTCGCCCTTGTGGTACTGGGCGGCTACACTACGGTCAATAATGCTATCATGCTCGGCCGTCAGCAGGGGTATGCACCGGAGCAGCCGATCAAGTTCTCGCATCAGACCCACGCCGGGCTGCAGAAAATTGATTGTCAGTACTGCCACGATGGGGCCCGCCGTTCCAAGCACTCGGTGATCCCTGCGGCAAACACCTGTATGAACTGCCACCGCGCCATCAAAGTCGGCTCCAAATACGGAACAGCCGAACTTACCAAGATATACGCTTCTATTGGCTATGATCCATCCACTGATACTTACCTCGACAATTACGAGGCGATGAATCAGGACGATATCGAAAAAGTCTACAAAAAGTGGATTGCCGATACGTATGTCAAAGAGAATGGCTCTATTGACAGCAAAGGCGAAGAGCTCATCGAAGAGCAGTGGGAAGGGCTCGTCTCCTCACTGACCAATCCAACTAAAAATAAGATTCAGGGGCCTATTGAATGGGTACGCATTCACAACCTGCCGGACCACGTGTACTTCAACCACGCACAGCACGTAACGGTCGGTCAGCTGGAATGTCAGACCTGTCACGGCCCAATGGAAGAATGGGAAGTTGCCAAGCAGCATTCTCCGCTTTCTATGGGCTGGTGCATCAACTGCCACCGTCAGACAGAGGTACAGTTTGATGACAACGAGTACTACAAGTCCTATACGCGTTACCATGAAGAAATCGCCAATGGCGAGCGTGAAAAAGTAACCGTTGAAGACATTGGCGGCCTCGAGTGCCAGAAGTGCCACTATTAATCTCATCAGCCAAATTGAATCTGAAAAAAGTAGTAATGAAGAATAAAAACAATGGTGTTTGGATCGGTGTGGAGCAACTGCAAAACGATCCCAGCTACCTGGAAACAAACAAAAACGAATTCACAGAACTTCCTGTTGTTGACAGCCTTTCCAAAGAGGGGGCGATGGACACTGAAGCTTCCCGCCGGGACTTCCTTAAGTACCTTGGCTTCGGATTGGGTGCAGCTACTCTGGCTGCAAGCTGTGAGATTCCTGTAAAGCGCGCGGTACCTTACGTGGTCAAACCTGATGAGATCGTACCGGGTGTCGCTACTTATTATGCTTCTTCCTTCGTACAGGGCGGCGACTACTGCCCGGTGCTGGTGAAGACCCGCGAGGGCCGTCCCATCAAGGTAGAAGGCAATACCCTTTCTGCTATTACCAAAGGCGGTACGAGCGCCCGTGCACAAGCGAGCGTACTCAGCCTCTACGATACCAACCGCCTCGATGGTCCTTACCGGGTGAAAGAGGGCAAAATTCAGCGTTCTGCTGACCGCAACGAGCGGGGCCCGTCCTGGGAAGATATCGATAGCGAAATTATGGGCAAGCTGTCCGCCA
Organism: Phaeodactylibacter sp.; assembly: GCF_040219495.1. Classification (GTDB taxonomy): domain Bacteria; phylum Bacteroidota; class Bacteroidia; order Chitinophagales; family Saprospiraceae; genus Phaeodactylibacter. The sequence goes on along the minus strand of NZ_JAVJSK010000156.1, from coordinate 100,548 downwards.
ATTCCAGTATCCGGATTGTGGCGAATACCATCATGAGCCCAACGACTAAGAAAGCCCTCGAGGATTTCAAAGCGGCTTATCCCAATACCGAAGTGGTCATGTACGACCCGGTATCAAGCTCGGCTATCCTGGAGGCAAATGAAGCTTCTTTCGGTCAGGCGGTGGTCCCGTCTTACCACTTCGATAAAGCCGATGTGATTGTCAGCTTCGATGCTGACTTCCTCGGCACCTGGATTTCTCCAACGGAATATGCGAATCAGTACGCGACCAATCGGCGTATCAATAAAGTGAAGGGCGCGAAGATGTCCCGCCACATTCAGGTGGAAAGCCACATGAGCCTGACGGGCTCTAATGCCGACAACCGCATTATGGTAAAGCCTTCTGAACAGGGCGCTGCTATCGTTGCGCTGCATAACGCTATTGCTGCCAAGACTGGTGGTTCGAGCGTCAGTGGCCCCAAGCTGGACACTAACAAGGCGGGTAAACTTCAAAAAATAGCTGATGAGCTGGTCAGCAACCGCGGCAAATCGCTGGTGGTGTCCGGCTCTAATAATAAAGGAGAGCAAATCCTGATCAATGCGATCAACGATATGCTTGGTAACTACGGCAGCACCCTGGACTTCAACGCAGCCTCTATGCAGCGGCAGGGTATGGATAAGCCGGTGCAGGACCTTATTAAGGCGATGAGCGCCGGCCGGGTAGATGCCCTGTTCATTATGGACGGTGCCAACCCTGCATTTGATCTGCCCAATGCGGCTCAGTTCCGCGAAGCAGCTGCCAAAGTAGGCCTAAAGGTCTCCTTCTCTATGGTGCCGAATGAAACCGTTACTCTGTGCGACTATATCACGCCAACCCACCACTACCTGGAAAGCTGGGGCGATGTGGAGGCTAAGCGCGGGCACTACAGCCTCATTCAGCCAACGATCGCACCGATTTTCCACTCAGTTGGCCGCCCCGGTAGCCGTCAAAAGGAGGAAAGCCTCCTGCGCTGGGCAGATTACGATATGATGAGCGTAATGGGCGGTGGAGCCGACAGTACTGCTGCTACGGCGAAAATCAGTCCTTACTACGAAAAATCTAAGGAAGACGTTGGTGCTTTCATCTTCAACTACATGAAGAAGCACTGGCAGGAAAACCTATTCCCCAAGCAGAGCGGCTTTGCCACTTTCAAGATGTTTTGGGACAGCGTACTGCACGACGGCGTCTTCGTAGCTGAAAATACCGCTGATGCGCCAGTTTTCGCTGGCGATGTGAACGCTGCAGCCCGCATGGTGCGCAAGCCTTCTAATGCCGAACTCGAAATTTCATTCTTCGAGACTGTCAATATGGGCGGTGGCGTGTACAGCAACAACCCGTGGCTCCTGGAAATGCCAGACCCGGTCAACCGTTGTACCTGGGGCAACTACCTTGCTATTCCCGTTGGATGGGACGGCGGTAACGAATTCACTTCCTTCATGGGGCTGAACCCCGATGAGAGCAAGGGTAAAGCGGATATCGTCGATGTGGTGGTCAATGGCAGCACGCAGCGCTGTACTGTGGTCCGTCAGTTTGGACAGATGCAGGGTACCCTGGCGCTGGCGCTGGGCTACGGCCGTACTGAGACGGGTATGCTGGGCCGGGCAATCGGCAATAATGTTGGCGTAGACGTTTACCCCTGGACCTCACTGGATGAGAACGGGAACGTACAGTATTACGCAACCGTAGAGAGCGTATCCGAAAAAGTAGAAGAAGAAGGCCGTTTCGCCTGTGTACAGTACCATCACTCTATGGGACTGACCGGTGAAGACCCGGAGACCGGCGAAGAGATCAACGTTGACGAAAAGACAGTAATGACGATCGGTGAAGGTTACCAAGGTGGCCTGACCAATCGTTCCATTATCTATCAGGGCAACCTCTCGGAGCTCGAGGACCTATCTCATCATATTGAAGAGAAGCGTGCAGAAGCTCAGAAGCTGAACAGCCACACTCTTTATCCTTACGACGAGTACAAGGAGGAGGTATACAGTCAGGGCCACCACTGGTCAATGCACATTGACCTGAACGCCTGTATTGGCTGTGGTGCCTGTCAGGTAGCCTGTATTGCAGAAAACAACGTGCCGGTAGTCGGAAAGACGGAGGTGGCTCGCCACCACGAGATGACCTGGCTGCGCATTGACCGCTACTTCTACGGTGACTATGAAAACCCGAATGTGGTTTATCAGCCGATGATGTGCCAGCACTGCGATAACGCGCCGTGTGAGAACGTTTGCCCGGTAGCTGCAACCAACCACAGCTCAGAGGGCCTGAACCAGATGACCTACAACCGCTGTATCGGTACCCGTTACTGTGCAAACAACTGCCCCTACAAAGTACGCCGCTTCAACTGGTTTGACTACACCACTGCTGACCTGTTTGGTGCGAACGAGTACGACCTAAACGGCGAGGAGGCTATTCCATTTGGTGCAGACAACCTGACCCGTATGGTGCTCAACCCTGACGTGACGGTTCGTTCACGCGGTGTGATTGAGAAGTGCAGCTTCTGCGTACAGCGGATTCAGGAAGGCAAGCTCACGGCTAAGCGGGAGCAGCGTAAGCTGCGCGATCAGGACGTGAAAACGGCTTGTCAGACCTCCTGCCCAACCGGTGCGATCGTCTTTGGTGATGACAACAACAAGGAAGGTATCCTGGCGGAGCGTCTGGAGCACCCACTGAACTACCTGGTGCTTGAAGAAATCAACACCCAGTCAGCAGTGCGTTATCAGGCACGTGTCAACAATAAGAACGAAGAACTCGATGCATAAAGTCAGCGGGGGGCTTGCTCCCCGCTGTTGCTATAATTAAATAACATTTAACGACTCGATTATAATGAGTGCAGTAGTATCTCCAATTCGTGAACCCTTGGTAACTGGCGGTAAAACGTACCACCAGATTACCGAAGACATTTGCTCGCCAACGGAGCGTACGCCGAGCGCTGCCTGGGTGCTGGCTTTCATCGTAGCCGTTACCGGGCTGGCTCTGTTCGTCTTTGGCGTAGCCTGGACCATCTGGCAGGGTATTGGTACCTGGGACCTCAACCGGACGATCGGATGGAGTTGGGACATTACCAACTTCGTATGGTGGGTAGGTATTGGTCACGCCGGTACTTTGATTTCGGCTATCCTTCTACTTTTCCGTCAACGTTGGCGGACCGGTGTAAACCGGGCAGCGGAGGCGATGACCATCTTTGCGGTTATTTGCGCCGGGCAGTTCCCCCTCATTCACATGGGGCGTATCTGGCTGGCATTCTTCATTTTCCCTTACCCGAACACCCGTGGGCCACTCTGGGTAAACTTCAACTCGCCGTTACTCTGGGACGTATTTGCGATTTCCACGTACTTTACGGTATCGCTGTTGTTCTGGTATACCGGCCTGGTGCCCGACTTTGCAACGGTACGTGACCGGGCGAAGGGCATTCGCCGCAAGCTGTACAACTTCCTGTCCTTTGGCTGGACGGGCAGTGCTAAGCACTGGCAGCGCTGGGAAGCCCTTTCACTGGTCCTTGCAGGTTTGGCTACGCCGCTGGTCCTTTCGGTACACACCATCGTATCTTTTGACTTTGCCACTTCTGTGATCCCGGGCTGGCACACTACGATCTTCCCGCCCTACTTTGTTGCGGGTGCGATCTTCTCCGGTTTTGCCATGGTGCAGACCCTGATGATCATGACCCGGAAGATTCTCAAGCTGGAGGACTATATTACACTTGAACATATTGAGAGCATGAATAAGGTAATCCTCACCACCGGTACCATCGTTGGTGTAGCCTATCTTACTGAGCTCTTCATTGCCTGGTATTCCGGGTACATTTACGAGCAGTTTGCTTTTTACAACCGGGTGCTCGGCCCTTACTATTGGTCATACATCGGGATGATGTCCTGTAACGTGCTTTCCCCACAGATTTTCTGGTGGAAGAGCCTGCGCCGGAACATCTTCGTCACCTTTGTGATGTCCATCTTTGTGAATATCGGTATGTGGTTTGAGCGCTTCGTGATTATCGCGACGACGCTGGCACGCGACTACCTGCCTTCGAGCTGGAGCTACTACGTACCAACGTGGGTGGAAATCATCATTTTCATTGGTTCGCTGGGTCTTTTCTTCACCCTTTACCTGATCTTCGTGCGCGTAGCGCCGGTGGTTGCGGTAGCGGAGATCAAGAGTATCCTGAAGGCGGGTGGCGATCAGTACATTGGCCCTAACGCCAATAAGACGCATCAGGAAAGCAAAGAAGCGACCCACTAATCCAAATTGAAGAATCCTGTAACGCTAGAATAATGAGCAAGCAAAATAAAGATATTCTGTACGGATTGTACAACGACGAGGAGTACCTGCTCAAAGCGGTAGACCATGCGAATGCCGAGGGGCTGGAAATTACAGAAGTGTTCACGCCTTTCCCGGTTCACGGACTGGACCCCAAGCTGGGCTTGGCGGAGAGCCGCCTGCACATTGCCGGTTTTGTATACGGTTTGTTGGGCACACTGACGGCATTCCTTTTCATGACCTGGGTATTTACCCGGGACTGGCCGATCATTTTTGGAGGTAAGCCTTACTTTTCGGCTCCTGCCTTCATCCCAATTACCTTCGAGCTGACTGTACTGTTTGCGGCGGTAGGTATGGTGGTCACCTTTTACATCATCTGTGGCCTTGGGCCAGGTGTGACGATTCCTACTTTGGATGACCGCATTACGGATGATAAGTTTTGCATTGCCTTTGATGTGACCGGCGCAGAAGCCACCCTTACAGATCAACTGAAGGGCTTCTTCTCTCAGACCGGTGCGGCAGAAGTGAACACCAAGAACATTTAAGAAAGAACTATAAACAAGAGATGTGATGAAAAACATCAAGTATATACTTTGGGTATTCGTTGCGGTAGTGGTGTTGCACGCCTGCGCTCCTGCAGACAGCAACAGCCCGGGGAGTGAGTACATGCCTGACATGGGCCACTCAATTGCTCAGGAGGCGAATGTCTATACAGATTACTACTACAATACCTGGGACAGTGCCAGTGTGGTGAAGCTGAAAGACCTGCCTATTGCTGGTCTGCCCGCCAAAGGCGCTATACCACGCGGATACGCCGGATCTTACCTTGCTGCTCAGCAGCAGGGCGGAGCTTCTGCTGAAGATGTTATGGCCTACCTTGGTGGTGAGGATCAGGTGCAGGGTATTTCTGTGCCGGTCAATGGTTCGGCACCTTACTATTATGAGGATACAGAGGAGGAGCGCTTGCGCGCTACCGCTGAGCTGCTCGACAACCCATTTCCTATTACGGCAGAAGGGTTAGCTAAAGGCGAAGACCTTTACAATAAGTTCTGCGGTATTTGCCATGGTGAAAAAGGCGACGGTGTAGGGTATCTGGTCTCTGAAGAGAACCCCAACGCTGTTTATCCTGCGGCACCCGCCAATTTCCTGCTTGATCAGTTTCTGGAAGCTTCCAACGGGCGCTATTACCATGCCATCATGTACGGTAAGAACGTTATGGGCGGCTATGCTGATAAGATTTCATACGAAGAGCGCTGGCAGGTCGTTCACTGGATTCGTGCTCTACAGGCCAAGGAAAAGAAAATGGAGTACAGCCCGGAGGCCAATACCCTGAACCCTGCGTTCGGTGTGCCTGCGAGCGAAGCCCCATCCCTGGCACAGAAAATGACGGATGCTGCTGAGATGCCAGCTGAGGCAGAAAACCACGGCGAAGGCGATCATGATCATGAAGAAGGTGATCAAAGCGGGCACAGCCACAGCGATGGCGGTCATGGTAAGAAGTAGTAGCCCATTTGTTGAGGCTACAAGAAATGCAATCGAAAAACTATTCAAACAAAATAACTAATGGACCAATTCACGATCACAAGCAAGCAGCGGAACGTCCTCTTTGGGTTCATGGGGCTGGGTTTGTTGTGCATGATCCTCACTTTTTTCAGTGACGATATGTTCCATACCCGTTTCTGGACGAACTACTTGCACAATTCCGTATTCTTTACGGGTATTGCTTTCATGGCGTTGTTCATTCTGGCAGCCTTTACGACTGCGCTTGCAGGATGGCATACCTTAGTTAAGCGTATCTGGGAAGCTTACTCCATGTTCCTGATCCCCGGCCTGATTCTGATGGCTGTTGTAGTGATTGGTACGGCGGGGCATATGCACCACATTTATCACTGGACAGATACCACCGAGGTTGCGAATGACCCCGTTCTTAACGGTAAGGCCGGCTTTTTGAATCTGACCTGGTACACCGCAGGTACGGTGATTATTATGGGTATCTGGATTTTCTTTGCCTGGAAAATCCGTCAGTTATCTTTGGACGAAGACAAAAACGGGGATACTTCATTCAAGCATCATCATAAGCTGCGGGTATGGTCTGCGGCCTTTCTGCCTATTGCTGGTTTTTCCAGCGCAGCCATCATCTGGCAGTGGATCATGTCTATTGATGCACACTGGTATTCCACGCTTTTTGCCTGGTACACAGGTGCGAGCTGGTTTGTGGCGGCGATGGCATCCACAATCGTGCTGGTTGCTTACCTCAAGGGCAAGGGCTACCTGGCTAACGTTACGCAGGAGCACCTGCATGACCTCGGTAAGTACCTTTTTGCTTTCAGTATTTTCTGGACGTACCTGTGGTTCTCTCAGTACATGCTGATCTGGTACGGTAACATCGGTGAAGAGACGGTTTATTTCCAGGAGCGTATGGATAACTATCCGGTGTTGTTCTATGGTAACCTGCTGCTGAACTTCATAGCGCCTTTCTTTGTGCTGATGCGCAATGACACCAAGCGGAAGTATGGTACGATGGTTTTCGCATCTGTTATTGTGTTCTTCGGGCATTGGTGGGACTTCTTCCAGATGATCAAGCCTGGCGCACGCCTGACGGCTATGCATGCTATGGAGCACCACGGTGGCGAAGGTGCGCACCACGGAGCAGAAATGGCTGGTCATGCCGAAGCGGCTGCACATGCCATGCCTTTCGAAATGGGCTTTACTATTCCTGGTCTCCTTGAACTGGGAACAATGCTTGGTTTCCTGGCGCTGTTTATCTATATCGTCCTGAATCAGCTATCGAAAGCACCACTGACACCCAAAAACGATCCTTATCTCGAAGAAGCAATGCACCACCACGTGGAGCTGCATGGGGACGAGGCACATTAGAAGGTTCAGTAAGAACGTAAAAACCGCCTTTGTTTGGACTGATTCTAAACAAGGGCGGTATGAAATCAGAAACGGGGGTAAAGCTGTTGAATGAGTGTATTTTAGCGACAGCAAGCAAGAATTGATTACACACAAAACCAGATAAAGAATAATGACTGCTCTATTCGTATTACTTTGCGTCATACTCATTGGCATCGTTGTCGTTCAGATCGGCAAGGTGACGGAACTGGCGGGTAAAATCCGCGGTGAAGAAGAGGCACAGGAGCGGAGCAACCGCACTCAGGCAGGCTACTCACTCCTTTTTATGGCTGCCTTCCTGATCGCTTGTACGGTATCTGCTGTTTATTATAAAGACAGCATGTTATGGTATGGCCCCAATGAGTCTGCTTCTGCACACGGAGGTAGCATTGACTATATTTTCAATATTACACTGTTCTTCACCGGGATTGTATTTTTCATTACCCAAATCCTGTTGTTTTACTTCGCATACAAATACCGCGCCCGCCGGGGTACCAAAGCGGAGTATATTTCACACAACAACCGGCTGGAGGTTATTTGGACGGCTATTCCGGCTGTTGTGATGACTTTCCTCGTAGTGGGGGGGCTGGATGCCTGGAATGATGTGATGGCTGACGTAGGAGAAGATGAAGACTATATTGAGATTGAGGCCACGGGCTATCAGTTTGCCTGGCACCTGCGTTACCCTGGTCCAGACGGGAAACTGGGTACCCGGGACTACAAGATGATTTCTGCTACCAATCCGCTGGGACAGGTGTGGTCTGATGAGAAAAATATGGACGATTTCCACCCTAGCGAAATTGTGCTTCCGGTCAATAAGAAAGTTCGTGTTCGGATTACATCCCGCGATGTACTGCACAACTTTTACTTGCCTCACTTCCGTGTGAAAATGGACGCAGTACCTGGTATGCCGACTTATTTCGTATTCACGCCAACGACGACAACGGAGGAGTACCGTACCAAGCTCTCAGTGCTGAACGATGAGGGGCAGCCGAAGTATCCGGAGTGGTACGAGCCTATTGATCCTGAAGATCCGGAAGGTCCGACAAAATTTGAGGATTTTAACTACGAGTTGGCTTGTGCAGAGCTTTGCGGTAAAGGGCATTATGCGATGCGCCGTACAGTACGGATAGTTTCGGAGGCTGAATACAAGAACTGGCTCTCAGAGCAGCAGTCTTACTATGAATCTACCATTAAAGGTACAGAGGACGATCCTTTTGCTACGGAAGCAGCAGAAGAGGAGCCCGCACTCACAGATGCTTCATCCCTGGAAGGAGAGGAAGCAGCAGAAAGTGAGGGTTCTGCCGAGTAATTCGGAACAAGACCCTGGCATTTGTGTTTGACAATTACAAGAACGATTAGAACGGATAACAATAAAATTTTTCAGCAGATGGCTAATGTTGCAGACAAGCCGGTAGTACACGAAGAAGATCTTTTGATCGAAGAGTACGGCTATGATGATCATTTTCATGATCATCACCACGGCGATAAATTTCAGTCCAACTTTATTACAACTTATATTTTCAGCCAGGATCACAAGATGATCGCCAAGCAGTTCCTGATTACAGGTATGTTCTGGGCGATTGTAGGTGGTCTTATGTCTCTTGTTTTCCGTCTTCAGCTGGGTTTCCCAGAGGAAAACATGGCATGGCTCAAGCCTGTATTGGGCAAGTGGATCACCGTCAATGATGCGGGGATTGGCTCACTGGCTCCTGAATTCTACTACGCACTGGTGACGATGCATGGTACCATTCTGGTATTTTTTGTATTGACCGCTGGTTTGAGTGGTACTTTCTCTAACCTTTTGATTCCATTGCAGATTGGAGCCCGTGATATGGCTTCGCCGTTCATGAACATGCTTTCTTACTGGTTCTTCTTTCTGGCCGGAGTGGTTATGTTCTTCTCTTTATTCCTGAATACGGGCCCCTTTGCAGGGGGATGGACGGCTTATCCGCCGTTAAGCGCACTACCGCAGGCTTCGAGTGGTTCGGGAGCGGGTATGACGCTTTGGATTGTGAGCCTTGTTTTCTTTGTGGTTTCCGTACTGTTGGGCGGTATCAACTACATCACCACCGTTCTGAACATGCGTACTAAGGGTATGAGCATGTGGCGTATGCCACTGACCATCTGGGCGTTCTTTATCACAGCCGTTATTGGTCTGCTTTCATTCCCGGTACTGGTTTCTGCATTTCTACTGGTGACTTTTGACCGTAGTCTGGGAACAAGCTTCTTCTTAAGCGAAATATTCATTGGAGGTCAGGCACTCGACCACGTAGGTGGTAGCCCTATTCTGTACCAGCACTTGTTCTGGTTCCTGGGCCACCCTGAGGTATATATTATCATCCTGCCAGCGATGGGCATCGTATCAGAGGTGCTTTCGGTACACTCCCGTAAGCCGATCTTTGGGTACAAAGCGATGGTTTACTCTATTCTGGCTATTGCATTCCTGTCCTTTATCGTATGGGCGCACCACATGTTTATGTCAGGTGTGAATCCATTTATCTCTAACTTCTTTGTGATTTTCACATTGATCATCGCGGTGCCATCAGCGGTGAAGGTGTTCAACTGGATTGCCACGCTGTATGGAGGTAACATCCGCTTTAACTCAGCGAGCCTTTTCGGTATTGGTTTTGTATCGATGTTCATTTCCGGCGGTTTGACCGGTATCTTCCTGGGTAACTCTGCTATCGACATTCAGTTGCACGATACGTACTTTGTAGTGGCTCACTTCCACATTGTGATGGGTGTTGCAGCGTTCTTCGGTATGTATGCGGGTATTTACAACTGGTTCCCTAAGATGTACGGTCGCTTTATGAACGAGACGCTTGGTAAGCTGCACTTTTGGGGTACGATTGTAGGTGCCTATGCGGTCTTCTGGCCTATGCACTATCTTGGTATGGCAGGTGTGCCACGGCGTTACTATCGTTTCGACAGCTTCGCTGCCTTTGGTTCTTTCGACCTGATGAATCAGTTCATCACCATAGCGGCGATTATCACCTTCGGTTTCCAGTTGTTGTTTGTAGTGAACTTCTTCTACAGCATTTGGAAAGGTAAGAAGATGACAGACCGGAACCCATGGAAAGCTTCTACGCTGGAGTGGACGACTCCGATTGAGGGCATCCACGGTAACTGGCCGGGCAAGATTCCTACGGTACAGCGCTGGGCTTACGACTATGGTAAGGACGGTAAGGATTTCATTCCTCAGATTGAGCCGGTAGGAGCCGACGAGTCGAAGGGAGATCATTAATACAAAAGGTTAATAACCAAGTGTGTTAAATCCATAAAATCATTTTGCAGGAGGTAGCCCTTGAGTATGGGGCTACCTCCTGTAATACAATAGGTGTAAACGTGTCTACAAAAGCAGAACAGTTAAGTTGGGGAAGCCTGGTGCTTCAGAAGTTAAAGGACTACCACATGCTGGTCAAGTTCCGCCTGACCCTTACTGTTGTTTTCTCATCAGTTGTCGCTTTCGCTATTGCAGCGGATGTGCTGCACTGGGGCGCTGTTGCGGTTCTTGCGGCGGGCGGTTTTCTGGTAACGGGTGCGGCGAACACACTAAATCAGGTGCTGGAGAAAGACTACGACCGCCTGATGAAGCGAACGGCAGACCGCCCGTTGGCGGCAGGCCGGATGGCAGTATCTGAGGCTGTGATGTTTGCGGGGCTTCAGAGCCTGGTAGGTATCACCCTTCTGGCGTTGTTTAACCCCTGGGCGGCATTCTTTGGGACATTCTCCCTGGTGCTGTATGCTTTTTTGTACACGCCACTCAAGCGCATTTCTCCGGTTGCGGTTTTTGTCGGCGCAATACCTGGTGCATTACCGACCCTGATTGGCTGTGTGGCTGCGCAGGGTACACTTACGCCTTTGGCACTGAGCCTCTTTACGCTGCAATTTTTGTGGCAGTTCCCGCATTTCTGGTCGATTGGCTGGCTGGGTTTTGAGGACTACAGGAAGGCAGGCTACCAATTGGTACCGAACAACGGAGGGCAGCCTGATCGTTCGATCGCGCTGCAGTCTTTTATTTTCGCGCTTTGCCTGGTCCCGGTGGGTATGTTCCCATACTGGATGGGCGTAACCGGCGCAATATCTGCTGGGATTGTTGTTGTTTTATCCCTGGTTTACGCAGGGTTTAGCTGGAATTTTTACCGGAAGGTAGATCGCAAGTCCGCACTAATGCTGATGTTTTTCTCCTTCCTGTACATCCCGGTTGCGCTGCTGGCCTTTTTTGCAGATAAAATTTAATTACAATTATGAATGCAACTGTGGCAACTGAATATACAAGGAATAAAATCCATCCGAAGAAATTTGCATTAGGCGTAGCCTGTGCAAGTATTCTAATGATGTTTGCAGCCTTTACAAGTGCGTACATCGTACGTCAGGCGGCAGGTAACTGGCTGGAGTTCCGCTTGCCGAACATTTTCTATATCAATACGCTGGTCATTCTTTTGAGCAGTGCAACGGTACATGGTTCTTACCTGGCATTCAAGCGGGGTAAGACACAAGCCTACCGAGTATTGCTGGTGATTACTTTAATTTTGGGGCTGGCTTTCTTAGCTTTGCAGTATCAGGGGTGGTTAGCGCTCACAGCGATTGGCGTTGAGCTGACTACGAACCCTTCTGGCTCCTTCGTGTATGTGATATCCGGTGTACATGCCGCGCACATTCTCGGAGGAATAGCAGCCTTAGTAGTGGCCATCATTCATGCTTTCGCACTTCAGCATAAGGTGACTGCTGCCCGCAAGCTGCGTTTTGAGATGACATTAATCTATTGGCATTTTGTAGACTTCCTGTGGGTGTACCTGCTGGTATTCTTAACCTTGCAGCAGTCTTAATACTCAACAACAACTGAAACAAACAAAATAGACTAGACCGATGGCGACAACAGATTCCGTAATGGAAAAACAAGACTTGGACAATCAGGGCAATTCCTCCTGGGATGGAGGTGAAGCGCCATTCAAGACGAGCTACGGCAAGTTGATGATGTGGTATTTCCTGCTTTCTGATGCTTTTACGTTTGCAGGTTTTCTTATCGCATACGGTGCGCTGCGTTTCAGCAGCCCATCCTGGCCTGTTCCTGACTTTGTTTTCTCAACAGCGCCTTTCGGCATTCACCACGCACCACTGATTTTCGTGACGGTTATGTCGTTCCTGCTGATCATCAGTTCGGTAACGATGGTACGTGCCGTACAGGAAGGCCACCGGGAGAATAAAACCGGTGTTGTTTTCTGGATGCTGTTGACCATTCTTGGCGGTATCGGTTTCCTGAGCTGTCAGGCTTGGGAGTGGACCAACCTTATGGCTACAGAGCACATGACGGTGAATGTCAACCCATTTGGGTCACACACCGAGCCTGGTGTTTATCTGGATGCTGAGGGCAAAGAAACAGACGAAGTGTTTGATGCAGGTGACAGCTACCTGATCCACAAGGCGGGTGCAGGTCACGGAGCAGAAGATCATGCGGAAGGCGACCACGCTGAGCACGACTATTCTCAGGGCGATCACCCTGGCTACTACGTGAATTCGGATGACTTCCTGCAGCGTAAGTACCTCGTTACCGATGGCCCTGACGCCGGACAGGTAAAAATGCAGCAGTTTGGCCCTAAAGCCTTTGGTGCTCTGTTCTTTTTCATCACTGGTTTTCACGGTTTCCACGTACTCTCTGGCGTTATCTTTTTGATCATCATCATGATCAATGCCGGTAGTGGGCTGTACATGGCGCGCAAGAATGGGCATGAAATGGTAGAGAAAATCGGTTTGTACTGGCACTTTGTAGACTTAGTGTGGGTATTCGTATTCCTGGTATTCTATCTGCTCTAAACCTCTCTTGATCATCTAAAAAATAAATAGACAATGGCACATTCTTACGAAGAATCAATAAAACTGGTTTATAAAGGCTTAGCCCTCCTGGCGGTCGTGACGCTGATAGAAGTATTTTTCTCCCTGATGGGCAAAGGCCATGTCATCAGCGGGTTGGAAGATGTGAGCTGGCTGGCCTACGTAATTGGTTTAGTCCTGATTGTCCTGTCGCTGTACAAAGCCTACTTCATCATTTATGAGTTCATGCACATGCGATATGAGGTGAAAGGCCTGGCGCTTAGTGTACTCCTGCCTACGGTACTGCTGGTATGGGCGATCATCGCTTTTTTTCAGGAAGGTACAGCCTGGAAGCAGCGCCGTCAGCAAATCGAGGATAAGAACATGGAGCAGGTAGAAGAAGTGAAGAAAGACGACCTGCAGGGTCTTCTCAATGACGGCATAATCATCGAGTTTAAGGGATAAATCAATGATGTTTTAAAATCCTGATTAGCAGGTGTTTGCCAAAGGGTGAGAAAATGACTTTTCTCACCCTTTTGTTATAGGGTGGCGGCTTCAACAATCCCCGGATTCCGGTGTTTTTCCAGAAACTATAGCACAATAAACATATGTCGAAGAATAAGAGAATGAATTTGATACAGATCGGTGGTTTACTGCTGCTACTGGTTGTTTTGCCGCTGGGCTCCTGGTACTATTTACAGACCGGGCTGAACTACCGTATCAATGCGATCAATGAGCTAAAGGATATTGCCCCACTTGCTGATTTTGAACTTTTGAACTACAACGACTCTCTGGTGGCGCAGGAGCGTTTTGCGGATCAGTTGGTGGTTGGGCATTTCTACACAGGAGCAAACGAAAAGGTGTACTTTGACCTGCTGAAGCGGATGAAAGAGCAGTTTGATGAGCGTAGAGATGTATATTTCCTGACCTTTCGGGAAGGTACGGATATTGCGACGCAGGCAGAATCGGCTCAGCTCTTGCTCGACTACGGGGTTGAAGATCCGGAGCAGTTTTTCTTCCTCCACGGCGATGGCCCGCAGATAGCAGCTTTGGCGGATGCCATGAAGCTAACCGCCGCCACTCAGTCCGGCAGCCTGGTGGATAACACGCAGCTGTTTTTCTCGGATAGCGCTATGGTACGAAGCCATTATGATATGACCAATGCAGAAGATTTAAAGCTGCTGATTAAGCATATTACCCTAAATTTACACCCAATTGAAGAGCCGGATATCATCTTTGAGCGGGAAACCGAAAAATAAGCACAAGAATGGCTGACTTACAACTGGAGAAAAAACTCAATATAGGCGCCTGGGTGGTGACCGGAGCAGTCCTGATACTGGTAGGAGTGATGCGGCAGGTAAAAATCCCTTTGCCGGAAGGCGTTGATCTGGGCTTTCTGGCCCCCTTTCATGCCGGGGTGAATGCACTGACAGCGGTCACGTTGGTGGTTGCCCTGTACTTTATCAAGCAAAAGCAGGTGGAAGCCCACCGGAAGACCATGATGGTGGCGCTGGGGCTATCGGTATTATTCTTGCTTTCCTACGTCGCTTATCACTTCACCACGCCGGAGACCATATTTGGTGATCTCAATCGTGATGGAGCGCTCAGCGCTGAAGAACTCGCCGCGGTTGGTAGTACGCGCACCCTTTATCTGGTCATTTTGCTTAGCCATATTGTGTTAGCAGCCGTCAGCCTGCCCTTTATTTTATTCACGTTTATCCGTGCTTATACCGGACAGTTCGACCGGCACCGGAAGATGGCACGTTGGGTATGGCCGATTTGGTTTTATGTAGCGGTGACTGGCCCGGTCGCTTATCTCATGCTAATGCCATATTATCCGTAGGCGGAAACGCTGGGAGACTGGAAAGCGTTATATTGAGTAAGTTAGGTTAACCGGAAAAGAACTATGAAAAATAAGATCGCAAAACTATTAAGTATCCTTGCACTAACCATGACGCTCAGCGTAGTGTCTGTGCCTGATGTTGCTGCGCAGTGCCCCATGTGCCGGATGTCAGCCGAGAGTAACCTCAAGAATGGGGGTACGGATGGTAAAGGGTTGAACAACGGCATTCTCTATATGCTCGCTACGCCCTACATGCTCATTGGCGTGATTGGCTTCATTTGGTGGCGCAATCGCCGTAAGGAAGGGGAGGAAGAGCTGGAGCCTGCACAGGATTAAGCGACGCGCAACAAATAACTGTGGGCTTTCCAGGAGTGCTTTTTCCTTTATCCGGCGTTGAAGAACCGCTACTCTTAGCCCCACTGAGGGCAGGAATCCCGCAATTTTGCGGGACAGGCTCTTCGCCCTCGCAATGCTGCGAGGCAGGCTTTGACTAAAGAAAAAATCACTACCCTGGCCAAACACGACACTTATTAATCGCGCGTCGCTAAGTTTTAAACGCCCCTTTCAGAAAAAAAGCGGCTTGGTGCACGAAGGCATCAAGCCGCTTTCTTATTCTCCGGAAAGATTACTCTTACAACGGGAGCATCAGACCGGCTGAAATTGCGTAGGAGCGGTTGCGTACTTCTATATCATCATTTTCATTCACATCGGTAAGGCCGAGTAAATAGCGGATATCAACAAAGAGGTAACTTTCGCCAAGCGGTAGCTGTACACCTGCGGCAAAATTAGCGGTCCAGTCGCCCCTTTTAAAAGTATCTCCGTCGTCGAAGTTGATTTCAACATCGCCAATTTCTCCGTTTAGCAGGTAGCTGTAAGAGGGGCCTATGCCGACATAGGCGCTAAGTTGCTCGCTGCTGCCTGTTTTGAGCTTGACCAGGCCGCCGAGATCGAGGTAATTCAGCTTGAGGGTGGGAGCGGCGCCAAAGATACCATCATCCCCACCGTCGAATCCCCGGCTAATATAGCTGACTTCCGGTTGGATGGCGAAGTTGTCACCCAGGCCGAGTTCCAGTGCCCCGCCAAAGAGGACGGAAGTCCGGTTGTCAAAATTGGGTTCGTTTTCGCCATCTACCTTTGCGTTGGCAAAAGTAGCGCCGATACGCGGACCAATGTAGACTCCCTGAGCACTTAAGAACTGAAAGCAAAGCCCAAGTAGGGCTACTGTTGCAAATACCTTTTTCATAATGCAGTGTTTTTTGGTTTCGGTATAGCAACAGGGGAGGGGTGCCAGTTGTGCGATGAAAAAGGCTACCCCCGGGTTGTTTTGCCTTATTCCTCACCACTGCTTTTGCGCCGGTACGACTTTTCGTTTTTCTGGAAAGTGGCGAAGATGAAGCAAATCCATCCTGCAATGAAAGCGACGCCTCCCAGCGGTGTTATGGGCCCCAGTACAGCGGTATTCAAGCTGAAAAGCTCGCTCATGGAAAGCAAATAAAGCGAGCCGGAGAAGAGCAAAATCCCCGTCAGGAAAAGCCATCCGGTAAAGACGAGCAATTTGTTTTTGCGCCAGTAAAGCAACAAACCTGTGGCGATGAGCCCGATGGCATGGTAAAACTGATAGCGGACGCCAATTTCAAAAGTGCTGAGGCTGTCTGGGGCAATAGCGCTCTTCAGGCCATGGGAGCCGAAAGCGCCAAATGCGACGGCGAGCATGGCCATCAAACCACCGAGCCGGAGGAATGTTTTTCTCATAGATAAATGTTAGATAGACAAAAAACGTGTGAAAAAAGTGACAAGTCAATCTGTTCGATCTCGTCAAAAATGGGTAGGTGTAGTTGTTGGTGTGTGTTGTGGATTAGCGATTATTGTATATCGCTGGGTGCTATATCCTTGCGCTGCCGAGGAAGCAATATCCAGTGCAACCGCAATTGTGCTAAATCACCCGAACGATAAAGATAGTTTTTTTTCTATAATTGCTACCATTGGCAATGAGGAATCGGCATTGGCAGGCCAGTTGGTATCAGGCAAATCGGCTATTACAGGGGTAGATTCCAGTTGGCTGGAAGGCGTTTGGATGGTCCATCAGCTGGGTGCCGGTGTGTATGGGTATTCCGTTGCCCATGCGGGCTCCATACCAACCGTAGCTGCCCTGACAGAAAGCCAACAGCCCGTTTCGGTTTACCGGGGCATTGCCATTTACGCATTAGCGGAAGGCGTATGGGCTGCCCGGTACCGCAATCTGTGGCTCTGTGGCACACAGTCGCGGCTCGTTGAAGCGATGATTGGTGAGCTCAAAGATCAGCGCAGAGACTGGAAAGTTGGGAGTGGGGTAACCATTCAACTGAGCAATCTACCGGCTTTTTTCAGTGGGCTGGTCACCGGAGGTTTAGAAGACTGGCTGCAGCAAATAGGAAAAGCGGAGGCACAACTGGAACTTACGGAAGTGGGCGGGCCTCATTTGAAAATCAGCGGGCACCTGCAGCCCTGGCTATCCCCCGGTAGCCCTGTCCCTCCCCCGGCAGCTGTCGCGGAATACCTGCCCGGGGCTATAGCCTGGTGCACGGCAGCGCCCGTTCAGCCCCTACCGAAAGAAAATCCCTTATATGCTCACTTCAGCGAATGGCTTGGTGGGCACCAAATCACAGCACAGCTGGCTTTGCCGGGTGACCCTGCAGGGCAGCAGTTACTTCTGCTACCGGTGGAGGAAGGAGACCCTGCTAAAACGATGGCGCAACTGAGTGCTGCGCTGGGTGTCTTGGAAAGCTACACCTACCAGATGTTTGAAGTCCGGCAATTACTGGGCGATCAGCTTTTCAGCCATTTTGTGCCCGGTGGTTTTCAAAACCCCTACATCGTTGTTTTGGGCGACTATGTAGCCCTGAGTACTTCCCGGCGTGCAGTCGAGCAGGTGATGAATGCCCGGGCACTGGGCCTCTCGCTATTGCAGGATGAGGCTTTCAACCGGTGCTCCGTTCCTGTCCCTGCCCAATCGATGACGGCCTGGTGGTACGGCAACCATCGGCGTTCGGCCCGTTTGCTGGAAGCCTTTTTGCTAATGGATAAAGTGGGTATAGGGGCACAGTGGTTGGAATGGGAGTCGAGCTTGGCTGTTCTTTATACAGACGGGGCGGTCAGCCTGGAGAGCCGTCGGCAGTCAGAGGCGGCGGCTGTGGCTTCCAGCCTGGTTTGGCAGCTGCCTTTGGACCAGCCACTGGCTGCCGGGCCTTTTCTGTACGAAGAAGGGCTACTGGCACAGGAAAAAGGCACCGGGCTGGTCTGCCGCGACCTGGAAGGCAAAGTCCGTTGGATCTATCCGCTGGCAGACACTTTACTAGGCGAGCCACAGTTGCTTTACCTGGAGGGCGGTCAGCGGTCAGCGTTGGCTTTTGCAGACAGGCGCAGGGTGCACGTTGTAGACTGGGAGGGGAATCCACACCCACCTTATCCTTTGACTTTGCCAGCCCCCGCTGTTGCTCCCCTCACCGTGAGTGCGCTGGAAGGGCAGGTGGTTTATGGCATCTGGGCCAGCTGTGAAGATCAGCACCTATATGGTTATGATCAGGAGGGCCGGTTTTTGCCAGGCTGGGGGCCCAATCAAATGCCGGATACGCTAGTACCCTTTCCTGTGCAACATGCACAACACCATGGCAAAGACTACGTAGTTGCCCTTTCTGATGACCGTAAGGTTTATCTTTTCGACCGTCTTGGGCGGTTGAGGCAGGACACGCTCCCTCTGCGGGCGGCTGCTATATCCCCGCCTTATTTGCTGGCCGGTGCGGAACAGCAGCGTATTGCGGTCGGGCAAGCTGATGGCTACGTTCAGGTTTTTAACTTGGAAGGGCAGACTTTCCGCTTATCGCTGATGCCCAATCATCGGGGGGCGGTGCAGTTTCAGTTTGAAGATATGGTGGGAGATGCCCGGGGCGATTATCTGATGTGGGATGCGTCAACGCTCCGCCTGTTCGGTTACAAAGGCACAGATTTCCAGGAAGTGCAAAGCTGGTCCGTAGGCGCCCCCCTGAGCAGCGTCCGTTACGGTGCACGGCAGGGGGAAGGCGTGCTGCTGGGCTTTAGTGCCGCTACCCGCCGGCTTTGGGCCCTTTCCATGAACGGCGAAGTGCTGCCGGGCTTCCCGGTGGCTGCTGATGCTCCGCCGTCAATACTGTCACAGCAGGGGCGGTTGCTTGCCCTTTGCTATTACGAAGGCAGTCTGTACCTGTATGAGCTTTGAGAAAGGGGCGGCTGAGTTCCTGTATTGCAAAGCTGTAAAAGCTGGCGGATATCAATGCCTGGGCTACCGTGTATGCCTTAAGGCATGCTTTCGCTACCCATTTGTTGCAGTAGGGGCAGGGGGTGAATCTATACTATGTACAAGTCATGCTCAGCCATAGCTCCCCAAAAACTACTCAAATTTACACTGTATAGTCTGACCACTTAAGTTTTGTGAAAATCATGACGCCGCTATTTTTTTTGGCTGGCAAGGCGGGAAATACACGAAGTGTGGGATAGGATCCCCCACGGTGAAGTCGGCGTTCCGGTTAACCGGGATTAACGCCGCAGGGCGCAAAAAGGAAAAGTCAAAAGTAACTTAGAGCGTGTTGGGACTTTTGTCTTCTAGTCGAAAACTAACCATTTTTTGGTTAGACGACCTGCCTGCCAAACGGGTTTGTCAGGCAGGCAGGGGCGCGAATACCGGAGTTTAGCCTGAGTTAAATAGCCTGTACCGCAGTTTGCGGGAAGGATTTTCGGGACGAAGTGTAAGCAAAAAAGTGTAGTTTGCAGGTCAATTACTAAAGTCCCAACACGCTCTTCTTGTGCCCGAGGGGGGTATAGAACCTAAAAAAGACAAACCATGAATGATCAACAATACGCCCGAGACTTCTGGGAGCAAGGATACCTTGTGATAGAAAACTTTTTCACGGAGGAGTTGATGGGTCATTTGAATCAGGTGATTCTGGCACATTTTGGAAGAAATCCTGAGTGGGAACATTCGGATGACTTCATTCAAAAATCAGCAACAGAAGTAATTCCCTGGTTTCCTTTACAGGAAGGCGATGCAAACTTCCAACCGATTGAAGAGGACGAAAGACTTAAAAACCTCACCCAAAGCATTTTGGGGAAAGGGTGGGAATCGCTTTATCTGATGGTTATGTTTTCAAAAAAAGGGACCCAAGGTCAGGC
Organism: Phaeodactylibacter sp.; assembly: GCF_040219495.1. Lineage (GTDB taxonomy): Bacteria > Bacteroidota > Bacteroidia > Chitinophagales > Saprospiraceae > Phaeodactylibacter. The sequence goes on along the minus strand of NZ_JAVJSK010000156.1, from coordinate 80,543 downwards.
TTGGCATCAGGACAGTCCGCCGGAAAATTCAAGCAAATTTAACCTGAATCGCCTTTTTTATACCCATGACATCGATGAGAAAACGGGCGGCCAAACGATTGTGTACCCTGGCTCTCACAAAATGGGCGAGTTACCGGCAGGCAAACCGCAGGAGGACTTGGAAAATCAACTCGTTCTTTCCCCAAAAAAGGGAACGCTGGTGATCTTGCATGGACACTGCTGGCATCGGGTGCTTCCCATCAAAGGGGAATACAGCGTCTCTGCAAATGCCAGAGCTATCCCAGATGGGACTCCTGAGGACATTACAGATATAGCGGTCTACAGGAACATGCGCTATCGCTTTTCTACTAAGGAGGTCATCGAGGAGCGCTAAGAATAATTTTAATGATAAAAATATGATCCTGAAAACACTCTTCTTTTCGATCCTAGTGGCTATTTCCGCGTGTTCCACAAGCATCGGCAGGGATTCAAAAGTCAAAACCTTCAATAAAGAGAAAGACCTCTTATTGGTGCAGTTTGATTGCAAGACAGATGTGGATGACCTTCAAACTGCCGCTGCATTAGCCACTTTATTAGCTGATTCCAATTTCACTCACATAAACTACCATGCGGTTGCGGGCACTTATGGCATACAGGAAGGCCTTTATGTTCCTCCTAATAATTTGTTTCAACTCGCTTTTGGAGAGCATTGGACCGATGCTCACAATAACATGGAAAGTGCTGTTGAAAAGGTAAAACCATTGGTTATAAAAACACTTTCCAATCAGGGCAACGTATGGATTGCCGATGCAGGACAATCTGACTTTTCGGCTGAACTTGTTCAAGCCGTTCAAAAAGACCTGCCTGAAATAAAAACTTCAAAAAGAATACATGTGGTTCAACATGCCGATTGGAATGAAGAGGTAACCACCCCTGAAAAGTTAGCCTTCGTTAAACAAAATACGGCCTATACAAAAATCCCGGATGGGAATGGTGTCGGAAATGGAACTCCTGGATTCCGTTCCCCTGAATTCACTAATTGGGATGATGAAATCACCAACCCTGAATTGAAGGAAATCTGGCAACTTGCCATTGATTTATCCAATAGATACAATGGGAAAGAGGGGCGTTACAATAATGAGGCGATTGCGGCAGGGGGATTGGACTTCTCAGACTTGTCTGAAGTTTGCTGGATTTTAGGAATTCAGAATATCAGGGACACCGAACAGTTTTTTAATCTTTACCCCAACAAGCTCTAAGGCATGTTATTGTATTATACTCCCCTCGGTCACGAGAGGTGAAATTTTGACGACTTTATTTTTGTGGCCTGCAAGGCAAAACCACGATGGCACTCGCTGTGCAGAGCAAAGTAGACGCGAAGCGAACCGCAGGCGTAGCCACACGAAGAAAGTGGATTAAGGGGCCCCTTTCTGAAGTCGGCGTTAATCCCGGTTGACCGGGATTAACGCCGCAGGGCGCAAAAAGAAAAAGTCAAAAATCACTTATTGTGCTATAGAAGCCCGGGACCGGATAGGTGGGCGCATGCAGACCGACAGAAGCTTAGGGCTTGCTTTTGACGAAGGGGCAAGCTGGATCCACGGGGTTAAAAGGAACCCAATTACTGCTCTGGCTCGGAAATCAGGTGTGAATACCTTCCATACAGATGAGGATAGTTTTCTTTCGGATCGTATCCTTATCCCGCAGTCCGTACAGAAATGCAGCACTTCGACGATTTGGCAGAGGCCATCGGCGATAAACTGTTTTTTGCCGGGGAACATACCGAAAGAGACTACTTCTCAACAGTCCACGGAGCATATTTGAGTGGCCTTAGAGAAGCAGATAAGATCATCAGGCTGTGAAATTGAAGGTGTTTCCAGCAGACCTGAATACGTTAAAGATGAAGCTTTTCTTTGCGCTGAAGAAGGACCTCCTCCGACTCTCTGCGGTCAGGGTCGTCTACACAGCAATCCACCGGACAGACCGCTGCGCACTGAGGCTCCTCGTGGAAGCCGACGCACTCGGTACATTTGTCAGGAACGATATAATACAAATCATCAGAGATTGGCGTTTGCTGAGCATCCGCATCGACTTTAGTGCCACCCTCCAGGGCGTAAGCACCCTCTACGCCAGTACCGTCAGAAATTGCCCATTCCACACCGCCTTCGTAGATTGCGTTGTTGGGGCATTCCGGTTCACAAGCGCCGCAGTTAATACATTCGTCAGTAATAATGATTGCCATATCTAGATTGCTTTTTAGTCTTATTGTTACCAATCGAACACTGCCAGTTCGCATTGGTTTTCCGTGGCGGCAAAAATAAGCCAGGATGTTAGAATTTGCAAAGGCTTCTTCAGGTGTTCTGCTCCGGTTGTACTTTTGAGCAGCCCGCGCGTATGACAAACCCAAACGGATCAACTATATTTGTGAGCTAACGAAAAGAATCCAAATTGGCAAAGGCAACCCAAAAAAAAGGCGGAGGCAAGGCGACGCCTCTGATGCAGCAGTACTTCAAAGTGAAAGCTAAGCACCCGGATGCGATCCTGCTGTTCCGGGTAGGCGACTTTTACGAAACCTTTGGCGAAGATGCCATCACCGCATCACAGGTGCTTGGTATCGTGCAGACCAAACGGAACAACGGAGGAAGCGATATTGAGCTCGCCGGGTTCCCTTACCATTCTATGGACCTTTACCTGCCGCGCCTCGTACGGGCGGGCTACAGGGTGGCTATCTGTGAGCAACTCGAAAAACCAAGCCCCCAGAAAAAGATCGTCCGCCGTGGCGTAACGGAAATCGTCACCCCCGGGGTGGCTGTGGATGACAAGCTCCTCGACCACAAATCCAATAACTTCCTGGCTTCCTTGTTCTTTGGTAAGAAAGATCAGGTCGGGATTTCTTTCCTCGATGTTTCCACCGGCGAGTTCCTGGTTTGTGAGGGCAGCCTTGCCTACGCTGACAAACTCATGCAGAGCTTCAAACCTTCTGAAGTACTTTTTCCAAAAGACCGGCAAAAGGAATTCCTGAAGAAGTTTGGAGACAAGCTCTACACTTTTATGCTGGACGAGTGGGTGTACACCTTTGACTACGCCCGGGAAAGGCTGCTCGAGCATTTTGAAGTCCAAAATCTCAAAGGCTTTGGCGTGGAGGAGATGGAGCTGGGGCAGATTGCTGCCGGCGCTACCCTGCATTACCTGGCGACCACCGAAAATAAAAACCTAAAGCACATCAATGCCATCAGCCGGCTACAGCCCGACCGCTACGTCTGGCTCGACCGCTTTACCATCCGCAACCTGGAACTGGTCTACAGCAACCACGAGACGGGCGTGGCCCTGATTGATGTCCTGGATCAGACCCTATCGCCTATGGGCGCCCGGTTGCTCAAAAAGTGGGTCGTCCTCCCATTGACCATCCCTTCGGCTATCGAAAACCGGCTGAATATCGTTGACCATTTTTACAATAATACCGAGCTGGAAGGCAAACTCACACAGTACATCCATCAGGTTGGTGACCTGGAACGCCTGATCTCCAAAGTGCCACTTGGGAAAATCAACCCCCGGGAAATCAAGCAGGTACAAAAAGCCCTCGAGGTCATAAAGCCTATCAAAGAAACCCTGCAAGACAGCAAGCAGGACCAACTAGCCAAAATAGGAGAGGGGCTCAACCCCTGCAGTTTGCTACGGAATGAAATCGAAAAGCAGCTCATTGACGACCCGCCGGTCAACTTGTCCAAGGGCGGGGTCATGGCCGATGGTTTCAACGATGACCTGGATGAGCTGCGCGGTATTGTGAATAACAGCAAAGACCTGCTCCTGGGCATTCAGCAGCGGGAAGTGGAAAATACAGGCATTAATAGCCTTAAGATTGGGTTCAACAACGTTTTTGGGTATTACCTGGAGGTGACCAATAAATACAAGAATCAAGTGCCGGAGGCATGGGTGCGTAAGCAAACCCTGACTAATGCCGAGCGCTATATCACCGATGAGCTCAAGCAGCTGGAGTCTAAAATCCTTGGTGCGGAGGAGAAAATCCTGGTCCTGGAAGAAAGGCTCTTTTCGGAGCTGGTCCTGACCCTGGCGGACTATATTCAGCCGATTCAGCACAATGCAGCCCTTATTGCCCGAATCGATTGCCTGCTGGGCTTTGCCAAAGTGGCCCGCAAACAGAACTACTGCCGGCCTGTCATCAATGAGGGCACTGCAGTGGACATCAAGCAGGGGCGCCACCCGGTTATTGAGCGGCAGTTGTCCATCGATGAGCCCTACGTGCCCAACGATGTATACCTGGACACGGAGTCCCAGCAAATCATGATGATCACCGGCCCTAACATGGCGGGTAAGTCGGCCTTGCTCCGGCAAACCGCTCTGATCGGGCTCATGGCACAAATGGGGTCTTTCGTCCCTGCCGAACAAGCAGAATTGGGGCTCATTGACAAGGTGTTTACCCGCGTTGGAGCTTCCGATAATATTTCGTCCGGGGAGTCTACATTTATGGTGGAGATGAACGAAACGGCCTCCATTATGAACAACGTCTCAGACCGCAGCCTCATCCTCCTGGACGAGATCGGCCGGGGCACAAGCACCTATGATGGCATCTCCATTGCCTGGTCGATCGCGGAATTTCTGCACAACAACGGCAGCGCCCGGCCCAAAACCCTGTTTGCGACCCACTACCACGAGCTCAACGAACTCGCCAATAAGTTTGAACGCATCAAAAACTTCAACATTGCTACCCGGGAAGTGGGACAGAAAGTGATCTTCCTGCGCAAACTAGTGCCCGGGGGCAGTCAGCACAGCTTTGGTATCCACGTGGCCAAGATGGCAGGCATGCCCCGCACCATCGTAGAACGGGCCGCACACATCCTGACGCAACTGGAACAGAAATCCATCAACGATGAGGAAGGGGATCAGGGCACGGTCAAGGCCGCACGGCCCAATACCGGACAGATTTCCACAGAAACCCTGCAGCTGAGCATCTTCGAAACCGTTGACCCCACCGCCGGTAAGATCAAAGAGGCGCTTACTGACCTGAATATCAACAATATGACGCCTATTGAGTGCATGATGAAACTCAACGAGCTCAAAGGGCTGCTGGAGGAATAAAAAAAGCCTTAGTGTTGTAGCTAAGGCCTTCGTCAAACGTTCTTGGGATTAGTCTGGCTATAAATCGATGTATTTATTTGTAGGTTCGCTCTTTAGACGGAGTGGGGTGCAAAAGTCACAAATTATTTACCTTCGGCATCAAAAATACTGCCATGCCAAAGATCGCACTGCTTGGTTACGGAAAGATGGGAAAGACCATCGAACAGCTCGCACTCGATGCCGGTGATGAAATCGTGCTGCGGTTGAATGCAGATAATGCAACAGCGCTTACTGCCCGCAATTTGCAGCAGGCAGATGTAGCCATTGACTTCAGCCATCCGCAGACGGGGTTTAAGCATGTTGAAGCCTGCCTGAAGGCGGGCGTACCTGTGGTGAGTGGCACAACGGGCTGGCTGGACCGGTTTGAAGAGGCCAAAACACACTGCCTGCAGCAGAAAGGCGCTTTCTTTTACGCCTCCAACTTTAGCATCGGCGTCAACTTGTTCTTTGCGCTCAACCAGAAACTGGCCGAACTCATGAACGACTGGCCGGCTTACCAGCCTTCCATGACGGAAATCCACCATACCCAAAAGCTGGACGCGCCCAGCGGTACGGCTATTACCCTGTCAGAAGATATTGCGGCACGCCTGAAGCGTGTGGAAGGGTGGCATGAAGGCACCGATGCCGCTGAAGGGCAAATCCCCATTCAGGCGATCCGGGAAGAGGAGGTCAAAGGCACACACGAAATACGGTATGCGTCTGCTGTAGACACCATTACCATTCGTCATGAAGCGCACAGCCGGGAGGGGTTTGCTAAAGGTGCCTTGCAGGCTGCGCACTGGCTCATCGGTAGAAAAGGGGTGTTTGGCATGTCAGATATGCTGGGGCTTTAATAGCAAAAAAAATGAGTTATGAAAAAGATCATCACTAAGGTTGCCATCGGTTTCGTTCTGCTCCTGGTCCTTTATGTCGGCGGTGTGCTGCTCTACGGTACGCTCAATGACTGGGTGCCGGAATCGGAAACCGCACTCGAGAATACCGGAGCAGAAGCTATACCTGTCATAGAAGACAGCTTACTGACTTTTGTGACCTGGAACCTGGGCTTCGGTGGGCTGGGGGAGGAGTCTGAGTTCTTCTTCGACCACGGCAATATGTACTTTTCGAGTGGGCGCATGGTACGCGCACCTAAGGCTGCTGTGGAAAAAAATAATCAGGGGGCTTCACAGTTTGCAGGCTCCACCGCATCCGACTTTTTCCTGTTCCAGGAGGTCGACTTCCACTCCAAGCGCAGCTATTTTGCCAATCAGCATGAGCTGGTGAAAACGCAACAGCCGGGCTACAGCGCCTTTTTTGCCACCAATTACCGTTCGCCCCTCGTGCCCATCCCGGTGTTTGAGCCCTGGCATCTGTACGGAGAAGTGGAAAGCGGCCTGGGCACCTATAGCAAATACCAGCCCTACGAATCTGTCCGCATTCAACTGCCCGGGGCCTTCTCCTGGCCGGTACGCCTGTTCCAGTTGGACCGCTGTGTGGCTCTGCACCGTTTTCGCGTAAAGGGCGGGAAAGAACTCGTGGTGGTGAATGTCCACAACTCGGCTTATGATGCAGACGGCTCCCTGAAACGCCAGCAAATGGCTTTCCTCAAAGACTTATTCCAAAAAGAATACGAAGCCGGTCATTATGTTGTGGTGGGAGGAGACTGGAATCAGGTGCCGCCTTATTTTCGCTTTGACGGGTATATGCCCGGACGGACACAGGGGTATACACAGATCAATATCGATCCGGAATTCCTGCCCGCTGACTGGCAGTGGGCTTATGACCCCAAGGTGCCTACCAACCGGAAAACGAAAACCCCCTACCGGCCGGGAGAAACCTTCATTACTTTGATCGACTTCTTCCTGGTGAGCCCAAATGTGCGGCTCCGGGAAGTGAAAGGAATCGACCAGAAGTTTCGTTTTTCTGATCATCAGCCGGTTTATTTGGAGGTTGAATTGAAATAAATTTCTGGAATCAAAAATCATATTGATATGTACAGATTCACGCTTGTTCTTGCTTTGTCGGTATTTTTTGTGGCTTGCGATCAGCCTGGCTCGCCGCCGCCGCAGGACACGCCCGCGCCCGCTACCGATGAAAAGCCGGCTATGGACGGATACGAGGTCGCTTTCATTGATGACTCACCGGCGCAACGCCTAGTGAAACGCAATGCAGTAGGAGCCATTATTGAGGAAGGTATGTTGTACGATGGCAAAAAGGTGGGTGCCTGGATCGAGTACGGTCCCGAGGGCAACTTTCCTGCCAAACTGACCACCTTTGCCAATGGGCAATACAATGGCACTTACCTGGAATTCAATACCCGGGGGCATATCACCCTTAGGGCGACCTACAAAAACAACAAGCTCGATGGCCCCTGGGCGGCCTATAGCTTTGGCAGGATAGAAAAACAGGCCAACTACAAAAACGGCGAGTTGGATGGCACCTATCTGGAGTACGATAAAAAGACAGGCAACCTGCAAAAAGAGGTCAACTATAAAGACGGTATGCAACATGGTGCTTACCGGTTTTATAATGAAGACGGGAAGGTTATGCTCGAGTACGAGTACCGCAATGGTGAAAAAATAGAAGGCGGTGTGACCGAGTAAAACAGAAAAGCCGAAGCCCGCGGGCTTCGGCTAATGAAATGATGATAATTCTCCAATGCCTTAAAAAAGACTAAGAGACCTCAATTGTAGTGATTTAGTCGAGAATCTCCAATTTTTTGTACTGTCCTTTTCAAGGTATTCCTTATATATTCTTCCTCAAGGTCATGCATAATAGTGGTCCGCTCTTTGGAATAACCATTGTGGCCGTTGAGCAGTGCTTCCATCGGCTTCCTTTTGGTGTTGTTCACCCAAAAGGTGAAGCCGATCATTTCTCTGATACCGCTCATAGTTAAAACTTTAAATGATGAAGCCTGCACTTGAACAAGCTCTTAGCAATTTGCTACGCTCAAGGTGCTGATTATTAAGCGGTATGGCAAGTTAAAAGGCCCGGGAGGTGTCCATATTCAAGAATACGGAACAACCACCCTGCCGCAGGGCTATTGTTTAAGGTATTTACGTGGAGTGACTCCTGTTACTTCTTTAAAGACTTTGTAAAAGGTAGACTTGTTCTTAAAACCACATTGCCGGGCAATGCCGAAGAGGGTAAGGTTATTGTATTCAGGATCGGTTATTTTCTCTTTGGCTTCCGCTACCCGGTATACATTGATGAATTGCTGGAAGTTGCATTTCGCGTTGTGATTAACCACCTGTGACAGGTACTTCGTATTGGTGCTAAGGATGTCGGCAACGCCGCGTAACGACAAGTTTGCGTCTAAGAAGAGCTTTTCCTCTTCTATGGTTTGTTTCATGCGCAGGTACAACCGCATCTCATCAATTCCTTTAAGGCTGCTGGAACTGTACTTGTCCTCCAGATTAAGCAGGGATATAGGCACTTCTCCATCTACGACATTACCATCTACTTCGAAAGCAATAAAATTGGTGAGCGCCTGAGCTTCATTATATACCGGATGAATGACCAGCTTACAGAGATACTCCTCTCCGTTTTTGCGGTAATTGATGACCTCACCCTGAAATGGCAGTTCGCTATCCAGGCCTTGCCGGATCTGATGAACTATTTCCGGCTTCGTCTTGGGACCTTGCAGGATTTTTCCCGGGCTTTTGCCCATGACTTCGGGCAAAGTGTACCCGGTGATGTGTGTGAAATCATCATTGACCCAAAGAATACGCCTTTGAGCGTTTGTTAATATTACGGCGATGTTTGGAACCATGTTGTTTTTTGTCTGTTTTGTTTAACCATTTCAATGCTTTATCGATAAAAGGTTAAACATTTGATAGCCAGAGGCTTATAAGCTCAATATAGGGGTTTGAAAAGCCTTTCGCAAGTTTTTTTGAAGCATATATTTTTAGAGTAAAGCACAAAGGGAAGCCCGGGAAATGAGATGACTTTGCGGTGACAGAGACGGGGGAGATGAAAGACTTCCCCGAAAAGTTATTGTATTCCGGAAAATGGCGATAAATTAAGACCCTTATTAATAGCAAAACGCACTATGAAGATGCAGGCGAGTGCCCAAGAATTAATTCAGTATGCCTGGAATGCGAGCGGCACCCATCTCAATGCTCATCCCGATTTTGAAGTTGCGCTCGACTTGGCAAGCCTGCCAAATGAGCAGGGGAAGGCATTGCTGATGCAGTTGATGCAGGGGGGCTTTCGGGATATTGTCACTACTGGCGTTGATCAGGAGCCCAGGGTGAGGCAGGTCTACTTTGAAGGAAAAGCCTGGGAGCGGTCACGTGGAGGTACTGCGGTCGGCATTGGCTATCCTTTTTTTCAAGCGGAAGACAAATCCGGGCGCCCTATCTTTGCGCCCCTGCTCATTTGGGAAGTTCACCTGGAGCCTGGCAATAAGTACAACAGCCCCTGGCGGTTGTCCCGGACCCCTACCCACCGCCTGCGCCCCAATTTGTATTTGCTGTCCTACTGGAAAGCGCAAAACGGAAAAGACCTCTCCGGAATCTTCGATCGCTTTCTCGACCGCCAGGCATTTGACCTGAAGCACTTACAGCAGCTTTGTACAGATGTGGGGGCGGAGTTGAGCGTTGAACAGATTGTCCTTACCGGTACGCCCGGAATACCTCCCAGTCAGGTGCCGGATGCTCCGGAAAGGGGCGAAGCCTTTGTGGAGTCCGCCATACTGAGCTTCTTCCCTCATCAGCCGCCGTTTACTGTCGGTGCAAGCCAGCCAGCAAAGGCCGAAACTGATGAGGCAGGGTATATCTTCGGGCCTTACGTGCTTGACCCTTTCCAGGCAACGGTAGCGGCAGAACTTCAGGCATCTGGACGCATTTGGGCCGATGGGCACAGCGGCACCGGTAAGTCCGCACTTGGGGTCCATCTTTTGGTCAACCAACTGGCTAATGGCAAACCCTGTCTCGTCGTCTCTGCACGTACGGGCATTCTGAAAGAGTACGAAACGGCGATCGGTCAGCTGGGGCTTTCGAAGCTCGCCTTTCTGCTCCGCGACACCGCTGCCGACAAAATGCTGATGCTGGATATTCTGCGGGCTGCTGTGGCTAACCGTGAGGTGCGCACCAGCTATGACCACCGCCGTTGGAAGCAAGCAGTCAATAAAGGGCAACGCCTGCATACCAAGCTCACCGAAAGCTACCGCGCTTACCGGAGGTCCACCATCTCCGGTTTGCCATGGGCAGAGACCATCGGGCAGTACCTGGAAAGCGCCCGGACCGAAGGGAAAGAACTACTTGGTACTCAACTCAATACCCAAGACTATACCTTCGATACCGCCACCTATGAAGCCCTTGCGGAAGTGGTAGAGCGCTGCCATCGCTTACTTGAGCAGACCCATACCACCCGGAGCCCGCTGGGCAGCCTCAGCCCGGGCTTGTTTCTGAGAATGGAGGAAGAGGAAGCCAAAACCTTCGCGGCTACTCAGGTACAGCAGTTACAGGATAAAGCCACGCGCCTTCAGTTGTGGTTTATCAATCGCCTGGACGCCTACGCCGATCAGCTCTCGGCCCACTACGAGCAGTATTACCAAAAATTTGCCCGTCAGCTCAGCCAGCTTAAAGATCAGATGGCCGAGCAGGAGTCCGCCTTTGGTGAAGCGTTCTACAGTGCAGGAGCGGGTACTCTGCGGCTGAAGCAAGTGTTCTCAGAACGGGCAAAAGCGCTTCGGCAGGCCCGGAAAAACATCCTTGAGGATTACGAAACACTGAAAGACGATTTTCAGCGGCAGCCCTACTTCGATGCAGAATTCCCTAAGTGGGAAGAAGCCGAGATGCCCGGGCTGAATCAGTGGCTGAAAGCTTTTGAAACCCGCTTGCAGCACTGGCGCATGAACCTGCGCGAACAGGTGCAGGATGAGGTCACCCGTCTCAGCCGGAAATCTGTCAATCCCCGGTTGGGGTTTGCCAGTCAGGTGGAGGAATTGGAAGAAAGCCTCGACCGCCTGCTCGACGATATCAATGAGACCGGGCTTTACCACCTGCCGTTGAGCCACAATACCCTCACCTTGCCTAAACGGCAGCGCTTCCTGGAAGAAGTGGTCGAGCAACTGGAGGAAACCAAAGGCGCTTTGCCTGACTTTAAGAATTTTTACGCCTGGCAGCGCAACTGGCTGCAGCTCGATGAATATGCCCGCCGGTTGATCAAAGCGCTGCTGAAGGTTAAGCCAAATAACTGGATGGCCGCTTTCCGGACCTGGTTCCTGGATAATGCCCTCAGTCAATCCTATGAAGCGGTATTATTGCCTGACCTGGAAGCAATTGATGAATATGCCAAGGTGGTTGAACGCCTTAGGGAAGACCTGGCCCCGCATACCCTGCAGCTCTGGCAGTCGAGGAAAGAGCAAGCTGTTCAGGACCTGCGGCGGCGAAGAAAAATTGCGCACAAATGGTTGATGCAGGGAGGGGCCATAGAGGCACCCATACAGTTTGCACGTCATTTGCGCACCCTGGGTGAGGTACCCATGGCGGTCAGCCCCGCCATACTGACAGTGCCCCATCTGGCGGAGGAGCTGTTCTCAGAAGGCAGGCAGCGCTTTGGCCTCGTTATTGTCGAAGAAGCCCACCTCCTGTCGGCTGCACTGCTCGAGCGCTTGTCTGCCCTGGGAGACCGGACACTCATGCTTAGCCCGAGAGGTTGGGATAACGATGCCTTACAGCCCGAAGAAATAAAGGAAGACGTGCCGGCTTTTCAATTGCGGCACGCCTATAAAACTAGCCTGCACCTGCGGGATGCGGTCCGCCCAGGCTCTGCAATACCCACAAAAGAGCAGGTCTCCTTCATACAGGTGGATGGTATCTACGATGAAGTATCGGAGCAAAATGATGCGGAAGCCCGTACCGTACTGGCCATGCTCACTAAAATAGAACGCACCCCTCAGCGTACCTATCCTTCCGTAGGGATCGTTTGCCTGACTACCGGGCAACGCCTCCTGCTGGCAGACCATCTGTTGGGCATTAAGCAAAGGCGCAGCACCGGGGTGGAAATCATTCAGCAGCTGGACCGGAATGGCCTCACGCTTATGGACCTGTCTGAAATTGAAGGCCAGAAATTTGATATCCTTATCCTTGCTTCCACCTTCGGCCGGGTAGGGCCCAACGGTCCGGTTACGGGTCATGTGCACCGGTTGGATAACCCGGAGGCCCAACAGCAGATTGAAGCACTGATGTGCGCCGCCCGGCAGAAAGTCTGGGTCGTAAGCTCCCTGCCTGAAAGCTGGTTGGAGGAAGGGCTGAAGTTGTTTGAGTTTGGGCAACGCCTGCCTGCCTGCTTAGCCTATTGGAAAGCCTGTGCTTCCAGTGATGTAGCCGGAATAGAACAATTGTCTGCCCGGTTTGCCACTTACTTCCAGCAATCAGTGGCTTTTCCACCTCCGTTTACGCTGCTGCGGCAGGTTCAGCAGTATTTACGGCCCTATCTGAGCCCCGGCCGGCTGCACCTGACAGAACGCCCGTCAGAGGACCAACTTTCCCTGACCGTAGACCCGGCACCCGGCTTTTCCGGAAAATTTGGTTTGACAGTAGATGGCTTCAAGGCACATACGCCCTATACCAGTTTTGCCTGGGAAGCACAACAGCGGCAATATTGGAAAGAACAAGGTTACGACCTGCACCAGATTTGGTCTCCCGAGTGGTGGCGCAATCCGGAGCTGCAGGCCCGGAAATTAGCGAGTGTGCTCATTCAGGAAGAGTCTCCGCCAGCACTCGGTGCCGCCGAAGAGGAAGAGTAGCTGCCGGCATAAAGGGCAACTTTAAAGAATCATTAACGGCCACGGGGATTTATTTGGTGTTTAGTAATGGATAGGGTAACCGATTAGGGGTTATCTGCGTATATTAGAATAGAATTAGGCAGTTTGTGATATGAGGAATGAGGCGATATTGACGGTTATACTGTTAGGGTTGGTGTTTTCATGCCAGCGTGAAGCCCCTGCGCCTGCAGTCGAGTTGCCGGGCTTATCGCCTTTTTTGCAGGCTGAGCCGCTCGGGCTAACCGAATGGCTGGCCGAACACTCAACCGAAGAAAAACTTCAACATTTACTGGTATTGAAGACCGGTGGGGCAGAGGTCAGTGCAGCTGCCCTTGGTACTGCCTCCGGTTGCTGGCTCACTTCCGCTGACACCGCTGACCTGAACCGGTTTGATCAGCTTTGGGAAGCCCGGCGCCCTTTCCCACCGTTCAAACTGACCGGCCTCAACCGCCTGCCCAGCCATCTCTTTGGTAAGGACCAATGGATGCCATCGCTGGAAGCTATGGCCGCTATCGGTGATGACAGCCTTCGCGCCCGGTTGAACCGGGCTTATCTGGATCAGGCCAAAGCGCTGGGCTTGAGCTGGCTGAGTATTCCCGGTTATGGTATGGAAGGTGGGGCTACGTTATTGCCGCCGTCAGCAATTCAGAATCAGGCCAGGTGGGTCAACCGGTTGAATGAAGCCCATCTTGTACCGATTGCAGCACCCTTTGCCGATTTCCATTTGCTGGGCAGCGATACCACCAAGGTTTACCGCCAGGCCTTTACTTACCATAAAACCCTCATAGAAGCGGGCTTGGGGGGCTTTTGGTTGCCGGTGGAGCAGTTAACAGCTGCGGGGGAGACCGGCCGTCTTGCAGGTCTTTTCCGGAATGAGCTTCAGTTTGGGGGGCTCCTGATCGCAGAGGTGAAAACGGAAGCGCAGGTATCCGCATGGCTGAAGGAGGATGTTGATTTGCTGGTGATTGAAGCCGGGCAGTATATGGCTGCATTACAGGCGTTGAAGTCGGCTTACCGCAAAGGAGTACTCAGCGACGAGCGGCTGGATCAGAAACTGACGAAGATACTAAAGGCGAGAGCCTGGGCTGGTGATAAGCCTGCTGCTCCCGAAAAAGCACCTGCCAAAAAACGGGCACTCGAAGCCTCTGTTGCCGGAGCTGCGGTGAAAGAACCACCCGTTAGTCTTTCCCGTGCCGATTACTTCCAGTCAGAGAGCTGGCCGGTTTGGCAGCGCAGGGCTTACGCTGCGTCCATTGTGCTGGCTTCCAATCCGGAGCAACGTGTGCCCCTCCCATCCGGGTCTGAAGAATGGGCGATTTTGCATTTGCCGGGTACGGTTTACGACCGGCACTTCGAGCAGATATTTGGGCACTATGCCAATTACCGTTCGGTGCGTTCCTGGGCAGAAGCGGCTACGGCAGACCGCCTGGTCGTTTTACTGGATAATTACCGTTTGCAGGCTCCTGACTTCGGGCAGCTGGACCGGATCCGGGAACAGGCGGAGGTCGTTATTGTAAACTTGGGCCACCCCGTCAACCTGCAGCAATTGAGCCGGCAGGAGGTGGTGGTGCAGGCTTTTGGCAATGGCGATCTGGAAAAAGAACTAACCGCGCAGTTACTCTTTGGCGGCATCCCTGCTGAAGGGCGCCTGCCTCTGACTTATAGCCCTGATTTTCTGATAGGGCAGGGGGCAAAAACACTACCCACCCGCCTGGAATATGGTTTGCCACAGCAAGCCGGTATGCAGCCACAGCGCCTGGTCGGTATTGATGCCATCGTGCAGTCTGCCATCGATGAAGGAGCAACGCCCGGTGCGCAGGTGCTGGTCGCCAAAGCAGGCAAAGTGATTTACCATAAAGCATTTGGGCACCACACTTACGATGAGGAGCACAAAGTCCAGCTTTCTGATTTGTACGATGTGGCTTCTATTACGAAAATTGCGGCTACGACCTTGGTAGCCATGCAGCAGTATGAAGCCGGGAAGTTGAAAACCAAAGACCGGCTGAGAGACCACCTGCCGTTACCGTCCAACAGCCGCCTGCGCAACCTGACCCTGCAAAAGCTAATGACCCACCGTAGTGGGCTGCAACCTCACCTGCCGGTGATCCCCTATTTGCTGGCCCGCGAAGCGGATAATGATAATTGTACCGACTACTTTTGTAATGCCTGGTCTCCGGAATTTGCCGTGCCGGTAGCGGATTCCTTCTATTTTTCCTCCCGCCACCATGACGAAATCTGGAAGGATATGCAGCACCTGCGCGGGCGGCGGACGCGCTACCGTTACAGTGATGCCAACTTCGTGCTGACGCAGCACGTGGTGGAGGCTTTGGGCGGGCACCGTTTAGATACCCTCGCTACTGAAAGCTTTTACGAGCCACTGGGGTTGCGGCACACGCAGTTTACACCGCTCCGCCAACATTCGATTGAGCAGATCATCCCTACAGAATTGGACTACCGGTGGCGGCATCAGCTGGTGCATGGATTTGTACACGATGAAACTGCCGCATTACTGGGCGGGGTAGCTGGCCATGCTGGCTTGTTTAGCAATGCGCAGGATTTAGCAGTATTGTTCCAGATGTTGCTAAATGGCGGCACCTACGGCGGGCAGCAATTTCTGAAGCCGGAGACGATTGAGTATTTCACGAGTGCAGACCACGGGAATCATCGCGGGCTGGGCTTCGATAAGCCCGAAGAGGAAGACATCGAGGAGAGAGGATACCCTAAGGCGATTAGTCCGCGCACTTACGGTCATACCGGCTTCACTGGCACTTCCGTCTGGGTAGACCCGGATGAAGGGCTTATCTATATCTTCCTGTCGAACCGCATCCATCCTGACCGGAGCAACCGTAAGCTTTTCACAGCGCAGGTGCGGGAGCGGATCCACAATGTGATTTATGATGCGCTTGGGACTTTCGAGCCTGAATGGCCTGAGCTGCAGCGGCCTCTGGCGGCGAGCGGTCAGTAGAGTTCTGTTTCAAACACACGCTCTTAGTCCAGAATACCCTCCAGGAGCCAGTCAGCCAGTGCTTGCCGGTTGCTTTCCAGAATGACTCTTTGCTGGTCGAATTTATTCCTGATGTTGGCCAGTTCGATGTAAACAGAAGGGGTTAGCGTTTCCCGGAGCATGTGAAGGTCGCGTGGGGTGACGGTGCCGTGGTACTGTCCGTTAGCCCGGTATTTGCGGTATTTTTTGCGCAACGCTTTCTGCAGGTCCAGGGCAATTTCCTTGCTCTCGGAGCTGGTAGGGTGATAGTAGAAAAAGACATCTTTTCGCTCTCCTTTATTTCGGGAATCTACATGGACGATCACCGTTGTTTGTTCTGCTACGCCTGCTGCCTTATGCTTTTCGTAGAGCTCATTAATGGCATTGGAGCGCTGGAACAGGCGGGGCTTTTGCTGCCGCATGATTTTCAGGTCGTTCCAGACCACTTCGTCATAATCGCAGTCTAGGAACTTATCGCTTCGGATACCATCATTTTTATCGCGAATTATCATGTAGGCTGTTGCGCCGTGGGAGACCAGGTTGCGGCAAAGGCGCAGGGCAACATCGTAGGCGTACTCGTCTTCACAGAGGCTGTACGTTCCGCGCCGCCCAATAGCGCCGGGGTCGGGCCCGCCGTGCCCGCTGACGATGTAGAAAACTTTGCCCTTGAGCCGGTTGCTCACCAATGGGGTGTAGGCGTGTTTCGGTCCAAAGATGGGGAATTGGCGGTTCCCACTACCGGATTTGCCGGCAGACTCCTCGGGCTGCCGCTCCACTACAGGTTCAGGGATCTTCAGGTCGGGCTCCGGGCAGTAAAGTTCGTGGTAAGGTACCCAAAGTACCTGGTCTTCCTTAAAGGACTTTTCCCGCTGTTTTTCCGCCAGCATCCGTTCGTTATAGTCCTGAATGCGTACGGCCAGGTTCCAGTCGTCTATGCCTATAGTTGACCGGATGGTCCGCCCATTGAATTCATAGACTAGGATAGGGAGCTCGTAGGTACGGCCCACAATCAGGTGGGCATTCTTCTGCAAGTTGTTGAGGCTGTAAAACTTAGTGAAGTTACAGGAATTTCCATCCAGGCCGTGCCGCCGCATCAGCGCATAGATCCCATCGCCGGAAACGGCCCTGACCGTATAATACCGGTTGCTTTCCGATATTGTAGCTTTTGGGAGTTGAGCCTGCACCGGCCATGCTGCCGACAAACAAGCTATCAGTATTGTCAGGTATAGAATTTTCTGCATCATCGCATACCCTTTGTAGGCCATAATACAATGGCTACGCATTCATTTTGGTTGACTTGGGGTGCAAAATATACTCATTACCAACGAATAAAGAAGGTTTGGAAATATAGATTTTGTGCTAAAGCATGATAAGAGCTTGTCGGTGCGTCGCAAAAAGATCATAAACCAAACAGAGGAATCGTTCCTTAAAACCCAAATTCCCTACCTTCGCACCATGGGATTGATGAAAGAAGTGGTTTTTCTGTTGCGTAAAGACTTGCGTTTGGAGCTGCGTTCCAGCTATGCCATTAGTGGTATCTTGTTATACGTGTTTTCAACCGTTTTTATTGTCTACTCTTCTTTCCAGCGGGTGCGGCCGGATGTCTGGAACGCACTGTTTTGGGTCATTGTCCTGTTCGCTTCCATTAGTGCAGTAGTGAAAAGCTTTGTGCAGGAGCATGGCGCCCGGGAGCTGTACTACTATACCCTGGCTAACCCAACCTCCATACTGCTTTCTAAGATTCTTTATAATATTTTGTTGCTGAGCCTTTTAAGCTTGCTTACCTGGTTGGGTTTTAGCTTTGTGGCCGGCAATCCGGTCAAGGAGACCGCGCAGTTCTTTGGGGTCATCTTCCTGGGGGCAACCGGCTTTTCCATCACCTTTACTTTTGTCTCGGCTATTTCTTCCAAAGCAGACAGCAGCTCCACCCTGATGGCTATCCTGGGCTTTCCTCTCATTATACCAATCCTGCTCACCCTCATCAAGTTGTCTGCCAACGCCCTGCGGCTGATGCGGGATACCGGTATTGAGAAAGACGTTTTTATTCTGGTCTCAATCGATTTGTTATTGCTTGGGATTGCTCTCGTTCTGTTCCCCTTTTTGTGGCGGGACTGAGAGATATTCCGGAAATCCCTGGGGAACTCTTTGAAAAATTGTAAATTAACGCCACCAAAGGAGGTCATTCTTTCGGGAATGATCATCCAGTGTAGGCAGGCACTATGTCCTGCCTACTTTTTTTGACCCACCCGTTATGGATTGCTCCCAACACGCTCTTACTCCGGCAAGGTTCGCGATCGTACTGAAAAGGTCCACACTGCACAGGGGAGCGTGCTCTTCGTCAACCCGGGTTGCCCCTTTCCCTGAGCTGAACATCGGCATATTGATACCACCCTGGTATAAAGTCCCTTTCACCTTATTATTGGAGTAGGAAGCCGGGGCTACCTGATTGCTTGGGCAGAGCCACTTTGGGGAGGATCAGGCCTTTTGTGCTATGACAAAATATCGGGTACTCTTGCAGCTGTCGGCCAGTTCAGGGATAAGCTCCAGGCTGTAGGCATCGTATAGCAGGACAGTGCCCCCGAAGGCCTGTTCAAAGTAAGTCCGTACCCGGTGCATAGGCGGCAAAAAGCGCTTGTGCCTGCCTGCGTAGTTCAGGTCCATTGTACCTGCCCGGAATTCAAGGTTCAGGATTTCGCTTTCCTGGTACATCCGGCCAGCTTCTTCAATCAGCTTCGGCGTGCGGAGGGAAATGATCGACTGATCCTCGGAGTACATCACGTTGGGGTACCAGCGGATGTGGTCGGGCGTGATGAAGTCTCCCAGGAAATAGCCGCCGGGTTTAATGAGGGCGGCGGTCTTTTCAATCGCTTCCTGCAAGTGGCTGCTCGGCAGGTAGTGGAATACATTCAGCCCGGTGAAGGCGATATCCCATTGGCTGCCCTCCGCTTCAAAGGCGAGGATATCCCCCTGTTCTGCCCGGATGCGGTGGCGCGCTTCCTGTACCATAGCCTCAGAGAGGTCCATCCCGAGCAGCTGCGCATGGGGCAGCCCCAGCTCGTCAATGATATACCGCTCTACTAAACCGGTACCTGCTCCGATAGACAAAAGGCGCTTATCAGACAGGTCAGGCACAAAGTGCTGTTTGAAAAACTGTAAGCCACCGGCAATGAAGCCTTCCAGGCAGGGGCGGCAAATCAACGAATCGTATAGCGCAGCGTATTTGTGGAATTGGTCGCCCTGCGTTTGCTCGTCGGCGAGGGTGCTTTGGAGGCGGGCGGCAGCTTGTAGCTCCTGATTGAGTATCCGCCAGAAGACAGAGTTGACCGCATGGCCTTCAGCATTGGTGTGTGCCCGCAGGTCGCTCAGGAGCTGGGCGCGGCCGGCATCCGAGAACAAGCGCCGGGCAGCGGCTTCAAGTTTCTGAGCAGCGCCGGGCAGTTTGGCATCTGCCATTTGCTTCAGGCGGCGGGTGAGCTCTACCTGATAGCGCAGCAGGGTGGGGAAGTCCGCTTTGGGGCCGGGCTCTGTCCACTTCACTTCACTTTCCGGCAAGGCGAAGAAAACGCCGCCGTCAACCCGCTGTATCGTATGGTGCTCAAGATCAAAGACCCGGGCGTCACCGGTAACGTTTTCGATGTTTTCCGGGCGGCCGTAGACGTGCAGGGTGAGGAAGGGCTCATCCGTGGGGTTGCCCATTTGGTGGACCAGGGTATGACTCACACCCACAACATCACCGGGCTCGAACGCAAAGCGGGAAAGGGTAGTGATACGGTCTTCTTCAATGCGGAAAGTGGCGTGCTCTGCCTGGCCGAATACCTGCACAGCGCCCCATTCGGTATGCCCATGATCGTGGATACCTGAAAAGTCGCCAGGCTTCCAGCTCATGGCCATGATCTCGAAGTGGTCACCCTGATAGATCAGCCTGCGGCCGTAGCTGTCGGCTGCAGGGTGGTCAAAATCGGCCCACGGCTCCAAATCTCCGGATTGTACAGCGGCTTCTAATACGATTTTACGCATATCAGCAGGCCTGAGCGCCCGTTTGGCTTCCAGTTGCCGGGCGATATATTGTAACGCTTTGGGTAGTTCTCCAATCTTGTTTGCGGGGGGGGAAGGGTGGCTCACCGTTTTTTGCATCGTTTAATTATTTCGTTAAAGGCGCCTAAATATCGTTAAAACAGCATAAAGTATTGGTGACGAGGGTCACAAATGGAGGAGAGAGAACATTTTTAGATTTAATTTTATTCCTACAGGTTAAGTGGGTAAATTAATTTATTCAGAATGTGATAGGCGTCACTGAATAGGGGTGTGCTCTGTTGCATCTTTGCACTGTCACCTACAAAAAAGACAATTGAAAATGAGCAAGAAAATGTCATTCAAAGACTTGATCAACGGCGATAAGCCTGTATTAATCGACTTTTCTGCCGAGTGGTGCGGCCCTTGTAAAGCGATGGCACCTATCCTGAAGGAAGTTGCCGGGCAGATCGACGGAAAAGCCTCTATTGTAAAAATAGATGTAGACCGCAACCGGGAGCTGGCTACCAAAATGCAGATTCAGGGTGTACCTACATTCGTGCTTTTTAAAGCTGGTGAAGTGATGTGGCGGCAGTCTGGCATGCAGTCTGCACATCAGCTGAAGCACGTCATCGAGGAATTCTCTAACTAATCTGAATAATCGAGTCCGCATCAGTAAGCCGTTGCACGGCTGGCAGCCTTATATTTGAGTGCAATAGCCCTGGTGTGCCTTCCTTTGGATTATATTAAACAAACCGAACTATTATGAATTTAGCAGTAAATGCGTCATCCCTTATTCAGTTTATCAGTCAGCCCTGGCATTGGGCGGTCTCTGGTGCTGCAATTGCACTGGTATTAGCTTTGATGACCTGGATGGGCCGTAGCTTTGGCGTTTCTACTACCTTTAAAGCCTTTTGCAGTGCTGCCGGTGGTGGGAGGTTCTCTGACTTCTTCAAGATGGACGTCCGGGAGGAGTTCTGGCGGATCGCTTTTGTAATCGGAGGCGTTATTGGAGGGTATATTGCGACCCACTTTTTGCAAAGCCCTGAGGCCGTTGCGATCAGCCCGGAAACAGTGGACTACCTGGCAACGCTGGGCATCAGCTATCCGGAAGCGGATGCGAAGGGGATTGGCTTTGTGCCAACCTCTCTGTTCAACTTCCAAAGCCTGAGTGGTATACTTATGGCGGTGGGTGGTGGTTTTTTGGTGGGCTTTGGAGCCCGCTACGGCGATGGTTGTACCTCCGGGCACGCTATTTCCGGATTGGCCCACTTTCAGCTACCTTCTCTGATCACTGTGATTGGGTTCTTTATTGGTGGACTGGCTATGACCCATTTTATTTTTCCACTTCTGGTGGGCTAAAACTATGGAAGGAATCTGCTCCAATCATAGCCTAACATTTTTTAAGCAAAAAGTCGTAGAACACAACGATATGAAAAACTTATCCTTTTTAGCCGTGGGCATCTTTTTTGGGATCGTGATGGCAAAATCTGAAGCTGTATCCTGGTTCCGTATTCATGAGATGTTCCGCTTTGAGAGTTTCCACATGTACGGCATCATCGGTACTGCTGTAGTACTGGGCGCTGCTTCCATGTGGCTAATGAAAAAGACCGGGATGACGACCCTCAGGGGCACCCTGGTGGGTTATAATCCTATGAATTTGAACATCAAGCGGCACTTGCTGGCCGGCACCATATTTGGGCTGGGCTGGGCATTGGTAGGCTGCTGCCCCGGGCCAATGTATGTACTGCTGGGCAGTGGGTATGCTATCATGCTAGTGATACTGGCAGGAGCTACCCTGGGTACTTTTACCTACGGGCTGGTTATGAAGTACCTGCCACACTAAAATATTTTCAGTTGGGTGATTTATTGGGTTACGGGTGGGCTGTTTCAGCAGCTCATCCCCTACTTTCAAATTAGGCTCGCAAAGACTTTGCGGGCCTATTTTTTTTGCCGTCGGTTGCGCCAGGCACCGAAGACCAGTAAGCCTGCCCCCAGGATTGCACCGGCCAGCCCTGCTCTTACAAAGCTCAGGCTTAGGGGTTCCTGCCCAAATTCACGTTCAACCTGTAGCACATCTTCTATGATCATCTGGCTGAAAAAGACTGCCGCGATACCGGTAAGCAAAAAGAGCAGCCCAAAGGCGAAGAAGGTTTTATTGTTACGCATTGGATTTGAAGGATATCAGGCATCCTCCAGAGAGGCTTGAAGCCGGTAACACCGCCACTTCAGCTGCTGTATTACCAGCCAGCTGTCGCAAAATGCCGTGAGGACAAGTTCTGGAGTACGACCCATTTTTTCATAAGGTATTTCAGTACCGGACCCCAATCCTTTAGAAGACTTCAGCAGTTTACCGGCCCGGTAGTAGAAATAGTGGGCAAGCTGAAATTGTTCATCTAAGGTAAAACGGAGTACATCTGTACCGGAGGTACGGGTGAAGTCCTGTAGCGCCTGGTCGGTGTCTTCTTTGTCATGCAGCCCGGCCTTTCTAAGGAGCATGGGCTGCCCATTATGAACTGTAGCCAACAGAAAATTAGGCGTTGCGGATTGAGATAGTGTGGAGTACGCTTCCTTTAAGAGCATCGATTTATCGGAGGGCTCGGCATCAATACGAATGTTGTCGAGGAAGCCTTCCGCATTAAGCACAATATTTTTTCCGGCAAGGATAAACTCATAATGGTCGGTCATGTAAATTCAAATGGTTTAAGGGCGAGGCAGGGTGGCTACCCTGCCTCGCACTGATACGGTAATTAGCGTACGACCCAGCCGTTCCCGAAACCTTCCTGGGGTTGGACAAAGGCAAGCTGACCTTCGTTATTTTCTGCCATCAGCACCATGCCCTGGGATTCTACGCCCCTGAGTTTACGGGGCGCAAGATTGGCTACCAGTACAACGGTTTGACCGGGCAGGTCCTCCGGCTTGAAAAACTTAGCGATGCCGGAAACGACGGTTCGTGTTTCACTACCTATATCAACGGTGAGTTTCAGGAGCTTGTTCGCTTTGGGCATCGGCTCCGCTGCGGTGATGGTGCCGGTGCGTAAATCCAGTTTGGTAAAGTCGTCAAATTCGATGTTGGGCTTGACGGGCTCGCGCTCCGATCCCTTATCAGCTTCTTCTATGGCTTCCAGTTTGGCTTTTTGCCGGTTTATAATTTGTAAACGGCTGTCGTCTTTGCGGTCGTGGATTTTGGCAAAAAGGAGCTCTGGCTGGCCAATAGCATGGCCTGCCGGGAGTAAAGGCGTGCCATTTTCCAGTTGCTGCAGCGCTATTGCAAGGTCACCGTTTTCCAGTTCCGGCAATCCCACCAGGCGGCGCAATTTCGGGCTGGTGAACGGGATGAAGGGGGCCGTCAGTATGCTAAGCAGCGCAACGACTTGCAAGCCGGTGAACATAATATCCCGTATGGCTGGATCTTCCGGATTGGCTTTGTAAAGGGCCCAGGGTGCGGATTCCTGTAAGTAGGCATTGCCCCAGTCGGATAGCTCCATGACACCCTGTGCCGCCGTACGGAAGCTATAGCGGTTCAGCTCCTGAACGACCTGTGTGGCAATCTTGTGTGCCGGGGCGAGCATTTCGGCGGTATTGCCATTGGGCGCCGGGACTTTACCCTCGAAGTACTTATTAGAAAGCACAATGACCCGATTGACAAAGTTGCCGAGGTTGTCCGCCAGCTCCTTATCGTGGAATTCCACAAATTCGTCCCACTTGAAGTCGGCGTCCCGGTTTTCCGGCATATTACGGATCAGTGCGTAGCGCAGCGCATCTTCCTTGTTCGGAAAGTCCTTAAACTCTTCCAGGTATTGGTGTTGCTCCAGCCCCCAGCCCCGGGATTTGGAGAACTTTTTGCCCTCAAAATTGAGGAACTGATTGGCGGGTACGTTGACGGGCAGGTTGTAACCACCGTAGGCTTTGAGCATCGCGGGGAAGACAATACAGTGGAAAACGATATTGTCTTTTCCGATGAAGTGGACCAGCTCACTGTCTTCACTCTTCCAGTAATCTTCCCAGTTTTTACCATTCTGTCTGGCCCATTCACGGGTTGCGGAAATGTACCCGATGGGTGCGTCAAACCAAACATAGAGCACTTTGCCTTCTGCATTTTTGGCTGGTACAGGTATGCCCCAGTCCAAATCTCGGGTGATGGCTCTGGGCTGCAGGCCACTGTCGAGCCAGCTCAGACATTGCCCGACTACGTGGCGCTTCCAGGTTTTGGGGTCGTGATGGGGCTGGCCATTTAGCGTTCCCTGGTCGATCCATTCCCGGAGCCAGTCTTCGTGCTTGTCGAGCTTGAAATACCAGTGGGTGGTCTTGCGGAGTGTCGGGGCGTTTCCGCTAAGGGTAGACTTGGGGTTGATCAGTTCGGTAGGGGAGAGGTCGGAGCCGCAGTTTTCACATTGGTCGCCGAAAGCCGCGTCGTGGCCACACTTCGGGCAATTCCCGGTGATGTACCGGTCTGCGAGGAATTGGTCGTAGGCTTCATCGTAGTATTGTTCCTGTTCGCGCTCCTCAAATTCACCACCTTTGGCATGCAGGGTAGTAAAGAAGTCCTGTGCCGTCTCATGGTGTATAGGCGCGCTCGTCCGGTGGTAGATATCGAAGGAGACGCCCAGTTGCTGAAAAGTCTGCTTGTTCAGTGTGTGGTACTTGTCAATAATCTCTTGCGGAGAGATGCCCTCTTTTTTTGCCCGGATGGTGATGGCGGCACCGTGCTCGTCGGAGCCGCAAACCCAGACCACATCTTTGCCAAGCAGGCGGAGGTAACGGACATAAATATCGGCAGGAAGGTAGGCACCGGCGAGGTGGCCCAGGTGTAACGCACCGTTGGCGTAAGGCAATGCGGAAGTAACGATATATCTTTTGCTCATGCTTTAGTCTGCTTTGTCGGCGAAGATAAGATTTGATTCTTTAATCCGAAAAGCGGGCAGAGCGTTCCAATATCAGGTTTAAGAGATGCTATGCTCCCTCCTCGTGCCTCGATCAGAACGAAATTTCGTTGCGTTCGCTCCAAAAGCAAAACCCCAACAAGCTCTAGATAAACGAGCAGGCGCTGATTTCCCAGCGGTTGCGGGGCAGAAAGTAGGTGAGCTTGATCAGCAGTGACTGCTTATCGTAGAGCAAAACGTATTGGGCGGTTTGGATGTCCCTGCCAATCTTACGCTTATTCGTGCACCGCATCCTGAGGAAGGGCCCCAGTGGCATAGCGTTAGCTTTGATGGATCGCCGCAGGCGGTTGAGCACCTCTTCAGGGGTGGTGCCAAATGCCTGCCGGTTCATCGTCAGGTGGGTAAGTTCTGTTTTTAAAGCGAGAGTATTCATGGGTTTTTGTTTGGCTACGAGTGATGAACTAGAATTCGGTTTGAAAGTGGTTTACCTGTAAAGTTCACTTTTGAGTACAGTGCCTTTATAAGGTAATGATTGGCTTCTCTCCTGAGAGTTACCGGATTCAAACCGCTCTTTTAATCAGATGAAAATCCTAAATGTTACAGTAGTGACGTACGAAGGAACGGGTATCGTTGGATTACTAACCAGAAATTTTTCTTTAGGCTTGCAATAAGATCTTTTAGCTGCCGTTTTCTTATCTCCTGATGCCAGAAAGGTAAAATATCAACCGCAAAATTTTAACATTTACGGGACAACAAACCAGAAATCAAAGGCGTTACTAAAGCACAAAACAGATAAATACAGCGTAAATTCGCTGTCAAGAATTATAACTGGGGTTTAGTTTTTTAGGAGTGTAGTAGCGTAATGCTGCTACACTTTCTTTTTTTTGTAATTTCCCGCCCGAATTACAGCCATATAAAACCATTTATGCAGCTGCTACCATTCAGGGCAACTTTCCCTAAGCTTGAAAAAATACAGGTTCCTGAACAGTTCTTTGGAACAGTTAAACAGGAGTACCATAAATATTTCGAGGAAGGCTTCTTCAACGAAATAGCAGAGCCTTCTATGTTTATTTATCAGATCACAAAGGATGGCCGAAGCTTCACCGGTGTGATCTCTGGCGTACACATGGAGGATTGCCTCAATGACCGGGTGCTTAAGCATGAAGAAACGCTGGCCGACAAAGAGGAAAAACAACTGCAGCTGTTGCTACGTCGCAAAGCGGCCGTGAAACCGGTTCTTTTAGCCCACCAACCGGTGCCGGTAATCAAAAACTGGCTGGAAGCTTACAAAAGAGCGGAGTTGCCACTCATGAAGTTTACGCTGCGCGGGGGTAAAGAGCACCATTCCATTTGGTGCGTTTCGGCGCCTGCCCAAATTGAGGAACTCCAGGAGCTATTCCGGGAAAAAGTCCCGATCACTTACATTGCAGATGGGCACCACCGGACGTCCACCGCGCTCCGTTTGTTTGATCAAACAACAGATGGAACGGAAGATTATGATAGTCTTTTCGCCGCTTTCTTCCCGATCCATGATATCCAAATTCAGGACTTCAACCGGGTTGTCAATAGCCTGAATGGGCACTCGCCGGCTCAGTTTATGGCCCGGTTGTCCCAGACTTTTGAAGTGGAGCCTATCGATCAGCCTGCCAAACCACGCCGCAAATTTGAGCTGACGATGTGCCTGCGGGGCGAATGGTACCGCTTGCAGTGGAAAGAGCGTATCCTGCTGGAATATGCGAGCGAGGCAGTTGTGCTCGATGCCATGCTCCTGAACCACAAAGTTATGAGCAAGCTGCTGGGCATTGAAGATGTAAGGAACGACCGGCGCGTAAAATATATTGAGGGCCCCAGGGGCATAGCAGGAGTCATGAAAGAGGTGGAAAAAGGGTCAGATAGCGTTGCTTTTTGCTTGTACCCGGTTCAAATGGAGGAGGTCATCAAAGTCGCGGATATTGGACAAGTCCTACCTCCAAAGTCAACCTGGTTTGAACCGCGGATGAAAAACGGGCTCCTCGTAAAACGCATTGGCAAACGGGTGGGCGTCAGCGCAAAATAACTTTAAAGCAAATATCAGAACATGCGAAAGCTAACTGCAGATTATGTATTGCCCGTTGTGGGAGAGCCGGTTAAGGAAGGGGTGGTGGTAGTGAATGAGCAGGGCACCGTACAATCGGTGGATGCTCGCGGCAACCACGATCCGACCACGCTTGAGGTCCACAAAGGGGCGATTGTGCCGGGCTTTGTCAACACCCACTGCCACCTGGAGCTTTCTCACATGAAGGGCCGAGTCGATACCGGAACCGGATTATTGCCCTTTTTGCAGCAGGTCGTTAAGTTTCGGGATATTCCCATGGAGGAAATCCTGGAGGCTATCGACCGGGCTGATCAGGAGATGTACGATGCTGGGATCGTCGCCGTTGGGGATATTTCCAATAAGACGGATACTGCTGCCCGGAAAATGGAGAGCCCGATACATTATTATACGTTTGTGGAAATGTTTGACTTTCTGCAGGACAATATGGCCGGGCAAACCTTTGACAATTACAAAAAAGTCTTTGACGGTCAGGCGGGTAGTAATGGCAACCAGAAAACAGCCGTGCCCCACGCTCCTTACACCGTTTCTCCAAGCCTTTTTGAAAAGATCAACGCGCTCAATCCGGACGCCGGCGTTACCGTCTGTATCCACAATCAGGAGACCGTCCACGAAAACCAGTTTTTCTTATCCAAGGAGGGTGGGTTCGTTGATTTTTACGAAGCATTTGGCTTTTCCGTTGAGCAGTTGGAGGCTACGGGTAAACCTTCTATATACTATGCGATGAAGCATATGAACCCAGACTGCCGTGCCCTCTTTGTGCACAATACCATGACCACCGCCGAGGATATTCAGGCCGCTCATGAGTGGAGTAGTAAGGTGTACTGGGCGACTTGCGCTAACGCAAACCTCTACATCGAAAACCGCTTGCCCAACTATAAGGCTTTTATCGATAATGGAGCCCGAATGACGATTGGCACGGACAGCCTGACCTCCAACTGGCGATTGTCAGTACTGGAAGAAATCAAAACCATTGTCAAATATCAGTCTTATGTGCCTTTTGCCACTTTGCTGCAATGGGCAACGCTGAACGGTGCACAGGCATTGGGCTACGAAAACCATTTGGGCAGTATTGAGCCCGGCAAAACACCAGGGCTCAACCTGCTTAATTTGAGCGAAACGCTGGAACTTGAAGATGCCACCCAGGTTCAGCGGTTGGTCTGATCAGCTGTGTTTTGGGTAAGCAGAGGCAGGTTAGCAGGTGTTTCCGCCTGTGGCCTGACCTTCGACTGCAGAAAGGTAAAGGCTACTTCCTGTAAATCCTCCAGATGGCAATCACTACAAGAAATCTTGAAGTTGATCCGCTCTGCCAGGAGGGCATTCTCCCGACTCTTTTCCTGAGCCGGATGAGCAGCTTCGGACGGCGGTGGCCCATAGTCATAAGCCGTGAGCGGACAGGGGGCAATGGGCCGGTCCATTAGCTGCATGACCCGGATCAGCGGGGCATTTTTAATGAGAATGTACTGTGGCCCAACCGAGAGTTTGGAGGCCTGGCCTTCGTTGGCGGTACCTACCTGCACATTCATCAGCCCGTATGCTGTATGCAGTTGATGGGTACCAAAGATATCTGTAGACGTTGCGGTTAGTCCGGGCTGTGCCACAGGGCATACCGAAAGCAGGGCAATACTGATTGCCTGCACAATTGTTAGGGTGTACATGGTTTTTTTAGGGTTGTTTTCTACTTATAGGTCGCGGAAATCAGGAAATTCCATAACCAGCGGGCTGAAAAAGTTGGATTTTAACATTTGGGAGGGGAACAAGCAGGGCTGTTTGCACTTACCGGTGCAGATGTGTAGCCAAGACAGCCAAGTTGTCAGATTAACCCCTATCTTTGTGGGCTGTACAAATTTGAATACAAAGCAATGAATAATAATATTGTAGCGGTTGTCGGCCGGCCCAATGTGGGTAAATCGACATTATACAACCGATTGATCGGAGAGCGTCAGGCTATCATTGACGATATCAGTGGTGTGACGCGTGACCGGCAATACGGCAGCAGCTACTGGAATGGAAAAACGTTTACGGTAGTCGATACCGGCGGCTTTGTGAAGCATTCTGAGGATATTTTCGAAGCGGCCATCCGCTCTCAGGTCCAGATTGCAATTGAAGAAGCCAAAGTGATCGTTTTTATGGTGGATGTGACCACCGGCATTACGGACCTTGATGAGGAAGTAGCCGGTATGCTGCGCCGTACGGAAAAGCCCGTGTTCCTGGCGGTCAATAAGGTGGATAACCACAACCGCATGATGGAAGCCAACGAATTCTGGAGCCTGGGCTTCGAGAATACCTTCTTCCTGTCGTCTCTGACAGGAAGTGGTACTGGCGATTTGCTGGACGCAGTATCGGAGCATATCGAAGAAAAGGAAGAAGAACCGAGCAAACTGCCCCGTTTTGCAATTGTCGGGCAGCCCAACGTGGGCAAATCCTCACTGACCAATGCACTGCTGGGAGAAGAGCGCAATATCGTAACGGATATTGCAGGGACCACACGCGACTCCATCCACTCTAAATATGCCAAATTTGACAAAGAGTTCCTGCTCATTGATACGGCGGGCATCAGGAAGAAGTCAAGGGTGCACGAAGACTTGGAGTTCTATTCGGTCATGCGGGCCATCAAAGCGATCGAGGAAGCCGATGTATGCATGCTGATGATTGACGCACAGACCGGAATGGAAGCACAGGATATGAGCATTTTCCGTCTCGCCCAGCGCCGCAACAAGGGCGTTGTGCTTCTGGTCAATAAGTGGGACCTGAAGGATAAGGAAACCAATACCGCCCGGGACTACGAAAAAGAACTGCGCGAGCGGATTTCTCCTTTTTCAGATGTACCAATTTTGTTTATCTCTGTTTTGGATAAGCAGCGGATTTTTCAGGCTGTGGAAGCCGGGCTTAAGGTTTACGAAAACCGTAGCCGAAAAATCAAAACCTCTGTTCTCAATGAAGTGATGCTGGAAGCCATAGAGCGTTATCCGCCCCCTTCACACCGGGGCCGGTTTGTGAAAATCAAATACATTACGCAGCTGCCGACTTACTATCCGGCATTCGCATTCTTTTGTAATAACCCGAAGCATGTGAAAGATAACTACCGGCACTATTTGGAGAATCAGCTCCGTAAGAACTTTGATTTCTCGGGAGTGCCTATCGGGGTGTTTTTCCGAAAAAAGTAGGGATTTACAGCTGTGCTTTGGGAAAAGCCACAGACAGCAATTATCTTGCAGATGTAAAGCCAAACTAATATGCCATTTCTGAATACGCCCATCAAGGGGTTGAAAATATTTGAGCCTCAGGTATGGAAAGACGACCGGGGGTACTTTTACGAAGCTTTTAACCAACAGCGTTTCAAAGAAGCGGGTATTGCTGTGCCCTTCGTACAAGACAATCAGGCCCGTTCTACCCGGGGTGTGCTGCGTGGGTTGCACTATCAGGTTGGAGAGCACGCTCAGGCAAAGCTGGTCCGCGTTATAGAAGGCGAAGTACTGGATATGGTGGTGGATATCCGCCCGGATTCAGCGACCTACGGGCAGTGGTTCAGTATACGCCTGAGCGCAGAAAACAAACGGCAGCTCTTTGTGCCCCGGGGCTTTGCACATGGCTATCTGGTTTTAAGCCCTACTGCCGAATTTTTCTACAAGTGCGACAATTTCTACTCTAAAGAGCACGAAGGCGGCATTATCTTCGACGATCCGAAGCTGGCTATTGACTGGGAGATTGATCAGGAGGAGCTTATCCTCTCTGAGAAGGATAAGGTACTGCCCCGTTTTGGAGCGCATCGTGAAGTCTGGTAAAATCATCAGGCATTTTCCTGTAACTTTTTGGGAGGGCTCCAACGTTGCGTAAGCCGGGAGGCCACAAGTATCGTTACCAAACCCGATAACATGGCCGTGGTACGGAACGGGAAGAGCGATATGCCGTCCTCTACCATAGGGTAGGGCAGCATCAGGGGAATGCCCAGGGTCGCATCCCCTCCGCCAAACCGGAGAATAGCTGCCACGGTGAGCCCGCTAATCGCCCCTATCGCATTGGCTTTAGGATCAAACAATGCACAGACCAGTACCGGGAACAAAAGACAATACACAAAGTCGCTGCACAGAAACCAAAGCTCATACACACTCTGAATATTGAGGGCGATGAGGGTAGCGGTGATGCCGGTAACCCAAATCATACGCTGTACCACTTTGCCTAGTGTGGCGGGAGAAGCCTTGGGCTTGAATAAGGGCCGGAACACATTCCAGCTAGCCATTGAGGAAGCCGACAGGATAGAGGAGTCTGCCGAGGACATGACTGCGGCAGCAATAGCCCCCAGCCCGATGATGCCCACCCATGTAGGGGTAAGATAGCGCACCACCCAGGGTAGGGTGGAAGCGGCATCGGGAGGAGCGGATAAGCCTATCGCTTGCCAGTCGGTAGCGTGGGCAGCAATACCAATAACAACGGCCGGCACCGCAGCGAGTAAGCAAACCACTGCTGCAATCAGGGAAAGCCGTACTGCCGTATCTGCGTCTTTGGAAGAGAGCACCCGCTGAAAGTAAACCTGCCAGGGAACGCCCCCGAAAATAAGCAAAAGCGCATAGTCCCACCAATTCCAGTAGTAGTTGCCTAGTGCTTCCCGGCTGGGCAGCAGGCTGGCCGCAGCACCGTAGGTAGCCTGATAGTCTGCCCAGGCTACGGTCCATCCGCCGGCATGGCTCAGGGCGTAGGGCGTTACGAGCCAAAGCCCACCGAAGAGCAGGATGAGTTGTACCACATCGGTCAGGGCAACAGCCCAGAGCCCGCCCAAAGCCGTGTAGGCGATAGTGATCAGCGCAGAAACCACGAGGGCGGTTGGGGTGTCCAGACCGGCAATTGCCCCGAAGGTGGTGCCCAGTGCCGTCAGGATAGCCGCAGTCCAGAAGAGCTCTCCTGACAAGGCAGGCAGGAAGAGCAGCGCAGCAGTACGTTTGCCAAATCGTTGCTCCAGCGGGTCGAGCAAGGTGTGGAATCGGTACGTCCGCATACGGCGGGCGAATACAAGCCCCCCGACAACAAGGCTCAGCGCGTAGCCCCAGGGCGCTTGTACCCACACCAGCCCTGCACTTGCGGTGTACTCGGCGGTGCCATTAATGTAGCCTCCGCCTACCCAGGTGGCACTCATGGTGAAAATAGCGAGAAAGAGCGGCAGTTGGCGCCCCGCCAGCATAATACTCTCGCTATCATTGCCCTTGCGGAGACTGGCAGCGTAGGCACCGACCCCAAAGATGAGGGTGTAAAAAAACATCATAGACAAGTAGGCCGGCCAACTTAGCGGCTGATCCGTGAAAAAGTGGAGGTAGGCGCCGCCCAGGCCCAGCATGATCAATAGCAGGAAAGCAGGGCGCAGCAAACGCCAGGTCTGAAGTGCCATAAGCAAGGTTATTCTGAAATGCCGAAAATTACTCATATTTTAGCGGTGCAGCAAGATCAATCTATGGGGAAAACGTACACCGCTGGTCAGCGGGCTCAGGCTTGGGCCGTTCATCTTTTTACCGCAAGTGGCATCATCACGGTGTTCATGGCATTGGTAGAAGGCACACAGCACAATTTCAAACAGGCTATGTGGTGGCTATTGGCCGCACAGGTTATTGATGGTGTGGATGGCACCCTGGCCCGGTATTTCAAAGTGACTGAAGTACTGCCGCAGATGAGCGGAAAGAGCATCGACTTCGTCATTGATTTTGCCGCGTACGCCATCGTGCCGGCTTTTCTCATCTATCAGGCAGAGATCATCGCTTCCCCCTATGATTTATGGGTAGCTTTCCTCATCTTGGTCACTGCTGCCATTTACTATGGCAAGGATGGCATGATTTCGGAGGACTACTACTTCGTCGGCTTTCCGGTGATGTGGAATATGGCAGCTTTCTATTTACTTTTTGTTTTTGAGTGGGCAGGGGCTGTGAACCTGTCGGTGATCATCATGCTTGCCACATTACAGTTTGTACCTGTTAAGTTTGCCTATCCGAGCCGCACGAAGCGATGGAGGGCCGGCAATCTGACAGCAACGGTACTATTTGTGGTGTCAATGGTAGGGCTGCTTTGGTATGAGCCCCGGGAGGTCCCGCTTTTCTGGTGGGGCTGTGTGTTGCCATTGATTTACTTTGGTGGCTTTGCTTTTCTGGCCACATTTTGGCCGGAGCGGAGCAGATAAAAACGTTAAAACCAAAAAAACTAAACCCGAAACTTAAATTTGACGTTACAAATTTGGCATCAACGTGTCCGAAGGACAAAATAAATGCTGAATTTGATTACCATTGATATTATTCATTAACTAATAAAACGTGTTTGTGATCGTGAGAAGAACAATCATTTTAGCGGGTATTTTTTCAATTTTTGGACTATTTACCAATACGCTTAACGCACAGGAGGAGCAACAAGCTTCAGCAGCCAGCCTCTACAACGATGGCCTGGAAAAGCTGAAAGCTAAGGATTACGAATCAGCTTTAGAGCTGATGGGACAGGCACTTGAGGCAGCGGATTCTTCCTCTGAGACGGATATTAAGGTGATGCAGCTGGCCAAGAAAAATGGTGCGATCGCTGCTTACTACGTCGGCTCTAAAGCACGGAAGGCTGATGATTTTGAGAAAGCACAGGAGGTATATCAGCAGGGCGTAGAGTATAACCCGGGCTTCTATGCAAATTATATTGGAAAGGCGCAGGCGCTCGAGGGCCTGGAAATGATGGCTAAGGCGGTTGGTGCTTACCAGAAAGCCGGCGATGTTTGCGAAAAGGCTGGCAAAGCTGATAAAGCCGAGAAAATGAAGAGCAAGGCTGAGAATATGGTAGCTGTTGCCTGGGGCGACAAAGACTGGGCTCTGGTTAAGGATATGGCTGAGGCTTATCTGGAAGGGGGCAAAAGCGCGGATGTACATTACTATCTGAGCGACGCTCTCCTCAGTGATGGTAGCAGCGATGATGCTTTAATGCATGTCGACAAAGCTATAGAACTGACCAGCACTGATGCGGATAAGTACATCATGCAGAAAGCAGAAATCCTGAAGGCTAAGGGCGATAGCGCCGGCGCCATCGAGGCCTACAAAATGGTTAAGGATAGCAAGTATGTAGAGCGTGCAAAGTACGAGATCGGCCAGCTGGGCGGTTAAGAACGTGTTGGGACTTTTGTCTTCTAGTCGAAAACTGACCATTTTTTGGTTAGACGAGGCACGAAAACCGGAGTTTAGCTTAGCTAAATAGCCTGTCCCGCAGTTTGCGGGAAGGATTTTCCGCTCTAATACGGAGCATACAACAATACAAGGTTAAAAAAAGCCCCGGGCTGCGATCGCAACCCGGGGCTTTTTTCGTCCACTTACCGGTTATTGGTAATGAGCTCAATGTAGCCTTTCAGTATTTCGGGGCCGGGTTGAATACCGGTCACCCGTTGCTCAAAGTAGCGGCAACTGTAGTAATAGGTCCCGTCTTCAAGCATTTGCCCTTGCAGGTTGGTACCGTCCCAGTCAAGATCGGGGTTGTTGGTCGTAAATACCACTTGCCCCCAGCGGTTGAACACCGTAAAGTCTACACGGTCGATAAAACAGTAAGGATAGGGGCGGAAAACATCGTTTTGTCCGTCCCCATTGGGCGTAAAGGCATTGGGCAGCTGATAGAACGGGCAGTTGTCAACGCAGATGATATTGCTGAAATCACTCTCGTTTAGGAAGGTATCTACAGCAGTGACCGCGTAGCAGCCCGCAATGCCTATTTCTGGCTTGTCGTCATATTCGGTAAGCCGTGAATCATCAATAGAGACGATAAGCTCAAAGTCGCTGCCTTCAAACGGAGCGTAGTAAATCCGGTAGCCCACTACGTCGTCCGTTTCTTCACAAAGCTCCATGGGGTTGACCCAGTCAAGCTGGTTGGACAAGCCTTCCTCATCAGAGCAGTCGGTTTGGGTATCACAGCCATTGGTAACCTCAAGCGTAGGAGGGCAGGGCGGAATATTGTCAATTGGGATGCTGCAGTCCTGTTGTGAGTTGTTCAATAATGGCCCGGCAATACCATCAATGCCATAGGTGCCAGCAGAACGGACGTAGTAGCAGTACTCTGTACCGTTGATGAGGCCTTCGTCCCGGTAAGGGGGCTCCGGAACCGTGGTTAGAGAGTCAAAACCTCCCAAGTTGTTTTCCCGGAATATGGTGTACTCAAAATTATTCCAGGGCACATTCTCAGACCAGGACAGAATATTGGTATTGTCGGTAGGCTCAATACTTAAGAATACGGATGAAGCAGGGTTGGTCAGGCCGAGTGGTTCATTTTCGTTGTTGACGTAAAAGGCCACTTTGTAGCTGTAAGCCTGGCCGGCGGTATTCAGTCCGGTATCCACGAAGCAGGTATCATTGGCGCCTGCAAAAGTGGGGCTGCTGAAAGTGGTACCGATAGGCTGGAAGGCATCTTCAGGCGGATCTTGCCCCTCAGCGCGTAAAACTTCGTAAACATAAGGGCCCGGATTGAGCAAGGTATCAAGGTCTTCAGCAACGGGCTTAGACCAGCAAACTTCCATCTCACCGCTGCCGGTATCCGTCGTCAGGACGCTGACGTTAGTGATCAGGGGGATATCCCGGTTGAGCTGTACACAAATAGAGTCGGATGCAAGGCTCTCCACCGGGTTGTAAGTTGTACTTCCTGTGGGCGTGGTCAACGCAAATTCAGCCAGAATCCGGTAGCAATAGGTCCGGCCGCGTTCCACATCGGAGTCTGTGTAGACGTAGCGGCCATCTTGCATATTCATAATGGGAGTATTGAAGAGCCTGTTATATCCACTGCCATCTAAGCCAGGGGTACAGGTGTCCCGCATAAAGTTAGAGCTGCCTTCCCGCCTCCAGACGGTAAAGCCCCGGAAGTAATTGTTTTCGGTGGCTTCACAGGCATAAGGCATCTGCCAGGAGACATTGACTTGATTGGATTCGGGCTCAGCTTGTACGTCTTCCGGTGGCGGCCCCACTACTTTTATACGCACGGTCTTGAGCGTAGCCAGTCCGCTTGTATCCCCAAAACCATTGTCAGTCGCCTTGAAGACGACCTGATAGTACTGCGCACTAATGGCCTCGCAGGGCACATCCCAGCGGAAAGTCTTGACGACAGGGTCCTCTTCGAAGGTTTCTGTATTGGGCGTGAACGTTGCCGGGCCATAGGGCACTTCAAAGGGCCCGCCCAGGGCGGTAAGCCGGACCAGTTGGGTGGCTTCAGAGAGAGGAGCTGTTGCCTGCACATCAAACTCCAGGATATTGCCGGCGATGATACAAATCTCGTCAAAGGGAACTTCCACTACAGGAGGCAGGTTTTCGCAATCCTGCACCAGGATCTGCATGTCGCGCACAATGGAGCCAATCTGCTGCCCATTACGGTACTCCCGGATGAGGATAGCGATGTTGTATTCGCCTCTTCGTTGCGGGGCATCCCAAACGATGTCGCCGGTAAACCGGTCTATGGTGATTTGGTTGTTAGGACCAGCCATGATTTGCGTTACTTGCTGGTAATTGGGTACGGGCAAGTTGACATCCTGCATCGGGTCAATGAATTCATAGGTCAGGCTGTCGTTGTCTGCATCAAAGGCATTAGGATTGTGGGTAAATACCCGGCCTACGCAGCCGATGTCGATAGGCGGTTGCAGCAGTTCGGGGGAGTTGTTGCAACCTGAAAACTGGGGGTTAAGAAAGGTGTACTCGGTTTGGATATGAAAGCGGACCTGATCAGAATTGGGGAAATTGACATTCAGGATACCGCCGTTCCGGTTGGGGTCGGTCATAGAGATCACATAAGTTGCTCTCGCCGGATAGGTATGGGTGGCAATGTAGAAATTACGCTTGGTGTCATTCTCCAGAATGTCGCCCTGTGGAGGGCTGCCCGGCCCGTTTTCGCGTGCCACCCGCTCACAGGTGCCATCCCCCCAGCAAATGGTCAGGGTATCGCGGTCAGCGGGGATCGCACTGGCTTTGGTATAGGTTGTAATGGTCGCTTCTATGGTAAGCCCGCTTGGGCCTACACAGTCTTCATTAACAAGGCGGACTGTAATTTCACCTGCACGGTTGTGGGTAGCCCAAAGCGTAGAGGTGCCGATAGTCAAAAGTAATAACGGCAGCAAAAGACGGAGCGTGTAGAGTCGGCAAGACATAGGCGTAGTGATTTGTACAGTTTTCAGGAAGAAATCGCCCGGGAGCGCTTCTTATCATAGTCACTGTCAATTTACTGATTTACAAACTTTAAAACGGCCGATATGCGGAAATAGTTTGTAAAGTACACGGCCTAAGCCACAATATTCTATCCACCTGAGTAGGAAGGGGACAAAAAAAGTAACGCTCCGAAACCGGAGCGTTACCAAGAATAATACTACTTAAACCTGTCGAAAAAACTTAGTTGATCGGAGCGTTCAGGAAATCGATATACTCCTGGCACGCCTGATCAGGTACGTTGATGTTGGTATAATTGAAAAACACGGTTTCGTCAAAGCCATCGTTATCGGTATCGACGTAATCCACGTCAATCGTTTCTGAGAATGGCATTGAAGGCCCGTATTGATAGACAGAACTTTCAATGATGACCGTAGAATCTTGTGTGGGCACTTGCAGGTTAAAGACACAGCGGTCCAACGTCCGGTAAGCAATCCGGAAATCATAGAATCTTCCCTTCTCAAGAGCCATGCTAGCGCCTTCTCCAGCATCCAGCCAACCCAGTGGGTTCCATGCGGTAGCTCCGGAAGGACGGAACTGTAAAGGCAAGGTAGGGCGAACCACAAAGTTGCTGAAACCAGCGCTGCAGGTACCCGAAACGTTAACGAAAAATTTAGTGCCCAAGCCTGGAGGAGGTGCCAGTACATCGTCCAGGTTGATGATCAATTGATCTCCACAAGGCGCAAACAATGGGGAGGTGTATAGTGGTGTTGCATCTTCCTGGTACTGATAGATATTGAATTGCAAGATTGCCGGAGCATTCTGGAATTGAGCAGGAACGATCACAGTAATCACTTCACCATCAAAGAACCGGGTGAAGCTGAAGGTATTAACAATATTGTTGTTGAGCGTATTGACGACCTCGACAAAGTAATAAGTCTGAGGGCCGATTTTGGGCTGATTTGAGTTTTGGATCAAAAAGCGGGTAGAGGGGCGACAGAAAATACGCCCACCGAGGAACCAGGTAGACAAGTGGGTTTGCTCAAAGTGAGCAATGAGCTTATCCCCGTTTTCGCTGACAATCTTTGCACTGCCCTCTTCCTGCCAGTCTCCAAAACCTTCGTTGAAGCTCCAGGCTTCCAGTTCGTCTCCGACCTTTATCAGGGCGCCGGTTTCGGGGTGAGGAGTACCTGCAGGGATTTCCACTTCCACCTTGATCGGCTGGTCGAACTGCTTCACTTCTCCTTCCGCGCCATACATATCAATGGAGTAGACCGCTACCGGTGCAAAATTAAGGAAACCAAGTTCCTCACCGCTCTGGCTACGGGCGTTGTTGGCAAACAAACTGACCGGCGCCAGTGAGCTTATAAACCGATTGGTATAATCGTAGCTGATGACGTGGGCTTCAACGTTGCCGGCGATGCTTTTGCCGGATTGGTCCATCATACGGGTGTTCGGTGCGACCTCAATGCTGATCCGCTGCCCGTTTTGGCTGGCAGGAGTACGAGCAGAAACCAGCTCGAGTGTTCCGTTGCCGCTCTGAGCAATGGAAACTTCTTCCTTATTCATGCCGTCAATATTGGAAGCGCTGACAGGGAACATGCGGATGTTCTGCATGGTCCGGTCTTCGTCGGTCAGACTAAAGTTGCGGAACACAGGCATATAGCCTTCTGCTTCAAACTTAAGGGTAAACTCAAGTGGGTCTTCTTCATCAAACGCTGTAATCCGGCGTACTGCCAGCGACAGGAAAGCCGCATTCTGGTCCGCATCGGAGTAGCTTACGGTCAAATCTTTCTCTCCCAGAACCGTAAAGATATGGTCTTTGTCGGGACCATAAGCGGATACGCTTATATCTTTGGGTACTTCACCACCATCGTAGTTAAGTACCTGAATGGTCATTGGGTTGATAAGAAAGTCGTTGTGCACGTTTACAGAAGTACCGTTAAGCAGGTCTTCCGGATTCGTGCAGGAGAAAATACCCAGTACCATAACGGCCAGCAGAGCATTCAGTCTCAAATTGTGTAGATGTAATCTTTTCATGATTAATTAAGGATTATCTTTAGGATCAATGGAATAGCCTAAGCGTAAATTAATAACCGGGTACCAGCGGTAGCCAGACATATTGTTGGTCAGCACTTCTGCATTATGTTCATTGTTGCGGATTACGGCGGTTCCGTTGATGAATACCTCCGGCGCTCCTTTATAATAGGTGCCGAGATCAAGGCTTACCGCAAGCCGGCGTTTAGGGTGAGTGATGCGCCCCAAGGCTATCCCAAAGTAGGGGTTAAGCCTTAGGTTGTACCGTACTCCTCCGTAAACATACCCCAGCTCGTCAGGCTGGAAGTAAATGTCATTTATCTTTAACGGGTCCCTTAATTTAACGGAGCCGCTGAATTCATTCATTAGGAAAAAGCCTAACCCTGTGACTAGTCTCAGGTTGAGCTTGGGATGGACCAGGTAATCTGCAAGCAGGCTCAGAGAGGTGTTCCTGATGTCAAGATTGATAGTCGCGTACTGCTCATACCGGTTGAAATTGGTCTCCCACTTTCTGATGTTGAAGTCCATGAAGCTAAGATTAGCACGCAGCCAGGTCTTGGTATTCAAAGGCTGAGCATA
Organism: Phaeodactylibacter sp.; assembly: GCF_040219495.1. Lineage (GTDB taxonomy): Bacteria > Bacteroidota > Bacteroidia > Chitinophagales > Saprospiraceae > Phaeodactylibacter. The sequence continues at coordinate 40,984 of NZ_JAVJSK010000156.1, read as the reverse complement.
TTCAATGCCCAACAGCGCTGAAGAACCTATGATGAGCCCCAATGAGTGGTGATCCTGCTTTGATGGATTTAAGGTTGATGTTTGGGCATATCCCTTAACCATTGCTGTGAGGCACAGCAATAATAGCATTGGTTTAATGAGGGATTGGTTTTTAAACATGGGGAAAATTTCCTCTAGGTAAGACCTGTTCATAATGGTCCTACAATAAATGATTATTAGTTATTCGTGGCAGGGCTGGAATTTGGTCCGCAATTAACAGCCAACGTACCTTCTATACTCTTTTTTGCTCAAAGCATCCGGCAAAAACTCCAAACCTGAAAACCGCCAGTCAGTCCGGAAAAGTCGGAAATAATGCGGCATTTTTCACACTCGGAAGTCTTGGATTTGCTGAACTTTCACGCTCAAAAATTCCAAGACAATTTGCTACGGACTCAACCGATCAAAGAGATATTGACCAGTTTTCTGTGATGTTGTTCTGGCTTTACTTAGCCTAAAGTGTTTGATCAGAGTAGATTTTTAGAAATTCCACATGGGGATTTCTAAAAATACGTACATGCCAAAGTAAAATCAGCATTTTTGTAAAATCGGCGGATGGGATTACCTTTTGCTTTAAGCCTAGGCGATAATATGGTATGTTTTAGCTCTCTTGTACGGGAAACCGGCGGTAAAATGTTCTTTTAATTTTAAAGATAAAGATTCCTCGTACACTTATCTTACGTCAAAGCTACAAAAAAGGTTACAATAACAAAAGGAGTTTTTAATGCTTGTTAATAAAAACAGCGTTGGCAGCCCCGAAAAGCGTTGAAAATACAATGTTACCGGGATTGTTTCAGCTTTCTTGGGATTCTCGGAGATTGCCCTTAAAATTGCAGCAAAAGCAGGAAAATCATGAGGCTATGTTAACAAAGCGGTTGTCAGTTTTTGGAGTGCTTGTTGCAGCGGGCAGTTTGTTGATGTCTTCAGACCCCATGGTCGCAGTGGGGGAGGGCAGTGCACTACAAGCCGTTAAAAAACGGGCAGCTGTAATGGATGAGCCCCTGCAGGTATTTTTGGCGGGTTACGAAAAAGAGTTAAAACAAAAGCTGCAGGAAGAAAAAGTGCCCGGCGCAGCATGGGCCGTCATCAAAAACGGCGTGGTGGCCACCACTGGCACTTATGGAGTAAAGGCGGTAGGGGGCACGGATCCGATTCAGCCCAATACCTTATTCAGGATTGCTTCTCTTTCCAAAGGGGTGACGGGGATTTTGGCAGGGCGGGTGGTAGAAGCCGGGTTGTTGGATTGGACAACACCTTATTGTGCCTTCCATCCACCGGGGCCCGGGTTTGAAATTGGGGGGCTGGAGACGCTCGAACTGCAGCATTTTCTTACGCACACCACTGGGCTGCCCCGGCATACCTATTCCAATTTGCTGAATATGGGGCGCTCTTACGATAACATCCTGGGGCTGCTCCCTATGGTACAGCGCGTACACGCCCCGGGCACCTATCATAATTACCAGAATGTCTTGTTCAATCTTGGTGCGAATATGCTGGAAGCAGCATCGGGGCAGCCTTTCGAATTGCTGGTGGAACAATCGCTGTTCCAGCCCCTTGGTATGTACCGGGCTTCAGTTGGGTTTGAGCCCTTCATGGCGGATGCCAATAAAGCCATGCCACACCGCAGAGTCGTTGAGGGGTATGCTCCTGCAGCAATAGAGCCAAACTTTTACGAAGTGCCGGGAGCAGCAGGTGTTAATGCAAGCATCAACGATATGGCCAAATGGCTTTTGGCAGTAAGCGGGTACCGGCCCGAAGTGCTGTCCGCCCCCTTGTTGTCTTCCGTGCTATGCCCCGCTGTCCCCATTCCCGCCGCTCGCATCATGCACCGGAACTGGGAAGGGCTTGATCTGGCCTACTATGCCATGGGCTGGCGGGTGTTCGAAATAGATAACCAATGGATCATCGGGCATAGTGGCTATGTGAATGGCTTCCGGGCAGAAATTGCATTTTTACCCGAGAAAGATCTCGGCATCGTCATCCTTACCAATGCTCCCAATCAAACCGTTGGGGATGCGGTGCCTTTCTTTTTCGAGTCGTTCAAAAAGGAGATAACTGCCCCGTGATGCCGAAAACTTTGACCGTAGGAATTGTTCTTGCCGCAGGGGCTTCTTCCCGTATGGGTGAAGCCAAGCAATTGCTCGAGCTCCAAGGGCAGCCCATGGTGGCCAGAATGTGCTGTCTTGCTCGTGATGCGGGTTTCGATGCTGTCCTTACAGTGACTGGAGCAAGGCAGGAAGCGGTAGAGGCGGCACTCCCGGATTTCGTACGGGCAGTGCACAACCCCGACTGGCAATCAGGTATGGGCAGCTCCGTCAGTGCAGGCCTATCATACGCACTGCAGTGCTTTCCCAACTTGCAGCTGGCTGGCTTCATTCTTACGGATCAGCCTTTTCTCACCGCCAGTTTACTCCAAAAGATGCTCCGGCAGCTGCAACAAAGCACTGCACCGGGCATTGCCGCCCGTTATCAAAGAGGGCTCGGTGTGCCTGCCCTTTTTCGACCGGCTTTATTTCCGGAGCTTTTGGCGCTCAGCGGGCAAAAGGGCGCTAAGCCGCTCCTGGTCAAATATCAATCCGAACTGCTTGGCCTTCCCTTCCCCAAGGGTGATTTTGACCTGGACTATCCCGAAGACTGGACCCGCTTCCTCGATCAATGGAGACCGTAAACAAGAAACATGGATAGGAGATTCTGCACTTGCAATGCACTCCGGGGTTAAATGTCCTGCTCTTTTTTGCTCACAAAATAAAATTTTGATAACTTCCTTTATACGCTCTCTGGTTGAAATGTTTGAAGCCTTTCAAAGCCCCCCAAAGCTCTAAATCCTGCCTTTTCTGCCGTTTGTCGTAGGAGAAACCCCATTTGGCATAAAACTCAAAAAACTCAGGAAACTTTTAAACTACTATTGGTTTCCTATGTTTTTTGACTGTAATTTTGCGCAGGTTATTAAAACAAAGGTGCAGTTGAAGCAAGATATCATTAGAACATCATTTGAGTTGTTTATGCGTTACGGGATCAAGAGTGTGACGATGGATGATATCGCCCGGGAGATGGGGATTTCCAAAAAAACACTCTATCAATACGTACCCAATAAAGCTGACCTGATCGAGCAAATTTTTCAGGCACATATCACTGAAGAAAAGTGTATGACCGAGGAAATCCGCTCGACTTCCTCTGATGCGCTGGAGGAAATGCTCAGGATAGGGCGCTATGTAGTCGAAAAACTCCGTTCGATGTCCCCAACCACCGTCTATGATCTCCGAAAGTATTATGGCTCCATTTGGAAGAAAATGGAAGCTCAGATGAAGCAGCATGTGTATGGAGTGATCAGTGATAATATCGGAAGGGGGATTCAGCAGGGCATTTATCGTTCGGAGCTTGACCCGGATATTATTGCCCGCTTGTACGTAGGCAAGTCGGTACTCGTCGCTGACGAAGACGTTTTCGAAATCGGCGACTACGACCTGGCGACCTTGCATCAGGAATACATCCGCTATCATATTCATGGTATCGCCTCCGAAAAGGGGCGGCAATTGCTGGCCAAACACCTGGCCGCTCAACAACAAGATCAATAATAAACATCCAAAACCATAGCACAAGTAATGAAAATAAGGATTCACTCGACCCTTTTGGTGCTGCTGCTGACGCTGCCCGTATGGGCACAGCAACAAGCTGTACAAATGTCATTAGACGATGCTATTGACTACGCGCTGGAAAACAGCCTCAAGATCAAGAATGCCCAGATTGCTATTGCTGATGCAGAGGAGCAGATCGTTGAGCGGCGTTCTACCGGGCTGCCGCAAGTCAATGGCTCATTAAATTACCAGCACTATCTGGCTGTACCCCGTCAGCCACTGCCTGAAGGATTTGATATTTTCGGGCTCTTCGGGCAGGCGCTGGCTGTTGACCTTTACGATCAACTGTCCGAACCGACCCAAATGGCGGTAGACCAGTCGTTTTCCGGAAACACCGGTGGCGGTGATGAAGGGATCGCGTTCTTCCTGCGTAATAACTTCACCGCTGGGATTGATGTCAGCGCCATGATCTTTGATGGCTCCTTCTTCGTAGCCCTCAAAGCTGCCCGCGCTTACCGGCAGTACACTCTGCGGGACTTCGCTACTGCGCAACGGGAGGTGGAGAACGCCGTCATCGAGGCTTACCTGCCGGTATTGCTCGTGCAGGAAAACATTGAGCTACTTGAAAAAAATATCAAAAACCTGGAGCAGTTGCTGTTTGAAACCCGGGAGCTCTACAAAGCTGGCTTCGCGGAGCAGCTGGATATCGACCGGCAGGACCTGTCTCTTTCCAATCTTCGCATTGAGCGGGAAAACCTGGTGCGGCAGAAGGACGTTTCACTCACCAACCTGAAGTATACCATCGGTTTCCCCGTTGATGCGCCACTCGTGGTTTCTGATGACCTTGATGCGATGGCTACGGAGGCAGAAGTATTGCTGAGTGAAGAAGCCAACCCCGCCACCCGCCCTGAGGTCGCACTGATTGACCAGGCGATCCGTATGAATGAGCTGAATGTCAAACTCAATAAAGCAGGCTATCTGCCCAGCCTCCGGGCCTTTGGTGCAGCACAGCAGCAATACCAGGGTGACGATTTCGAAACGGGCTTTTGGGCCCCTTCTGCCTACGTGGGGCTCAACATGAGCGTGCCTATTTTTGATGGCTTCAACAAAAAAGCCAAAATACAGCGGGCGCAGCTGGATCTTGAAAAAGCCCGGAACCAACGCGAAGACCTGGTCCGTGGCATCGGGCTCGAAGTCGCCAATGCGCGGACTAACTTCCGTAATGCATCGAGCCGCCTCGGCAACCAGGAAAAAAACATTAAGCTGGCAGAACGCATTTATGAAACAGCCCAGATCAAATACCGCGAAGGGATAGGCTCCAGCCTGGAAGTCACCCAGGCCGAACAAAGCCTGTACACCACTCAAAGTAACTACATGCAGGCCCTTTATGATGTGCTGCAGTCTAAGGCGCGCCTGGAGATGGCGCTCGGCCAATAAATTAATCTACGAAAACACCAATATCAGATCATGAAATACATCATCCCGATTGTCGCCCTTCTAATGACGGTAGCTGTAGGTTGCCAGTCTGCTGCCAATGAAGCAGGTGAATTGCCCGAATCTTTAGAAGAAAAGCGCGCACTGCTCAAAGAGAAGCGCAGCTCACTCAGCCGTCTGACCCAGGAAGTCGAAGAGCTGGAGAAAGCTGTTGCAAAGCAGGACCCGAACATGGTAGCGAAAAACCGCAAACTCGTTACTACAGCTCCGGTAGAACGGACTGATTTTATGCACTTTGTCGAGATACAGGCTTCCGTCGCCGCTGATGATTACCTCAACGTGACCAGTGAAGTGGCCGGGCGTATCCTCAACCTTACGGTAGAAGAAGGGGACAACGTGCGCAAAGGGCAGCTCATTGCCGAGCTCGATCTGGAGCAGTTGGACAAGCAAATGGCTGAACTGGAGAAGTCGCTGGAGCTGACCAATACCGTCTTCGAACGCCAGAAACGGCTCTGGGACCAAAATATCGGCTCGGAAATCCAGTACCTGGAAGCTAAGAACAGCAAAGAGCGAATGGAGAAAACCATGGAGACCCTGGAGTTCCAAATGACAAAGTCTAAGGTGTACGCACCAGCGAGTGGGGTAGTGGAAGACGTGTACCTACAGAGTGGAGAACTGGCCTCTCCGGGTATGCCGATTGTGCAGTTACTCAACCCCAATCGCCTGAAAGCAGTAGCGGATGTGCCGGAGTCTTACCTGCGCGCGGTCAAGCAAGGTGAAAGGGTGAAAATCGCTTTCCCGGCGCTGGATGAAGAGCAGATGGCTACGGTTACCCTGATTGGCCGGACGATTGACCCTTCCAACCGGACCTTCGACGTAGAGGCGCGTATCGTGGCTTCCAGCCGGCTGATTAAGCCCAACCTGCTGGCTACCATGTACATCAAGGATAAAGAAGCTAAAGATGTGGTGACCATCCCATTGGAGATGGTACAGCAGGAAGTGGGCGGCAAAGACTATGTCTATATTCTGGAAGACGGGAAAGCCGGCACCTTCGCCCGCAAGGTGTACGTAAAGACCGGAGATGCCTACGATGGCCGTATTGTCATCAACTCAGGGCTGGAAGGCGGAGAAACTCTTATTATGCAGGGTGCCCGTGGCCTGGCCAACAACGAGCCGGTAGAAGTTAAGCAAGAAGGTTAAGCACTCACTAAATTGATAGCACCGTTGTTTGGTTTTCCGAACCCCTGGAGGCTGACAAAAAATACACCCACATGGCTGAAGAAATAAAGCAAAAAGATAAATTACGGCAGTTTAGCTTGTCTACACTTGCTGTAGATAACGGGACAAGCGTGTTCATCCTCACGCTAATGATCTTGATTTTCGGCATTCAGTCCTACCAGGATATGCCCAAAGAGCAGTTCCCGGAGGTCGACTGGCCTACAGTATATATCAACACTCCTTACTTTGGTAACTCTGCTGCTGATATCGAGAACCTGGTCACCCGGCCCATCGAAAAGGAGCTGCAGTCGATCACCGGTATCAAGGACATCAAGTCTACTTCCATTCAGGATTACTCCGTGATTACTGCTGAATTCTCGGCGGATATGGACCTGGACGATGCCGTCCGTAAGGTGAAAGACGCTGTGGATAAAGCCAAGAGCGAATTACCGAATGACTTGGATCAGGACCCAACGGTACTGGATATCAATCTTTCGGAAATCCCTATTGTTACCGTCAATATTGCAGGTGATTATGCCAACGATGAGCTTCGCAGCTATGGAGAATTCCTGCAGGATGAAATAGAAACACTCGATGAGATCTCTGAGGTGCAACTTAAAGGAGCCCGTGAGCGGGAGGTCAAGGTAGATATAGACCTGCCGAAGATGGAGTCCATGCAGGTGACTTTCCGTGATATTGAGAATGCGATTTCCTCCGAGAACATTACCATGTCCGGAGGTGAACTGCTCAGTAATAACTTCCGCCGGGCCATCCGTGTGAAGGGGGAGTTTGAAAGTGTATCCGAGCTGGAAGAGATGATCGTCAAGAGTGAAAATCAGCGCCCGATTTATTTACGGGAAATTGCGAATGTCACTTTTGGCTACAAGGACCCGACCAGTATAGCCCGTTCAGATGGGTTGCCGGTTATTTCTTTGGATGTGATCAAGCGGCAGGGCGAAAACCTGCTCGATGCTTCTGATAAGATTAAGGTGATTGTGGACAACGCCCGCCTGGAGTTGCCCGAAGACCTCAAAATCAGCCTGTTCAATGATCAATCCGTCAATACCCGTGATCAGGTAAGCAACCTGGAAAATAGTATCATTTCCGGTGTGATTCTGGTGGTGGTGGTACTGTTGTTCTTCCTGGGCTTGCGCAATGCCCTTTTTGTAGGGCTGGCGATCCCACTGTCTATGCTGATGGGTATTCTGTTCCTGTCGCTGACCGGTGTGACGATGAATATCGTTGTGCTCTTTGCGCTTATTTTGGCGCTGGGGCTTCTGGTGGATAATGCGATTGTGGTGGTGGAAAACATCTATCGCTATATGCAGAGCGGGTACGATGGTTGGGACGCTGCCAAATACGGAGCCGGCGAAGTGGCCATGCCCATTATTGCCTCTACGGCTACAACACTGGCTGCATTTTTGCCTCTGGCGTTTTGGCCGGGCATTATGGGCGAGTTCCTGAAATACCTGCCCATCACCCTGATTATTGTGCTGACCTCCTCCCTGATTGTGGCCCTGGTGATCAATACCGTATTCACCAGCCGCTTCATGAAGGTAGATGAGCGTGCTGATGACCCGGTGGTGCGCAAGCGGCGTCAGACCAACGTGCTCATCGGTGCCGGTGTCATGCTGATCCTGGCGGTTGTCTTCCACTTCACCGGTTTTGAGCCAGGGCGCAACCTGTTGAGCATAGCACTGATCGTAACGCTGCTCAACTGGTTCCTGCTCCGCCCTGCGGCGTTTGCGTTCCAAAACAACTTCCTGCCAGTACTGGAGCATGGGTATGATAAGTTCATCCGTGGTGCGCTGAATGTACCGGGCGTCATTTTTGGTGGAACTTTCGTGCTGTTGTTCGCGGCCATAGCGCTGCTGGCAACCAATATGCCTAAGGTCGAATTTTTCCCTTCGGCAGATCCCTTGTACGTCAACGTTTTCGTCGACTTACCACTGGGCACGGATATCAATGCCACCTACGAAGCGGTGCAACAGGTAGAGCAAAGGGTGAACACAGCAATCGAGCCCTATCGCGGAATAGTGGAAGCTGTACTAACGCAGATCGGTGAGAATACATCCGACCCTAATGGACCACCGGAGCCCGGTGCTTCTCCTCAAAAGGCACGACTGACCGTCTCCTTTGTACCCTCCAAAGACCGAGGGGGATTATCCACCTTTGATGCCATGGAAGACATACGGGAAGGCGTACGCGGCGTGCCTGGCGTGAAGATTACCGTTGACAAAAATGCGGATGGCCCCAATGCCGGTAAGCCGATTAACCTGGAAATACAGGGCGAGGATATTGATCAACTGGCGATCCTCTCTGAGGATGTCATTAACTACATCAACTCCAAAAACATTCCAGGGATTGAGGAGCTGCAGGCGGATATTAAGATCGGTAAGCCGGAGCTGATTGTGAATGTGGACCGGGAAGCAGCCCGCCGCTACGGAGTGTCTACTTTCGATATTGCAAATACGATGCGTACGGCGGTCTTTGGGAAAGAGGTGTCCAAGTTCAAAGAGGGGGAAGACGAATACCCCATTTTTATCCGGTTGGATGAAGCGTACCGCTATGATATTGATGACTTGCTCAATCAGCGGATCACTTTCCGAAGCCCGGCAACCGGGCAGATCTCCGAGGTGCCTATATCTGCAGTGGCCAATATCAAGTTCACTTCGACCTACAGCTCGATTAAGCGGAAAAACCTGGACCGGGTGATCACCATTTATTCGAACGTGCTGGAAGGGTACTACCCCAACGAGATTATTCCTGAAATAGACCGTTGGATGGCCACTTACGATCTGCCGGAAGGCTTCACCTACGAGTTTACCGGGGAACAGCAACAGCAGGCAGAGGATTTGGACTTCCTGTATACAGCATTTGGGGTTGCACTGTTTTCTATCTTCCTGATCATCGTTGCGCAGTTTAACTCCGTGGCCTCGCCTTTTATTATCATTCTGTCGGTACTCTTTAGTACGATCGGAGTGTTTCTGGGCTATGCTTTCGGCGGGCGCGATATATCCGTGATTTTTACGGGGGTAGGGATTATCTCCCTGGCCGGGGTTGTTGTTAACAACGCTATCGTATTGATTGACTTTACGAACATCCTGGTGAACCGGAAGCAGGAGGAGCTGGGCTATTCCAAAAACGAGTTCCTGTCGCCGGAAGATATGAAGGAAGCCATCGTCTTGGGTGGGGCAACCCGTTTGCGGCCGGTATTGCTCACCGCGATTACTACCGTATTGGGGCTGGTGCCGCTGGCAGTTGGGTTCAACTTCAACTTCTTTACGCTGATTACGGCTTTGGATCCGCAGATTTTCATTGGAGGGGACAATACCGCTATATGGGGCCCTATGGCCTGGACCGTAATCTACGGGCTGGTATTTGCAACTTTCCTTACGTTGATTGTGGTGCCGGCGATGTATTACCTGGCTTACCGATTGAAAGTGGGGGTCATGAAAGCCTTTGGCAGGCAGACTACACCATCCGCAGTTTAGAGCGTGTTTGGAGCAAACGATAGTTCACAACCCTTTGGTTATCAGCAGAAGTGCTCCTCCAAAAATACTCTAAAGTAAGTGGCTTGCTAAAGCCAACTAAAGCCCGTTGCAGTGTGGTACACTGCAACGGGCTTTTACTCTTTATTCCGGATGGTATGCACTTTTCTTGCGGATGAACGTTAGAGTAGGTTTTGTATAGACTATGAATCAAGGTTTTTTTGTCAGATCCAAGAGCACCCGGAACCTCGATTAACGCCGCAGGGCGCAAAAAGAAAAAGTCAAAAATCACTTATCGTACCCGAGGAGCGTATACGAAGGTGAGAACCTGCCTGCGTGTCAATACTTCGGTCTTCGGTGGCCAGAGCCCACAGGCGACGAGACACAGGCAGACGTGATGCAGAGCTGGCGGAAAAGATGATTCAGGGGCACACAATATTTACGTTCATAAACTCTGTTGTATTAAGACAGGTAAGCAAAGATATGCCGGGCAGAAAAATTAGGCGCAAAGACATTTATCGTCTTGTGGATTATTTCGCAAGTATCTGAGCATGAGAATTCAGTAAATCCAAGGCTTTTAGGCGTGAAAAACGTCGTGATATTTCGGACTATTCGCACTAGTTGTACTCTTTTTCAGCCTGTCTATTTGTTATCTTTTTGTCAGGTGACGCTAGTGTTTTGTATAGGCTTTCTTCAGCAACGCCTTTACAACAAGGGGTTTTGCAGAAAAGGGTGGTAGATTACTCGCGGTTGTTGTTTAGTTGCTATGTCACATTTTTTGAGCTATAGTCGTTCGAACCCTGTGTAAAATGCCTGATATTTGTATTGTAATCGTTAGGGAAAGACCTAACAAACTTTAAAAAAGAGGATTACGCATAATCTGCGTTAAAAATATCTGAGTCGGGTGAGTGTTTGTTCATAGTTTTTGTAATCGTATCCCCCGAGTATTCGGGGGCTTTTTTACCTCACTCACCTGACTCTAAAGATCTTAGTGTTGTTCATAGTGTTTGTTTATCGTTAGACCCCTGTCATCTTGTATGACAGGGTTTTTTTTTGCAACACCCGAGTTCAAATGAGTAGCCTCAACACTTATACCCTTCTTTTGTTCTTTATTCAAAAACACATGCCGGTCAACAGCAAAATTGAAGAACTTCGCAAAGACTACTCTGCGCATACACTAGAAATGGAAGAAGTTAGCCCCAACCCTGTCCATCAGTTTCAGCAGTGGTTTGAGGAGGCATTGAATGCTGAAGTGCCTGAGCCTAACGCCATGACACTATCCACAGCTACGGCTAGCGGCGTGCCTTCCGCACGAATCGTATTGCTCAAGGGGGTCACAGATGGAGGTTTCGTTTTTTATACCAACTACAACAGCCGCAAAGGGCAGGAATTGCAAGCTAATCCACACGCCGCTCTTACCTTTCTCTGGCACGAGCTGCAGCGTCAGGTGCGTATTGAAGGGAGCGTAGAGCTATTGGCTGCAGAAGAATCGGCGCGGTATTTTCAGTCCCGGCCCAAGGGTAGTCAGATCGGGGCATGGGCTTCACCCCAAAGCACGCAGATTGAGTCTCGGGAGTTGTTGGAAGAAAAGGTGAAACAACTGGAGCAGGAATATGCAGAAGCAGACGCCCTCCCCCGCCCTGAACATTGGGGCGGCTATCGGGTCGTACCGCACCGTATTGAGTTTTGGCAGGGGCGGAGCAGCCGTTTGCACGACCGCATTTTGTACAACCTGGAAAAAGGTGGCGACTGGGCGTTGTCCCGCTTAGCGCCTTAGGTTTAAAGTGTGTTGGGATTTTGGTCTTCTAGCCGGAAACTAGCCATTTTTTGGTTAGACGACTTGCCTGCCAAACGGGTTTGCCAGGCAGGCAGAAGCGCGAAAATCGGAGTTTAGCCTTAGCTAAATTAGGATTTTCGGGACGAAGTATAAGCAAACCGATTACTAAAGTCCCAATACGCTCTCAACAAAAGTTGCGAAACAGAAAAGCCCCGAAGCATTACACTTCGGGGCTTTTTTCGCGTCAAAATTATTTGGCGCGGTACCTTGTCACATTTAGCAATAGCGGTCGAATGCCAGCTTTAAGTTCTCGGCAATGATTTCAGCAGAACGACCCTCAATATGGTGGCGTTCCAGGAAATGCACGAGTTTGCCATCTTTAAACAAGGCGATGGAAGGAGAGGATGGCGGGTAAGGAGCCATGAACTCCCGTGCCTTGGCAGTCGCCTCTTTATCCACGCCGGCAAAAACGGTAACCATTTTACTTGGCGTCTTTTCGTGCTGCGCGGCCAATTTGGCACCCGGACGGGCATTAGCAGCCGCACAACCACATACAGAATTGACGACAATCAGTGTGGTGCCTTCTTTCTGGCTGAGCACCTCACTGACGGCTTCTGCGGATTGAAGACCTTCGAAGCCATATTCAGTCAGGTCTTTGGCCATCGGCGCTGTAAGTTCTGCAGGATACATATTGTTGTTTTTATTTTTTGTTTTTGAATAAATTAGCCTTAATGCGTGTTGGGACTTTGCTTTTGAAGCCGGAAATGGACCGCATAGGGGCTCACAAAGCCGTTTTTAACCTTCGCACCGCGTGCCGAAAAGTGCGGTAGCGGCGCTGAGGGTAGCAAAAGGCTGACGCGAGATTCCTGTGTGGAACTGTTGTCCGTAGCGACCCACCCTGAGGCAGACCAAAGGGCAGAATCCAAACATAGTCTAAATACAATTAAGGGTATTTGTTAGTTCAAAAGACTAATTTAATTCCTGACTAAAGCAACTGGAAGAGGGAAATCTACGTACTTCTCTGAGAAAAGCACTCCGGCTACATCAATTTTACAGTTTTGATGTTGAAACGGTGCAAACACCTACACGGAATAACATGATGAAAGTTTATATCTCCCTGGCCATAATGGCTTGTTGCAGCGTGGTACTTTACAGCGGCTGTACATCTGATAAGTTGCCGGAACCTATGATTGCAGGCACTTGTACAGATACGATCCCGGCCTATGACCCGCAAATCCGCCAAATCATTGAAGAAACCTGTGCTTACTCCGGCTGCCATTTAGATGGCACCGCGCCGGGCGTCTATGATTCCTATCAGGGGTTGCTGCCGAATATTGAGAGTGGGGCCTTACGTACCCGCGTCCTGCAACTCAAGGATGATCCTAATCAGGGCATGCCACCCGATTATGCACCGGAGGGACGGCCTAAAGACCTTACGCAGGAGCAGCTCGACCTGATAGAGTGCTGGCTTGATAGTGGCTATCCGGAATAAATTAGAAAATATTGCAAACTGACACCCAATGAAGAATATCCCGATTTTTGTAGTGCTTTTCCTGTTTTGTTGTGCCATTCCGGCGCTGGCACAGGAAGGAGGCACTCAAACCTTTAAAGACAGCCGCCTGGTCAATATTCAGTCGGTCGAAACCCTGTCCAAACGCCGGTTGGATGTGCGTATTGGGCACCGTTTTGGTGACCTGCTGGGCGATAATGGCGGGTGGTCTACTTTTTATGGACTGGAGCAGGCTACTGATGTCATGATCGGTGCGGAGTACGGCGCTACGGACAAGCTGACCCTTGGCTTTTTTCGGACCAAAGGGGCTGGCGCTTTACCTGATGGGCAGGCGGGGCTACGTCAAGTGCTCAATGGAACGGTAAAGTACGCGCTGCTTCAGCAAAGTAAAGGGGGCGCTCCGGTGAGCCTAACGTTCTGGGGCGTCGCGGCAGCTTCAACCGCTGAGCGCATCGCGGACAACCCGGACATCATCCGTAATTTTTCTTCCTTCTCCCATCGTATGGCCTACCACGGGCAGTTGATGATTGCCTCCCGCCTGTCAGACCGCATTGCGCTGCAGCTCACACCTGGGTATACCCACCGGAATGTAGTCGCTTTTCAGGATGAGAACGGTCTGTTTTCCCTTGGCCTGGGCACCCGGCTGCAGTTGAGCCGGGTATTTGGTATCATTGCCGATGTGACCCTGCCTTTTTCGGATTACCGTACCTCAGAAAATGGCTTTTACCCTGCGCTGGGGCTGGGGCTGGAAATCGACTCCGGAGGCCACCTCTTTCAGCTCAATTTCACGAATGCGACGGGCATTATGGAAACGGACTTCATTCCCTACACCACTTCCAACTGGCTGGATGGGGAATTCCGTTTTGGTTTTACCATCTCCCGCTTATTCAATTTATAACTTTCGCTATCGCTATGTATAAACTACTATTCACGACCTTATTGGCAACCAGTTTTTTTGTGGCGGTACAGCATACACCTACACTCAATGACCTGCGCCCCGAAGACGCTGTGGCAGATGTGCTGCTGCGATTAGGCGATCAGCCGGCTGCACATTATCCCGACACCACTTTGGCGGGTGTTTCCGTAGAGGCCGGTAGGGGCATCATGCTAACGGGTTTCGCAACGGCACCGGATGGTGGCAAAGCCAGTAAACAGAGTAAGCACTATGTCTGCACCGCCTGTCATAATATAAAGCGGGAAGACCCGGACCTGAGCGTGTCCGACCCTCAGGCCCGCCTTGAATACGTCAGGGACAACGGCTTGCCTTTTCTACAGGGTACGGCCCTGTATGGTGCCGTCAACCGCACGAGTTTTTATAACGGTGACTACGAGCAGAAATACGGTAGCCTGGTAGAACCTGCCCGCCACGATTTGCGGGAAGCCATTCAGCTTTGTGCTACCGAGTGCTCGCAGGGCCGGGCACTGGAACCCTGGGAGATGGAGTCTGTACTGGCTTACCTCTGGACCATCGGGCTCAGAATGGATGATCTGATCTTGTCGGATAAAGAAAAGGTAACCATCAATCAGGCGCTGGCAGGAGAAGGGGAGAAGGCCGCCGCTATTCAGTTGATCAAGTCCAGGTACCTGGCAGGGTCGCCCGCCACCTTTGTTGCACCGCCTGAAGACCGAAAAGCGGGTTATCCGGTAGATAAAACCGACCTCGAAAACGGCCGCCTCGTGTATGAGCTGAGTTGCCTGCACTGCCACGAGAACGAACGCTACTCGTTTTTCCGGCTGGATGACTCCAAACTGACCTTTCAGCACCTGGCAAAGCACTTCCCGAAGTATACCGAGTATTCGGTTTATCAGGTAGGCCGGTATGGGACTTCCCCTGTGCCTGGCAGTAAGCCCTACATGCCCAATTACACACTGGAGAAACTATCGCATCAGCAAATGGAAGACCTGAGGGCTTATATTGAGCACCGTGCAGGGGGAGACCGGTAGCCCCAGTGCAAGAAGATGGTCAAAATTCGTACCTTTAGAGGGCGCACCAAAGGACGAATGATATGAGGATAAATGGCCATGGGCACCTGTTGCCTTACCCCAATGAGATACCTGCTTTTATGCGGGAAAAAGAAATCTTCTGGATTGATGAGGACCGTAAATTTATGCGCCAAAAAAATTGGCAGCGCCCGGTTACGGACCCTAGTTTTTTCCTGAATGAGAAACTGGAGTGGATGGAGCAAAGCCATGTCGACCACGCCGTTATCCTCAGCTTATCGCAGCTGTACGGTAATGGGCTGAAGTGGGAGCACATGAAGCGGGCGCTTCGCTTCCAAAATGACTTCAATGCCAGGATTCAGCAAGATTATCCCAAAAAGTTCACCTGTGGCTTTGTAGTGCATGCGGGGTTCACTCAGGGGGCGCTTTGGGAGATTGAGCGCTGTGTGGAAGAGCTTGGCCTGCAAGTCCTGTGCCTGCCTACCCATTACATGGACTCTACGGGCCGCTGGAATGTGATTTTCAATGAAGAGACAGAACCCATACTGGAGCTGGCTAATCATTACAAACTGGCACTGGAAATCCATCCCTACGACGGAGAGAAGTTCATCCTGCTCGAAAATACCGCCTGGCGCTTCCACCTGATCTGGATGCTGGCACAGTGCGCCGATGCCTATCACTTTTATACCCTCAATGGCTTATACGACAAGTACCCGGATATCAGAGTCTGTTTCGCGCACGGCGGGCAGCTCAATCACGTCAATCTGGGGCGCCGGGTACAGGGCTTCGATGGCCGGCCGGACTTATTTGAAGGTAAATCGCGCCCACGTAAAGCGCTGGGGCACCCCAATATCTATTTCGATACGCTGGTACATGATGTCTACTCTTTGGAGTTGATGATCCGGCGGCAGGGAGGAACGGACCAGATCATTCTGGGGCTCGATGACCCCTATCCGCTCGGAGAAATGAAAAATGAGCATCAATCTTCTTATCCGGGCAAACTACTGGACCTGGCGGTAGAGGAGGAGATCATCACCCGCAAGCAACATACTGACATCTGGTCACATAATGTGGTCCGATGGCTCTACGGGGAGGATGCTGCCCGCTTTTACGAGCGCGTGGAACGCCATCTGGTGGTGGACTAAGGAGGAAGGGGGAGTGGTAAATTAGAAATGGGAGAACGGAATTGATTCCGATCTCCCATTTCTGCTTTACTAGTTTTTGGCTATGCCAGTGCTTTGTTCTTCGCACGCTTCCGCTCATGCTCCTTGAGCCGGGTTTTGCGCAAGCGGATAGATTCCGGTGTCACTTCTACGTATTCGTCTTCCTGAATGTATTCCAGGGCCTCTTCGAGAGTGAACACTTTTGGCGGGACCAGCTTCATTTTGTCATCTGCTCCGGAGGAGCGCATGTTCGTGAGCTTCTTGGTCTTCGTCAGGTTGACCACAAGGTCGCCCGGGCGGGTGTTTTCTCCAACGACCTGGCCTTCATAAATCTCATCACCCGCAGTGATGAAGAATTTGCCCCGGTCCTGTAGGTTGTTGATACTGTAAGGGATAGCCGTGCCGGTTTCCATGGAAATCAGAGAGCCGTTGGTGCGGCCCGGGATTTCACCTTTGTGAGGCTGGAATTCCAGAAAGCGGTGATTCATGATCGCTTCACCTGCGGTTGCGGTCAGCATTTGGCTCCGCAGCCCGATGATGCCCCGGGAGGGGATCTCGAAACGGAGCTGTACCCGGTCTCCTTTAGGCTCCATAGAGAGCATAATGCCTTTGCGGCGGGTCACCATATCGATAGCTGTACCCGATTGTACTTCCGGGAGGTCAATGGTCAGTTCTTCCACCGGCTCGTGAGCTACGTTGTCAATACGCTTAGTGATAACCTGAGGCTGACCGATTTGTAGCTCATAGCCTTCGCGGCGCATGGTTTCGATGAGGACAGCGAGGTGCAGTACCCCACGGCCGTACACCCGGAAGGTGTCGGCAGAGCCGGTCTCTTCTACCCGCATAGCCAAGTTGCGCTCCAGCTCGGAGGTAAGGCGGTCCTTGATGTGACGGGAAGTCACATATTTGCCTTCTTTACCAAAAAACGGAGAATCATTGATGGTGAAGACCATGCTCATGGTCGGTTCATCAATCGCAATCGTTGGAAGGCCCTCCGGGTTTTCGAAGTCGGCAATCGTATCACCAATTTCGAAACCTTCTATGCCAAAGATAGCGCAGATCTCACCTGCTTCCACATGGTCTACTTCTGCGCGCTCAAAACCACTGAACAAGTAGAGGTTTTTAATGCGGCTCTTTTGTATGCTACCGTCCTTCTTGACCACTGATACTGGCTGCCCGGATTTGAGGCTGCCCCGCTGCAGTCGCCCAACGGCAATACGGCCAATGTATTTGCTGAAGTCCAGTGAGGTGATCAACAGCTGTGGCGTACCTTCTGAAACAGTGGGTGGTGGGATGTGCTCCAGAATGGAATCAAGGAGGGGGGTGATGTTGTCCGTCTGCTCCCGCCAGTCGTGGCTCATCCATCCGAATTTGGCAGAGCCATAGACGGTGGGGAAGTCCAGCTGTTCTTCGGTAGCATTGAGGTTGAACATCAGGTCAAAAACTGCTTCCTGTGCCTCATCGGGCGTGCAGTTTTCTTTATCTACTTTGTTGACCACTACGATTGGCTTCAGGCCCAGTTCGATCGCTTTTTGAGTGACAAACCGTGTCTGTGGCATCGGCCCCTCAAAGGCATCAACCAGGAGGAGTACACCATCGGCCATATTGAGCACGCGCTCCACCTCACCCCCAAAGTCGCTGTGACCAGGGGTGTCAATGATGTTGATCTTGGTGCCTTTGTAAGTGATGGACACGTTCTTAGACAAAATAGTGATGCCGCGCTCCCGCTCCAGGTCATTGCTGTCCATGATGAGCTCGCCCGGTGTCTCGTGGTCAGCAAAAAGGTGACCTGCGACGATCATTTTGTCTACCAGGGTAGTCTTACCGTGGTCAACGTGTGCAATAATGGCGATATTTCTAATATCCATGTTATTCAAGTTAAAGTACTGCCAATTGTAGTGTTCTGGCAAAGAAGGCGCAAAGGTAGGCTTATTTTTCTGCAAACGCTACAACCTGACGTTAATTTGGAATTAATTATTTGCAGCTCTTGATTAAGGTAAGAAGAGGGCTGTTAAGAAAGCGTTAAGGCAAGTCTTAATGTTTTTGGGAGAGGCAACTAGTCCATAGCTAAAGGGGTTATTATAGTGGGTTCGCAAAACATCATCCCGAATAACCCATAAAAGTTCGGGTGAAGTAGTATAAAATTCATTGGGTGAAGACCTTACGCAACATCATTTCCCTATTGTCGCTAGCCGCAGTTGCCAGCAGCCCGATCAGCGGAGTACTCGCTCCGACTCATACCGGCGGATGTTGCGTGATCAAGTACTTCAGTGGTTCCTTTGGCTTAGACACTCATTCGGATACCCTGCAGTGGGAGCCGGTTTTGCCGGATGACGGCCCGGGAAACGGTAGCTTACCGGAAAACCTGATCTTTTCTGCCGAAGCACTGCCCCATCAGGTAGCGTGGCTCAAGCCCGTATCTCCAAACCCGTACAGCTTACCTTTATATATTGTCAATCAGTCTTTACTTTTTTACGATCAGGTGTTGATTTGATCTTTTGAAGGGTCAATTTGGTGCACCGCACCTATTCATCATCAAATCTGCAGCAGTGCTGCAAAAAAAGTTCGGACTATGGCAACCTATTCCAAGCGTCAGGATAATTATACATTAAGAAGTTGGTTCAAAGAAATTCAGTTCTACGAGCAGGAAATCCGTAACTGTGAGTGGAGCCTCGAAGAGGTGCTACTGAAAACAGAAAGCACGGAAGACCGTGCACGGGTGGAACACTTCCAGAATCAATTCCTCCTGCAGCGCCTCAATCTGCAGCGGCTCTACAAGCAGTTGCGCGAAGCCGTTGAAGTCTCCAGACAAAACCTCGAAACCGCTTTCCTGGAGGTGCGGAATTTCCGGCAGTACTTCAAAGGCTTACTCAAAGAGTTTGACCAGTTCCTGCATAAGTACTTTGCTATCCCTGAGCTCAAGTTATAACCAGGAAGGTGGCCCGCCGGGCCACCTTTTTTTAGCTAGCTCAAGATTTAAAAAAACTTTAAGATTATATATCGAATAAATCAGGCGTAAAGCTAGTTAGGGTAACTGACTGTGCTGCATTCGTGCAGCGCTATTCCTGAAACTGTACCTAATTAACCGACTAGCTTATGAAAAACTTGAAAATTGCTGCCCTGTTGAGCCTCGCCGCTGTGTTGGCATTCGCCAGCTGCAAGAAAGAGGAAAATGACACGCCTACGTCCAACGTGGATGAAATCCCGGAGCCAGGTTGTATTGGCGTTACCTCCGATGATGCGATTGTACTGCGTTTTGACTACACCTATTATCAGGGGGAAGAACCGCAGGTTGAAATCGTACGGACGCGCACTGATGAACGGGTACAATATGATACCACCGTGTTTTTCCCAACCGTCGAGGACAACAAGGTCGTGATCCGTATCCCCAATATCCGCCTAAGTGATAACGACTTCAACTATACCGCGCAGTGCGTAACGATTGAAGAACGGGATGATACCCGCCCCGCCAACGACCGGTGGTTCGAGCAAACGGAGTTTAAAAACCAGGAAGAATTTGCTCAGACCCGTATGGCTACGCAGCTGGTGGTGGATGTCAGTAGCTCCCTGGGTGAGGACCGCGATAAGGTGAAGCAATATGCCCTGAACTTTGCAGAACAGATCTTGACCAGCAACGGGGGCTCCGGCTACATCGGACTGACCCTGTTTGCTGATACCGTCATTACGTATCCGTTTACTACTCAGCTCAGCGATGTGGCTACAGCCATCAACAACTTCCCTTACCCTGACCTGAATGCACAGACCTTTACCCGCCTGAGCGATGGTATCCTTAGTGGCCTGAATGCACTTGGAGAGGCCGACCTCGATGTGGATGACAAAGTGCTGGTGGCCTTTACGGATGGCAATGATAATGGCTCCAATAACCCAACCGGCAACCGGCAGCAGATTCAGGCTTCGGACTTCCCCCGATATATGATTGGCCTGAAGGGGAAAGGCCTGGAGTACAACACCAACTACCTCAAAAGCCTGGCGAGCAGCGAAAATTTCTTTGTGGAAGCAGAAGACGCCAACGAACTGCAGGAGCGCTTTAACGATATCAATGAGCTCATCGCGAATATCTATACGGTGATCTACAACCGCTCCACTCAAACTTTTAATCCGGACATTGACGAGCCGATCAGCCTGCGGGCGATCTTCTACGCACTGCCTTACGAGATTGATCAGAATTAATTGAGGCCTTGCCCTTCTGGTTTACAGACCGGTTAGTAAAGTCCAAATCTAAAAAAGCGCAGACCTGTCAGGTGAGTAACCGGCAGGTCTGCTTGCTTTTAACCCCTCCGTTGGGCAGGCTCTAAAGTACTATCAAGTCTTTTCTACTGCCCCCGCTGCCGCATCGCCTCGTACAGCATCATACCTCCTGCAACAGAAACATTGAGGGAATCCGTCTGCCCGCTCTGAGGGATAATAAACGTTTGGTTGGCTTTTCGGGCCACTGCCGGGCTAATGCCCTCGCCTTCCGCGCCCAGAATAAAGGCGACCGGCGCAGTGAGGTCCAAGTCGTAAATGGGGTGTGTGGCCTGTAAGTCGCTCGCCAAAACCTGAATGCCAGATTGCTGCAAGTACTCGATGACTGTGATCAGGCTCTTTTCCCGGCAAACGGGAATCGTATTGAGTGCACCTGCACTCGTTTTCATCGCTTCGGGGTTGATCTGCGCGCTGTTTTTCTGCGTGATCACCAGGGCGTGCGCACCGCAGACCTCAGCCGTGCGGGCAATCGCCCCAAAGTTGCGCACATCGGTCACGCCGTCGAGCAAGACGAAGAGCGGGGTCTCTGAGCGCTCAAAGACGATAGGCAGGATATCTTCAATTTTCTGGTAGCGGATTAGAGCCTGCAGGGCCACGACACCCTGATGATTGCCGTTTGTATACCGCTTGAGCCGTTCTTTGGGAATGACAAGCATAGGGACTTCGGCGGCCTTACAAAGGTGGCGCAACTCCTTTTCCATTTCTCCCCGTATGCCCTTTTGTAGCAGGACTTTTTCGAGGGGAACGCCGTTATTGAGGGCATCGACAACAGGGTGCCGGCCATAGAGGATATTGAGGTCTTGTTGTGGTTTGGCCATATTGGAAAAATGAACTTTTGAGTTTAAGCACTAGTGCGGCTAGTCCGAATTGGTTGGGCGTATTTCACCCTTCGAAGCCTTGGGTTTGCTGAATGTTTACGTTTAGGCACTTCCGAAACAATCCACTAGCTTCTTGGCAAGCTAAAGTCAATCTCTGTATTGTCCCCGATGTTCAGGCTTTGGCGTAAGCCGGTAATAGCGGTATCGTTGCCCACTACCGAGCGCTGCAGGATGACCTCCTTGATATGCGCATAGTTGCCGATGATGCTGTCTTTGATAATCGTATGGCTGATGCGGGCATTATTGCCAATAGTGACATGAGGGCCGATGATGGAGTTGGAAATTTTGCAGTTTTGCCCTATGCTCACCGGGTGAATGATGATAGAATTGTCAAATGGCGGCAGATCTGTGGAAGCATAACCGGAACGGTCGAGAAAAGCCGCATTGGTGTCCAGCAAGACCTCCTTTTTGCCGCAATCAAACCAGTTGTCCACGACTTGGGTAGAGAAGTGTACGCCCTGCTCGATCATCCGCATAAAGGCATCCGTAAGCGGAAACTCCCCATTGGAGCGGATATTATGGTTGATGTTGAATTCCAGCGCATCAATGAGCTGCTCGGCTTCTTTGATTTTATAGAAGCCCACCATTGCCATATCAGACTTCGGGATTTTAGGCTTCTCTACCACCCGTTTGACCCGGCCGTTTTGCCCGTACTCAACGACACCAAACTTCCGGGGATCATCTACTTTCTTTACACAGAGGCAGGAATGAGGGCACTTTATGACCTTCTCGAAATCGACATCGAGGATGACATCTCCAAAAAACACCACCAATTCCTTATCCGCCCGGATCATGTCCCGGGCAGTCCAGATCGCATGCCCGGAGCCCAGGCGTACTTCCTGCGTTATGTACTCTCGGTTGATATCAGGATAGGCCTTATCAACGTAGTTTTTGATTTTTTCACCAAGGTAACCGATAACAAAAATGAAGTCCCGTATCCCCTGTTCTATCAACTGATCGATGATAAAGGAAATAATCGGTTTTCCAGCTACAGGTATAAGCGGCTTGGGTTGAGTATACGTTAGCGGGCGCAGGCGGGTACCTGCCCCAGCTACGGGAATAACTGCTTTCATGCGCCAAAGATAGCGATAATAAGCTTTCTTTGCGCTGGAATAAATGAGTAGCTTGCCTCTAAGTACCGGATATATAGAGCCCACCATTTGTCGTAGCCTAATGAAATACACGCAACGGCGCGGTTACGCCCGGGTAATCAAAACGTATAATACGGGAACCAGTAGCAAGACAAAGCCCGTTGAGGTCAGTAACCCGCCAATGATGGTCCAGCCCATCGGCGCCCAGAGAGAACCACCGGTCAGAGTCAGTGGCAGCAGGCCCAGAATGGTCGTAAGCGTAGTCATTACAATGGGGATGAACCGCACCTCCCCGGCTTGCCTTGCCGCTTCTGCTACGGAGCCTCCTTCACGCCGTACCTCATTGGCAAAGTCGACCAGCACAATAGAGTTGTTGATGGCTATCCCAATCAGGCTGGTCAGTCCGATGAAGGCGGTAAAGGAGAAATTGATGCCGGTAGCCAGCAACGCGAGGATAGACCCAATCATCGCTAAAGGCAATGCGGAGAAGATGATCAGCGGCTGTACAAAGGAACGGAATTGTATGATGAGGACGCCCAAAATGAGGAGTGTAGCCATAAGGGAGGCGGTGCCCATGCCTCCAAATGATTCGTTCCGGCTTTGCAGGTCGCCTTTATAAACGTAGCTGTACCCATCTTCCCACTCTATTTCCTGTAATTGGGCATCAATACCAGCAATAACTTCATCCAGAGTGTACTCCTTGCCGAGGTCTGCCAGGATTGTTGCCGTTCGTCTGCTGTCTAAATGGGTGATACGGCTTGGCGCTTCGGCAAATTCCAGGCTGGCCAATTGCCGCAGCGGTACAAATGCTCCGCTCAGGCTCTGCACACTGATGTCTTCAAAGTCGTCTACGCGAAACTGATCCTGGAAGTCATACCGCAGGACCATAGCGTAGTCTTCGCCTTCGGCATCCCTGAAGGTTCCCACGTTCGAGCCATTGACAAAACTACGGACGGTATTGTCGATGGTAAAAACAGGCACCCCGAGCATCATGGCTTTATCACGGTTGATGTCAAAATGAAGATCTGTACTATTGCTCCGGATAGGGTTGTCGACATTGATTGCACCGGGCGTGCTTCGGACAATCTGCTCTACGCGTTGTGCATATTCCTGCAATTGTTCCAGGTTGTTGCCATTGATTTTTATTGCTACGGGTGCTTCCGTAGGTGGCCCCTGCACAAACTCCCGCACGTCAATCCGGGCGGTGGGGTGATTGGCAAAAGCCGTTCGGAGTTCGTCAATCAGAGCATAAAAGGACTTTATGTTGTAAGACTTAAGCACTACGTAAACCTCTCCAAAGTCATTGGAAAAGCTAGTGGGTGCCACATTGTAGTAAATCCGGGGATTGCCATGCCCAATATTGGATACGTAGTAGGCTACTTCGGGAATGGTGTCTAGCACTGCTTCCACATCACGGACTGCGCGGTCGGTAGCCTCCAGGTTGCTGCCATTAGGGAGTTGTACCGTAATTCGGAACTGTGGCTTTTCTGCTTTGGGGAAGAAGGCAACGCCTACGAGGGGGAAGAGGGCGGCGGCAACAATCAGGGCGGTGAAAGAAAGCCCGATGACTGCCCATTTATGGCGCATAGCCCAGTCCAGCGTTTGCCGGTAGGGCGTTTCCACTATCCAGGTCAGCTGACGGAACATCCAGGTGGGCTTATGGTTGGCCTGGCTCCTGGCTTTTAGGAAACGGCTGGCCAGAAATGGCGTGAGGGTAACGGCAATGAGGAAGGAGCCTGCCAGGGTCGCAATCACCGTTACCGGCAAAGCTTTGATGAAGGCCCCGGTGGTCTCTGGCATCATCACAATTGGCACGAATGCGAGGATCGTAGTCAGGGTAGCACTACCAATAGGTGCGAGCAGTTGTTGTGTACCTTTGATAGCTGCATCCGTCTGGGAAAGCCCCTGATTGAGGAGGCGCTCTATATTTTCAACAATAGCAATGGAGTTGTCTACCAAAAGGCCCAGCGCTACCACCAACCCGGCGATAGACATTTGCTGCAAAGCAAAACCAGACAAGTCGGCAACCCATAGCCCGATGAGAATGGAAAAGGGGATGGCGACCATCACCAGAGCCGAAGAACGAAAGCCCAGTACCAAAAAGATAATAATGCCCACCAGGAGCACTCCCTGCAATAGATTGCGCAGGAAACTAGATACCCGCTGTGTGACGCCTTCTGACTGATCAAAGACATAAGCCAGTTCAACGCCCGGACTCAGGGTTAGTGCCGCTAGTTGTTCTTTTGCCGGCCTCGCCACATCGTAAATATTGACCCCTGATTTTTGCTGCATATTGACATACAAACAGGGCGTTCCGTTGTAGCGGGCGGTCCAGCGCTCATCCTCATAATCCATGAATACACGGGCCACATCCTTTAGGTAGACCACGCTGCCCCGGTATACGCCTACAATCGTGTTGCGGATTTGCTCCAACGCTTCGTAAGCACCAGAGGTTTTTACGTTGAACAGCTTTTGAGAAACGTTTACCGCACCACCGGGTATACTGGCATTGCTGCTCTGTATCGCATGCTCCACATCCTCGAGGCTGACGCCCATGGCTTTCATTACCGTGGGCTGCAGCGCAATACGGACCTCCTGTTCGGGATAGGCTTCAATCTTTACTTTTCTGACGCCAGGTATGGACTCCATCGTTGCTTTTACCTGTTCTGCATCGGCATTGAGTTGGGCGTAGGTGGCGGTGGCGGAATAGAGCGCAACTTGCATGATATTGACCGTATTGGTAGAAAACTGCAGGACATCAAGTTGGTAAAGCCCTTCCGGAAGCTCGTCCCGGGATTGGTTGACCTGCCGCTGCACCTCGTCAAATTTCTCATCAGCGTCTACACCGAAGTTGAATTCCACTTCAACAGAAGCTACGCCGTCCCGGATAGTGGTTTGGATCTCCTTGAGGTCGTCGAGTTCGTTGATGGTTTCTTCCAGTATATCTACCACTTGCCGTTCCATATCGGTGGGGCTGGCGCCGGGGAATACGGCAAGAACGAGCATCTTCGGAATGTCCAGCGCAGGGTCTTCCCGCCGGGGCATATCGAGGAAGGACGTGAGGCCCATGACCAACAGAAAAACAAAAGTAGTCAGTGTAAACTGGTAGTTCTTTATAGAAAACTTCGGGATATTCATCACGGAGAATTGATATTGGGAAAATGCTGTTTTTACTTTACGGAAACCGGAGTTCCATCTTGCAGGAAGCTGAGCCCGTTGATGATTACCCGGTCGGTACTGTCCAGGCCGGATTTTAGGAGCAACTGAGTGCCCTGCAAGCGATAAATATCAACGGTCCTGCGGTTGGCCTTACCATTGGCGGCGGTGAAGACTACGCCCTGATCCCCGTTGGCTACCTTCAGGGCATCCACCGGGATAGCAAGCAACGGGCGTGCCTGACGGGACTGAATGGTGACGCTGCCAATGAAACCGGAGCGCAAGCGGGCACCTTCGGCCTCTACCTGCACTTCTACCTCAAAAGTACCGGTGTACGGGTCAGCCATGCCGGCGAGTTCGCGCACCGTCCCCTGGAAAGCCCGTTCAGGGTAGGCGTCAAAGGTGATGGTGGCGGGGTCGCCTAGGTTCAGGTGCACGATATCCTTATCGGTAGCGCTCACCCGGATGACGAAGGCTTTCTCGCGGGAGCCAAACAGGAGGACTGGCATGCCGGGGCCTACCATTTCGTTGGGCTCTGCCAGCTTTTTGAGGATAGTGCCTGCTGCAGGGGCAAAGATTTTGGCGTGCCTGAGGTTGTAATCAGCTACTTCCTGCTGCTGTTCCTGAATACCTTGGGCACGTTCCGCTAGTTTGAGCTGATTGCGGGCATTGTCCAATTGTACTTCTGCATTTTCCAACTGCTCTAGCGTCGCTACGCTATCAGCATACAAGCCTTGGGTATTGCGGTAGTCGCGCGCTGCCAGCCGCAGGGCAAGGTTGGCATTCTCAACCGTAATCTCCCCCTGGGCTTTGCCCAGCTTCGCCTGCTGGGCCCGGGCATTGATTTCGTCCAGTTCGATTTCTGCCAACAGTTGCCCGGCTTGAACCTGCTGCCCTTCACGCACATAGACCTTGCGTATGACACCGCCGGTTTTAAAGCTCAGCCGGGCTTCCTCTGCCAGTGCAAGTTGCCCGGATGCTTTGATGGTCTCCCGGTATTGCAGTGGGACAACGGCCACTGTTTTTACCACTCTTGGCGCTGTGGTGTTGTCGTCCGTAGTAGCGGGTGAGGTACTACAGCTTTGCAATGCCAACAGGCCTGAGAATAATGCGAAAAATGGAAGGCAATATCGGTTCATGATCCTACGCTTTTTACAAATTTTTTAGGGTTGAGGGCTTCTAATCGAGGGGCTCTGCAGGTTCGGAGCAACAGAAGCTTCAGGCTTTCCTGAAGGGCTCTTCCTCAACGTTTAGGATTAAAACGATCCAATAGGATACGTAGCGGTGGCTTGTTCCAGGTTGGCGTGCCGGACCTGGTATTGCAATTGAGCAATAGATTGCTGCAGGGCGGCGGTAGTCATCTGATTGCGGGATTGCTGAAATTCCAGCAAATTGGCCTGTCCCTGTTCGTATTTTTTACGGATGAGCCGGAAGCCCTGCTCTGCTGCAGCATAGGCTGCTTTAGACTGCTCGATTTGCTCCTTTGCAGCTTCCAGTTCATAGTAGGCTTGTAAGACTTGTAGTTGTACCTGTTGTTTGGCAGCGGCTCGTTGTTGTTCCATTTGGAGCTGGCCGATTCTGGCTTTTTGGGTGCGGGTATTGTTTTTGGCATCAAAAATGGGTACGTTCATTACAACGGAACCAAGAAAAAACCGTGCGTTATCATCGATTTCATACCGGGTACCCTGTATACCGTAGTCGGCTTGTAAGTTGACAGTCGGGAGGCGGTTGCCTTTAGCTATTGCTAGTTCCTGACTCCGGACGGCTTCATAGCAGGACAGTTGATCAAATTCTTCTCGTTGTCGAAGGGCCTGAGCCTGAGCGTCCTGTAAGGTGAATGCAGGGCCTGGTAGCAGTGCGCTTGTGGTGGGCGCTTCGATGGCTGCATCAAGCGGGCGGTTGAGGAGGGTGTTGAAAAGGGCCCGGGCGACTTTTTCTTGTTTGCGGGCTTCGGTAAGCTGCTGCGCTACCGCGCTAAGCTCAGCTTGTGCCCGGTATACGGCATCGCGGGTGACTTTATGGTGGGTTTCCAGGCTTTGGGTGGTGCGCAGGTTTTCTTCGAGAAGCGCCCGGGCATTCTGTACAATCTGTGCCCCTTTCCGGGCTTGCAGGTAAGAATAGTACGCCACTTTGACTTCTTTGACCAGCGTGCGCTTGTAGGCTTCTACCGATAACTGCCCGGCAGCCAAGATGTTTTCCTGAATGCGCTGATTGTGGACGATCGCCTGATTGAATACAGGCATCTGCAGCCGTACAACGGTTTCCTGTTCCGTAGGCCGGAGAAAGTTCTCTTCCACATTGTTTATGGCAGGGTAATCGGAGAGGGTAGGGTAGTCCGGAGCGGCAGCCTCGGCAACATCATTGAGTGCATTGAGGTTGGCGTAAATCGGGTTGACAAGGTCGCCCACCGGAATGATGAAGGATCTACCGCCCGCAGCGACTGAATATCGGGCGTTGACAGAAAGCGTGGGTAAGAATTGTTGGCGGGCGATTTTCAGGTCTGCCTCGGATTGCTCCAGGGAAAGCTCCTGCTGCCGGACCCCGATGTTTTGCTCCAGAGCCTTTTTGAGGTATGCATCAAGAGGGGTTTGTGCCTGGCCAGGCGTAATGCTGAAAAGTAGTAGGAAAAGAATAATGCTGAGTTTCATGGTTTGTAATAATCTTGTGTGGGCAAGTAAGGTATTGATTTTTGTTGCAACGTACGATCAAAAAAGACGAATGGCAGGGTTGTAGCAATGAATGGCTGGAAATGAGAAATGAACGCCCTCTGACGAACAAAACCAATGGTGGATTGTGATACCTATCACAGGGAATCAATTTTTAATTCTACTATCTTGGGGGACAAGAACGACTTTTATCTATGTTATCGAAGAAATCAAAATACGCTATTAACGCCTTGTTGTATGTCTCCCGGCACCGCAACGAGGAACGGCCGGTCCTGGCATCGGAAATAGCGGAAGGTGAAAACATCCCACATAAATTCTTAGAAGCGATTCTCCTGGACCTCAAAAACGCAGGTTTTCTCCGCAGTAAGCGGGGCCGGAAGGGCGGCTACTTCCTGAAAGTGCCCCCGGAAGACATCAGCCTGGCGCGGGTGATGCGCTTATTTGACGGGCCTATTGCGATGCTGCCCTGTGTTTCGCTCAACTACTACGAGCGCTGTGAGGAGTGTAAAGATGAGAAGACCTGTGGTATCCGGGCGGTCTTTCTGACCATTCGCGATCAGACCCTGAAAACGTTGGAGGACAATAGTATGGCCGCCATCATGGAAAGGGAGGAAGCACTGCGAAAAGAACAGTCTTAAAAACCATTTTCCCTACCTTTGCCTCAAAATCAGAAACATGAAGAATATTCTCGCTACTGCACTATTTGGCGCTTTTATGCTGCTTGCTCCTGCTGTAAATGCCCAGAAAGCTTTACTGGATGATATACTATTGGATGTACTTGCCGACGATGCGTGTTACTGCATTTCAAAAAAGGATATAGATAACATGTCTGTAGATGATCTGCAGATGCAGTTGAGTATATGTCTTATGGAGGCCGTAGGTGACAATCAGGCTGCCTTTGAGAAACAATACGGTGAGCTCAATCCCAGTGATCAGTCTGCAATGACCAAACTGGGGGAGCAAATCGGCATGAAAATGGCATTCAAGTGCCCCAATGTGATTATGAAACTGGCGGGTCAGCAGCCACCTCAAAGCATGAACGCTGCACCTACTGCAAAATCAGCAGGGGCAGTATCCGGGACCTTTGAAGGGGTGTCTGGTGATGATATTGCAACGATCACCATCAAAGAAGCCAACGGCCGGTCTCAAAAGTTACTTTGGATGGGCTACTTCAAGGGCAGTGATCAACTCATCGAAAACCCAGGCAGCCTAAAAGGCAAAAAAGTAATGGTGGAATATGAGACCATTGAAGTGTATTCCCCTCAGGCAAAGGAATACTTCGACCGCAAGAAAGTCACTGGTCTGAGTACGCAGTAAGGCAAGCGCCTGTTTGAGTAAAAGCCGTTTGGGAATGCGTTTCCAAACGGCTTTTTAATTAATCAGTCCGCAATTTGTCGAGGAGATGGCTCAGTTGGGCCGCTTCTTCTTCTGTCAGTTCGGCGCAGATGCGGTCCATTTCCTGATTGAGCACATCAAGGCGCTTCAGCAACTCATACCCTTCATCGCTAAGCGAAACATCTACCAGCCGTTTATCATGGGCACACTCCTGGCGTATCACGAGGTTCTTTTGCGCAAGGCGGTGTACCATACGTGAAGTATCTGCCATTTTGTCGAGCAGCCGCTCACGGATCACCGAAGTGCTGATAGGCTCACCGGCACCCCGCAGCACCCGGAGCACATTGTATTGCTGCATGGTAATGCCGTGGGGTTTGATCTTTGACCGCAGTTGGTCAACCATCCAATTGTGGGTATAGATAAGGTTGACCATCGCCCGATGGCGGTCGTTTCTAAAGGGTTTGGTCTGGTTGATTGCTTCTTCTATTTTCATACTCGCCCGGTCTTGATACTGAAGTTTGAACAACGAAGTTAAGGGATAGGTTGCGTATTCTTCTTATTTTGGGGGGAATAATCGGGATAGAGGCTACAGGAGCCCTTATCGCAGAGGCAAAAACGAAGACCAGGTTATGAACACCTTAGACTACATTATCGTGGCAGTTTATGCCTTGGCCTTTCTGGGGCTGGGCTATTTTTTCAAGGATCAGAAAGACGGGAAAGACTATTTCCTGGGCGGCAAGAGCTTCGGGTGGCTGCCGTTGGGGCTGTCGATTATGGCTACGCAGCTGTCAGCCATCAGTTTTATCTCGGCACCGGCTTTTGTAGGCTTACGCGAGGGTGGCGGGCTGGAGTGGCTCAGCTTTGAGTTTGGCGTACCTGTGGCGATGCTGTTCCTAATGGCTGTGCTTATTCCACCCCTCTACAACGCGGGTATCGTTAGCATTTACGAGTATCTGGAGCGCCGGTTTAGTGCGTCCACCCGCCTGTTGCTGAGTGCTGTTTTTCTGATCAGCCGGGCTTTTGCAACCGGGGTGATGGTCTATGCGGTTTCTATCATTTTGGAAAGCGTTCTGGAGGTCTCCTTCTTTACCACTTTGGGCATCATCGGGGTGATTACCCTCATCTACTCCCTTCAGGGCGGCATGAAAGCAGTTGTCTACGGTGATATGATTCAGATGATCATCCTGTTTCTGGGCATTCTGCTGTGCATGGGCTTTGCCCTGGCAGAAATCGGGGGCTGGGAAGCTTTTACCGCGCAGCTGGACCGTGACCGCCTCGACGCGGTAGATTTTTCTGGCTGGGGCTTTCAGAAAGGGGAGGAGTTTGGCTTTTGGCCCATGCTGCTCGGTGGCTTCTTCCTGTACGTTTCTTACTACGGAACCGATCAGTCGCAGGCGCAGCGCACCTTGTCCGCCCGTGATATGGGCGTGGTGCGGAAGACGTTACTGTTCAACGGGCTCATCCGTTTCCCGGTTACCCTGACGTACTGCATTATGGGGTTGATTATTGGTACGCTGGTCGCCACTACCCCTGCTTTTCAGGCCGCGGTGCCCGCCGATAAGCCGGATATGATGATTCCGGTGTTTATCCGGGACTACCTGCCGCATGGAGTGATTGGGCTGCTCATTGTGGCCATTTTGTCAGCTGCCATGTCTTCGCTTAGCTCCGCTATTAATTCCCTTTCGGCTGTGACAGTGGAGGACTTTATTGCTCGTGGCAAGACGCTGGAAGATGCCGACTATATGCGTTATTCCCGCTACACTGCTTTTGCCTGGGGGGTGGTGTGTATTGTACTGGCTGCATACGCTGGTGAAATTGCGGATACGGTTATTG
Organism: Phaeodactylibacter sp.; assembly: GCF_040219495.1. Taxonomy (GTDB): domain Bacteria; phylum Bacteroidota; class Bacteroidia; order Chitinophagales; family Saprospiraceae; genus Phaeodactylibacter. Next base: position 9,614 of record NZ_JAVJSK010000156.1, on the reverse strand, counting down.
AGGCCATCAATAAAATCGGCTCTGTGTTTTACGGTCCCATTTTAGCGACCTTCCTTTTAGCCATTATGACCCGCCGTACGCATGCACTGGGTGCCAATATCGGCCTGGCTACCGGTGTATTGGTGAATGTCTACCTCTGGCTCTACGTCCCGGGAATATTCTGGTTTTGGTGGAATGCCATTGGTGCCTTCATTACCCTGACTGTTGGCTATGGCACAAGCCGTTTGCTGCCCGGTCGGGCAAAGGAGGTCGTGATTGATTTCAAGGTGGACTGGAGCCGCCTGCTGGGCTGGGAAGCTGCATTGCTGACGGGCTTTCTGGTGCTGATTATTGGCATCAGTATGAGCCTTAAATATATGTTTTAAGCATTAGGCGGGTCTTTATTTCATCAGTCGCTACGCTCGTGTCCCAGAACCGCCTAATTTCAATCCAATTATACCGTCCCCCGGTTGCGGGTACGCCAAACAGAAAGAATCAGTCGAAGGGGCAGCAGCACCGAGCTAATAATACTCATTACGCCAAAGAGCAACAGTTCACTCCGTATATAGGTGAGCAGGTTCTGCTGTTCGGTATAGGCGAGTTTACCAATGATGGCTTCAGGCCCTTCTTCATCCAGAAAAGTCTGAAAGTAGTTGAGGTTTTGTACCAGATAGAAGACCAGTGGGATGCACAGAAATACCACCACAACTTTCAGGTTTTGGCGTCTGGCCAGAAAGGTATGTTTAAGCAGGAATATATAGCGCGTCAGGGTGATGGCCACCACCACATAAACAATATTTACGAAAGTGAAGGGGTAGCCGGGTACGGACGTAAGAATAGGCAGCATCACCGCTGAGGTGACGAGAACGGTAAAAATCCAGAAGTAGAGTTCGAGTTGTACTTTTTGTGTCATGTGCGTTGTCGTTCGGGAATGAAACGCAAAAGTACACTTTGAGTTGAGAGTTAGATATGGATGGAGGAGAAAATGCGGAGGGGTTTCACGCAAAGACCGCAGAGGGGTTTCACGCAAAGACCGCGGAGGAGGGTACGCGGAGTATGCAAAGGTTAGTGTGGTATTGGTACTTAGCGAGCTCCGCGTGAACCTCTGCGTACGCTGTGTGAACCCCTAAGACAGTGTTTGTAAAACAAAATAGCCCCGGCGCAAAATTCATACGCCAGGGCTAAACTTCATTGATCCTTCAAGTGCATCCTATCGGATAACGACCTTTTGAGTGGTCATCTTACCGCCCGCCTGCACTTTTACGAAGTACATACCGGCAGGCAACTGGGCAACATTAACGGGAACGAGCTGATAAAAACCGCCCATTTCCACTTGCTGCTCCTGCATGACGCGGCCGTCCATCGCAACGAGGGTGATCAGTGCTTCTTCTGCACCCGTCACATCAATGGCTACATTCAGCAAGTCATTGGCAGGGTTAGGGAAGACTTTCACGGCGCCCTCTGGCAAGGCTTCTTCCACGTTGCTTGATAGCGCGGATTCCACAATAGTGCCTTCTTCAGGGGCAATAGTACATGCCATGTCACCTTCGTTTGACATGACGCAGGCCTCCCCGTTGTAGTTGATCATGTCCATGATCTCCACATTGTCCACAAACCAGCCGGGGTTCGTGCCAGCAGTAGGCGCGCCACCTTCATTAGAACCAAAGCGGAAGCGGAAGTTGATGTCCTGTCCGGCGTAGTCGCTGAGGTCGATGTAGGTGTCGATCCAGCCATTAGATTCACCGGAGAAAGCTTCCAGGAATGGAATAACCAGCGTCTGATAATCCAGTGTGGAATTGTAGCCGTTGCGGATTAGGCGTTCTGGGATACGCAGCCAGGTGAAGCCACCGTCGGTAGAGATTTCAACCACGCCACCGTCGAAACCAATAACGGTATTGAACTTGTGGTAGAAGCGGAGAACCGGGTTTTCACCGGTCACTGTAACCGGCTCCTGCAGGAAAATCACCTGGTCGTTCACAAACTCCGTGTTTTCGATGAACCAACTTTTCTCTCCCTCGTAGGTATCAAGCTCAGAAATTTCCCAAACGTTGAAGCCTTCAGGGTCGAGGTTCAGGAAGAACCAGTTTTCATCGTCGTTCTCCATGCCGTCGAAGTACTGCGTGGTGGAGAAAATTTCCTCGTCAGAAGACAACTTGTAAGTGATCGTTATGACTTCACCGTTTGACATATCGCCTACTTCGAGCGTAACAGCACTGCCAGTAGCCGTGGCATCAGCACCTTGCGCAGAACCGGGGATGAAGGATAAGCCGCTCGGAATTTCATCTTCCACCATTACGCCAGTAACGGTTTCGCCTTTATGGTTGGTCAGCACGAGGGTCACTTCAATTTCTTCGCCGGCTTCAATAAGTGGAGTGGCTGACTTGGTGATCTTCAGCTCCCGGATACATGTAGGTAGGGGCTCGAAGTCTTCTACGTTATCGTTACGGTTATTCGAGCTTTCCTGTGTCATGAAGTAGCCCATACCCCGGCGGGCGAAGACTTCCCAGATCAGGCACTCGTGAATGCCATCGTAGTTGAGTATATCGGCTGCGAAGATCGCATCACGCCCATCCTCAAAGCCCGGGCTGCACGCCTGAAGCTTCATACCGTCCATGACGAGTTGGATGGCCATGTTATTTCCACCGGTGCCGTTCATGGGATCAGGGTCCCAGCCGTATTCTTCCACGAAAGCCCAGTAGAGGTCCCAGGTGACCATTGCCCAAACTTCACCAAGTGGGTGAGGGGCTGTAGTGCCTTTGACATCGTCGTAGGTTTGGTTGTTCACGGAAAAGTCGGTGGAGTAGCGCTGCCGGCGGATACCGGAGCCGTCGGGTTCCTGTTTCAGGGCGAAGGTGCCGATTCCTCTGGGCATATCGCCGGTTTCGCCAGGCTGTACAGAAGAGATAAGGGCGAAGTAATCGCTCCAGCCCTCACCCATTTGCTCGTCGTTGCCCAGACAGCCAGCTGCGGAAGGGCCACCGGTGAGGCGATTGGAAATGCCGTGGCCGTACTCGTGAGCCACGATACCATTGTCCAGGTCGCCATCTACGAGTTCAGGGCCGCTGTCGTCAGGTATCTGGAAAGTCACACTCAGACCCTGCCCGGCAAATTCGCGGATAGTTTGACAGTCTGAATTGCCAAGGGAAACAACAGGTATAGTCACCTGTACGCCTACCGCACCACCTCCCATATTTGCAGTTGCCTCTTCAAAATTGCAGATGATGACGCCGATCGCTCCGGCCGTCTGTGCATTCAATGACTTAAGGCCAAATTCGCAACCGCCCCGGTCAATGATAGCGATCTTGCCTTCCATAGCCTCCACATTTTCCAGCGGGTTACAGGCAAGGCTGCCCTCTGCTGTGCCGTCATCAGCGACTACTACATCGCCGGTCACCGGGTCTTCCGTGATCGGAGCACCGAACGATGCCGCCGCCACTTCATAGGAACCCGCTACCGGCTGTGGGCTATTGACACTAAAGATACTGCCTCCGCCCTGCCAGAGGTACATCTGCATGGTGCCATTGCCTCCATCTGGTGGAGTGGCAAAATTGGCATTGTTGGTGCCACCACCGTCCTGAGCGTGCGCATTGACATAATCGCCGCCTTGTCCACCCCGGCCGTAGTTGTTTTGTTGGAAATTGCCTGCCTGCTCATCAAAACCGTAGGCGTAGACAATATCGTGGATCATGTTGTTGGTGTAGAAAAGCTGCGACACGGCCGCTTCCCGGTAGGTTTCGGGTTCCGCCTCCAGGTCGATTGGGAAATCGAAAATCAGATTTTCCCCACCATCCGGCTCATCGCCTTGCGGTTGATTGGAGTTGTCAAGGTCGAGGTAAGCGTGGACGTTGTTGCCGCGGGTGATGGTATATTCCGGGCCAGGCTCACCGTTGGTGTCATGCCAGCCATAGGGAGAAGCCAGGGTGTCAGCAGGGTTTTCCACCAGCACACGTGGCCCGTGGATGGGGCTCTCAGCGGGTAGCGCGAATACATTGTACACGGCATTGTCACTTTGCACCATGTTTTGCTGCTCCAGCGCCTGACGAATAGGCAAGCCTGGCTTGTCAGCCGCTTGCGTGTGCTCGCAGTTGTGGCTGTGGGCATGCGTGCCATTGGGCGCATCAAAATTACAGCTTACATTCCAGTTGATGCGGTCCAGTTCCTCACCCGTGATGGCATCCATGCGGAGGCTCCAGTAGTCATGGGTAGTAGGCATATCGATAGCCAGGTCCCAGGCGAGGCGGGCGCTTCCGTCCTCTATCATTTGATAGACCAGCTCCACTTTGATATCCGAATCGGAAATGCTGCCGCCGGAGAAGGTGTAGACATGGCCATCCTGCGCAATTGGGTGCTCCCGTCCGTCCATGATCAGCCCGAGGTCGGTCGCTGCAGCCTCAATCGCCTGATAGGCGGTAAGGCTGGGAGCCGTGGTATTGACTTTTTCTGCCAAATTGGGCGTGAAACGGTTGGTGGAGAATACCACTTTGCCTTCCTGTACGTGCACGCCGTTGATGGCGTTGTAGACTTCAATGCCCTCGTGGCGCTGATTGAAGTAAAAGTGGGTGGTGCCGTTGTGGCGGCTGTATACCTGATCGCGGAGTACGACGTCTTTGGTGTCTCCATCGGACAGGCCCCAGGCTTCGCGTTCCTGCTCCAGATGGCGAAGTGCGATGTCCAGGGGTGTTTGCTGTTGTGCCCAGCCGGTAGCAGCTATCAATAGCGCTGCCAGTACGGCACTAAACCGGGTAAAAGTCCTCTTCATACTTTGCAAATGTTATGATTGATAGAATTAGAGTGTGTTGAATTTGGCAGTGGGGCAAGGTCAGTTAAGAAAGGCTAAATTAAGCAAATTATGATTCGGGAAAAGAGACTGGGCAGGAAGTTTATATGTACTGGGCGACATTTGTGAATACTAAGATTCGGGTTTCAAACTCCATTGAAGCCTGAAACCCGAACGAGTAGTGGATTTTGCCCGGTATGCAGGAAAAGTCAAAGCTGTTCGCTCAGCCAGGCAATAGATGCCGCCCGTCCTTTTTCCTCTTTGGCCAGTTCTTTTTGGGCCAGCAGGTGTAGGGAACGTTTGGGGTGGTCAGTGGTCAGGGCTTCCTGTACAGCGGGCTCCTGCTTTACCGCGTCTATGGCTTCCTGAGCGGGCGCTTCGGGGAGGGAAGCCAACATGCCCAGGTTGTTACCGGTAAGGACACGGCTGTTGCGTATCCCTTCGGGCAGTGCATCAAAGCCGATGCCCGGCACATTGAAAGGCTGGAAAATCTTGTGGATAGATTCTCCGCTGGCACGTACATAAAAAGCCCGTCCCATACGGCCCATCAGGTCGATTTTGTGGGGGTTGATCTTACCGTCTTCATCCAGTACACTTTCCTGAATGTGCATTCTGACGACTTCACATATAATAAGGTGTCCGGCACCGCCTTCTTCACCGAGCGGGATAATCTCTTTGACCTTGCATTCCATTTGGGCAGGGGATTCCTCCACGCGCATCGGCTTTACGAGGTCGGATGGTACCGGGGTCAGGCCGGCTTTCTTGAACTCGCTCACTTCACTGGGGTAGTCGACGCTGGTAAGGGCCATTTGCCGCACGATGTTGTAGTTCACCACGTTGATGACAACTTCCCGGGTCTGCATAATGTTGTGCAAGGTATCTTTGGTGGTGTTGTCGGAGACGCGGCGGTTGGAAGAAAAGACCAGTATGGGCGGGTTGGAGCTGAAGCAATTGAAAAAGCTGTAAGGAGCCAGATTGTGGTTGCCATGTTCATCCACGGTGCTGGCAAAGGCAATAGGGCGGGGGGCAATGGCGCCCAGTAAGTACTGATGTAAATCTTTAGTAGATGTTGATTTTGGATCGATAACCTTCATAGATGGTTCAGCTTGCGGTTTGGTTAGAAACTTGCTCAGGTTCGGAAGACGACCTGTAAATAAAGCCCAAAGTACAGAAAACGCTTGTTTTTTATAATATGTTATGGACGATATCGTCTGGTCATAAAATTCTCATCTAAAAAATGCCAAAAATAACCTTCGGAAAGGTACTGAATGTACTCATCATCGGGGTGGTGCTACTGATCATCGGCCGCTACTTTTACATGAAGCCCCGGTTTATCAATGGGGAACGGGTGCCTGCCATTGAGGCCGAGCTGAAAAACGGAGCTACTTTTAACCTGTCTGACCTCAGAGGGCAATACGTGCTGCTGGACTTTTGGGGGAGCTGGTGCGGTCCCTGCCGGGCTGAAAACCCTGAGTTGGTTAAGCTGAATGCATCCTTTGCACAGGCTGCTTTCGAGAGCGCAGAGGGCTTTGCAATTGTAAGTATTGGTGTGGAAGAAAACCGGGACCGCTGGGAGCGGGCTATTGCGCAAGACGGGCTGAACTGGCCCTATCACATTATGGACAAAGCGACGAGCCTGCGGTTTTTTGATGGAAAAATTGCCAACGACTTCGGCATCAAACAAGTCCCGACCAAGTACCTGCTCAACCCAGAGGGCCAGATTATCGCTGTTGATCCAACCGTTGAACAGGTCCGGGACCGCCTGGAAGCACAGCTGGCAGACTGACATATTGTCGCAGATATGTAGCTGGCAAAATAATTGCGGGCATTTACCAGAGGTTATACCTTTGCAAACGCAAAAATTCAAACCATGAGTGAACATAAAGAGCATCAAGAAGAAGTACAGGACCAGGATGCTGCCGCTGCACAGGAAGCAACACGGGAGGAGGCAGCAGCCGGGGAATCCCATACTCAGGAAGCGGAAGGCGACCTGAGCCTGGACGATCAGTTAAGTGCTAAAGACAAGCAATTGGAAGAACTTAAAGACAAGCATCTGCGCCTTATGGCGGAGTTTGAAAACTTCAAGCGGCGCTCGGTACGGGAGAAAATGGACATGATGAAGAACGCTGCAAAAGACACAATGACAGCCCTCCTGCCAGTTCTGGACGATTTTGACAGAGCCCGGAAGGCTGCCGATGATAATGATAAAGGCGATTTGTTCGCAGAAGGCATGGGGCTGGTCTATAAGAAACTGTACAGCACTTTAGAACAAAAAGGGCTGAAGCCTATGGAGACCAACGGAGAAGCTTTCGACCCGGAATTGCACGAAGCTGTGACGGAAATACCCGCTTCCTCTGAGGAGCAGAAAGGTAAAATCATTGATACCGTTGAAAAAGGATACTGGCTCAATGACAAGATCATCCGTCACGCGAAAGTGGTCGTTGGAAAATAAACCGTCCTGATGGATTTCGTGGAAAATGAGCGAAGCGGAGGCAATACCACTAAAAAAGCAGTATTTCTTTTCGGGCTTATTTGCATAGTTCACGGAATGGGTCAGCGTACCAAAAACGAAAAGCGTCAGGCTAACAAGACATTATGGCAAAAAGAGATTATTACGAGATACTAGGGATCAATAAAGATGCAGACGATGGCGCTATCAAGAAGGCTTATCGCAAACTGGCACTGAAGTACCACCCTGACCGCAACCCGGATGACAAAGAGGCGGAAGAGCGGTTCAAGGAAGCAGCTGAAGCGTATGAAGTATTGAGCGATGCCCAGAAACGGGCGCGTTATGATCGCTACGGGCATGCCGGAGTTAGTGGTAATGGCGGTGGCGGCGGCTTTAGCGGCGGTGGTATGACCATGGAAGACATTTTCCAGCAGTTTGGTGATATCTTCGGTGATGGCGGTAGCCCCTTTGATTCCTTCTTCGGCGGAGGCGCCGGCAGAGGTCGCAGCCGGGGGGCCGGACAACGGGGCAGCAACTTACGGATAAAGGTAGCGCTGACGATGGAAGAAATTGCCAGCGGGGTGACCAAAAAAATCAAGGTCAAGAAGCAAGTGAATTGTACCTCCTGCAATGGCAGTGGTGCCAAGGACAGCAGTAGCGTGAAAACCTGTACAACTTGTCGTGGTGCAGGCTACGTTCGCCAAGTGAAAAATACGTTTCTGGGGCAAATGCAGACGACTGTCACCTGCCCTACCTGCAGTGGCTCAGGCCAACAAGTAACGGCAAAGTGTACCACTTGTGCCGGAGATGGCCGTATGCAGGGAGAGGAAACGATGGAGATTGAAATCCCCGCCGGTGTGGAAGAAGGGATGCAATTGTCTTTGCGCGGTAAGGGCAACGCTGGTGCAAAAGGTGGCCCTGCCGGAGACTTGCTCATTAATATAGAGGAAAAGCCGCACGATCACTTGCAGCGCGACGGCATGAACCTGGTCCATGAGCTCTACCTTAATTTTGCGGATGCGGCCTTAGGGACCTCCGTGGAAGTGCCTACCATAGATGGTTGGGTGAAGATCAAGGTGCCGGCTGGAACGCAGTCGGGGAAAATCTTCCGGCTTAAGGGGAAAGGATTGCCAAGCGTTCAATCTTATGGGAAAGGAGATCAGCTGATCCATGTGAATGTCTGGACGCCTAAAAAGCTTGCTGACGAAGACCGGGAAATCCTTGAAAAGATTCGGCAGATGCCCAACTTCAATCCTCAGCCCGGCAAGTCTGACAAAGGCTTTTTTGAGAAAATGAAAGATTACTTCAAATAGAACACCACCTTATGCCCTTTGCCCGTTTGATTGGTCACTATAGTAGGATGAGCCTCTTACTTGGCAGCCTCTTCGCCCTTTCTTCCTGTGGCCCTGATATGATCTATGACGCCACCCGGGAAATACCGGATACCGGTTGGGCTTATGATGATCCGCTGGCCTTCTCCTTTGAGGTTCAGGATACAAACAAAGTGTATAATCTTTGGCTTGAAGTAGAGCATGCGGCAGATTATAAAACCCAAAACCTCTACACTAAAATACTTACAGCGTTTCCGGATGGGCACCGCATGGAAGAGACCGTGTCGCTCGAACTGGCCAACAAAGCAGGGGTATGGTACGGAAAATGTGATGGCAAAGACTGTGTGCTACGAGTACCTCTTCAATCGGATACCTACTTCAATCAGCTTGGATCCTATGAGTTGGGCATTGAGCAGTTCATGAGGCAAGACTCGATTAGGGGAGTTCGTGCACTACGCTTTATGGTGGAAGATACAGGAAGGGCAAGGTAGACTACGTGGGTAAAAAAAATTCTGTTAAAAAAACAGGAGATAAATTTTTGATTTTGTCTTCTCGCTGCTACTTTTGCATTTAAGACTAACTGAAAAGTAAATAAGTCATTTACTTTCTTTTTCTAGAAAAAAACAGTAGTTTAGCAACTGCATTATACCGGAAAGCAACAACATGGTAAATAAAGCCTATTCTAATTATCATTTAGAACCAGCTTTTACAAAAGCCAATCTCCGGTTTTCCGTATTTCTTTTCATGAGATTATAGCGTAACAAAATGGGCAACACTCAACCACTCAATGGTCTGGTGCTTGCCATTAATGCATTTTGCGTTATCGTAGAAACCTTATAGAAGAATTCTGGCGAAAGAGCCACTTTTCCTGACGACCTAAATCATACTTTCATTCCTTTTTTTAGGGAATAAAAGTTGAGATATTTTATTAACGACCTTTTTTTAACCTAATTTTTTTCTAAACAAATCGTGATCTTATGGAAAAAACGAAATTTACATTCGTTTCTCCATCTCAGCTACTGAGCACACTGGCGTTCGCGCTGTTGACTTTCCTGGGCCTACCACAGGCTTTTGCACA
>NZ_JAVJSK010000155.1:0-224055 GCF_040219495.1 Phaeodactylibacter sp. | reverse complement strand
GTCTTAATCCTACTCTGGACTGGATATGTACTCTGACAGCAACCTTTGCAATTCACTGATAATCAAACCATTAATGTCAAAGAACGACAAATTTTAACACTTTTTAACAGGGGTTTTTTCAAAACACCCACTGCATAAAGCCATAGAATTGAAACCGAACAGCTGTACGGTTTACAACTGCCGGATATGAACAATATACGATAAATTCCGGGAAAAAGTTCCTGTCCGGCGCTGAAAATATTAGAGCTTGTTGGGATTTTGCTTTTGGAGCGAACGCAGCCAAATTTTGTTCTACTCAAGGCGTGATACATTCAAGAATGGGATTAAAGGGGCCCATTCTTGAATCACATAGCCTTAGCTACGTGACCGAAGAACAACAAAGAGCAGGACAAAATTTGGCAAGAGCAGCCCGAAGTGTAAAATCCCAACACGCTCTAAGCGCGGTAGCTGCTGGGGTAGAGCTTCCCGCTCTGCTCCAGCTTATCCACGAATGCTGCCAGGCTATTCAAGTAGTGCAATTTGTTATACACACCTATGTTTAGCATCCAAGCAATTTTTTTGAAAATTTCATAGATTAGCACTACCCAAAAAGGGGAGTTTTCGACTGGAAGACCAAAGTCCTGGCAGGCTCTTGATTTTTCTTAATAGCTGGTCTCATCCAGTTCCACTTTACCCCGGAAAGTCCAGAAGACAAAGGCGGTATAGGCGAGTACCAGCGGCGTGCCAATGGCCGCAATCGTCAACATGATGCCGAGCGACTTCTCGGAGGAAGCTGCATTGTAAATGGTAATATTATAGGCTTCATCCACCGTTGACAACAGCATTACCGGGTAGAGTTCAATGGCTACAACGATGAGCAGCAAACTCATGGTAATGGCGGAAAAAATAAACCCTTCCCGGAACCGCCGTTTGGAAATGAGGCGCGGGATATTGGCAATGCTCAGGAAGGCCAGTACGGGCACAATAAACAACCATGGGAGGTCCTTAAAGCGGTCGGTCAGGTGGGGAATGTAGATCAGGGTGTAGAGCGTAACCAGGCTGAAGGTCACAATAAAAAAAATGATTGCCCGCTTGGCCAGTATCGATAGCTTGGCGTACAGCCGCCCTTCTGTTTTCATCAGCAGGTAGAGTGCCCCGTGAGCCGAAAATAAGGCCAGTGTGGTCACGCCCACAAGCAGGGCATAAGGGTTGAGAAACTCCAGCCAGTGCCCCTGGAAGTTGCCCTGCGGGCCGATTTCGATACCAATCAGCACATTGCCCAGTACCACGCCCAGAAGTACCGATAGCGCGATACTCGCCACACTGTAGCTGATATCCCACATCTTACGCCACCATTTCATTTCTTCCTTACTCCGGAATTCAATGGAGACTGCCCGAAAGATCAGGAACAGCAGAAATAACATGAACGGGATGTACATACCGGAAAACAAACTCGCATAGACCACTGGAAAACCTGCAAATAAGGCACCTCCGCCGATGACAAGCCAGACCTCGTTCCCATCCCAGACCGGGCCTATCGCATTGAGCGCGATGCGGCGGCTTTTTTCTTTCTTGAAAAATAAATGTAATGCTCCGGCCCCCAGGTCAAATCCATCCAGTATGGCGTAGCCGCTAAACAGCCCGCCAATAATCAAAAACCAAAGAGTCGGATAGTCTAATCCAAACACAGTTGCCATATCTTTTTTTCTTAAGCTTTTCTAAAATTTTCCCGCTGCTTCTGCCATCTCCTCATGCCGGGAGCGGTGGTCTTGCAGTTGGTCCTCACTCGGGCCATGCTTGATCTTCTTGTTCAGCATATAGATGAACAGGGCGAACAGCAGGGCATAAACCAGGAAGAACATAATCAGGGAAAAAAGGACCTGATTGGCCTGTACGGCTGCCGATAGAGCATCACTCGTGCGCAGATGGCCGTAGACGACCCACGGTTGCCGGCCCATTTCGGCAGCAAACCAGCCAAACTGATTGGCCAGGTTGGGCAGGAGTACGGCAAAAACGAATACCCAGAGCAGCCAGCGTTGCTCAAATAATTTACCTCGCCACCATAGGAAGGATGCGTAAAGGGTCAGCGCAATCATGAGCATACCGAAAGCTACCATAAAGTGGTAAAACTGAAAGATCGCATTGAGTGCCGTGGGGCGGTCTTCTTCGGGGAAGGCATTCAGGCCGGTGACCGGCTCGTTGAAGTTGGAATGGAGCAGGAAGGAAAGGCCGCCGGGGATCGGGATGCCGGTCACCTCTTGTGATTCCTTATCTACCCAGCCCAAAAGGTACATATCGGCTGGCGCATGAGCTTCGAAGTGCCCCTCGAGCGCTGCTAATTTGGCCGGTTGGTTTTTCGAGACGCCATCTGCAGAAGCATGACCGACCACCAATTGGCCAAGGGAGACAATTGTAGCAACGACAAGGGCAATTTTGAAGGCTTTTTTAGACAATTCTACGTGGCGGTTGCGCAGCAGGTAGTACGCATGTACACTCATCACCAGAAAAGCCCCGGCCAGGAAAGCGCCCAGCCATACGTGTGTCAGCCGCTCTACACTTGAGGGGTTGAACACCATGGCCCAAAAGTCGGTGATTTCAGCCCGGGCGTCCAGCCCTTCCCCTACGATGTGAAAGCCGGCAGGGGTCTGCTGCCAGGAATTGGCCACCACAATCCATACGGCACTAAACATTGAGCCCAGCCATACGCCAAGGGTTGCAATGAAGTGTACCCGCGGGCTGACCCGGTTCCAGCCAAAGAGCAAAACGCCCAGGAAGCCGCTCTCCAGCGCAAAGGCAAAGATGCCCTCTGCCGCCAGTGCACTGCCGAATACATCGCCTACATAGCGGGAGTAAGTCGCCCAGTTGGTGCCAAACTCAAATTCCATTACGATACCTGTGGCAACCCCAATACCAAAAGTAAGCGCGAAGATTTTGGTCCAGAACTTGGCCAGCACATGGTACTCCTTGTTGCCGGTGCGCAGGTATTGCCCTTCAAGCGCTACCATGATCAAGCCCAGCCCAATACTGAGCGGAGGATAGATGTAGTGGAACGCGACGGTGAAGGCAAACTGAATCCTGGAAAGAATTTCAACATCCATCGTTATCGGTTTTTATGTAAAGATAGCACGCTTCCGGTAAAGAGCCTGCTAACATTAGAGCGTGTTGGGACTTTAGTAATCGGTTTGTCCTGGTGCACCGGGACACTTTGTTGCTTATACTTCGTCCAGGAAATCCTTCCCGCAAACGGCGGGACGGGCTATCTAACTCAGGCTAAACTCTGGTTTTCGTGCCTCGTCTAACCAAAAAACGGTTAGTTTTCGACTAGAAGACAAAAGTCCCAACACGCTCTTAGTGTTTTGTGTGATTGTGTATTTCCCTAACGGCCCCGGGCTAATGCCCTCGTGTTTTTTGAAAAACCGGCTGAAGCAGGAGTTGTTCAAAAAGCTGAGATAGTACCCGATTTCGGCGATGGTGCGGGCGTCGTGCAGCAGCATCCGACGGGCTTCCAGCGTAACCCGTTCCCAGATGAGCTCGCCCGCCGATTTGCCGGCTACCTTATTCCAAACGGCATTCAGGTAATGGGGCGTGAGCAACAGAAGCTCCGCATAATCGCGTACTGTTCTCTCTAAGCGCCGCACGATTAATACCATATTCTTATCTCTGGATTTGTAGGCAGCGGCTTCCCGGCCCTTGTAGAGCCGTTTGTATTCTTGCAAAACAATACTGAGGTAAGAGCGCCGGGTTTTCAGATAGTCCTCCGGGCGTATGTGGTACTTTTCACTTTTTCTCCTGCCGGCGCTGCAATTCCTGACTGATCATCTCGCCAACCCGGTCCAGGTGGCCCTGCCCTTTGAAAAAGGTATTCATAAAGTAGAGCCCGAAGAAGAATAGCAGAAAGGAAAACGGAAAGAGTGCCAGGAAGATAAACCCCAGGCGTGGCAGCCCAGCCTTAAGGCAAAGGCCCCAAAGGAGGAGCCAAATGGGGGAAGTGGCTACCGCACCAACGAAGAAACGCTGGAACTTCCTGAAAAGCGTATGCTTGATTTCCCATTGCCCACGCAGCCGCAACAGTTGCCCGGTTGGGTAGAAAGCAGCACCCAGGGATTCGAGTTCGGAGAGCTCGTCAGCGGCACCTTGTTCGAGGTTCTTCAGTAAATGGTCGAGTTCATCAGGGCGCATGGCTTGGTGGTATGGTCCGTATCTTTGTAAATAAACGGTAAGCCGGGCAAAGAGTTGAAAACCAGCGGTGCGGACTTTCGACCCTTTCTGCTAAATTAGAGGCATGAAACTCAGAGACCTCACTTCATCATTAACCGGCAGGGCGTCCCAGTCTGAGAATGACTTGGGTTTCGGCAGCGGGATCACTTCGGGCGAAGACCGGCTGATCAACCGCGATGGTTCTTACAATATCCTGCGCCGGGGCGGTAAAGCATGGCGGCCCTATCAGGTACTTGTAGAAATGTCCTGGTGGCGCTTCTTTGTGCTCATTACAGGGATCTATGTGGTTGTCAATGCTTTATTCGCAGCCATCTACCTGATGATCGGGCTGGAATATTTATCTGGTGCGCAGCCTGCCAATACACTGACCGGCGACTTTTTTGTGGCTTTTTTCTTTAGTGTGCAGACTTTCACCACCGTAGGGTACGGTGCGATTAGCCCTACCGGTATTGCCGCAAATATCGTAGCTTCAATTGATGCGCTCGTGGGCCTTATGGGGTTCGCATTGGCAACCGGGCTTTTCTTCGCCCGCTTTGCGCAACCACAGTCCAGTATTTTGTTCAGCAAAAAAGCTGTGATCCGCAGCTACCAGGATACGCCTTATCAAAGCTTTCAGTTCCAGATTGTCAATCAGCGCAACAATAAGCTGATCAACCTATCTGCTAAAGTCAGCATGTCCTGGGTGGCAGAAGACGAGAAAGGGCGCAAGGTCCGCCGCTTCACCCTGCTGGAGCTGGAACGGGAAAAGGTCTTCCTTTTCCCGCTCAACTGGATCCTGGTGCATATCATCGATAAAGACAGTCCGCTCTGGCAAAAAACGCCGGAAGAACTGGAGGCTATGCAGCCGGAGTTTTTGGTCCTGCTGCAGGGGTACGATGAGACGTTCGCACAGGATATACACGCCAATAGCTCTTACATCTTCCCAGACTTGACCTGGGGCAAAAAGTTCCGGCGCATGTATTTCCAGGAAGATGGGCATACGGTGCTGGAGTTAGACTGGATTGATGAGCTGGAGGAAGAAGCCTAAAAAAAATCGCCAGCCTGCTCCATAGAGCAGACGGGCGAAATTGAAAATTACTGATGTGTTATACTCCCCTCGGTCATGAGAGGTGAAATTTTGACGACTTTATTTTTGTGCCCCGCAAGGCAAAAAGCACAGGCATAGCCCAGCTACGACGAGCATTTTTAACGCCGCAGGGTGCAAAAAGAAAAAGTCAAAAATCACTTATTGTGCCCGAGGGGAGTATATATTAGCTGTTAGTCTGCAGCACATAGTCTTTATAGCGCTGCGGATTTTTTTGGTCATAATTGTCCATAGCGGTTTGGATGTGCATGAAGAATTTTTCCTTGCCCAGCTTTTCGTCAAAGTGAGCTTTCTGAAGGGTATCCCGCAGAGGCCCCTTTACACTCGTCATGTAAAAATCAATGTCTAAAGACTGCAGGTAGGTGTTGATTTCTTCCAGAGCATGCACTCCGCTGCTATCTACGCTGTTAATACTGTTAGCGTCAAGGATGAAGAGTTTGAGCTTATCTTTGCGGCGTTCAATTTCTGTTTCGATGGTTTCCTTAAAGAAGTTGACGTTCGCAAAGTAAAGCCTTGCATCGAAGCGCATAACGAGGACGTCATCGCGTTGCTCCAGATTGTCGAAGCGGGTAATGTTTTTGTAGTGGTCTTCGCCAGGAATACGGCCCAGTACTGCGAAGTGGGGGAGGGTAGTCCGGAAAATGACCACCCCTAAAGAAAGGGCTACACCAATCAGGATCCCCTGCTCAATACCCAGAGAAAGTGTGCCTGCAAAGGTAGCGACCAGCATCCAGAAGTCTGCCCGGTCGGTCTGCCAGAGGTGCTTGGCTTCTTTGATGTCAATGAGCCCAAACACCGCCACCATGATGACGGAAGCCAGGATGGCTTTGGGCAAATAGTAGAATAATGGCGTCAGGAACAACAGGGTCAGCGCAATCAGTACCGCACTGATAATCGCAGCCAGTCCGGTTTTGGCACCCGCCTGATCATTGACGGCCGTACGGCTGAACCCGCCGGTAGTAGGATAAGATTGAAAGAAAGAGCCGACAATATTAGCAGCACCCAGGCCAATCAGCTCCTGGTTGGAAGAGATTTTGTAGTTCTTATGTTTGGCCTGAATGGCTTTAGCCACTGCAATGCTTTCCATAAAACTCACCAGCGCAATCGTCAGCGCGATAGGGAGTAAAGCTGAGAAATCTTCACCAGAAAATGTTGGGATGACAAAGGAAGGCAGCCCCTCAGGAACCGTGCCCACAATTTTCACGCCCTGGTCCACCAGCCCTAAGCCATAAACCACAACAATACCAAAGAGGACTGCCAGGAGTGGCCCCGGGATCGCTTTATTGATTTTCTTCACCCCCTTGATCAGGAAGATACCACCAATGCCTACCCCGAAAGTGAACCAATTGACTGCACCAAATTGCTCAATAGCATTCAGCAGGATTTCGTGCACATGATGGCTTCTCGGAATATCGACACCCAGCAAGTGCTTGAGCTGTGATAAACCAATAATCAGTGCGGCCGCTGAGGTGAAACCGCTGATGACCGGGTGAGAAAGAAAGTTGACCAGGAAACCTAACCGGAAGGCACCGAGCAGGAATTGGATGATACCCACAAATAGCGCCAGGGCTACCGCCAGCATAATGTAAGTTTCCGTCCCTCCTTCTGCCAGTGCACCTATACCGGCTGCCGTCAGCAGAGATACCATGGCTACCGGCCCTACTGCTAACTGACGCGAAGTGCCCAGGATTGCGTAGATGATCAGAGGGATTGTTGAAGCGTAAAGCCCGTATATTGGAGGCAGGCCTGCAATCATAGCATAAGCCATACCCTGCGGGATGAGCATCACCCCAACGGTTAGCCCGGCGGATAGATCGCCCTGCAGGTTAGCCTTTTTATAATTTGGAAGCCAGTCCAGAATAGGTAGAAATTCTTTAATTCGCATCGTGGAAAACTATTTGAATTTGTCAAACACGCCTTGACAAATACTCATTAACAATTGGCTAATCAACAACACAAAAGTCTACCTTTTTGCTGGGGCTTGCAGTGACGAACATCACAATACCGTTTTTGCCCTGCTCCGGACCAGCATCTTGTTCCCTGTTGTGGGATTACAGGAGCTCAATACGGTTGCGGCCAAGTTTGACCACACCGTCTCGCTCCAACTGTTTGAGCAGGCGGGAAACCGCCTCCCGGGAAGCGTTGAGGTCGTAGGCTATTTCCTGATGAGTCGCGCTCAGGGTTCGGTTGTTGTTGGCTTTTGCTTTTTGCTCCAGGTATTCCAGCAGCCGCTCGTCCATCTTCTTGAAAGCAATGCTGTCAATAGTGCGGACGAGCTCCAGCAATCGGTTGTCGTAGGAGGTCATGACATAGTTTTTCCAGCTCGGGTAGCGGCTCATCCATTCATCCATAAACCGGGTAGGGATACCAATCAGGGTCGTATCTTCTTCCGCGACGGTCCGGATTTCGCTCTTCTTGTCCATCAGGCAACAGGTAAATGACATAGAGCAGGTCTCGCCCGGTGTGAGGTAATAGAGGAACAGTTCATTGCCCTCTTCGTCCTCCCGGGATACTTTGATGCTGCCTTTGATGATCAGCGGCATGATTTTAACATAAGCGCCGAAGTCCATGATCATGGAGCCGGATTTGAAGTGCATGATTGTACCTTCTTTGGCGATTTCCTCCTGTAGATTGCGCTCTGCCAGTTGGGGGTAATGCTGACGGATAAGCGATAGGATTTCGGGCCTGGCTTTTTCTGTAATCATAGATTTTAATCTTTTGCTTCTAGTTTTGCTTCAATTTGCTTTAGCCGCTCTTCCAGTTGAAGCAGCTTATCCAGGATGATAATGTGGGTTTTTTTGGCATCAATGCCGACCGGGCTTTGGTCGCTGTGGATTGCTTTGGCAATAGCGTCAAAGGTGGCTTTGGATACTTTAAGGTTTTCCATCATTGGTGTTTTTTGTTGCAATAATTCGGACGGTTTCGGCAGGGCCATTGTGATAAGGCCCTTCTCTTAAAATAACACGTTGTTGAGCTGCAAAGTCCAATGAAAGACCTTTAAAGTCCGGTTTTAGTTCTTCGAGGCTAAACAGCAGGGCTTCGTTCTTGGGGCCTCCTGACTCAAGGGAGAGCTGCCGCTTATGAAAGCCTTCCAGCAAGAGGACCCCGCCGGGGCGAAGAGCCTCGGCACAGGCGGCATGCAATTGCTGCCGGAGCAGTGGCGGCAGGTGCACAAAACACAAGGCAATCAGGTCGTACTGATGCTGTCCAAACGGGAACGTCTCTACCGAGGCCACCTGATAGTGCAGACTGACATTATTGGATTTTGCCAAATCCAGGGCTTTTCGCCGGGCGGCACTACTGTAGTCAAAGGCTTCCACTTCCCAGCCCAGGCGGGCGGCATAAACCGCATTACGCCCTTCTCCCTCAGCCGGGAAAAGGGCACGGCCGGGCTTCCGGTTATCTATCTCGGATTGCAGGAAAACATTAGGTGCTTTGCCGTAAGCATAACCCGCCGCTCCGTAGCGCTCTTCCCAGAATTGTTGCATATACTCTATTGCTTTTGGACAAAGGGGGAATCATTCCTTTTGGTTGTTTAAGCCTGAAAGTCAGGCTTTCGTACGGCTTTACTACTCGAAATCCTGAATTTCTTTTCGGCCGCCGACTAAATACGCGACTTGCCTGAAGCCAAGCCGGGCCATCAAAGAGGCGGCCAGTGGCGCCCTTTTACCGCCATCGTCGTACAGAAAATAAGGGCGGAGCCGGTCCATCTCCCGGATAGACTCATCGAAATCATCACTGAGGTAGTCCAGGTTCAGGGCATGGTCCATTAACTTATCCTTCCGGATTTCCCGTGGCGTCCTCAGGTCAATCAGAACGGCATCTGCAGTGAGTGCCAGTTCAACCATGAATAAATCCACGGGCAATGATCGGTAAGGAGCCATAGAGAATAAGGTTTAAATTCAAATATAGTTTGTTTTGTTCATGTAAAAAAGAAAAACAAAAGGGGTTTTTAAGGTTGTCTCTTTTACATATTGCAGTTGCAGTTCTCCAGGCAGGAAATGATGAGGGAAACGTCGCGCTCCTTGAGGCGGTAGAGCATGCTGCGGCCGTTGCGCTCCGCATGGAGGATGCCCTTGAGCCGCATATTTTGCAAGTGGTGGGAGGTCAGGGACTGTTCTGAGCCCAGCATAGTGCAGATTTCTGTGACAGAAAGTTGAGGGTGTTGCTCAAGCAGATGTACAATACCCAGCCGGATGGGGTGCGCCACTGTTTTGAGGATAAAAGCAATGCGCTCCAGTTTTGCTGCTTCTTTTTTGCCGATTACTTTTTTGTCTGGCATAGGTTCAGAAGTGTGAGGTGATTGAGGCAGGCAGCTCTGTCTGCCTGCGTAATGCCATGAAAAACGCAAGTGAGCCCTCATGGTTGAGGGGATATGGAAAAATCTACAAAAAAGGTAGGAAAATGATTAACGCTTAAACCATTTCTTCATCCGGTCTTTAATAGAACCATTAGGGGGAATGATAAAACTACGTATGCCAGATACCTGCCCCAACGTAACCCAGGCATTGTAGTGGCCTGGAGGCAACTGGCCAAGCCGGATCGCTACTTTGTGTGGACCGGAGGTCAGGCTTGCTTTGTGTGTGCGGTACGATTTGCCCTGTTCATTCAGGATATCGACATTGAGCTGCGCTCCTTCTGCACAAAAGCAGTGGAGGTGAGCTACCGTAGTTTGCGGCTCTGCCACTAGAAAGTTGCCAATTTTAGTTTCCGGAATTTTCTTCATTTAGATTAGGGTATCTGCTTAGTTGCTTTGTGCAACTTAATAAGATAGTTAGACATTACTTTGGACGGCACACCGCGTGCAGGGTCACATTTGATGTTGTACAGCACGGCAGGACTCATATGATGCCACAAAGCAGAAGCTGTAAGAAGTGTTGATTAGTGCAACCCGTTCGAAAGTGATCACTGCCGACTAGGAAACAATCAAAATGTGGGTTCGGTGTTGTAAAGAATTGAAGAAGAAGCTTAATGCTGCAGGAAAAAGTTATTTTCCTTATCGTATCATAAAAGTACAATTTTTTTGCGAATTCTCCAATTGGGGCAAGCCAAAAAAAAGCCTGATTACATCTAGGCAATCAGGCTTTAAGTGCCCAGAACAGGAGTCGAACCTGCACATCCGTAAGGATACTACCCCCTCAAGGTAGCGCGTCTACCAATTTCGCCATCTGGGCATGTGCTTAGTAGCGCTTATTTAAAAAGCGATGCAAATATACAGTTCCTGTTTGGACAAAAGCAAGGTTTTAAGGCATTTTTTCCAATTACTTTTCCGGGTATAATCTGTGCCGGCCTGCTAGCCGTTGAAAACAGGAATAGCACTGTAGCGTTCCACAAAGGCTTTCATCTCGTCAACCATACCGGGCGACCCAATAGCGATAGTGGCGCGCTGATGCAAGTGCTTGACCTCCAGCTCCAGGATGCGCTCCAGTTGGCAAGTGATGGCTTTGCCTCCAGCCTGCTCCACGATGTAAGCCAGCGGGTTGCATTCGTAAACCAGCCGGAGTTTGCCTTGTGGATATTTACGGGTATTGGGGTACAGGAAGATGCCCCCCTGGAATAAAATCCGGTGAATATCAGACACCATAGACCCAATGTACCGTAGCCGGAGGTTAAGGTCTGAGCAGTGGTCGATGTACCGCCGCATTTCCACATCAAATTTCAGGTAATACCCCTGATTGACGGAGTAATAGTTGCCCCGGTCCGGAATCTGTATATCGGTGTGGCTCAGGCAAAACTCGCCAATCGTGGGGTCCAGGGTGAAACCATTGACGCCCCGCCCAGTCGTATACACCAGAAGGGTAGACGTGCCGTAGAGCACATAACCTGCCGCAACCAGGTCTACACCTTTCTGCAGGAAATCGTTGACTTCCACCGTGGCTTCCGCGTCACTCAGACGGCGGTAGATGCCAAAAATGGTGCCTACTGAAACGTTCACGTCGATGTTGGAAGAGCCATCAAGCGGGTCGAAAACAACAACGTACTTTGAGGCTTTGGAAGCCACTGAATTGATAGGGATAATGTCTTCCAGCTCTTCGGAAGCGACCCCACAGCACTCCCCGCTGTTCTTCAGGCAGTCGATCAGTTTCTCGTTGGCGTAGAGGTCAAGCTTCTGCACATCTTCGCCGGAAGCATTCTCTGAACCGGCCTTCCCCAGAATGCTGACCAAGCCTGCTTTATTGACTTCGCGGTTGACGATTTTGGCTGCTACGCCAATGTCCCGCAGCAGCCCGGTTAGCTCTCCGGATGCAAAAGGAAAATCTTTTTGCCGTCGGATGATAAATTCATCTAAAGTGACGATTCGGCTCATAATTTGGATATTTGTGGTTAGGAAGGGTAAATATAAAAACTGAGCCGGAGTAAAAGGGTGACAAATGGCATTAAAAGCTCCCTGACCGATACCGTTGTACCAGGAAAGGGAGCAGCAAACACTATTTAGAAATGCAATTTTAATTTTTGCAATCCGGGTCAATTGCACAAGCGATCTCCCGCAAGAAATGAGCGATTGCCTTTTTCACATGATACCAAAGTCTTTTGCCCCATTTTCGCAAAAGACCGGGCGATTTCTGCGACATTATCATGTCTGCGGCATAGCTTAATAGTTCACTTGCCTGTTTCATCTCTGTGGCTACGGTGCGGTCATCTACCTCGTCAGCGTCAGGAGTGTCATAGACTAAATTTTGCTGATTGGTCAATCAGCTTTGACAGGATTGCTTTTCTTCAGCAGTCATAATTAGGTTTTTTGAGGCCTACTCTGTTAATAAGGCTTTTCGGCGAACGCCTTTATATTGGGTTATACAGGATTATATCGCAGTATTAGAAGCATCCTTACCCATGCTGGTCAACTTTTTTAAAAGATCTCCAGGAAGGGGTGAATTTTCAGCATTGCAGGTTGGATATCTTACTTCAGGAAAAGACAACCTTTAAAAGTCCGTAAAGAATCTTATTATTGTGAGGTAATGGAAGCACATTCAGACCACAAACACTTACAGGCACTTCGTCAGGGCGACTACAGTATTCTTGAGCACCTGTACGAGGCGGAGGCCGGTGCCGTACTGCGTTACGTATGCCGGAATAGCGGCACCGCTGCTGATGCCCAGGATGTTTTCCAGGAAGGCATTCTTGCCCTGCATCAAAAAGCACATGACCCGGACTTTACCCTCACTTGCCCAATCGGGGCTTTGTTGTTCCAAATCTGCCGGAATAAGTGGCTTTCTCAGCTTCGTAAAAAAAATCGGGAAGTGGAGGTAAGAAAAGCCGAAGCCGAACGATATGAAACTGAGAACATCGTTCATAACACCCTGGAGAAAATTGAAGAAGAAGAAATCCGGCAGCGTAAGCTCGACCAGGCATTTGGCCAGTTGAGTGAGCTCTGCCAGCAACTACTACAACTTTTGGCTTCCGGAATGGCTTCCGCCGAAGTCGCCGAACAACTTGGTATGAATAATGCCAATACGGTGTACCGTCGGAAGAACGCTTGTGCAGAGCGGTGGCGCAATTTGTTTAATGCTCAAACCGCCTGACGTATGGAAGCATCAGACTATTTACTCATCGACCAATACCTGCAGGGAGAGCTGCCCGAAGAAGCGCAGCCTGCTTTCGAGCAACGCTTGCAGCATGACCGTGCATTTGCGGAAGCGCTCAGGGAGCGGCAGCAGATGCAAAACTACTTGAAGCATCAAGTGCAAAAGCCTGCGCTGGAAAAACGCATGGCTGATCTGGGGGCACGGTACTTTCAAGACGAAGCAAACACGGATTCCGCTGACCCGAAAGAGGGAATAGTGGTGCCGCTTTGGCGACGAAAGCCGATATGGCTCGTAGCGGCTGCCGCAGCCATCGCCTTGATATTATTGGTTTGGAACCCGTTCCAGACTTCTGCAAACTTGTACGAACAGTACGCCCTGCACCCCACGCTTGCCCTGCAAGAACGAAGCGTGGACGGCAACAGCCTGGAGACGGCAGAACAAGCCTTCAACCAAGGGCAGTACGAAGCTGCCTACACCCAACTATCTGCTTTGGTACAGCAACTACCAGAAAATCCACAGTTGAAGCTGTCTTTAGGCATCGCTGCATTGGAAACCGATCGGGTTCAAGAAGGCATCGCTCAATTTGAGGCACTAGCTGAAGGCGATACTGCCCTGCAGGAATACGGCCGCTGGTATTTGGCGCTGAGCTATGTCAAAACGGGCGACAACGAAGCAGCCCGGCCCCTACTGCAAGCACTGGCCGAACAGCCCTCTGCTTTCCAGCAACAGGCACAAGATTTACTCCAGCAACTATAATCCCTAGCTGAAAAAGCAATAATCCCAACACACCCTGTCAGCACCAGCCATTTGCCTGCTCAAAGCCAGGCCTGGGCTTATTTTCTAAACCTCAAAACAACGCATTATGGAGACTCTACGCTTTTGCATATTTCTAACCTGTTCATCCCTGCTCGCTACGTTTTCCTTCGCCCAATCCCCTATCATCGCTTTCCCCTTTGACAACAACGATGATTTCATGGAATGGGATACCCCAGAGGGCAACTGGCAATGGGTAGAAGATGGTAAGGCTGAAGTGTTTAATACAACGCTATGGGACGGCAGAGACTCCATCCTTTCCCGATCCCAGGGGGGAGCAGCGGCGATTGCCGGCACACCAGGAGTGCTGGTTAGCCCTCCTATCGACCTCAGCGGGGAGAGCCAGGTGTTTCTCCGCTTTAATCAGTACTACCGCGCGCTGGAAGGGTCGACTGTTGTAAGAGTACGGAACCTTTCAGGTGGCGGTCAGGAATTCTTTACCATCAACCAGAATGTACTGCCACAAGTAGAAACTGGCCCTAGGGCAGTAGAAGTTATCGACATCACCAGTATAGCGGCAGACGCTACCGTTGAGGTCTCTTTCTTTTTTGAAACCAGCCAGTATTTCTGGATCATCGACGATGTGGAGCTCTACAATACGTTTCCCTACCCTGAGACTCGGCCCGCCCAATACCGGGATACCTTTCCCGCTTTGGGCTACGCCTACACACCAGATGACGCCGGTTGGCCCTACATCCCTAATGAAATTGTGGTACAGATCGTACCCGGCACCGATCCCGATAGTGTGGTAGCCCTGCGGGACACGCTCGGGGCAAAACTTATAGACTCTTGCGTCTGCAACTCCCTCCAACTTTGGGAATTGGGCGACAGTGTCATCACCAATCAAAATGGAATGCTGTTCCCTGTAGGGCCGACTCTTGATATCTTAGAACGCGTTAAAGGCGCCAGTTCTTCGGTGATCATCCAAGAGGCAGACCCCAATTATTACACCGTAGCACAGTTGCAGCCTGAGATGATTACGGACAACCCCTCGCTTACGCAAAATGATCTAGCAGGCATTCCTGACGCCATTGACGATGCAGTGCGTATTGCGGTATTGGATACTGGCGTGGATTACAAGCACGTAGGACTAAGTGACTACATCTACAAAAAGCCGGATGCCCTCAACAACGCCACAGACGATGATAACAATTGCGCTGAGGACGACCCTATCGGCTGGGATTTCGTTTCTGAAGTGGACATCAGCAACAACCCGATGGACGACCACAGTCATGGCACGCATGTGGCGGGCATCATCGCTCAGACACTCGATCAGGCTTGTACTGAAGGTTGTCGCTTTCAAATCATCCCGTACAAAACACACGATGCTCAAGGGGTCTCCAGTTTATTTCAAGTCGCCTGCGCCACTTACCAGGCAATAGAAGACAGTGTGGCCGTCATCAACGACAGCTGGGGCTTTTACGGCAGTGGCGAAGGCAGCGATGGTGAAAACGACATCCTGAAAAATGCGATCGACTCTGCAGAACTCAACAATATCTTGGTCGTTTCCGCAGCCGGAAATGACGCCCTTATGCTTGACACCCTATTGCAATACCCGGCTTGTTTTGACGACACGCCTAATGAAATCACCGTGGGTGCCGTATTTGATAGTTTAAATGTAAATGGCGTACGGGTATTAGGCCGTGCAGATTTCTCCAACTTCAGCGACACTTGGGTGGATATTTTAGCGCCGGGTGTGAATATCGACAGCTATTTACCTCAGGATAGCTCCGGCCTAAAATCCGGCACTTCCATGAGTGCGCCGGCGGTGAGCGCAGCGGCGGCAATCGTCTATTGTAAGCTAGGAAGGCAAACACCCTACGCGGATGTCAAATCACTCCTGCTCAATACGGCAGACAAGATACCATCGTTGGACACCGTCGCTGTTGACGGCAACTTACTTAATATACTGGCCTTGTGTGCAACCCCGACGCAAGCTGCCCCGCTATCCAAAACCATCCACTTCTACCCTAATCCGGTACGGGATGTGGTTCAGATAGAATTGCCACCGGTTGAGGAAGCAGCACTGGAAGTCTTCCACCTCAGCGGCCAGCGTATGGGGCAATGGCAAGTCTCCTATTCCGCTTACCCCCAGACGATGGATATTGATGTACAGTATTTGCCAGCAGGCACCTATCTGCTACGCCTCCGGTACAAGGGACAGCTTTGGGTAGGCCGGCTGATTAAACTATAACAGTCAAATACCCTATATTACGGATAACAAACCCTCCTGCCCCAGTTCGCATTTCGTGAGCTGGGGCATCAACCCTTCAAGTCTATGCTTACACACCGCCTTCCATACCTCCTGCTTTACCTTCTTTTCAGTTTTTCTGCTTTCGCAAAATGTCCGGAAAAACCTATTCTCCCCATAGTAAAGTCTGGAGACCGGGCGGAACTTGAAATGCTGGCTGAAGAGCTGAAAGACTGCCCTAAGTTGCTAGATTCGCTCGGCTTGGTCTATCACGAACTTGGTGTATTATCCTTTAGGAATGGAGATATTGAAAAAGCCGTACAAGAGATGCAACTAGCCGTAGATTATCGTAAAAAAGCATTTGCCGGTGAGGCACACGAAGACCTCGGCCGTTCCTACTTTAATCTTGGATTTTTCTATGAAAGATCGAAAGACTACGGACAGGCGTCGACTTGCTACCGAGCGGCGGCTGACATACAGCAAGGACTCAACAACAGGGTATTGCACCGAGCGACTGCGCTCCGGGTGGCAAAGATGGATAGCTATGCCGGCGATTTCGACAAAGCAGAACGCCTGCTGAGATGGGTAATCGAAGACACAGAGGAAGGGGAAGCACTCAATCTGGCGAAAGCAAGATCAGATTTAGGGCTTTTGTACACAGAACGAAAGGCTTCTCAAAAGGCCATCCAACAGCTTCAACTTGCCCTGCCCTACTTCAGTCAACAGGAGATGCTTCAAGATGAAGCCGCCGCTTTGCTGAATTTAGCGAAAGCCCACTATCACTTAGGCCATTTCACAGAGACCAAGCAATTTGGTTCACAAGCGCTGGCCAGTTACCAAGCCCTTGAAGATATCGACTACCAAGCCAGAGTGAAAAACCTTTTGGGGCTTGCCGCAATGAAAAGCCAGCAGCATGACTCCGCAGCGCAGCTATTAAAAGAGGCGTTGGAACTCGCTCGCAAAGCAGAGGCAAAAGAGGATGCTGCTGCCATCATGGATAACATTGGGGAGCTTGCCTTGCAGCAGGGTAAACCGGATCAAGCCGCCGATTGGTTCTTGAAGGCTATGCAGACTTTGAAAGCTGATTTCTATCCTGACAGCCCCTTGCAAAAAGCCGAAAGGCAATATTTGGAGAAGACGCCATACAAGATAGATTTATCTGTTTACCTCAATGACCTGCTCCGGGCATTGCTCGCCCAACATGAGCAATCTGGTGAGGAACAGTACCTACAGGCCGCTGTACCCTGGCTAAAGGCTGGCGATTATCTCATCGACCAGTTGAGAAGTGCCCATAGTGATGCCGGCACAAAACTGTTTTGGCGGGAAGAAGCCCTGCCTTTTTATGAGCGGGCCGTCCGTATTTGCACGGCGCAGCAAGCCACAGCCGATGCCTTTTACTTTTTGGAAAAAAGCCAGTCCGTTTTATTGCTGGAAGCTCTGGCGGAGGCAGATGCCCTTTCCACTATACCAGACTCATTGCAGCAGCAGGAGCGAGCCCTGCGGAGGCAGTTGAACCGCCTGCAACTGGAGCTGGATCAAGCCGGCTCTGAAAGCGTGGCCGTAGTGCTCGACCAGGCACTTGGCGTAGAACAAGAACTGGAACGCCTTACAGACTACCTTAGCCAGTCATTCCCCGTTTACCAAAGACAAACAGCTGGTGCAGCTGTGATCAGTTGGGAGCCCTTCCAAAGTAACTACCTCAAAGGGCAGGGCCGAGCACTGATACACTATCTATTCGGTGAAGAACGAGCCTATCTGCTTTATGCCAATGGCCAGGAATCGCAACTCCTTGATTTGGGTAGTAGTGATACGCTAGCCAGGCAAGTGGAAAGTTTCCTGCATTGGTTTAGCGCTCCCGCTCTCATTGAGCAGGCACCAGCAGCTTATAAGGAACAGGCGTATGCCTTGTTTCAAAAGCTACTACCCATCTCCGGTCCGCTTAAGGCAAAGGCACTGCTTGTTATCCCCGGCGGCCCACTTGCTTATGTGCCTTTTGAAGCCTTGCTCTCTGCACCTTATCCTGGTACAGACCTCAGCACAGCACCTTACCTGGTGAACAGCCATATAGTGAGCTACAGCTTTTCTGCAACTTTATACGATCAGCTGGAAAATAACACAGGCAGTCCAGTCATGCAGGCTTATGCCATGGCTCCCTTCGCTCAGCAGTCAAAGGGTGGTCATGGCACCCTGAAATACAGTCCTGTCGAGCTGGAAGCTATAGCTGCCCATTTCCAGATGCACTCCTTCCGTGACGGTGCTGCGACCCGGCAAGCTTTCATAGCAGCCATGGGGCAGGCAGGTATTTTGCATCTGTCTACCCATGCCTACGGTGCCTACGATGGCAAACAGCCGTATATCGCACTGGCAGACTCTTCCATCTTCCTGACCGATCTGTACCATTGGGATATTCCTGCAGAACTCGTTGTACTGAGTGCCTGCCAAAGCAATATTGGGCGCCTGGCGCGGGGAGAAGGCGTGCTTGGCCTGGGTAGGGGCTTCTTTTACGCTGGCGCAAATAGTATTGTGGCTAGCCTATGGAACCTCAATGATCAAAGTGCCAGCCAAGTCATTTCCGATTTCTACGCAAGCCTGGCGGAAGGGCAACCCAAAGCTGCAGCCCTACAGTCTGCCAAGGCACAATACCTGCAAGATACCAAAGTGGCTGCTTTCCGAAAATCTCCTTACTACTGGGCGGGCCTCACGTATTATGGTGACAGCAAGCCATTGAAAGCCGAAGGGACAGGCTTCCCCCTATGGTGGGCCTTTGGATTGATTGCGTTCCTGGTCATAGCAGCTTACTTTTTTGGGCGGCGCAGAGCCTGAAGATGCCTGGCCCACTCAACCAATCTTGCAATTAAGGGTTTACAATTCAGAATATACTGAAGCCAGACCACACGTGAAGCAATTAGCCTACCTTAATAAGTTTTTCCTCCGCTACAAAAGGCATTTCCTTTTGGGCATCCTGTTTGTGTCCCTATCCAATTACTTCCGGGTATTGCAGCCACAGATGATACGGGAAGCCCTGGACCTGGTGGTGGAGAACATTGGCCTGTTTGGATTGCTGAATGGTTTTGAGCTTCAGCCTAAGTTGTATAGCATCCTTGGCAAGTCATTGCTGTATTTCGGGGTGCTCGTACTGTTGTTTGCCTTGCTTATGGGGCTTTTTATGTACTTCATGCGGCAGACCATCATCGTCATGTCACGCCTGATTGAGTACGATATGCGCAAGGAGATCTTCCAAAAGTACGAAGACCTGAGCATGGCGTTTTACAAGCGCAACAAGACCGGGGATATGATGTCGCGCATCACTGAAGATGTCTCAAAGGTGCGGATGTACCTCGGGCCTGCTATCTTGTATGGCATCAACCTGGTTTCCTTGTTCGTGATGGTCATCTACGCTATGCTGCGCGTAAATGTGGAACTGACGCTGTATGCACTCGCCCCGCTGCCTGTGCTATCCGTTTCGATCTACTACGTCAGTAACCTGATCAATAAAAAGAGCGAAGTCATTCAGCAGCAGCTGGCGCACCTGAACACCAATGCGCAGGAGATTTACTCCGGTATCCGGGTGGTCAAATCTTACGTGCAGGAGTTGCCCATGCTGTCTTTTTTCCGAAATGAGAGTGATATCTACCGGGACAAAGCCCTGGACCTGGCCAAGGTCAATGCCTTCTTTTACCCCCTGATGGTGCTGTTGATCGGTGCGAGTACCGTGATCACGGTTTATGTAGGAGGCTTACAGGTGGTACGCGGCTCGATCAGCACTGGTAATATTGCCGAATTTGTCATTTATGTCAATATGCTGACCTGGCCTGTTACCGCTATTGGATGGATTGCCTCCATCGTGCAGCAAGCGGCAGCTTCCCAAAAACGGATCAATGAGTTCCTGGACCTGCAACCGGAAATCACCAATCATACTGATGAAGAAGAGACTGCAATCCGGGGAGATATTGCCTTTGAAAACGTTTCTTTCATTTATCCGGACACGGGCACTGTAGCCCTCAAGGACGTCAGCTTCGAGCTGAAAGCCGGGCAAAAGATGGCGATTATCGGGAAAACCGGGTCGGGCAAAACGACTATTGCCGACCTGTTAGTCCGCATGTACGATGTAGAGCAGGGGCGCATTACCGTTGATGGGAAAGATGTGCGTGACCACAACCTCTACCAATTACGGCGCACTGTCGGTTACGTACCTCAGGATGTTTTTCTTTTTTCTGATACGATCGCTCACAATATCGCCTTTGGCAAACGGGATGCAGACCGGACTACCGTAAAAGAACACGCCCGTTATGCGGCCGTTTATGATGATATTATGGAGCTCTCCAATGGCTTTGACACTTTTGTCGGGGAGCGCGGAGTGACCCTCTCCGGCGGGCAAAAGCAGCGCGTGTCCATTGCCCGTGCCTTCCTTAAGCAACCTGATATTGTGCTGCTCGACGACTGCCTGTCGGCGGTGGATACCAAGACCGAACAACAAATCCTGGGCTACCTCTCCGGCGCATTGGCTAAAAAGACGGCGATCATCATTACCCACCGTATTTACTCCTTGCTTGAATTCGATAAAATCCTTGTCCTCGAAGATGGCCGCATCGCAGAGTCCGGCACGCATGAAGAACTGATGAAACACAATGGCTACTACGCAGAAATGGTAGAAAATCAGCGCCTGGAAGAGATCGATGAAGGAGCAACTGCCCGCTGATAAAAATCATTTTTTTTACTGATTTTCAACAGTGCTTCTTTGGTGTAATTCCTATAGGATTGCAGTACGAAAGTCCTCCGGTTGAACTGGAGTCCCGCCTCGCTAAAGACCAGGTTCGAAACCAATTTTGGTCTATCAAATAAAGAAGCCATGAAAGTATACCAAGTTATTCTTGCAGTGGGCTTTACCTTACTTTTTTTACTCGTATCGAGCTGTCAGAAAGAAGAAGTGGTGGTGCCTGATGCGTTGAGGCCTATCCCCACCCTGATTAACAGGTATGTGCCCGGCCCGGGCAGCTCTGATTGCCTGTTGATGGATTGCGAAACCGCCATTGCCAATGCAAAGGAAGAGCTAATGAAGAAAGCCGAAGAGGAGTGTGGCATTTTCATGTCTGCCATTCGGTGCTGCGAAGCTAATCAGGAAGTTTTTTTGATGTACCGGGTGAGTTCGGACTGCGAAACCAGCCTGGAAATGGATGCGCCGGTGATGGGTGGTAATACCGGGTATGCCGCGCTTGCGCCAAGCCCTATTGGCATTGAGCTGCTGGAAAGCAGCTGTATTAACGGTGGCACGTCGCTCCGCGTTACCCTCAAGGGCGGTGCCCTGCCATTACCACTGGGCCCCTTTGAAGTACACTGGTGGGTGGACTACCAGTATCAGGGCAACGATACTCAGATTGACTGCGTGTACGGCACTGCGGCACAGTTGCTGATTATTGATCACTGGAACGATAATGCCAAGCAATGGTACAAGGTCGACTTGTATCAGGAGAAGGCTCCGTACAGGTATTGATACCGCAACAGGAATAAGCAGTACAACTTTCTTTCAGTCACCACCTTGGCAGGTTTTTGCAGCACCGAAAGTTGTGCTGCTTATTTTTTTTGTGCCACATTCTGTTTTTTGAAATATCCCGCAAATATTTACTTTTGTAAGGCACGGTTTTATTTACGTAACTAAACCTCACAAGTAGTGGATAACGGGAGTAACCAAAGAAGATTTGAGAGCGAATTCTCGCTCAAGATGAAGGCTGGCAAACGAAGAACCTACTTCTTTGATGTGCGGCGAACGAAAGGCGATGACTTTTATGTTACCCTCACGGAAAGCACCAAGAAACACGACAGTGACAGATTCGAACGGCATAAAATCTTTTTGTACAAAGAAGATTTTAATCGCTTTTTAAGCCACCTCGAAGAAACCATCGACCATGTCAAAGAACATCTGATGCCAGATTATGACTACGATGAGTTTACCCGCCGGCATGAAGAATACGATGAAGAGTACTCCTCAGATGATCGTTTCTCAGACAATGGAGGTTCGGATAAACCGGAAACAGGTTCTGATATCGACGACGATATCAGCTGGTAGTATAGGACAGAGGACTAAGAGCGTGTCGGGACTTTGGTCTTCTAGTCGAAAACTAACCATTTTTTGGTTATGCGAGGCATGAAAACCGGAGTTTAGCCTGAGTTAGATAGCCCTTCCCGCAGTTTGCGGGAAGGATTTTCGGGACGAAGCATAAGCAAAAAAGTGTCCCGGTGCACCGGAACAGACCGATTATTAAAGTCCCAACACGCTCTTAGTGAAGAAGTTAGAGCTTGCCCCGCATTTCTGCGGGGTTCATAAAGCCTTGATTTGCAATAGGAACGAGCTCCAAACATGCTCTCAGAGCCTCACGCTGATGCCGACGGTTGCAATCGACACGCCGAACCCTACTTCTCCAAACAGGCCTATTTTTTTGCCCAGGCAATACCGGGTGCCCAGAAATGCGGTGTAAAGGAAATTGCTGCCGGTGCGGCCTATGCCTCTTTCTGCCTTGACCTTCTCTTCTTCTCCTTGCATCATCTCAATATTGGAATCGGTATAGCCTACATTGAGGCCACCGTAGATGTTCCAGCAGCCCTGAAGCAGGCTACTGTGGGCTGCTGCCCGCATGGTTACGGTAGAGAAGTTGTTGCGCCACTGCGCGGTCGTACCGTCCAGGAACTGATGAACGCCAGACTCCGTGACAGAATAGGAGGCAGCGAGCCCCAGACTGAAGTTTTTGGTGAATTTGTAATCGGCAGTCAGACTCATCGGGAGCATTTTAGCCTTACCATGGTCCTTTACAAAGGTAGGCAGGACGCCAATGCCAAGGTTGATGTCAATATGTGGCTCAAAGCGCTGGGCTTGTACGAACTGAATGGTCAGGCAAAGTACAGTAAGGCTGAGGAATAGCTTTTTCATGGTTTTAATATTTTGGTGTTCTAAAGTTTATTGCCGGGCGGCCTTTTGGCGCGCAATCGGCAGTATATCGTATGTTTAAGCATGATTTTGCGCAGCGCCTGCCCGGTGCTGATGAACGGGCACTACTCGCCCGGTGCAATGCATTGACTGTATTGCACACGATTGAGAAAAAAGCAGTGAGGGGATGGTAAAGGCATAGTATTACCATTCGGCTCATTGCCGGTTTCACGATTTCCAACTTTGTACCCCAATTGTATTGATAGCAATAGAGCTATCTTATTTGTAGACTGAGCGCTTGTGTTCCTTGTTCATATCTATGCACGAAGCTCAATTTATTAGCATTGACGCAAAAAATCAAGTCTTCGTTGGGTGTTTAGTCAGGTATGGGCACTTTTTTTAAGTTTTTTTAATCAAGTGCCGTTTTTTATTTAGATAATGGTAAAACGAGTGTTGCCTTGTTTTGGTGTGCAGGCAGAAAAAATTAAGATTTACCCAATCACCTCTCTTGTTACAAGTTACAAGATAAGAGGTCGCTCACAAAAGGTCAATGATAGAAAAGGAGATAAGTCAGCTTTCTGACTAAGGTAGCTGAAGTTTTCAGCAAAGGTTACTTACTATTACTCTATGCAATTAACTATTGAAACGTTGCACTGCCACCAAAAATAAGTTATGCATAGAGTGCCAAAAGCGCAGAGAAGAAACCCCAAAGCCTATTATTTTACAACCAACACGCTCTAATAGGCGCCAAAGTAACGCCGCATGCCCCATTCTGCGACAAGCAACAACAGCAGCAGGCCAAACAGCCATTTGAAGTTGAGGACAGGTTGTGTCTGTGCCGTTTCATAAATAACAGGTTTGACCGTATCCCTGCCCCGTATCGCTGCCGCAATTTCGGGAATGGCATCCGGGTAAAAGACAGCCCCGCCGTATTGTTTGCTCAGCAGGCGCAGGGTATTGTGGTTGGCAGTCGTTTCGTATTGCTCAAGCTGAATAGGCTGAATGCTGAACTGCCCGTCGTAGGTAAACTGCTCACCGGAAAAGAATACGTTTCCTGTAAATTGGTAGTTGCCTACTGGCAGAATGCCTGCATTGAGGCGGTAAGCATTGCCGGCTCTGTTGAAGGTGAAGTTGTATTCTTTGCCGGAGGCATCCTTTACGGTCAGGCTGGCATCCGGTTCATTGATGAGCTCAAAACTTTGGTTGTACAGTTCGGCATCGAAATAGACCGGTTCGTTTTCATCGAAGATGTTTTTATTGAGGCTGACCCGGAACCGGCGTTTGTCTTCTTTCAGGCTCAGGTACTGCACGACTTTGCCAATGAGCTCATCGAAGCGCTCATGGTCCTGATTTTGCAAATAGTCAAACAGGCGCCAGCGCCAGATGCCTTCTCCACCGAGCACGCCCACTTTGGTGCCGCTGCCTTCGCCAAGGACCAGGAGAGGGTAGTTGGTTTCCACCTTGCCGATACGCTGGTAGAGCAGAGCGGAAGCGCTGCTCTCAATATCATAGTCGCCAAAGACTGCCGTTAGCGGAGTGTAGCCCGGCAGTTGCTCCTTCAGGTCTTCGCTAAGCTGGAACAGGTTGAAGCCCGGCTTGATGTAGGCCTGAACCTGATTGGCTGAATTCCCGCGCTTTTGGATACTCAGCACGCGTTGAGCCTGATTGAACTGCTGCAGGTCCGTTTGGTTGCCCACTACAAACAAGTGCGGGACTTTGTCACGGGCAATAGCATTCAGGACCGTCGTTGCCGCGTTGGCACGGCTCGGCAAATTGTGCAGAATGATAAAGTCGTAAGCAGCAGGGGATTCCTCCAGATTGGCAATAGTAGCTGTTGTCACCTCATAGTTTTGGTTGGAGGATAAAGCCTGCCGGAAAGCGGTGAGGTCAGGATGGGGCGCATTGCCCAGCACCAGTATTTTCTGACGGGCGTCCAGTACATCAATAAAGATATCTTTGCTGTTGTTGACGGTAGTAGCTTCCTCCGGGATTTCGCTTAGGCTAATCCGGAACCGCTGCACTCCGGCCTGATCGGTATTCAGGATGTACTCCCGGGTCTCAAACCAGCTGTTTTGGTTGATTGTGACCGGCTCCTGCTGTAACAACTGAGCTTTCCCATTGACGATTTTGTAGATATTGACCCGGCTATCGCTGCCCGCTGCGTTATCGGCGGCAAGGTCGACCTGAATGCTGAATTTATCACCGAGGTAGACAATGCGGTTGTGAAAAACGCGCTTGACCAGCAGGTCGCGCTTTGCGGTAGTATCGCCCAGGGGAATGGTGAAAAGGGGCGCATCCAGTGGTGCATTCGCGTAAAGCGGGTTGCTGCCCTTGTTGTAGATGCCATCAGACGCCAGGACGATAGCCCCGAGGTTTTGACCGCTGTAAAGATCATAGAGCGTAGAAAGAGCTTCCGCAATATTGCTTTGCTTGTCTTCGAATGCTGTGTCCAGCCCTTCCCGGACCTCACTGCCAAAACCGTAGGTTTTGACTTCGAAATCGCCCTCCAGTTCTTCTTGCAGGGCCTTGAGGCGGCTAAGGTAGGCGTCTTTGCCCTCAGCAAGGGCACTGCCCACCGATTCTGACTGGTCTTGTGCAATAAGAATGATGGGGTTCTTGACCTCTCTGACAACGTGCCGCAACAACGGCGTGAGCAGTAAGATCGCAATCAGGCTTACCGCCACGAACCGAAGGAGGCCCAGGGCAATATTTAGGGTACGGCCCTGTGATCGGAATGCAGTAGACCGGTAGTAGAGGACCCCTGCGAAAAGCCCGCCAAGCAAGAGGCAGAGGAGAAGATACCACACTGGATACTGAAAGCTTAAATTGTCCATCAATTCTTTTGTTTTTCTGCGCCCGTTTGCAGCGCGCACAATAATAACGGATTTTTCAGGAGACCACCTGAACCTCCTGTTAGTATTTTGTTAAAACACTAACTGAGGCATACATTTGAATGCGTAATCGTTTATTATCTATATTACGAGCTAACTATACAATTGCATCCCGTAAAATGTTGGAACCGGAGGGACATCCTTCAGGAACAGCAAAAGAAATCTGAAGTATTCATGAAGAAATTAATGCAGATCGCGTTTTTCCTACTCCTCGCCGCTCAGGTGCAGGCTTCTTATATTCTGCTGCCCATGGACCATGAAGTCCAAAAAGACCACCTCAAAGCCTACGGGATCACCTACTGGGTGTTGTCGAGCAACGTTGAAGCCTGGTGGCTGCTCAATTACCGGGGCGGCAGCTTCGCTTTCCCCTACAATCGTACCTTTGAAAAAGAGTGCCTCACCCGGGGCGTAACCTATGAAGTGGTAGCAGATGGGCAGTTCAATGCCATTCTCAATGAAATTGCAGACCCGGAGGTCAACATGGAGGCCATCAAACTGGAAAAAGCCCCTAAAATTGCGGTGTATACGCCAGACTTCAACGCCCGGGGCGAAAAAATACAACCCTGGGATGATGCCGTTACGCTGGTCCTCACCTACGCCGAAATCCCTTACGAAACCATCTACGACCGCGAGGTGCTTAACGACGAGCTGACCAAATACGACTGGCTCCACCTGCACCACGAAGATTTCACAGGGCAGTATGGCCGGTTTTACCGTACTTACCACAATCAGACTTGGTACAAGGAAAACCAGCGCAAAATGGAGGAACTGGCCTACGACCTGGGCTTCAGTAAAGTGTCTCAGCTCAAACTGTCTGTGGTGAAGCGTATCAAAGAGTACGTTGTCGGGGGCGGCTTTATGTTCGCGATGTGCTCTGCAACGGATACCTACGATATTGCCCTGGCCGCGGAAGGCATAGACATCTGTGCGGAAATGTACGACGGCGACCCTGTCGACCCTAACGCACAGTCTAAACTCGACTATTCCAAGACTTTTGCCTTTGAAGGCTTCGAGCTGGAGCGAAACCCTCTGGAGTACGAATACTCCGATGTCGACCACTCCAGGGGCCGGAGGGTGAACCCCGAACAAGACTACTTCACCTTATTCGACTTTTCTGCGAAGTGGGACCCCGTGCCTACCATGCTCACCCAAAACCATACCCGGACGGTAAAGGGCTTTATGGGGCAGACCACGGCTTTTCGCAACAGTACCATCAAGTCGAATATCCTGATACTGGGAGAAAACAAACCCGCTAAAGAAGCGCGTTATATCCATAGCGAGTACGGGCAGGGCTTTTTCACGTTCTACGGTGGGCACGACCCTGAGGACTACCGCCACTATGTACAGGACCCGGAGACCGACCTCAACCTGCACCCTAAGTCGCCCGGCTACCGCCTGATCCTGAACAATATCCTGTTCCCTGCTGCTAAAAAGAAAAAGCGTAAAACATAACATAGACCGTATGAATAACCGATTTAGCATCTTTATTTGGCTGGCATTGCTAGGCTGTGGTTTTTTTGCTGGTGCAGCCTGGACCTCGCGCGCAGATGCAGATCCATCCGGAGAACCGGAATTAGTAGCTGAAACTGCCGACCCTGATGTTTCTGCAAAGAAAGGCACCGGCAACCTTCCTGCCACACGGGAGCCTGCTGCTTCCCATGGGCTTAACCCTCAGGAACGGGCCAATATCCGGCTGTTCGAAGAGTCTGCGCCTTCGGTATGTTACATTACAACTACCAATGTGCGGCGTGATTATTTCAGTCGGAATATTACCGAAATCCCCAGGGGGAGCGGCTCTGGTTTTGTGTGGGACTACAAAGGGCATATTATTACCAATTACCATGTTATACAGGGGGCAGACCGGGCTACGGTCACTTTGGCTGACCGGAGTACCTGGCAGGCGGTGCCCGTTGGAGTGGCCCCGGAAAAAGATCTGGCGGTATTGCGCATAGAGGCACCCCGCAGCACCCTGCGTCCGATGCCGGTCGGCACTTCAGACAACCTGCAGGTAGGGCAGGCGGTCTATGCGATCGGCAACCCTTTCGGATTGGACCAGACGCTGACTACGGGCATTGTAAGTGCACTGGGCCGGGAAATTGAGTCAGTGGCCGGTATTCCCATACGGGATGTGATCCAAACAGATGCTGCCATCAACCCCGGAAATTCAGGAGGGCCACTGCTGGATAGCTCAGGGCGCCTGATTGGCGTCAATACAGCCATCTACAGCCCTTCTGGCGCTTCAGCCGGTATCGGTTTTTCCATTCCGGTGGATGTGGTAAGCTGGGTGGTTCCCGAGCTGATTGAGTTTGGCCGGCTGAAAAGGCCAACTCTGGGTGTGGAGTTGGCCCGCCCTCAGATCGTAGAGCGCTTAGGCCTTGATGGCGCTCTAGTTATCGATGTGATAGAGGGCAGTGGTGCTCAAAAAGCAGGTATCCGCCCCACCATGCGCGACCGCTACGGCAGTATCATTCTCGGAGACGTCATTACAGGCATAGACGGAGAGCCGGTGAACTCTACCAATGACCTCATCCTCATCCTTGAAAAGTATGAGCCCGGAGATGCTGTTGAAGTGGAGCTGCTACGCGACGAAAAGCGCCTGAAAGTACAACTTCGCCTCGATCCGGCCCAGTAGTTAAGGTGTAACCCAGTGCCCCTGCCAGCTGCCGTCTTGGTATTCAAACTGAGCTCGCTGATGGCCCTCATGGTGCAAATGCAGCAGATCTACCTTGAAGACCTGACAGGTAACGACCATAAAATGCTCAAAAGCTGAAGCGGTTTGCTCCAAATCCATATCGGCATGCCAATAATCCGGCAGGGGCACGGTATCCTTTTCCTGAGGGGTACCCGGTGCAGAAACAGTGGCATAACTAGTACGCCCTTGTACCGGCAAGCGGTCCCAAAGCTTTTGGCACCGGTCAGAACCTTGCTCCAGCACCACTCTGCCAATCATGCGGATCTGTACTTTCTTCCGTTCATCCCAAAACAGCCAGGATAGGAGAGGGG
Source organism: Phaeodactylibacter sp. (assembly GCF_040219495.1). Lineage (GTDB taxonomy): Bacteria > Bacteroidota > Bacteroidia > Chitinophagales > Saprospiraceae > Phaeodactylibacter. The sequence goes on along the minus strand of NZ_JAVJSK010000155.1, from coordinate 195,434 downwards.
TATCCTGAAGCGCTTTTACTTTTTCCGAGCGGGCATCCGTAAATAGCGTAAGCATTCGCTGTTGCAAGTCAACATCGCGTAACACCACCACGCGTTGCTGAGCAAATCCATCCGCATCGATTGTGGCAATGATCGGTTTTTGGTAATCGCCTTTACGTTTAGCCGCAGCTTTGATGAGCAAATGCCAGGCATCGTGCAGGAACTTATCGGGCTGGTCAAATCTTTCCATAAAAAATAGTTTTAGCGGCACAGTTACAAAAATTGTGATTGAGATCACCTGAATTCATTGGTGGCAACCTTATTTTTGTGAAGGGTAAAAAAAAGTAATAAAAAACGTGACCTCGTCATTGTCCCGTAGTCTAAAGGGTATCTATGGACTGGTATTCATTCTGAACGTAAACAGAGCATTACCGTTCATAGAAAAGGGGAATGACGTTGATGCCAATTTGCGGGTATTTAAAGCTTGCAATTGGCTCAACATTCCGAATAAAAATACAGCATGAAAGTTTTTTCATGATACGAATATGGGTTTTAGGTGTTTTTCTGGGGAGCGAAGGTTTTCGCTCCCCTTTTTGTGGTGCCACTGCGCATTGTTTAGCTAGTGAAAAAAAGTAAAAAAATTAACCTGCCTCCAGAAACTTTCGGGATGTAAAGCATGTATATGAAGACTTGGAGGATAAGTTGACCGTCAATTATTTTGAATCCGGTGCTTATTCTTCTTGGTACAGAATTTTATTTTAACAAAAAAAAGGTGGAAATCCACCCAAAAGTACAAATCACTATGTTGGAGCTGTTTTTAGCAGTGCTGGCATCCCTCTTTTCCATGGTCAACCCGCTGGGTGCTATTCCGGTATTTCTGGCAATGACCCCGCACTACACCAGTCAAGAGCGGACACAGACGGCTTTACATACAAGCCTGTATTTTACTATGATACTGCTGGCGTTCTTTCTGGCGGGCTCGCTCATCCTGAGCTTCTTCGGAATTAGTATTAATGCCATGCGCATTGCAGGAGGGCTGGTCATTCTCCTGTCCGGATATTCACTCATGAGCGGTAAGTTTGCAGAAGGCCGGGCCGTGGACAAAAAGGTGAAGCAAGAGGCGCTCACCAAAGACGACATCTCTTTTTCGCCTATGGCTATGCCGTTGCTTTCGGGGCCGGGTTCCATTTCCTATCTGATTAGTATTCAGGCGGAGCATACCGACTGGGAGCCACGGTTACTGATTTCGGCAGTGGTGGTCACCATGGGCGCTATTGTTTATGCTGTATTGCGCTACTCGCCCTATTTGCAAAAGTTGCTGGGGGTAGCAGGGTTAAATGCCCTGAGCCGCATTATGGGATTCCTTGTGATGGCAATCGGCATCCAGAATATCATCACGGGCATTGTAGAGCTGGTAAAAGTATTAGCCTAAACTCTAATACGCTCTAAACTATCGCAGCAGGAGGACATCACCTGAGATAATGGTGGTGCCTCCGCTTGCTAAGTTAATTTCGGCATAAAAGGTGAATACATCACTGTCCATTTCACTTCCTCTGAATGTGCCATCCCAACCACAGTTTTCATCATTGAGGGCGCATTCCCGGACTTCGTGCACGAGGTTGCCCCACCGGTCAAAAATCCGGAATACCGTCAGGGTGCCGAGGTCTTCCCGGCTGTACAGCACAAAGCGGTCGTTATTGTTGTCGCCATTAGGCGAAAAGACCGTAGGGGCATACACAGGAGTGTCTTTAGTCACCTTCACGGTCACCTGCGCCTGGTCCTGGCAACCATTGCCATCCTGAGCCCATACCTGATAAAGGGTGGTAAGGGTTGGGGCTACGGTATAATCTGCGCCTTCCTGAATACCGGGCGATGGCCACCACCAAATAGAATCCGCAACGCCCGACAGGGTCATTGCCGAAAGGGTGATTTGCTGCCCTAGTTGAATAGTCGTATCAGGCCCCAGCTCAATATCAATCCCACTGGAAGCCGCTATGTTGACGATGGAGCTCCACTGACAGCCATTGGCATCTTCCAGCAAAATAGGGTAGGAGCCTGCTGTCAGGTTGACAAAGGCATTGTCCATCGATAGTGCACCTCCATTGATGGCAGAAACGAAAGGCGGGGTCCCTCCGGCCACTGCATCCAGTGCAATAGAACCATTCCGGTCTCCGGGGCAGGCCGGGCTTTCCGTCTGCCAATTTACGGTATCGATCAAAGGAGAGGATGCTGTAACTTCTACACTGTCGGTAAGTGCACAGCCATTGCTTTGGTCGGTGAGGGTGAGTACGTACCAGCCTTCAGCAGTAACCATGGTGGTGGGCTGGTCTGTTGGGCCTTCTATTGCAGCGCCGGCGCCGGCAGACCAGTTGAATAGCAGGGGCCCCTCTCCGGAGGAGGCCGTGGCGTTGAGGGTAATGCTGGTTTGGCTACAGCTCAACTCTGCAGGGGCCGCAATAACAATTTCCGGAAAATTGGCATCACTGTCGACGATCACCGTCTCGCTGGAAGAACAGCCGTTCGTGGTATCCGTGACAAGCAGGGTGTAAGGGCCGGGCATACTTACCTCTATGCTGGTGGAATCCTGGGCAATAACGATCCCGCTACTGTCCTGCCAGGTGTACATCAGACCGGGGCCTGTCTCCGAGCCGCTACCATCGAGCAGAACAGTTGTCCGGTTGCAGTTGAGCCTTGATGGGGGCACCACTTCAACAGAAGGGGCACTAAAGTCGCCATTGATTTGGAAAACGAGGGTGTCCAGGCACCCGGAACCCTGATCCTGTACAATCAAGCGGTAGCTCCCTACCTCTGAAATCCATTGCTGGGGTGCGGTCCCAATGGTGTTGAATGCACCACGCCGCCATTGGTAGTTGTACCCGGCTCCGGTACCACCCGTTGTTGCCGTGCCATCCATAAGCAGGCTGTCCATAGCGCAGTTAAGGGTGAGCAGGTCGGGATTGGAAAGACCGGCTTCCGGTGCAATCTGCCCGTCGGCAACAAAGGTAGAGTCCACCGCGCTACAGCCACTTTCCGGATCGGTAACGGAGATGAGGTACCAGCCTGCAGCACCAATCTGTGGGGTGGCGGTTGCTTGCCCGGAGATGATTTGCCCGGCTTCCGTTGTCCAAAGCAGGTCGCTCATCCCACTATCTGTTATTGCGCTGGCACTGAGCCGGATTGGATTGTTGTTGCAGGTGATCAGCGTGTCAGGGCCGGCTGTGACCACCGGGATGCGGTCATCGGCTTCTACGGAGACCGTGCCCATTACCGAGCAGCCATTGTCTGTGCGTTCTACCTGAACCTGGTAAACACCGGGCTGGAAGACCGTAGCCGTAGCCTGATCCGCTTGCTGTATTGGGAAGCCGCCCAAGCTACTCCATTGATAAATGAGGTTGCCCTGCGGATTACCGGTTGCGGTGATGTTTAAGCTGTCGGTAGCACAGGGGAACAGTAGCGTATCTGCCAGCTCAAGCGTAGGGGAGAGGGTGTCCTGGGTAACTTCTACGGTAACAGTACTGGTGCACCCCGAGGTGTCATTCTGAACTTCGAAGCCATAGAGTCCGGGGAGGCTGACGTCGATGCTGAGGGTGGGCACACAGGGGCCGGTAGGGTCACCATTCTCATTCAGCCGGTACCAGCAGGAACTGTAACCGGTGTCGCCGGGCAGGCTCCCCTGTAAGACTACCGATGGGGAGCCGCAGGTTATTACGGTATCGGGTATGGAGGGGATGGCTGGCAAATCGGTATTCTGAGTTACAAGCACGCTGTCGACATTCGTACAGCCGGTGGTGGTGTCCGTGACCATCAGTTCGTACCAGCCGGCTGTGTTGACGGATGGGTTGAATGTGGTACTTCCAGGGATATTGGCTACAGGGCCGCTCCAGGCGTACAAAATGGCATTGCCAAAAGCTGATCCACTACCGTCCAGGGTTACCGTAGGCGTGTTGCAGTTTAAAACTTGTGTCGGGCCGGCATCGGTGAGCGGGGGAAAGGTGTCAGCTTCTACTAAGACCTCATCTATGGCTTCGCATCCCGTAAAGCGGTCGGTTGCTACAATAGTGTACAGCCCCGCCTGGGTAACAGTGATGGAAGTCAGGGTATCTTCGGCAGGTGTGGCACCGTCAGTAGTGGACCATTGAAAGGCCAGGTCAGCGCCGGGAAGAGTAGAGGTGGTAAGTACTACAGAGGTGTCCCGGCAATTGAGTACCTGATCCGGGCCGGCGGTTAAATCCGGTGGCGTCGCCAGTTCAGTTACAGTAACGGTGACCTTGGCTGAAAACCCAAGGGTGTCTGTAGCATTGAGGGTGTAAAGGCCGGGCTGATTGACTACAATTTCCAGACTGTCGGGATCGCTTAGGATGTTTCCTTCGGTGGTGGTCCAGTTGACGGTACAACCGATACAGGGCTCGCAAAAACTACCACTGAGGGCGACCTGCAGAACGTTGCAGGTAAGGGTGTCGGTGGGAATGCTATCCAGACAGGGGACACACTCTTGTTGAGTCACCAGAACATCCCGAAAGCTTGAGCAGTTGTTTGCGGGATTGGTCACCGTGAGCCGGACGGTACCTGCAGTATCCAGCAAGACGGTCACACTGTCTGCTCCATCAAGGATCACATTGCCTTCCCAGGCGTATACGTACTGCGGCCCCTGAGGCACCACAAAAGCCTGTAGCCAGAAGGAGTCCTGCATACAAGGGATGATGGTAGAGCTGAAGTTCAAATCAGGGAGGTTGTCACTGCGTTGTACCACGACGATATCCTCAGCAAAACACCCGTTTGTGCTATCCAAAACGGTCAGAAAGTAGGTGCTGGCGTCATTCACGAAAATACTGAAGCTGTCCCTGACAAAAGTCTCGTCATCGAGCTTGGTCCAGGTGTAACCAATACCGGGGCCAGAGGAGGAGCCTGCTGCACTTAGGATGGTGGTGGGTTCCGGGCAGGTCAGGGTATCCCCGGCGCCCGCTTCGGCGATGGGGGCAATGGTGTTGGAAGGCACCACTACGGTCAGGGTATCGCTCAGGTTGAAGGTGGTATTGGTGGCAATGAACTGATAGGTGCCCGGGCAGCGCACAATGGGCTGCAGAGTGGTCTCCCCGGATTCTATACAGCCGGCATTCGGCGGGATCCAGGTATAGACGATGTTCGGGCCACTTTCACTCCCTGTGGCATCCAACATGATATCCTGTACGGTACAGGTGAGGGTATCAGGCGCGGCGATGACCAAGCCCGGGCTACAGTCGAAAGTGGCGGCAACAGAAGCCGTGTCCGGGCAGTCGCCGGCGGTATTATTGGCAATGAGGGTGTAGATGCCAGCACTGTCGATCGTAAAACTTAGCCCGGCTGGGGTGATGGGGCTGTCGTTAAAGAACCAATCGAAGGTAGTGCCTTCGGAAGCTGTTGCATCCAGTAAAGCAGTGCCTTCCGTGCAGGAAAGTACGATAGTATCCGGTAAAATGGCATTGGGGCTCAGGGGGTCGCGGGTCACGGTGACGGTATCTGTGGCGGTGCAACCATTCAGAGAGTCCGTTACAGAAAGGATATAAATGCCGTCGCAGGTAGCGGTGATGTCCTGACCGGCCGGATCACCGGATAAACAGGGGCCGGACCAGTTGAAAACTGTATTTTCGATCGTGCTGCCCGTTGCACTCAGCATGACCTGTTGAAGGGCACAATCCAATTCCTGATCGGCCCCGGCAATGGCATCGGGGAAATTGAAGTTTCCGGTTACTCCAACCGTATCGGTAGCTTCGCAACCGGTAGTGGTATTCCGAACATGGATGATGTACGTCCCCGGTGCATTGGCTACTGCAAACCTTTCGTTGGCAGGGCCGGTGATCCCTCCGTTTGGCCCGGACCAGTTGTACACTATTTCCGGCCCCTGACTGGTATTGCTGCTGCCCAGCAGTACCGTAGGTTGCAGGCAGTTGATCAGTGTATCCGGCCCGGCATTGGCTACCGGGGGCAGGGTATCCTGAAAGACCTGAATCTGGGTGGTTTGCGTACATCCGGTGCTATCGTTCTCTACCTCCAGTTGATAGATGCCGGCTGCATTGACTGTGGGCATAAGGGTATTGGTGCCCGAAACAAAACTGCCGTTACCGGTTGTGCTCCAGCTGAAGCTAAAGCCAGGGCCGGTATCGGAATTACTACCGTCCAGTGGGACCTCCGCTACCGTGCAATTGAGCCGCAGGGGGGCTGCCAGTGCAGCTCCGGGGGAAAGGGTGTCGATATTGACAACAGCGAAAGCGGTGTCGAAGCAGCCGTTCTGCGTATTCGTCACCACCAACATATATACGCCGGGGCTGCCTACGGTGGCCTGCAGGGTGTTGGTGTCTACCAGGCCTGTCCCTACGATCTCCACCCAGTCATAGTCAAATTGAATACCCAGGCTGGAGCCGCTACCATCTAGTAAAACAGTTGTGCTATCGCAGGTCAGTGTCCGGTCTGGCCCGGCAGTTGCCAGAGGCTGCAGGGTATCTAGCGCAACGGTCACAACAGCAGTATCTGCACAGGAATTGGTGGTGTCGGTTACAATCAGTTGATAAGCGCCTGGCGCATCAACGTTGGCATTGAACCCATCGGTGGAAGCCGGCGCCTGAGGGTTGCCAGACCAGGTGTAGGTAATGTTCGGGCCAGAGGAGGAGCCGGTGCCCATTAGGGTGAGATTTGGCTGAGCACAGCTTAGGGTGTCTGGAGCAGGCAGCACTGCGTTGACAACAGTAATGTCTTCGATTACGGTGGTATTAGCCGTACCCTGGCAGCCATTCAGGCTGTTTTCTGCTATCAGGGTGTACACGCCACTTTGGTCTACGGTTATGGTCAGCGCATTAGGGTCGGTCAGAATATTGCCTTCGGTAGAAGACCAGGCGTACACCGGAGCGGGGCCAGCGCCAACCACACTCCCGGAAAAACTCACCGTGGGCTGCGTGCAGGTCAGAATATCAGGTATCGGAAGGTTAACTCTGGGAGCAATTGTATCGTATCCGACCATTACCGTCGCCGAGTCCCGGCAATTCGTCAGGGTGTTTTCCACCATAAGCTGATAGGTGCCGCCCTGACTGACCACCGGAAATAACGTTGTGCCATCCTGAAGCAGATTGCCAGCCTCATCGCTCCACTCATAAGCAAAATTTGGGCCTTCGGAGGAGCCACTGCCATCCAAAGTGATTTCGGGAAACAGACAGGAGAGCAAGGTGTCGGTACCGGGCTCTACGGAAGGTAAATCCTGGTCTTCCAGCACAGTTGTCATAGAGGTATCACTGCAACGGTTGTCTATATCGGTTACTACGAGGAAATAACTGCCTGGATCGTTGGCAACGGCGGTAGGTTGAAAAACATCGCTCACAATATTACCATCAGGTGTATACCAAAAGTAAGTATAGTTGGGGTCGGGGGTGGTTATGCCGCCAAGCTCCACCTGTCCCTGTGTGCAGTTGAGGGTGTCCTGCGGGCCGGCATCGGACACAGGGGGGATCGTGTCAATTTCCACCACAAGGGTATCAAAGGTGGTACAGGTGGTCATGTCTGTCGAGACTTGCCTGACTTCCAGGACGAAAGCGCCTGCCTGAGCGACGGTTTGGGTTGGTGCTGTGCCGAGCGTTGTGCCATCGGGCGCATACCACTGATAGCTGAGCTGACCGGCGGGCGTGGAACCTGTGCCATTGAGTTCTACGGATGACGTGATGCAGGTCAGGTTAAAGGCAGGGGCGATACTTGCAATGGGCTCCAGTACTTCCAATGTGATGTTGAGGGTACTGTCGCAGTTCAGGGCGGAAGTGAGGAAGAAACTATAGAAGCCAGCTTCAGTCAGCAGGCTGTCCCTAACCGCGAAGCTTTCTCCCTGGCAAATAGTCACGGTAGTGTCTACGATATTAGGTGGTGGCACCGTGAGGTCAAGAGTGACGATGCTGTCACAGCCAGCTGCGGAGGTAATCGTATCCCGGTAAGTACCAGTCATATTGTAAATATTGCCCCCAACCTGAATAAACTGCCCCGGGCATAGGGTATCCACAAGGTTGACTTCAAGGGGCGGCAGTACGGTCAGGTCTACCTGCACGAGGCTGTCGCAACCGGCATAACTCATTAATTCGATTTCATAGAAGCCGGTGTTTTTCAGGATGGTATCCCCAACGATAAGGCTGTCGCCCAGGCAAAGGGTTTCCTCCAGGAGCTCGGTGGCAGGAAGGGGTAAGATGGTCACCTGAATGCAGCTATCGCTGAGTGCTCCGCAGAACCGTGGCTCCAGGCCATCGAGGTTGTTGCGGATGCTGTCCAGGGTAAGGGTACCATCGGGCATAGGGATACTGTCTGCATCTTCGAGGTGGTAGCCCAGTCCGCATATCTGGTAGCTGCCCGGCGCGAAGCCCGTCAGGTCAGGTTGGTCAGTGGTATCGAGGAGGATGCCATCTTGTCCAAGCAGGTAGGTGTACCCGTAAATGGCGGTATCCGGCGTTTGCCCATCATCGAAGGCGAGCAGTGGGTCTATGTCCAGGGTGCTATCGCCTTCGCAGGTCAGGATATCTTGTGCAAACAGGTTGCCGCCCTGCGCAAAGCAACAGTCGATCCCCCGGGCATCGCAAAACTCAATACGGAAGTACGTGATTTCCCCAATGTAGTCTGAAGGCGTATTCCCGATGTTGAGAGTCCAGGTGCCATTAGCCGGCCCTGCATTGAAGTCTTCCAGGCAGCCCTGATAGGGATAGTAGGAGCCGGTGTAGAGGTTAAGGTTGGAAAAATTCCCCGTTTGGTTGTTGTCCCAGCCAAAGAGGGAGCCGGGATCAGGGTCGGGGGTTTCCAGGCAGGGCACAAAACTGATATCCCAGATTGAGCCAAAAGTGAACTCAAACTGCTGATCTGTATTGGGGCCGATAAGGGTGACGGCCTGCCCGTTCGGTGCAGTCAGGGTAAGTACGAGATTGTCGACATACTGATGGGCAAAGCGGATTTCTACGCCACATATGCCCTGGTCTGCTGCACTAAGGTCATCATTGAAGATATCTACAACCTGATAGGTATAGGTAGGGCTTGAGTTTAGAGCAATGCCCAGCGTGTCTGTAAGCCCGCAGGGCTGTGCGAAAAGCAAAGAAGGCCCCCACAACAGGGCTGAACAAAAGAGGAAACAGGTCCGCCACATATTTTTTATGTCCTTGGGATTGATGGAACAGTTTTCAAAGTTACTATTATTTGGGGGAAAGCGGAAGCCCCTTAACTTTTGCCAGCCAATTTATGCATAAGTGCCTAACTATTTAAGGCTCAGAGTATATTTGGAGGTGATTTACCTTTAAAAACCAGTGATTTATGGTTCTGGCTAAACCTTTTTTTGCGCGTTTGGCGGAGCCTGCCCTGCAGAATTGCGGGGTCAAATAAGCTAAAAAAGGTGACGCCAGAGCCCGCCCCGCATTTCTGCGGGGTTCAAAAGTCCTTGGTTTGCAATCGTAGCAAGCTCCAAACATTGTCTAAGCAGGCAGCAAAATAGTAAGCTGTTCCAGTTCTTCGACCAGCCAATCGTCGAGCCCGCGGTACCAGTCGAGGTGCGGGCTTTCGGTACCACATCCACCAGCCGGGGTGGGGCACTGGGTTTTTTCCCATTGTTTTTTGCAGGAGGGGCAACGTGCAGCAGTTTCGAAAGTGTTCCAGCGATGCCCACAGGTGCAAACCCACCAGGCTTTACCATCGGGTTTCCAGTCACACTTAGGGCATAGGATTTCTACGGATTTAGGCATTTGGATTAGTTTTGGATTCAAAGACACAAACGGTGTCCCCTAACCGGATGACTCCCCCTTTGACGACGCTTGCGGTAACGCCACCGTGCCCGCGCATGGCACTATAGCCTCCATCGCCCAGGTTGTCTTCCATCCGGGAGCAGGGGTGGCAATGACCAGTTACCTCAAGGACAACCTCCGCTCCAATTTGTACTTGCCGCTTCAGCAGCGACAGCAGATTGATACCGGAGACGACCAGATTGCGGCGGGTCAGAGCGGGGTCAATACCGTCTTGCCCTAACATGGCACCTACCGCATGCAGGTGCTCTTCCTGTATGAGGGTGACTTGCCGCTTTCCACCCTTACGGCTGTAGTGGTCGCCCTCAATGCCTCCATCAGGGGTAATGCGGATGGCTTCACAGGGGACTAAAGGGCTTCTCTTTTCCGGGCGTTTACCGAGCCACGATATGCGGCCGGTTTGTGGAACATAAGATTGGAGCTCTTTCAGGTTAGGAAACTTCACGAATGCTGGCTTTTGCTTCTTTTTCAACCAGGGCGGCATCCATAAAGTTGCGTAAGCGGTGCATTTCGTCTTTGCCCAGGCGCTCGCCGGCTTTTGCAAAGAGGTATAATGTCAGGGCGATGACCGCTGCAACGGGCAGTGCCCACAGTGCCGGAGCTGACATGCCAAGGCTCAGTTGTGAAAACCCGGTGATGGCCACAAAGAGACTGATCGCCCCAAGGGAGGAATACAAAAAAACGAACATGAGCCATACGGAAGACCGGGGCCCGTAGAGCCCCCGGATAAGGGCCCCCTCGTCCGCTTTGTCTTCGATCGTGAGGCTGAGCTGAGGGGACCAGTAATGTTGTTCTTCTACTGGTATGCGCAGTACAATGTGGTGGTCCATTACGGAACCCTGTACACTTCCATCGCTTTGTTGCAGGGCTTCACTAAGGCGCTCTATCACCTGCTCGGCGCTTGCGTTGTGTTGCCGTTGGAACCGGGGCCTGATTTCAACTGTCGTCATTAATATTCTGTTGTGGTTTGACTTGGCACTGCGACGGAAGGGCTCCGCTTTATTTTTTATCTGCGACGCCTGACCATCAAAAATAAGTAAAAATTTAGAAAGGTGATGCAAAGATTCGGTAGAACTAGTCTGACTAGTCCGAAATCATGCAGCATGTTTCACGCTTGGAAGCTCTGGGTTTGCTGCAATTTTACGTTGATCCATTTCCTGCAGCATTCATAAACTTTATTAAGCGCATAAAAAAACTCCCGGGTGTTTTACCCGGGAGGCCAATCAAAAAACAGCAGGATATTAATATGTTCTTGGGGCATAGCAAGGTTAGGGTTCAACCGGCTCTCTTCGAACCCATACAACCCATTGGTAAAAGCCAAAACCGGCTTCTGCTATGCAATAAATAAATACGTGTAAATCAGGGAGTCGTCGCCCTCCTTTTATCGATCTCAATGCAAAAGAACAAGCCCTCAGAGCTTTAGAGTATGTTTGGAGGTGATTTACCTGTGAAAAATCAGTGATTTATGGTTCTGGCTAACGGTTTTGAAGGGAATTTAGCGGGCTAAGTGACCGAAAAAACCGTTAGCCATAGCCTGCCCCGCATTTCTGCGGGGGGGCATAAAGCGCTAATTTGCAACGTAAAGGTGCTCCAAAAATAGCATCTCTCAGATCCTGCCCAATCAAAACCTTTGTTGGCTTCATTCCGGGGCCGCGCTCAAAGAACCGGGAAAACCGGATAACATGGGTTTATGAAAGTATTGATTTGCAAGGAAAAGTGCTCCGGGCATCCCTTTTAGAGGTCACTAATCCGGCGCACCACCTCATAGAGGCGGGTATATTCCCCCACTTCTTCCACAAAGGGGTCGTGTTCCAGATGGTTGGCTGAAATTAGCTTCAGGCGTGTCACTCTGCCACGGTTATCGGTTACCCGCTGAACATACTTGACCCAGAGCTGACCATTGTTTTTAATTGCATAGATTTTGTTGTCCCGTATTTCATGTAGGCCACTGATTTCACGGCAGATCACCATGTCGCCATCAATGATAACCGGCTCCATACTGTTACCGTTAATCGGGAAGGCGACCAGACTTGCACCGGAAAGCCCCGGAATGCTAAAGAAAGTATTCTCCTCCTTGGAGAAGCTTTCTGCGCTAACGGTGGAGCCCGCAAAGGCCTCGGTCGTCGTAAACATAATGTTGCCGCCCATGCGGGGGGCTTCCTCCATCACCTGATCGTACTTAGGCGCTTCCAACCCGAAGGGCTCGCCCTCTCCGTCGATCATATAAGACTCATTGACACCGTACTCCCGGCAAAGAAAGCGGGCGTGGCGGTAATCAATACAGCGTTTATCATCCGGGTTGAGGAAGGCACGAATAATATGACCATAGGCACGGTTGCCCAGGATGCGTTCTGCAAAATCACCCATGCCTTTTCCGTTGCGGTCGTTTTTGACGATCTCGCCCCGTTCTTCCAGCATTTTAAAAACCGTAATAAACCTTTCATTCAATTCCCGCCTGTCTTCTCGGATCATAATTTTGAGGATTTAATTCGTGCTGATCACAGCATGAAACAAACAAAAACAATCAACTTGACTGCAAGTTAAAACAAATTTTTGTTGCAAACAAATCAATGGAGCGGGAATATCAAAAAAAATCTTTTTTCCATTCGTTGCGCAAGAGGCTGAACAGCTGTAAATGCTGATAAGCACCCTCTTTGTGAAGGGCTTCCCGGAGGTGGCCTTCACTCGTGAAGTTGAGCCTTCGGGCCAATTCCAGAGAACGTTTATTGTTTTCTGCAGTACGCAGTGCGATCCGGTTGAGGCAAAGCTCTTCAAAGGCATAGGCCAGCAAGCGTGCGCAGGAATGCGTGGCAATGCCCTTGCCCTGAAAGCTGCTGCCCAGCCAGTAGCCGAGCTCTGCCCGGTGGTGGGCCCATTCGATGCGGACGAGGCTCACAAGCCCGGCGAGTTGTTGGTCGGAGCGTACCAAAAAGGTGCAACGCTGCTGCCCTTCGTTGAAACGGATAGCGTCAAATAAAAAACGGTGGACCTCTTTGGGCGTATGAATTTGTTTCACCCAGCCCATCCAGGGCTCGAGGGCTGCCCGGCTCTGATCGATAAGGTGGAACAGGGGCGTGGCGTGCGACAGCTCGGGGCGGACGAGTTCCAGTTGAGGGTTGACAGGTAATAGTTCAGGCAGCATCGGTAGCGTTTTACTGAGACATAAGTGCTTGCAGGGTATCTGCGACCTGCTCCAGCTCTGCAGGGGTGTTGTAGTAGTGTGGGGAAAAGCGCAGCGCCCAGTCTACGCCTTTTTTCTCAAAGTCGATCATAGCACCTGATTTTCCGGAAACGGAGGCATTGATGCCGTGCTGATTCAGGTCGGGTATGATGGCCTTCGGGCTGTAGCCTTCCAGCGCTACGGTAACAATACCGCACAACTGTTGCCCATGATCAAGTACCCGGACTCCGCTCAGCCCGGCCAGCTTTTCCCGCAATTGGGCAGCAAGCATTGATACACGCGCGGCAATGGGCTCCAGTTCCAGGGCTAAAGCATAATGGGTAGCGGCGCGGGCTGCCAGGACGAGTGCATAAGAGCGCTCCCAGGTTTCAAAGCGCACGGCACTCTTCCGGGGGCGGTAGGCGTCGGGTGCTGTCCATGCGGCGCTGTGGAGGTCCATGAACCGAGGCTCCAGCCCTTCTTCCAGTACCCGGCCGGCAACGTATAGAAAACCAGCCCCACGCGGGCCGCGGAGGAATTTCCGGAAAGTGGCGGTCAGGAAATCACAGTGAAGCGCGGCCGCATCGAGGGGCAGTTGACCGGCCGACTGACAGGCATCGACCAGGTAGTAGCCGCCGTGGGCCCGGCAGATTTCTCCTATGCCCATGATGTTTTGGACCAGGCCAGAGTTGGTAGGCACATGCGTCACCGCTACGAGTTTGGGGCGGTGGGTATGAATCAGTTCTTTCAGGTGTGCGGTATCGGCCCCGCCTTCAGGTAGGGTGCGGGCACGGAGCAATTTAATGTTGTACTGTTTGGCGAGTTGCAAAAAGGCAATTTGATTGGAGACATAGTCGTCTTCGGTCGTCAGAATAGTGTCTCCTGCCTGAAAAGGGATAGCGGATAGCGCCGTATTGTAAGCCTGCGTAGCGCTGCCGGACCAGGCAATTTGATCCGGTTTGGCATTCAGCAGTTGGGCAACAGATTCGTAAAAGCCGATACTTTGTTCCCGGACAAGGGCGGCGGCTTCATATCCACCGATTTCTGACTCTAGTTGCAAGTGGCGTTGTGCGGCTTCCAGCACCGGGTTGGGCATCAGGCTGGCCCCGGCATTATTGAGGTGGATACGGTGCTGTACACCGGGCGTATCGGCTCTGAGTTGTTCGATATTGAGCATAGTTGTCAGGTGATTTGGATGAAGAAAAGTGCCAGGAAAAGCAGAAGGCTTAGGGCGAGCCCGATATTGGCCAGCCAGCCGTTGCGGGAAGTACCGGTCCAGGCAGGGTAGTTGTTCATATACAACAGCAGTGCTGCCAGGAAGGGCATGAAGAAGGCCCCCGTCACCGCGTACAGGATACCGATCCAAGCGGGTTTGCTCCAACAGACGATAGCGAGCGGTGGCACAGCCAGAAAGCCCAGAAATAAGCGGTAGGGAAGGGTAGGCCGCAGGAGCTGTTGCTTGACTGGCTTGCCGCTAAATGTGCGCACAAAATCAGCAAACAGGTAAGGCACACCGTCCCAGACGCCCAGCATAGAGGAAAAAACTGCTCCCCAAAAGCCAATCAGAAACCCCCAGCGCCCAATAGGCCCGGTAACCGTTGAGAGCTGATCTGCCAGGCTCAGGATCATGCCGTAGCCTTCCATGCGCTCTGGGCTTGCCCCGGCCGCGATGATGATCAGGGCAATGCCAAACAAACTGGTCAGGGTGTAGGCGATACCGAGGTCGATGCGGGCGTGGTTTAGAAAGCGGGGCTTCGTCCATCCCTTTTCGGCAAGCCAGTAAGCATAGCTCAGCAAGGTGACGCTACCGCCTACACCACCAATCAGCCCCAGGGTGATGAATACCGCCTCCGGGTCATCGGGCAACTTTGGAAAGACCAGTGCCGTGAGGATATCTCCCCAGTCGACGGCCAGTCCCCAGGCGCTGCTGATGACTACCACGAACATCAGGCCAATGAACCCTTTCATCAGCCGTTCCAGCAGTCGGTAGCTGCCGGCCAGCACCAGGGCTACGGCCAGCCCGGATTGTATGGCCCCCCAGATAAAAGTGCCGGTGCTTTCGTCGGGGTGAATGGGGAGTAACGTTTGTGCCGCCAGCCCGCAGAAGGAAATCAGTGCGCCTGCCACTACAAAAGACCAGAGCAAAAGGTAAACCAGGAAGTAGTAGGACACCCACTTTGGCAGGTATTTGATCCAGCCCTCGAGTAGGGTCTCCCCGGTGGCGAGCTGCCATCGGGCCACGCCTTCGTTGAGGGCAAACTTCAACAGTCCCCCCAGCAGAGCCGCCCACAGGATGACCGTGCCATAACGTGCGCCAGCTACGGAGGCTGCGATCAGGTCACCTGCGCCCACACCCGTGGCTGCGACGATAAAACCAGGCCCGAAATAGCTTAGCCGTCTTTTTAGATTGCTCATTGGGACAAGATACAAAAAACAAGGTCTGTTGGCCCTGGGGTAGAGCTTCCCCGCTCTGCTCTAGGTTCACTGTGACAACCTGCCCAAAGCTAGCCTTCGGGCACATGCAGCACCTTCATCACCATCACGGTCACCTGCTCTTCCGAAAAAGCTTCCTTGATGGCCGACTGCAATTTGGGCATGACCGTATCAAATGCCCCGAAGATTTGGGTGCTCATGTCGTTGACTTCAACCCTCAGCCCCTCCGCCTCTTTTAATTGGTCAATGAAGTCAAGAATAGGTGGCTCGTAGTCGGGGCGGAAGGGGTACATGGAGATTTCTATGGCGATTTGCATGACTGTTTTGTTTAACTTAGAGATTGTTCCGTCTCCTTTTGCGAAGAGGGGCTTATGAGAATAGAGCGTAGATGCTAAAAATAGGACCAGGCTCCAAACATAGTCTAAAAAAGCATGCATCTCTTTACTACCCCAGCTTCTGAACATGCTCCTCCAGCTCCTTACGGTTGGCCTGACTTACAGGAAGCTCTGTATCGTTGATCAGGAGGGTGCTATCCTGAAAATTTATGGCATAAATGTGGTTGACGGCAACGATATAGCGGCGGTGGATGCGCAAAAAGGTTTGTGAGGGCAGTAACTCTTCAAGTTTTTTGAGCGAGATGCGTAGGGTGAAGGTATCCGTATTAAGGACTTGCACCCTGACGTAGTTGTCATCCGACTGGGCGTAGAGGATGTCCGGAATGGCGACCTTGTAGTAAATATTTCGCTTCTTGAAAAAGAAAAACTGCCGGGTGATAAAATGCTCATGGTTCTCAATACTGATATCCTTTTCGCTTTCCTTCTGCGCCTGTACTTTGGCAATGGCCAGGTCAATAGCTGATCGAAGGGTAAGCGGTTGCACCGGTTTAACCAAATAACCAATGGTGTTGGACTGCCGGGAAGCTTCCTGATAGGGGGCATCCTGCAGGGCGGTGATGTAAAGAACGGGAATGTCGAGGTGAGCGATTTTTTCTCCTAGTTGCAGCCCGCTAAGATTGCCGTTGATATCAATATCCATCAGGATGAGGTCGGGCTCCTGACTGTAGATGTAGTCGAGTGCGGTGCCGGAGTGGTCGGCGCGTAGGGTGTCGGTATAACCCATCTCATCCAGTAGCATTTCCAGTTCGAGGGCAAAAGAGAGGTTGTCTTCAACGATCAGAATTTTTAGTGGTGTTAGAGACATCAGTATGAGGTTAAGTTGCTTTCAGGGGCAGGCTGAGGGTAAATATAGTGCCTTTTCCAATACGACTGCTTACGCCAAGCGTGGATTGATTCAGTTTTGAAAGTTCCTGTGCGAGGTGTAGGCCCAGCCCGGCTCCTTTTTCACCAGCAGTACCGGCTTCGGTACGACCTTCTTTGAGTAGGAAGAGTTCCTTTAGTTTTTCGGGCGGTATGCCCACGCCGGTGTCTCGGACTTTTAGCCTGAACAAGCCGTCATCGGTGGTGCCTTCGATGGTGATCCGGCCGCCTTCCGGTGTGAACTTGATGGCGTTGTCGAGCAGATTGCGCACGATGGTGCTCAGCGCATTGGCATCACTAAATACGATTGTGTCATCGTGTATGGCCCATTCCAAATCCAGGTGCTTGTTTTGCAGGGCGGTTTGAAATGGCGCAGCGGTATCTTCCAGTAGTGGCAGAAGCTTCACTTGGGTAGGCTGATAGGGCATGACATCGCGTTGCGTGAGGGCCCAGTTGAGCAGGTTTTCAGTGAGCTGACTAAGCCCGGCGGCATCCTGCTCAATTTCTTCCCCGAGCTGTTCCAATGTGCGGAAATCCTTCTTGCGCAGCAGGTAGTTGACTTTTTTGGTGATGCCCCGGAAGGCAATGGCCGGCTTGCGCAGGTCATGCCCGATGATGGCAAAGAGGCGGTCTTTAGTTTCGTTGAGGCGCTGTAGCTGATCGTTCTGTCTGGCGATAGTCCGATTCCTACGTCGGGTATTCCAGAAAAAACCAAAGCCAAGGGCAGCCAGAGCAAGCCCGCCAAGAGCGATGATCATATTCTGAGTAGCTCTGGCTTTTAGAATGGCCTCCTCTTTGGCTTTCTCCACCTCCAGCTTTTGCCTTTCCAATTGGAACTCAAAGTCTTTGCGCTGCTCGGCCAGGCGCTCCAGGTCTTGGCTTTTATTCAGGGTATCCTTAAGCCGGTTGATGATCTCCGCATACTCCAGTGCCTGCGCAGTTTGCCCCACCTCCTTATAGGCTTCGAGCAGGTACATGGCTTTCTCAAGCGCGATGACCGGGCGCCCCGTTTCCATATTGTAGTTATAAGCATCCGAGAGGAAGGGAATGGCACCGGAGTAGTCTTTAAGATCGAGCCGGAGCGCGCCTTCCAGAGCGTAGTAAGAATAAAGCAGTTTGGGGGAGGCAAAGGATTCGGACAAATCTGCAAGCCGCCTGGAAATAGCCTTAACCTCCTTTATCTTGCCCTGTTTGAGGCGTGCTTCCCCCAGCCCTACGAGGGCCAGATCCCGGTAGCGTTCGAATTGCAGACTGTCAGCAAGAGCAAGGGCGTTGTTGTAATAGTACGCCGCTGAATCATATTGCTCTGTCATTAAGTAGGTGTACCCCAAATCTGTCAGGATATTTGCTGTACCATTGGCATCATCCGCTTCGCCTGAAAAATAGCCAAAGGCTTCCGTTAGGTAGCTTCTTGCGTTTAGAGGGTTATCCCGATCGATTTCAATTGTGGCCATGCCCAGGAGTGCACTGTGCATAGCTCTTTTATGACCGTTTTTTTGCGCTAGTTCGAAAGCTTCAGAGTAGGCATCAAAACTTTCGTTACTGCGTCTCATGTTGTGAAGGGCATCCCCTTTACTACACAGCGTAAATGCGGCATTATCGAACCGCTGATTGCGCAGGTGGAAGTCGTAAATCGATTGGATTACCTCAAGCGTGCCAGGCAGGTCATAGTTTTCCCGCCGGAGTATAAGGAGATTGTTCATAGACCGCATCAGACCGCTGGAATCCTGCAACGCGTCGTACTTTTCAATAGAGGCTTGGTAGTACAGTTCCGCTGAGTCTTTTACGCCTTTGTAATGGTAAACCGTAGCCAACTGGGAAAGGAGATAAGCTTCAGCCTCTTTTTTACCATACTTTTCTGCTTTTTGCAATGCAGCCGAGTAGATAGCGGCAGCCTTGTCATTATTGCCCATAAGGCTGTACATCACCCCTTCGCGGGCCGAAGCCTGCAACGCATCCCCTTGTTGGTTACTATTGAGGTATAATTTTGCGGCACCGGCAAATTCGTCTGCCGCCCTTTGGTAGTCTCCATCGAGATAGGTTACAATGGCTTTTCTGTAGGTAGCATAAGCACTAATACTGTCTATGCTTAGCTGCTTCGCTAATTCGTCTAATTGCTCTATGTATTCAAATGCTGCTTCCCGCTCACTATTCCAGGTGACATCAATTAAAGCTTTTAAAGTATTCGCAGCATCTATGCCCCGGGCATCAGCCAGTACTTGTTTCAGGCTGTCAATATTAGGTTGGTCATTATTTGATCGCACCAGAAGAGGAAGCAGCAAAAGAAGAATTGCAAATCCCATGGCTTTGAACAATAGCGAGGTGCCAATAGAGCAGGGTATTCGGGCGCTGTTTAATTTGTATCCCGGAACAGCGCAAGCGAGCCAGGCAGAAATGAAAAAAATCGGGATAGCCATAGCCATGTTACTGATGAGCGTTTTAAAGTTTGCGATCATTCTTTATTGGGCGTTGTCTCCCCAAAAATAACGCCTTTCCGATATTTTTTCAGTAAAACCAGAAAAGGTGACCAGCAAAAGGCTCTCCTCCATTTCGTTTGCCACAGCTATCATCGCGTTTACCACACCTGGGGCAGCGTTCGCCACATTTTACCATTTCGCTTTTTTGTTAGATTTATTTTTGACCCAACAGGATTCCCTCCCTGCCAATCAATAATGTCAAAACTGATAACCTACTTAATTCAGATTGATCTTTCGTGGACTTCTCCCGTGGTCAACCTGCTCTTCGTTCTTCAACCAATCATAAATTATGAAAAATTTACTACAAACACTTTGTGCCATATTCCTGATTACGGCCCTGGCTTTCACCGCCACCGCTCAGGATGAAGACTTTAAGATCAGCATACAAGGTACGCTGAAAGATGCCAACAGCCTGGCGGTAGACGATGGGCAGCAAACCATCACCTTCCGCCTCTACGATGATATGACCGGCGGGACCGTAAAACATGAAGAAACCGCCGATGTACAGGTGCGCGGCGGGGTGTACAACTACCTCCTCGGTACCAACGAGGAATTGGAGCCAGAAGACTTCGTCACCGCCCTCTACCTCTCACTGGAGATCAATGGCAATGAGCTCTTCCCCCGCACCCAAATGACCTACTCGCCATACTCCCTCTCCGTGAGCACCGCACAGCAGGCCATCCGTCTGACTTCGGGCACAGAAACCTGCTCCGGCTCCGTGGGCGATATCAAGCACTCCATACTAAACCCCACCGATTTTGCCGAAGAAAACGGCGACTGCTGGGTACCTATGGATGGGCGGGCTATCCCGGGGACCAAGCTGGCGGACACCTATGGCTGGAGCAGTGTACCGGATATGAGCGGTTTGTTCGTAAGGGCTACAGAGTACAACGAGGGCAATGACCCTGGACGTGTCGCTATGTCTGCACCTTCGGTACAAGCTGATGAGTTTAAGGAACATCAGCATACTGGTGAAACGGATAACACCACATCCACCGTGCAGCATGGCGGAGAGCATAATCATCTTATCAGATATTCTAACGGTGATACTGGCCATGGAAATGTCGCTGATGGTTCTGCAAACGATGGTTTCTTGAGTACTCAGAATGATGGGGCGCATTCTCATACGATGAATCCACATAAACACTCCTTTACAACAGATAACACCGGGGGTGCCGAGACTCGCCCCAAAAACATGAACTTCTTCATTTACATCCGGGTCGACTAATCCGGGTTGAATCGGCCTTTTTTATCTCTCCGTATGAAAAGCGGAGCCAAAAAATAAAACAATGAAACACCTTTATATAATGGTGTGCATGCTGCTGCTAGGGAGCCCGGCCCTTTATGCACAGCTCGACACCACCAACTGTAATCCAACCGAAGGCCTGCCGGTAGCACAGGCTACGGTCCAATTCTACTACGGTAGTACGGCAGACGCCTTCAGCAACCTCAACCGGGCTAATGTGACAATCGGGCAGCCCCTCATCGGCAGTACGCTTTCACAAGAGAACACGGCTGATTTCGGCTTTTGGGCCTCCTTTGTCAGCCCGCCACAGCCACCTGTGGTCATGGCTACACAGGGCGACTTTCCTGACCGTGTAGAACTGATGTGGGAAATGGATGCCCTCAGCCCACAGGCTTCCGAGGGCTTCACCATCGTGCGCGATGGTGCTTTTCTGTCTGATGTGGACCCGGGTATTTTTCAATTCATCGACTTCAACGTACAGGCGGGGGAGTTTTATGAATATTCGATTGTGCCCAAGAACCAATTTGGCTCGGGCAGCGCGGGTAGAGACATCGGCTTTGTCAACCCCAATGGCGTGGTGCTGGGCAAAGTGACTACCCAAAACGGCAACCCGGTCGTGGGTGCTGTGGTTACCCTGACGCCCACGGTTGGGCGCTCCATGGCCTTTGACGGGCAGGGCGCCAACCTCTGTGTGTCCCACCACCCGGCTATCCCGTACGAGATGTTTACCGCATCGGCCTGGGTGAAGCTGGGCGATGGCAACGACCGGGCCGGTATTTTCGACCTCGGTTCGGACCTCAACCGCAACTATTGGATCCTGACCACGCCTGCGGGAATGGGCAAGGGTATTGTGGTCGGTGTAGGCAATGGCACCGGAGCGGAAGAAATCACGTATGCCTTTGAAGACGAGCCCGACGGCTGGCATCATTTGGCAGCGGTCTACGGTGGCGGCACCCTCATTCTTTACGTAGACGGGAAGTTCATCTCCACGGTAAACGTAGATATCACATCCGACGATGCCACCTACGCTATTGGTTCCCGCCGCGATCAAACCGGCTTTTTCAATGGTAATATCGACGATGTGCGCCTGTACAACCGCCTGCTGCCGCAGTCAGAGCTTATCCTGACGAAGGACATCACGGTTTCCAAAAATACAGAAGGTATTGTCGCTTACTGGAAGTTTGACGAAGGCCGCGGCCGCAAAGCTTTTGATCTCTCCAACAACGGTATTGACGCAGCCATCAACTCAGCAACTTTTAGCAGTGATACCCCCGACCTCCTCAACGCAGGTATTACGGATATCGACGGCTTCTACGCTATCGAAGGGGTGAACTACAGCACGGTGCAGTCCTTCACCGCCCGGCCGGGCAAGATTTTTTATGACAATTATGCATTAGAGTTTAATGCGGCTTATGAAGCTTATGCCACGCTGACCGATTACGACCTGGCAGACTCTGCTACGGTGACGCTCACGGTACAGCCCTTTGACATACAATCCCGCCAAACGCTGCTTTCCAAGGGCAGCGGCGATTTTGAGTTTTTCATCGACAACGGGCAGTATCAGCTTACGGTCAACGGGGAAACGCAAATATTGGGTATGCCTTCCGATACCGGCTATCAGCACCTGACGTTTATTATGGACGCTGGCAACAACGAAGTCCGTTTCTATCAGGAGAATGCCGATGTGGTTACCCTAAGCTACGGTAGCCTCACTGGCGACTGGACGGGCGAGCCCTGGGTACTGGGTGCTAAAGGTGCTACCATGCCTCAATATTTTTATACCGGCCTGATTGATGAGGTCGCGTTTTATGACGTCATCCTGCCAGATACCGACCGGGAATTAATTGCCTCCCGTTTTGGCGATGGAGGCACAGATACCGGCTACGACGGACTGGAAGTTTACTTCCCGCTCAATGAAGGCGAAGGCGAAGAACTATTCGACTTTGGTGCCTTGATGACCGGGGAAGGAGCTATTCAAAGTGCCGTCTTTTCCACCATCGCCAGGGTACAGGACGAACGCCCGCATGAATTCAGCCCCAATGTACGCGTGGTGAACATCAACAACACGAATACCGCGGTCAATAATGTGGACTTCACAGATGAGTCTACGGTGCCCATTTCCGGGGTCGTCCGTTTTGAGAACACCTTCTGCTATCAGGACAGTGTGGAGATTCTGGTGAATGGGGCTTCTTATGTCCCGCCTATTTTCACCAATGAGGAAGGGCGTTTTGTGGCGGATTTTGAGCCGGGTGCTAATGTGAAGCTGACGCCCAAATTTGGAGCAGACTCTACTGCCCATGATTACTTCCCGGGTTTCTTCGAAGCCCGCAAGCTGAACTCGCCAGTCGCTAATGTACTCTTCCAAAACCTGACCAAGCGGGAAATTGAAGGGCAGGTCTACGGCGGGCTTTGCCGGCGCTCTGTCATCCCCCCGGATGACAATGGAGACCCGGCGGCCATCGTAAAGGTCAAGCTCTCTGCACTGAATGGCTGCTACGAGGAAGAATTACAGCTACAGACGCTCGACGGTAAATTCAAGTTCGACAATATCCCGCCTATTCCGGTGGCAGTATCCGTGACGGAGCACTCCAATAGCGTGATTTACGATTACTTTCAGGTGCAGGGTGGTACAGAAGTCGACCTGCGTAACATTCTGAAAGACACAGTTGACTTTATGTACATCAGTCCGCCCAATGTGGAGATTGCGGAAATCAGGAGTGGGCTTTTGGGCAACGAGTGTGACCTGCCTCTGATTAAAGACTCACAAGAGTTCTCCAATCCAAAATTATACTCCAATGATATTCGGGTCTTTCAAACCTACGATGGTGGGGTATGCTACCTCGACACCTTTGCACTGTCTATCAACAACGGTATTCAGGAAAGCGATCAGGAGCAAATCTTCAGTGATTCCAGCACCTACGTTTACGAATGGTTTGCCAATAACCCCAATATGCTACCGCCTCACACCAAAAACATGCAGGTAACTGCTGAGGTAGAAGGGCTACAGGCTACGGAGACTTATGGGGTCATCGTTCTGGGTGAGCGCCAATTACCCGGTACAATATCGACTTCCGGGCCTTCAGAGGTCTTTGGGATTGTGTACGATCCTCCGGGAGATGGCTCCTTTGCTACTCTGGCTCAAGGCACCGAGACTTGTGTGACCTGGGAAGATGTGAACGTCAATTCTGAAAATGCAAGTACGGATATTGCACTTAAGAAAGGGAAAAAGCTAGAGTTATTCAAAGGGCTAGGAGGAGGAATCATTACTACCTTCGAAGCCTCAAACACAACTACAATTTCTGGTTCCTTTGAGGCGAGTCAATCCAACTCCAATGAAGCAGAGTTTTGTTTCACAACCACTAAGGAAATCAGTACTTCAGACGGTGATGATATTTGGGGTACTTACGCTGATGTTTACTTTGGGGCGGCTACTAACTTTGAAATTGGTGCCAGAGATATTTTGGATTATGATTTCGATAATTGCAATTTCACCTTCGATCAGGTTTTGACGATTGCACCCATTGGGTTTGCAACGGACTTCGTGTTTTCCGAATGGCAAATCATAACGGAAGTCATCCCTCAGTTGGAGGAAATTATTGCCAACCCTACTGTTTCCGAGGTGCAACGAGAACAGGCACAAATTTCAAGGGACAAGTGGGTAACCGAAGTCGCTAATAAACGCGCTCGTCAGAGAGCTGCGGAATATTCGAGGAACATCACGTTTGATGCGGCTACCACATATACCGAGACGACCTCAAGTACGATGACGGGCACCAATACGTGGACTACCACAATTGGTGGCGGTGGGGGTATTCAGAATGAGCATGGATGGGAATATAGTGGCTTTGGTGTAGACTGGACAATACAGGCAAGCTATAACCACACCAACGAAACTACAGAAGGGATATCTAGTAGCAATACTGTTGAAACTTCCTTCACACTTGCAGACGATGACCTGAACGACTTCTATTCTATAGATATTGCCACTGGCCCACAACCCAATATAGGGTTTGATGACCTGGAAGACTTGGAAGATGAGGTCGATGCCCTGGAAGACCAGATTTCTTCCCTGTACGAGTTTGATAATTCCATTACCAATACCAATTACCAGGTATCAAGCCTTAGCAAAGCTCCTTTTGCTACCGCCCCCATGTTCAAACTGGTAGGCGGAGAATCTATGTGCCCCTGGATACCCGGTACCCGCAACCGGGAGGAGGTGTCCGTTCAAGTCGCTGAAAATGTAGCCATTAATGTACCGGACAATACCCCGGCCGTCTTTCAGGTCACGCTGGGCAGCATTGGTCCCAATGGTGTGGACGGGCTGATTTATGAGCTTGGAGTTGACGAAGGCGGTAACCCTGATGGGGCATTGATTAAGCTGGACGGTGAGCCTCTGATCAACCCTGTAGAGTTCCAGTTCATTGGCAATCAATCCTTCAACAAAACGGTTACGGTGGAGTACCCTAATACCGGGCAATTCACATTCGAAGACCTGGGGCTGTATTTTGCCTCTACCTGCCAAATTGAGCACTCAGAATCTGTAGGTTTCGACGCCGGAGATGGCG
Organism: Phaeodactylibacter sp.; assembly: GCF_040219495.1. GTDB lineage: Bacteria > Bacteroidota > Bacteroidia > Chitinophagales > Saprospiraceae > Phaeodactylibacter. Next base: position 170,539 of record NZ_JAVJSK010000155.1, on the reverse strand, counting down.
GCTTCCTGATTTACGATGAGTACCAGCCTGTCGCACTGCAGAATGGCGAAAAGGAGGTCTACAGTCGTTTCTATCAGCCCCTGGAGCTCGATGTGTTTTTCATAGAGCCTTGTACGCCGATCGACATTGCCTTCCCGCTGCAGAATCATGTGGTGACGCCGGGTAACGAAAACCTCTTTGTCACCCTCAGTGAGTATGACAACGAGGACGCGGATTTAGACATAGTCCGTTTGCAGTATCGCCCTATTCCGGGCGATGGCTCCTGGATCAACATCCTGGAGTTGCCCGCGGACAGCTTCGCCAACGATCCCGTTTTCAAGATCGTGCAGTGGGACATGATGGAGCTGAAAGATGGAGCGTACGAACTAAGGGCTATTGCCGATTGTGCAGGCACGATCGGTGGTGACCTCTCACCTGGTATTTCAGAAGTCATCAGGGTGGTCAAGGAGACGGAGGCACCCGAACTGTTCGGTGCACCGCAGCCCGCCGATGGTATCCTGGGCCGGGGCGATGAGATCTCCATCACCTTCAATGAGGCAATCAATTGCAATAAAGTCTTTGATGCCGACGGAATCGGGACCAACATCAACCTGAATAACATTGCTTTGATTGATACAGAAACAGGAGCACTCGTACCCTTCAGCAGCCAATGTGTGGGCGATAAGATCATCATTACGCCTGAAATACAGACGAAGTTTATCAATGGCAAAACGCTCCGGGCAATAGCCACAGATATTGAAGACCTTGCCGGTAATCCGATGGAAGTACCTATTGGCGCTCCCGGTAGCCCAACCGTCAACTTCAGAGCGTGGGAATTCCTGGTTGACCTGAACCCGCTACGCTGGACTGCCGGCTCAGACATCGACGAAGTCGTAAACGAAGGCAATAGCTTAGTCGTTACCCGGGATATCGTCAACCAAAGTGGTACCCCTATGAATTTCTCCATCACGGGGCCACGCATTAACAACCCGGACGGCTCGGTTGCCTATGGTAGCATCCCCTCTTGGGTGACGGTAGCCCCCACAGATGGCACCCTCGATCCGGGTGAGCAGGAAGAGGTTACTTTTGTCTTTGCGGACAACCTGCCGCAAAATGAATACACCACTCAAATCAATGTAGTGGGAACGGACGGTAACAAGACGATTGATGTTGACCTCCGGGTAGCCTGTGAAGGGCCCGGCTGGGAAGTCAATCCTGCCGGCTTCGCCTACTCTATGACGATGACCGCAGAGCTCGACATTGAGGGCACCATGTCTACCGACAACCTCGACCTCATCGGTGCCTTTGTTGGTAGTGAACTGCGCGGAGTAGCAGCCGTAGAGTACGTGCCGGAAATCCAGAAATACCTGGCGTTCCTGACCATCTACAGCAACAACCTGGTAGGCGAGACGGTCACCTTCCAGATTTGGGATGCCCGCGAGTGTACGCTCTACGGCAGCACGGACGAAAGCTTCGACTTCGTAGCCGATGACCTGATCGGGTCTCCTATTGCGCCTCAGGTTATCCATACCAATAACCTGCTGCTGCGTAAAATCCCGATCTTCCCGGGCTGGAACTGGATATCCTACAACCTGGAGCTGCCGGACCCGGGCATTAATGCTGCACTGGCAAGCCTGACCCGCCCGGAGGATGCGACCATCAAGGGTCAGACGAGCTTCAGCCAGTACTTCAACGGCGGCAGCGTCTGGGCCGGCTCCCTCACCGAGCTGTCCCACCTGACGATGTACCAGTACAACGGCACCGCTTTCGATAGCCTGGTGATCTTAGGCAATCCGATAGACCCTGCTACGCCCATGAGCTTGTCCGCGGGCTGGAACTGGATCGGCTACCTGCCACAGGCGGGCATGCCGGTCAATCAGGCCCTGGCATCGCTCAGCCCGCTCAACGGCGATATCATCAAAAGCCAGGCTGGTTTTGCGCAGTACGTTGCCGGCGTTGGCTGGGTGGGTAACCTCAATTTTATGAGCTCGCCCAATGGCTACCTCCTCAACCTGGGCGCGCCGGGCACATTGATGTACCCGGAGAGCTTCAACGGGCCTAATGTGGAAGCCTTCCGTAAGCAGAACGGTGTCGAAACCCGCAGTGCTTCACAGTGGGAGGTAGATCCGCATCAGTATGAGCACAGCATGAACCTGATCGCCGTAGTCACGGATGCTGAAATGGGCAACCTGCTGCACGAAGAGGACGAAGTGGGGGCCTTCATCAACGGTGAAGTGCGCGGCAGCGCGCAGCCCATCTACGTAGAAGCGATAGATGCCTACCTGCTCTTCCTGACGGTTTATGGCAATGCTGAAGGCGGTGACGTGGAGTTCAAATACTACGACGGTGCAGACGGGGAAGTCAAAACCATCGAAGAGTCCTTTGTTTTCATCGCCAACGACATCCTTGGTACGGTCAACCTGCCGGAGCCGCTGACGCTGCAAAGCGTGACGGGCACCGAAAGCCTTGCCAGCGCTGCGCCCCGCTTCGAGCTCTACCCCAATCCTGCAACGGACCGGGTGTACCTGAGCTTTGACGCACCGGCAGCTGCTGAGATCATGGTGGTGGTCATGGATGCCACTGGACGGGAAGTCGCCCGCATTGAGACAGAGGCGACTGCCGGCAGCAACCTGCTGGAATGGCGCCCCAATAGCCTCGCTGCCGGGTTGTACTTTGTCACTCTGCACGGTAACGGGCAGGTACAGTCAGCGAAATTGAACTTACAACCTTAATCAGCCTGTTGCACGGAGCAGGGCCCCGCAAGCCGGGGCCCTGCGCAGGCAACGACTCAAAAGCATAATCTATGCGATATATATTTATCATGCTGCTGACCGCCATGGCTTTCAGGGCATCGGCAGGCCCACCGGACTGGGCGGCGCCAGAGCCCGGAGGCTACGACTATTCAGCAAGCATCAACGCCGCCCTTGTGGTCAATGAGGCGCTGACGGCCAATGCGAATGACCTCATCGCTTTCTTTGCCGATGGCGAGCTGCGTGGCGTGAGCGCGCCGGTAACTATCAACAATCAGGTCTTCCACCTGACCACCGTCTTCTCCAATACCGCTATCGGGGAGGAACTGGAAGTCCGGATTTACCTCGCGGCCACCGATGCCATTTATACGGCGCAGGAGCCTTACGCTTTCGTCCATCAGGGTGTCAGCGGCAGCTTTGATGCGCCCTATGAAGTTGAAGTGTTCACGGACGGGGACGCGCCCATCGCCCTTCAGGCCTTACCGGCGCAGCAGACCCTTCAGGGCGTGCCCTTCGCGCCCCTAAACCTGCAGCCCTTCCTGGAGCGGCAGGACAACGACGGCATCGTCTGGTCGGCAGATTTCAACCCATACCTCCTGGCATTTTTTGACGGGGCGGAGCTTACGCTTATCCCTACAGACCCGAACTGGTTTGGGCCAACAACGATCACGGTGCGCGCTACCGAGCAGACTACCAATGCCTACTTTGCCACAGCGGAGCTTAGTGCCACCATTCAGGCAGCCTACGCCGGCCCGCAGTGGGAGGAGATCCCTGTGCAGAGCGCGGAGCCACAGTTTGGCTTTGGGCTGCTGGACCTGCCCGGTTTTGAAGATGCCTACGCCGGGCCCTGCCTGGATTACAGCCTGACACCTGTATTAGCCACGGCAGGCAGCCAAACGGAGCCGCCAGCCAGCTGGAGCATGCCGCTTTTGCAGCAGTCGTTCACGATGAACATCTCTGCCCGCGCACAGTATACGCACTGGCTGCCTTTGGGCAGTGAAGCGGACCGTCTGGCCTTCTTCATCGATGGGCAGTTGAGCGGTACGGCCGCTCCGGAGCTGATCAACGGGCAGACGTACTACTTTGCCACTGTCCACCACGCGATGCCGGCAGGCGAAGTGGAAGTGCGCTACTTCAGCGCGGTCCACAAAGCCTTGTTCACTTTGCCTGTAACGCTCGATTTTGGAGGCAGCGGGCAGTTGGGCAGCCCGGATGAGCCGCTGGTGCTTGATTTTTCGCCTTTTTTCTTTGAGCTGGACGAAGCCGGGCAACTGGGCATTCTGCCACAGGACACCTCCTTCCGGGGCGCCCACCCGTACACTTTCCTGGCAGAAGACTGTGATTACCCGGAAGCTTTGCAGGATACGGTATCTACGCAGTTGTGCTACGACATCGACAGCGATCAGGACGGGCTTTGCAATATCCTCGACCCGGCACCTTTCGACCCCTGTTTTCCGGACAGTACACCGCCGCCCCTAAAGGTGCTGGACAGTAATGGGGACACGCTCGTCCACAAAGGCTTGCTGGAAGTAGCCACTGACCCCGGCGATTGCCACTATTCTACCATCTGGCGGGCCTTCTCCATCGAAGACTGCTCGGGCGTGACGGTCACCGCCACACTGGAAAACATGAGCGGGCAGCCTGTGGGGCAATTGGAACTAGTGCTCCTCGACGCTGCCACCGGGCAGTACGCCCTTTACCTCACTGTGCCACAGGGCGAGTGCGAGCTGGAGGTTATTGCCACCGACGATTATGGCAATGCAGAAGATTTTACCTACACCTTTATCGTAGAAGATGAAGAAGCGCCACAGCTCTCCTGCCTGGACGTATTCGTACCCCTGAGCTACGACGGCACCGGTGAGCTGCTGGCCGATGAGGTGCTCGACTTTGCCAACAGCAGCGACAACTGTGGGCTGGATTACGGTACGCTGATGATCAGCCAAACGGCTTTTGATTGCAGTAACCTGGGCGTACAAAGTGTGGAACTGACCGCTTCGGACATCCACGGCAACAGCAGCAGCTGCACGGCTCAGGTGGAAGTTTTTATCGACGAGAGCATCCCGCCGCCCTGGGGCACAGCCGATATTAGTATGGTGCCGGGCAGCAGTACCTATGCTTACGACCCCTGCGCCACGGACAATCCGGATGAAGGGCACTTCAGGATTGAAACTACGGCTTACAACCCCGCTTCCGGCGGGGCTGACGAACTAGCTACCGTGGTGCAAGAGCTCTGCGGAGAATCAAGCATCCGTGCGGAAGTGCAGTCCGTTGGACAAGGCACCTACGCCGGCATCTTCATGCGCAACAGCAGTGCCCCCGGCTCGCCTATGGCCGGTCTCTTTACCAATTTGTCCCCGGTATTGCGCTGGGAGAACCGTTTGCAGGCCGGTGGCGACAAGTCATTTACGCCATTTCAGGCAGTGGGCACCCCCGTGATACTGGGCATGCGGCGAAAAAACGGGCTAATACAAGCCTACTACCGCCACATTAGTGGTAATAGCTGGCAGCTAATAACACAGATGGAGGACCACCTTGAGGAGTGCGTAGAGGTAGGCTTTGGCGCCTTTACGAATGTCCCGAATGGGGCCGCCACCGCCATTATTGGGCCGGTGAATACCAGTGGGGCCTCCAACACTACGGAGTTTGGCGGGCCGGTTTATGAGCTGGCCTGGGCTTCTGGCAACAGCATGGAGCTTTGGCCCAACCCGGCTTCACGCAGCATCAACTTATCGCTGGGCGCTCCATTGGAAGCCCAGGTGCAAGCCCGCCTGATCGACGGTATGGGGCGTCAGGCGCGGTTGTGGGCACTGCCAGCCGGCGCAGCGCAGCACCAACTGAGCATTGATGGGCTGCCTAATGGCTTGTACTGGTTGCAGGTTGGGCATGAGTCCGGCGGGCAGCGGCTGGTTGTACAACATTAGGGATAGAGGTAGTCTTACAACTTTAGGTTTTCACAAACCTAAAGTTGTAAGACTATAAACAGCGGGTATTCCCGGAGTTGAACAACTGATATCCCCGTAATGCTACAACATTCACTTGTGTTGTACCCGTTTTCGACCCATGATTCCATTACCTCTAGCAGCCTGGCTTACATTGTATTCAGCCACAGACCGATTATTTAAAGCTAATTTTTATGGGAACCTTTTCAGAGCTGCAGTAATTCACTGCAGCGCTTTTTCCTGTAAAATCATGAATTGTGTTGGGAGTTTTCTGAGGGCTGTCTTGCTGTCGCGAGGTTACAGCCCACTTTTTTTTTGATGCCCGACCATTTCACTACTCGCCTTAGCGCTGCGCATTCCTCACTGCGATACCCCATAAGATAAGTGCCCTAAAGCAATGGGAAGAGTTGTACGCGCGGGCACGGTGGGGAGCGTATTTGGAGACGGTAGGGGAGATGGTCGATGGCTTCCTTGTCATGCTCAGGGAAAGTACCCCGGGGGAAAGGACCGCCTCCGTCAGGACTATGGCGGACAGAGAGAGCCCCCGGCGTATATCACGGCGTAGACACCGACACCGGCAACACCTTCCCATTAAAAAAGTGGTGCCCCTGTAGGGCAAAGTAGCTCAGGAAGCCACCCATCTGCGAGCTGCTTACCGGCGCCTGCATGCCAGGGAAAGCAGCGGCCAACATTTCCGTCTGTACGGCGCCGAGCGCCAGGCAGTTGACGCATACGCCGGAGTCTTTCCACTCTTCGGCCAGGCACTCCGTGAGGGTGGCGATGGCGGCTTTGCTGACGCTGTAGGCCAGCAGGCCCGGGAATTTAGAGCTACCCTGATAGCCGCCCATGCTGCCGATATTCAGCACGTGGGCTTTTTCGGCGGCCTGCAGGAAGGGGCGCAGCATTTGCAGCAGGTGGACGGCCCCGTGGAAGTTGACGCCCATGACGTTTTCCCAGTCGGTGCCGGTGGTCTCGTGGAAGGGCTTGTTGAGCAGGTAGCCGGCGTTGTTGATCAGCGCGTCTACGGTGCCCCAGGGCTCTACGATTTCGAGCAGGGGGCGGGCATCCGGGGAGGTGATGTCGTAGGCGAGGTAGTGGAGGTTATCTCCGGCTTCCTGTTGGAGTGCCTTTAGGGCGGCTTCGTTGCGGGACAGGGCGAGGACGCGGTGGCCATCTTTGGCGAGTTGCAGGGCGGTGTCGCGCCCGATGCCCCGGCTGGCACCGGTGATGATGATGTTTTTCATATTGTCAGTATTTTACAAATCGCCCAGTTGGGGGCGGATGGTGATTTCTTCAATGACGGCATTCGGAGGCATTTGCCAGGCGTTCCACAGAGCCTCTGCTACTTCTGCAGCTTGCAGGAGGCGGCTTTCCGGCAAATCTGCACCCGCCCAGGAGTCAGACCAGGTCGGGCCGGGTAGTACAGCGGTCACCCGTATGCCTTTAGTGGTAAGCTCGTGCCTCAGACTGTGGTGCAAGGACAATAGGGCGGCTTTGGTAATCCCGTAAGAGCCCTTCCCGATGTAGCCTTCCCGGCTGGCCACGGAAGCGATATTGAACATATGGCTGCCCACCGGCATATTGGGCCAAAGCGCCCGGCTGAGGTGGTAGGGTGCGAACAGATTGACGGCCATCATGGTTTCCAGTGCACCGGCTGCTTCCTCCAATATTGTGCCGGGTAGGAAAGCGCCGGCGTTGTTGATCAGGATATCCACGCTTGGGTATTGGGCCTGCAGTGCCGCGCAAAGGCCCTGTACGGCTTCCGGGTCAGACAGGTTGCAGGGGAACACCTCAAAGGTACAGCCTGGAGCGATAGCCTTTAGTGCCTGCTGCGTTTCTTTAAGGTCAGTAGCGGTGCGCGCCACGAGCGCTATATGGGCACAAACCGGAGCGAATCGCCCGGCAATCGCCCGTCCGATGCCCTTGGTGGCGCCGGTCAGCACAAGCGTAGGTTGTTTATCCATAATTGGGTCAACGGTTGGGAGGATTGGATTGTTTGAGTGGGCAATCAAAAAGCGCCGTTTGCCCAATTAAAGCCAGGATGCTGCTAATTTTTGGGATAAAGCTTCTACATTTGCGCGGTGAAGTTGCGCACAACTTATAACAAGGCTCATGTTTTTAAAAAATATACTCTACCATTTTGGCCGCTATGTGATGATGCTGGGCACAGCAATCTCGCGGCCCGAGAAAGTCTCCATGTATTACAGGGAGACGATGCGGCAGATGAATGACATTGGCATCGGCTCCTTGTTTATCGTAGGGCTCATCGCTATCTTTATCGGGGCAGTGACGGCCGTGCAGTTTTCCTATCAGCTGGATGGCACCCTGGTACCGGTCTATTATATTGGTTATGTGGTGCGGGATATGACCATCATTGAACTGGCACCGACTTTCACCTGCCTGGTACTGGCGGGCAAGGTAGGATCGAATATCGCTTCGGAAATCGGGGGCATGCGGCAAAAAGAGCACATCGACGCTATGGAAATCATGGGCGTCAATACGGCAGCATACCTGATCCTGCCAAAGGTGATCGCCGCTTTAGTGGTGATCCCTATGCTGGTGGCGGTCGGCGCTTTCATCAGCATTATTGGTGGGTATCTGGCTTCGGTCCCTACGGGCGTAATGGCAGATGCAGATTACATCAAAGGGCTGCGGTCTTTCTTCGACCCGTTCAACGTGACCATGATGTTTATCAAAGCAGTAGTCTTTGCTTTCATCCTTACCACGGTGTCCTGTTATCAGGGGTATCACGTGCGCGGGGGTAGCATCGAGTTGGGGCAGGCCAGTACCAATGCCGTGGTGTTCAGTGATATATTAATTTTGGTGGCCGACTATCTCCTGGCTGTCATCCTGACGAGTTAAGCAAGGCTTATGATCCGAACGAAAGATATCTTCAAATCCTTTGACGAAAAGGAAGTGCTCAAAGGCATTTCCACGGAGTTTTACCAGGGCAAGACTAACCTGATCATCGGGCGTAGCGGTGCGGGTAAGACGGTACTGCTCAAACTGCTGGTTGGCCTGCTGAAGCCTACCTCCGGTGAGGTCTGGTACGGAGATACCAACTTCTTCAAACTGAATAAAAAAGAAATACGTACCATTCGGATGCAGGTGGGTATGTTGTTTCAGGCTTCTGCGCTCTTTGACTCGATGACGGTAGAGGAAAACATCCGTTTCCCCCTCGATATGTTCACCAACATGACGTACAAGGAAAAGCGCAAACAGGTGGATTCCTGCCTGGAGCGGGTCAACCTGCCGGGGGTCAACGACAGCTTCCCTTCTGAAGTCAGTGGTGGTATGCAAAAGCGGGTCGGTATTGCCCGGGCGATCGTGCTCAACCCCCGCTACCTGTTCTGTGATGAGCCCAACTCCGGGCTGGACCCCAAGACCTCTATCGTGATTGATGAACTGATCCTGGATATCACCAAAGAAAAGAACATCACCACGGTCATCAATACTCACGATATGAACTCTGTGATGGAGATCGGTGAGAATATTATCCTCTTGTACGATGGCGAAATTGCCTGGCGGGGCCACCGGGGCGAAGTCCTGGAAAGCGACAACGAGATCCTGCAGGACTTCATCTTTGCATCGCCCTTCCTGCAGCGGCTACGGGAGTCGGCACTACGGAAATAGCCGCTACAGCAAAAGTAAGGCGGTGGTATTTGGCTAACTTTCCCTCGAAAACCTTATCTTTCAGAGCTTAAGACCAAGAGCGTGTTGGGGCTTTCGTAATCGGTCTGCACCGGGACACTTTCTTGCTTATACTTCGTCCCGGCAATCCTTCCCGCTTCCTGAATTCAAAAGCGGGACTAAGGCACTCCGGTTTTCGTGCCCCGTCTAACCAAAAAATTGCTAGTTTTCGAATAGAAGACAAAAGCCCCAACACACTCTAAAACCCAAAGACCATGGCTAACAGAGGGCTAGACCTGGAATCCGCTATTCCCGCTTTTGACCCTACTCAGGGCAAAAATCATTTGCTAGTAGTTGGGATTGATCACTACGAGCACTGGCCGGTGCTGCATAATGCCGTGCGCGATGCCCAAACGTTTGCCCGTGTGCTTTGCCAGCAGTATCAGTTTGAAGCCGCAGATGTGGTGGAACTGTTTAACGAGGCGGCTTCGGAGGGCGGCATTTACCGGGCGCTCCGCGATTTGAAACGGGGAATGGGCCCTCACGACAGCCTGATCATCTATTATTCCGGCCATGGCTACTTCGATCAAGACTTCGATGAAGGGTACTGGGTGCCACAGGATGCCCGAAAGGGAGCGGAAGAGACCTACATTTCCAACGCCAATATCCTCAAACGGATCAATGCCCTCGACGGGCAGCACATCCTAATGATTGTGGATTCCTGTTTTTCCGGTGCGCTGCTCAGCAGTACGCGCAATGCTTCCGTTGATGAGCACTTCCCTTCGCGGCGGGTGATTTGCTCGGGCCGTCTGGAGGTGGTATCGGATGGTGCGCCGGGCAAGCACAGCCCCTTCGCAGACCTGCTCATCAGCCGGCTCCGGGACAACACCAACCCTTCCCTCAATACCACGACTTTGGTACAGTATGTTAAGGAACACATCCCGAAGCTTTCTCAACAGGCTCCGGTAGACGGGCGCTTGCAAAATTCGAGCGACCGGGGTGGAGAGTTTATTTTCCACCTCAAGGTCAGTGAAGAAGACCTGTGGTCGCGGGTGGAAAACGAGGGCACCGTGCAGGCTTTCGAAAGCTACCTCAATGATTACCCGGGCGGGAAGTTTGCCAACCGGGCTAGCCAGCAACTGCTGCTTTTACGCGAAGACGCCATTTGGGAAAATGCCCAGCAGAAAGACAATGAGCTGGCTTACCGCAATTACCTCAGGCAGTACGCCGGGCACGGCAAATATCTGGAAGCTGCTCAGCGGCAGTTGGATGCCCTGGAGGCCCGGCAGGAAGATCGGCGGAAAGTACTGGAGCAGCTGGCGAATAGAGACGCCGAGCGTGAGGGCATTCGGGAGCAGTACCAGGCCCTGGTCAACGAAGCAGAAAACCGCTTCCAAAAGGAAGAAATGGAAGCCGCCCGCGAAAAATACCGCGAAAGCCTGCAGTTCTTTATGGCTGGTTTTGCACCGGATTACCATTACATAGAGGAACAGATCAATCTTTGTACCAATGGGATGGCTTTCGTCCGCAGCCTCCATAACGGTAAAGCCGCGATGAACCGCAGCAACTACCGCCTGGCCCTGCAATACTTCAACGAGGCGGCACAGCATGGAGACGACCCCAAACTGGAGGACCTGATCCGGGTTTGCCGGCAACGGCTCAACCCTGCTGCTCCGAAAAAGCAGCCGGAAGCGGCCTACGCTGCTGCCCCCAACCGGGGCGGTACGGTGACTACTCCGCCCCGAAAGCAAAAGCAGAGCTACGGGGGCACACTGCTGAAATGGCTCGGGGGCTTCGCCTTGGTATTTATCATCCTGGCGATTATTGGCAATCTGCTGCCGGAGGAAGAGGCGTATACGGACCAATCCTATACGACCCCTGTGGAAACCCAGCCACAAAATACAGCCGATCCGGGTCCCGGTAGTACTGCTTCAGCCCCGAAAACCAATACCACTAAAGCTGCGCCTACTTTCCAGGACCTTATCCTTGGGGACTGGGCCGTGGAGGATATCGTCATGAATGGGCAGTCGCTGTCTGACCTTGCCGGGCAGTACAATACGGACTTCTCCCAGTATATCTACACTTTCTACAATAACGGGCAGGTATCGGTCTACAGCCCAACGGGCACAGAGCAGCAAACCTATGCCATCGACGGGCAAAACATCTACCTCTACTCCAGCGTATGGGGCGGGAGCCCGGGCGCCATCAACTACATCCGCTCTTCGGAGATGCAGCTTACGTTTTATGTAGCGGATGGCTTTGGCGGGTCTACGCCTATGGTGGTCACCTTTTTCCGTGATTAGAGCGGAGTAGGTCAAAAAAGAATAATGATATGGGAAAAGACCGCGGTAATGTCTGGGATTACCGTGCTATGCTCCGCGACTCCGGCGTGCTATCCTGGCGGCCACCCTTCTTCAGAGGCCGGGCTGTTGGAGGATTAACCCCGCCGCGTCCGCATCCACAACGGCCCTGCCACAAACCAAAGCACCATACCAAGTGCCATCAGTTGCTTCTGCAGGCTGGCTTCCATCTGATTGGAAAATACGAGCAGGGCGGGGACGAGGGTCAGCCCCAGCCCGGCAATAGCGACAATGGGGATCAAAATATGCTTCATGACAGCTTGGGTTTTAGTTGGGGTACAGGCTTGATAAGGTAGCTTAGGCCAATGTACAGCAGGACCGCGATAAACCAGCCCGGCAGCCCCAGGAAAAAGATTTCCACACCAAAATACTGATTGATGCCCAGGCAGGCCGTGAGGGTAATCCCCCAGGTGCCGGCAGCCGCCCAATTGATGGGCTTACCAGTGGCCAGAGCCCGCTCGCTCGTCAGCTTCAGGCGGGGGAAGAGGTGGTAGTCGATGAAAATAATAGCGCCCATAGGCATCAGGATCAGCCCATAGAGCGCGACAAAATCGAGCAGCTTCATCACCAAAGCCGGGAAACAAGCTGCGGTGGTGGTGACCAGCCCAACGATAATCGTCACTTTCCAGGTCTGTGATTTGGGGATGACGGCCTGCACCGCCAGTCCGGCCCGGTAAATCGTAGGGTTGGCTGTGGTCCAGCCAGCGATAATTACACAAATGGCTCCGGTGATGCCCACCGCGTAGTAGGCTACTGGCCCGGGCGCAAATTCCAGGCTGTTCTGATTTTGTTGCAGGAAAACGGCATAGAGGATACCGGAGGCAAGCCAGGCAATATAGTGCCCCACATACATACCCGCTGCCGAAGTGAAACCCGCTTTCCAGCTGCGCGCATACCGGAAGATGGACATATCCGCCATGCCAATATGCATAGCCATATTGCAAAACCAGGCAAAGAACAAAATATGCCAAAACGTAAACTTGGATTGTCCTTCCAGGGGCACGCCAGTCCAGATCTTGCTTTCCGCTACGGGCCAGAAATCAGCAGCGCTGTTGACGCCCAGCTCAGGAAGGACAGCCAGTGCTGCGGCCAGAAAAACCAGGATCATCCACGGGGCAGCGATGTTGGCGAAGCGGCTGACCTGTTCGTAGCCGAGGGTGGCGACCAGAGTGGTAACTATGCCTACGGCGACCACCGTGAGTACCCAGGAAACACTCCCTGGCATCCAATCGGTGAGCTGCGGCATGGGGATGTCAAAAGGAATGCCTACGGCAGTAGCAGCCACTGCAATCATAGAACCTGCCAGGAAGCAGAACATCAGCGCATTGACCAGGTTGTAGACAGTGGTCAGGCCTTTGCCACAGATTTTTTCCAGTTTGTAATAGAGGGTAATGCGTTCTTTGACCGCGATGGGGGCGCAGAGGAACGCCCAACTAAGGACGGCCAGCAAATTACCCAGCAAAAGCCCCCAGATCAGGTCGCCGGCACTCGCCCCGTGGGCCACAAATAGAGGGCCGATTACAAACTCCGTACCTGCCGTATGCTCACCGGCGTACATGCCAAGGAAACTCCGTGTGGACTTTAACCTAGAGGCGGGGATGGGCTCCCGTTCGTACTCCTGAACACTCTTTAGTCTGGCTGTAAATCGTTTTAGCATAAGTCTCAGGTTAGGATGATGGTCAGGCTGCGGGCACCCTGTGCACCGATCACCAGCGATTGTTCAATATCAGCAGTTTTGGAAGGGCCGGCGATGAAGACGCCAAAACCCGTATCGTCAATTTTTATTTGAGCATAGGCCTCGTGCATATTGCGGACGATGCGGTCTTCCGGCAGCACCAATACCAGGTGTTGGGCTATAAAAGGTAGTACCCGGTGCACACAGTCAGCTTCAGTGACCCATACTGCCCCGTTCTCGGCCACTCCGACCTGACCGCCAATGACCGCAATATCCACATCCACAAGGGCATCAGGCGCACTGTTTTGCAGATTTACTTCACTTGTCAGGTCAGGTAGGGTAGAGGCAATCTTACCCTTGTCTGGAAACAAGGTTCGCAAGGCACTTTCCAAATCAGCAAAATCAGCTGCATTGACGACGCGGGTCCCATTCTGAGCAGAGGTAGAACCGAAAGCTTGCACAATATCCATGCTCGAGGATTCAAATCCTGGGATATCCGGTAAAGGCCGGGGCTCAGGTTTATTGTGCTGTATCGCTTTGAGAATATGGGCTTTGCTCATGATGCAGATCGGTTTTTGCGGTACCACTCCTGAAAACTTTCTTTAGGCGCTTTGGGCAGCTCCCGGGCCTTGCCCCAGGTATTCAGTGAGTTGTAAATCAGGGGGCGGGGCAGCCACCGGGTCACCCAGCGGGCAGACTTCCCGGCGGCTTTGTACCAGCCGGGTCGGGAGAGGACTTTGCCTGCCATGATCATGCTCTGCTTTTTAGCTGCTGGCAGGTGGCCTTCTTCGGCTATGATTTGTCGCCATTTGTACAGCTGTTCGTGTATGTCAATCTTGACCGGGCAGACATCGGAGCAGGAGCCGCAGAGTGTAGAGGCAAACGGCAGCCCGCTGTATTTCTTCAGGTCTATACCGGGCGTGAGAATAGAACCAATCGGCCCGGGCACGGTGGAGTCGTAGCTGTGCCCGCCGCTGCGCCGGTAGATGGGGCAGGTATTCATGCAGGCCCCGCAGCGGATGCACTTCAGGGAATTGCGGAAGTCGGGGCGGCCCAACTGCGTGGTACGGCCATTGTCCACGATGACGATATGCATAGCGCCACCTTCTTTAGCCTTATGGTGGTGGGAGGTGAAAATCGTCGATGGCTGCCCCGTGGCACTGCGCGCCAGCAATCGCGTGAAGACCCCCAGGTGCTCCGCTTTAGGCAGGATTTTCTCAATGCCCATACAGTGAATTTGCAGGGGGGCAAGGTGAGTGCCCATGTCGGCGTTGCCTTCATTGGTACAAACTACTACGCCACCAGTTTCGGCAATCGCAAAGTTGACGCCTGTGATGGCGGCATCGGCTTGCAGAAAAGATTGCCGCAGGTGTTGCCGGGCCGCTTCGGTCAGGTATTGAGGGTCGGTGGCGCCCTTTTTAGTTTGTAATTTCTGATGGAAAAGCTCGCCTACTTCCTCCTTTTTCAGGTGAATGGCGGGCATCACAATATGGCTGGGAGGCTCTTCCTTCAGTTGGATGATCCGCTCGCCCAGGTCAGTATCGATGACCTCAATATCCTGTTCCTCCAGATATTCATTCAGCCCGCACTCTTCCGTCAGCATGGACTTACTTTTGACGATGCGGCGGGCGTTATGTTCCTGCAAAATGGAGTGCACGATTCGATTGTGCTCCGCAGCATCGGCTGCCCAATGCACCGTCACGCCATTTTCCTTTGCTTTGGCTTCAAACGCCTCCAGGTATTCATCCAGGTGGGACAGGGTGTGGTCTTTGATTTGAGAAGCCAGCTCCCGCAGTTGTTCCCATTCCGGTATGTCGTGGGCCGCTTTGTCCCGCTTGGAACGCACAAACCACAGCGATTCATCGTGCCAGTCGGTACGGGCTTCGTCTTTGATAAAGGCGGCGGCTTTGGTCGCGTGTTCTTTCATGCTTTGGTGTTCAAAATTTCTGCAATGTGCTTCACTTGTATGGGGCTGCCCTGTCGCCTCAGGATGCCTTCGAGGTGCATCAGGCAGGACATATCGCCGGCGGTGATCACCTCCACGCCTGCCCGGGCATGATCGGCAATGCGGTCTTTGCCCATCTTAGCGGAGATGTCGGGCTCATTGATGGCAAAGGTGCCGCCAAAGCCACAGCACTCGTCTGCACGTTCCAGTTCGGCGATTTCCACGCCTTCCACCATGCTTAGCAAAGTGTGCAGAGCGGAAGGGGCATTGAGGTTTCTTTCACTGCCCGGCCCCAGCCGTAGCCCCCGCAGCCCATGGCAACTTTGGTGCAGCCCTACTTTGGCCGGGAAGCGGGCATTGAGTTGCTCCACTTTCAGCACATCGAGCAGGAATTCCGACAGGTCCAGGGTACGCTTTCGCAAATGCTGAACCGCGTCAGTTTGCTCAATGATGTCGTAATGCTTGCGCACATGATAGGCGCAGCTGCCCGAGGGCGTTACCACGTAGTCGTACCCGCTGAAGGTCTCTACATAGTGTTCGTAAGTGGGAATGGCATCTTGTTCGCAACCGGTATTCGCCATCGGTTGCCCGCAGCAGGTCTGCCCTTCCGGGAAATGTACGGTACAGCCCAGGCTTTCCAGCAGCTCAAGGGTGGCTATGCCCACCTGAGGGTAGAACTGATCGATGTAGCAGGGTATGAATAAAGCGATCTTCACGTCGTTATCGGCTTTTGTAGCTGTGGCGAAAAATGGTCAAGGATAAATTCCGGATCTACTACCCGGTTGTGTATGGCCATGGCGGCGCCCAGGGCAGAGCCCAAAGGCGACTCGGTTGTTGTTATGGAATACCCCGGCAGCGCTTCTGCGAGATACCTCAGGAAAATAGCATTATCCACAAACCCTCCGTCAATATACAACTTTCGGATATCCGATTGGCCCTGTGCCCGCTTCAGGCTTTGGCATTGGGCTTGCGCCAGCTCCCGCATCAGCTGATGATAGGCGGCCTCGTAGGAGCCGAAGCGGGAGAGGCGTGTTTCCGCTGCACCTTGGGCTGTCTCTCCGGGCCGCCTGATGCTTTCCCATTGAAAAACCGGCTCAGTAATGCTTTGCAGCTGTTGGTGAATTCCTGTGTCAAATGCCACATTCCGGTGCGTTTCGTAGGGCTTGCCGTAATACTCCGCCAGCTTACGGGCCCAGATTTTGTACTCATTGCCCAGGAACAGGCGCGCTGCCCGTACCGGCATGCCATCCACCCGGAGAAAGTTCAGGCAGTCGTTGGCGAGGTCTGTTTTGGTAAGGGGCGCTGCACTAAAGGGGTTGAGCGCTATGCTCCATGTACCCGTCGACAGCAGCAGAAAGGGCTCCTTATTGGCTAAAATGTAAGGCAAAAGTGCTGCCGAACTATCGTGTATGCCTACACCGACCATCACCTCCTGCTCGCCAAAGTGTACGGGCGTAGCGGTAGTGGTTGGACAAAGAGCGGGCATTTTCCTGTCCAGGTCTTCGGCGTACACCCAGGGGTGGTAATCTCCCTCTTTGTAATGCCAAAGCCCGGTATGGCAACCGATGCTTGTGTACTCCGTTTGTACTTTACCTGTGAAGAGGTAGGCACAGAACTGCGGGAAATGTAGTGACCGGTGCACTTTGGCAAACTGCTCAGGCTTGTGGTGCTTCAGCCAGTAGAGCTGTAGCCCGGAGTTGAGCATCCCCATCAGGGGCGAAGCGGTTTGTGCCTGCCAGTTTTCGGAAGGGCCGTATTGTTCCATAAAACGCTCCATGAGGTCTTCCGGCAGTCGTTTGAGGTAATTGTACAAAGGGGTGACCGGCTGCCCGTTCCGGTCGATGTGTACCAAAGAAGCCCCGTAAGTGGAAAAATTGAGCCAACGGATATTGAAGCGTTGGTCGGCAAGCGCCTCCGCGAAAGTCGCTTTCATCCAGGCCGTGAGCTGCTGAAGGTCGTCGCAGGCGTCCCCATCGTCATCTTTGGTTTCCTCAAAGCGGGTATAGGCCCGGTGCACTTCCCGGAACTGCGCATCAAAAAGGAAGAATTTTTTATTGGTTTTGCCGATGTCGAAAATTGCAGTGACGTCCATAGCAGTGGGTTAAAGTCCGGTAGCTACGGTGTGCATGCCGCGCTGCTCAATCAGTTGCTCCCGTATGCCCAGCTTGCGGTAAGCCTGAATAGGGTAGAGGGCGCCTCCATCCTGCCAGCGGGCCTCGCGTACCAATGGGCGGACATCCGTACGGAAGGCATCCTGCAGGATTTCCTGGGCTTCCGTCACATCTTGCCGGGCCTGCGCATCTGCCAGCGCCTCCTGATCGACCAAAAGTGCTTGTGCGTAGGCGATCCGGATCGCCTCCAGGCTTTGCAGGAGGTCTTCCAGTGGGTCCTTTAGGTTGTGGCTGGCATCGATCATCCAGGCCAGGCGCGGATTATTGGCAGTATTGTTGGCCATGCCATAGACCAGTTCGTTGAAAATCAGGAACAGCTGATAAGGCTTGATGCTGCCCACTGTCAGGTCATCGTCCCCGTATTTGCTGTCGTTGAAGTGAAAGCCGCCGAGCTTGCCCTTCATCATCAAGGTGGCGACGATCTGCTCGATATTGGTATTGGGCAGGTGGTGCCCGAGGTCGACCAGGGAATAGGCGTTTGGGCCGCAGCCTTCGGCCAGCATCAGGGAAGTGCCCCAGTCGGCAATCACCGTGCTGTAAAAGTTGGGCTCGTAGGGTTTGTATTCGATAAACATGCGCCAGTCCTCCGGCATGCCCTGGTAAATGGCCTGCAGGCTGTCCTGCGTGCGTTGGAGGGCACTGCGCAGGTTGTGCTGCCCCGGGAAAGAAGCGCCATCAGCCAGCCATACGGTAATGCTTTTGGAGCCCAGGGCTTCGCCTATGCGAATGACCTCCCGGTTGTGCTCAATGGCTTGTGCCCGGACCTCCGCGCTGTGGTGGCAAAGGGAGCCAAATTTATAACTTTGCCCTTGCCCCGGCTGATCCTGAAAGGTATTGGAGTTTACTGCATCGAATGTCAATTCATGAATAGCAGCTTGTTCGCGTATGGCGGCGGGGTCTTCCGGGATATCCCAGGGGATGTGGAGGGAGATGGACCCGGCGGACCGGCTTAGCGCATGCAAAAGCCCCACGTCTGCTATTTTTTGCTCAAGGTTTGCCGGCTCCCCACCGTAGGAAAAACGGCCAAACCGAGTCCCACCGGCACCCAGCGCCCAGCTCGGTATGGCGATTTGCAGTGCACTCAGCTGCCTGAGCAGCAGGTCGGTATCCAGGCCTTTGCTTTCCAGATTTTGCCGCAAGGCACCCCAGGCTTGCTCATGTGCGCTGAGGTAAGGGGTATTCTGTGCGGTCAGTTGTGTCGCTTCCAATTTCATCTTCCCTGTTTTTACGTTTCGGAAAAGTGGGGAATGCACCCTGTTATGCGATGCATTCCCACAGCCCTAACCAAATAAAACCAAATTGTACGTTATCGGGTAAATGCTGCCGGCATACCGCCGTCCACATTTATGATATTCCCGGTGCTTTTGTCCAGAATGGCCACGAGTGCGAACACCCCGTTGGCGATATCTTCCGGACGGATAATCTGCTTGAGTAAGTTGCGGTTGGCATAGTGGGCGGGCAAGTCTTCCACCTTAATACCGTAGGCTTTGGCGCGGCCCTCTGCC
This sequence comes from Phaeodactylibacter sp., assembly GCF_040219495.1. Lineage (GTDB taxonomy): Bacteria > Bacteroidota > Bacteroidia > Chitinophagales > Saprospiraceae > Phaeodactylibacter. The sequence goes on along the minus strand of NZ_JAVJSK010000155.1, from coordinate 151,585 downwards.
CAGTCGCCTTCCCATATTTTACTACCGACGATGACGCCATCGGGGTTGACCGTATTGACGCGGATGCCATCGGCGGCGAGTTCGGCAGCCGCGAGGCGGCTCATGTGCTGCTGTGCGGCCTTGGCCGTGCCGTAGGCGATGTTCTTAGGCCCGGATACCAGCCCGTTCTTGCTGGCGATGTTGACGATATCGCCGCCAAAACCCTGCGTTTTCATGACCCGGGCTCCCGCTTTGGTGAGCATAAACTGCCCTTTGACCAAGACATTCTGAAGGAGGTCCCAGTCGGCGAGTTCGGTTTCTGCAATAGTTTTGGAGATGGCCAGCCCGGCGCTGTGCACTACGATATCCACCCCACCAAAGGCCCGGCAGGCTGCGTCAAACGCTGCTGCAACTGAATCGGCATCAGCTACATCACAGGTTGCAATAGCGGAAATGTCTCGCCCGAATACCTGATTGGCTTCTTCCAGGCGGTCTGCCTTGAGGTCGGTCAATACGACATTAGCACCCTCTGCAGCCAGCTTCTCTGCAATGGCACGCCCGATGCCACCACCGCCGCCGGTAATGAGGGCTACCCGGCGGGAAAGCGGTTTTTCAGGTGGCTGACGCTTTAGTTTAGCCTCTTCAAGCAGCCAGTATTCGATGTTGAAGGCTTCCTGACGAGGCAGGGCGGTGTAGGAAGAAATGGCCTCTGCCCCCCGCATCACATTGATGGCGTTGATATAGAATTCGCTGGCCACCCGTGCGGTCTGTTTGTTTTTGGCAAAAGTAAACATACCCACGCCCGGATAAAGGATGACGACCGGGTTGGGGTCGCGCATCGCAGGGCTGTCGGGGTGTTTGCAGCTTTCGTAGTATTCGGCGTAATCTTTTCGGTATTGTTCAAAGGCGGGCTCCAGTTGCTTTTTTATGGCTTCCGGGCTACTCAGGTCTGCATCTGCAGGCAGTTCCAGCACCAGCGGCTTGATTTTGGTGCGCAGGAAGTGGTCGGGGCAGGAGGTGCCCAATGGCGCCAGCTTGCTGAGGTCGTGGCTATTGATGAACTGCAACACCCGCTCATCGTCCGTGAAGTGCCCGATCATGTGCTTGTAGCTGGAGCACAGGCCCCGGAGAATCGGCGCCATTTTGGCGGCTTGCTGCTTGCGGTCGGTATCGGTCAGGCTTTCCATCCGTGGCCCACCAAATACCGGGCGGTCTTTACCTTCGCGCTCTGTAATGTAGCGGGACGCCTGCTCAATGACTTCCAGGCTATTCATATAGCACTCGTAGGAGGTGTCTCCCCAGGTGAACAAGCCGTGGCTGCCCAGTACAATACCCCGGATGCCCGGGTTGTCATTCAGGCATTTTTCTAACTGCAGCCCAAGGTCAAAGCCAGGGCGCTGCCAGGGGACCCAGCCCATCTTGTCGCCCCAGATCTCCTTCGTAACGGCTTCACTATCTTCAGCGGCCGCCACAGCGATCAGCGCATCGGGGTGCAGGTGGTCAATATGTTTGAACGGTAGTAATCCATGCAATGGCGTATCAATAGAAGGTGCCCGGCTGTCGAGGTCGTACAGGCAGTGGTAGAGCAGCCCGACCATCTCGTCTTCGTGCTCAAGGCCCCGGTAGACGTTCTTCAGGTCGCGCATGCGGCTCGTGTACAAACCGGCAATGCCCGAGCGGGTCAGGGTGCCAATATCACCACCGGATCCTTTTACCCACATCACCTCTACCTCTTCACCGGTCAGCGGGTCTTGTTCGATGGTTTTGCAGCTCGTATTGCCCCCTCCGAAGTTGGTGATCCGGAGATCGGCACCAAGAATATTAGAGCGGTAGAGGAATAGGCCTACTTCGTCTCCTTCCAGCGCTGCGGCTTTTTGTTCGTCCCATAGGTAATCCACATAAGAAAATTGATCCGTAGCTGTCATGTTCTGGTTTTTTGCTATGTTCGGAAAATGGATGATCTGAAAGTACAGATGTAACGCCATTGGAGTGTCCTGTGCTTTCCGGTAAGTGTGGCACGGGCAACCCGGCTAACCAAATATAAACAAATGGAAACACTGGAAATCGACATTAACCTGCTTCAGCAATTTCAATCGCTCCTCATTGTGTTGGGCATTGGCTTACTGCTGGGGCTTGAGCGCGAGCAGGCCTACCACCTCAAGGAAGGAAAGGTACTGTTTGCGGGTATTCGTACTTTTCCCATCGTAGCAATATTGGGTTACCTGGCGGTTTTTCTCGGGGAGGTATTTTCCGGCTGGGCTTTCTTTGGGGTATTACTTGGTGTTTTCAGTATCATTGGGATTGCTTTTTTGCGGGCGCAGTCTTCGATCGGGGGCACGACTACTGAGTTTTCACTGATGTTGGTGTTCCTGCTGGGTGGAATGGTAAAGTTGGGGTACAACCAATTGAGTGTTGCCATTGCCATTGGTGTGACGGTACTGTTGGCGTTCAAGTTTCGGCTGCACAAACTTGCGGGGGCTTTGTCCCAGGCAGAACTGATGTCCATCCTGCAATTTCTGCTCGTTACGGCTTTACTATTGCCTTTGCTGCCTGATCAGGATATTGGGCCCTACGGCTTTTTCAATGCGTATAAAACGGGCCTCATTCTATCCATATTCCTCGCGTTAAACTTTGTGGGTTACTTTTTGGCCCGCTTTTTTCAGGACCGCTCTACCATGCTTACCGGCATACTGGGAGGGCTGGCCTCGAGCACAGCCACGGCCTGGTACTTCTCCCGCAGAGTAGGCAAAGGGAAAGGCAATGGGAGTCAGGAGGCAGCAGCAGTCGTCCTGGCGTCTTCCATTATGTTTCCCCGCTTACTGGTATGGCCAGCTTTGTTAAATTGGGAACTATTCAAGGCGCTGGCGCTTCCGATTATGGTGCTGGGGTTGCTTGGTGCTCTGGTCAGCTGGTATTTGTTCCGTTCTGCGCCACACGATGAGCTCTCCGCCTCCCCCGAGCCTGGCAACCCGCTCAATTTTCGGGAAGCCCTTGTTTTTACGCTGATCTACACAGGCATCCAACTCGGTGTGGGCTACGCCTCCGAACAGCTGGGGGAAACAGGCGTCTATTGGGCTGCTGCGATCTCGGGTTTTGCGGATGTGGATGCCATCACGGTCTCTATGTCGGAGTATGGCTATGCATCGCGCCGCCTGGAGGTAGCTGCTGTGGCAACGGTCCTGGCAGCTTTTTCGAACACTATGGTCAAATACGGCTTTTGCCTGGCCTTCGGCAACCGCACAATGCGCAGGAAGTCGACCCTGGGTTTTGCGGTTATCCTGCTGGCTGCAATGGGGTATGCCGGGTGGATGATGTGATACATTGGGCGTCCCGGGGTACAGGTCGTTATACTCCCCTCGGGCACAATAAGTGATTTTTGACTTTTTCTTTTTGCGCCCTGCGGCGTTAAAAATGCTCGCCGTAGCTACGCTATGCCTGCGCTTTTTACCTTGCAGGCCACAAAAATAAAGTCGTCAAAATTTCACCTCTCGTGACCGAGGGGAGTATAATATCAACCGATTTTGACGTGGGCTGCATCCCATTGCTTACCTTTGGTGCAGCAAAGTAACATCTATGATCATTAGTCAATGGCGAAACCGACTGTTTTTCAGGCTACTGACCGCTTTTTTGGGGCTGGTCTTCCTGGACGGTATCGTGGACCCACCGGATATGTATTCGGATGTTGTAGCTGAAGACCTTTCCTATAATGAAATGGAAAGTGTACTCGAACTATTCGTTGAGTGTGTGCTTCAGTATGAAGACTTCTTTCAGGAGTACGATGACGATGATGCAGGCAAGACGTTACTGAAAAAACGCTCCAGCCTCGACGTATTCCTGTTTCCAGCGCTGATGCCAGTGTCGCCCGGGCCCCGCTCCGGACTGCATCGTTGCGCGCAAACGCAGTTGGAAGATCCCAAAGACATCTGGCTCACGCCCCAAACCCCTCCACCGGACTTTCCTGCCTGAACTCTGCTGTAATGTGCAGCGAAGTCTACTTATTCCCATCACCTCGGTTCTGCTTTGCAGCAACTGAAGACTTTTCAATTATTGCTCCATTTGGTATAGCATGAGCTGCACAGCCTGTGCTATGCCCCAACTATACAATCATGAAACATTTGATCACTCAGGCGCTGCTTAGGGCTTCCCGAAAAACAAAATCAGTTGTGCATTTTGTTTTTGCCCCACTACTTAGTGCATGCTGCCTGCCCGTATTACTTTTTGCACAAACCCCTGCTGAACAGGACAGCCTCTACGTTCTCGAAGTGGAAAGCGGCGGCTTGCGCCCCAAAGTCCTGCACGCTGAGCCCCTCTACATCGATCTGATCAGAGACCTGGGCGCGCGCAAGGGCGAAAAGGAATGGAATGTAGGCTTAGGCCTGACCGATAATCAGGTTTTTGATACCTACGAAGCATTGGTGGAGTACGAATGGGCCCCGGTTGACCGGCTTGGGCTGGAAGTAGAATTGCCCTTCACCTTTCATTTTCCGATAGAGGAGGGGATGTCTGCGCCCGGCAGCCGCCTGAATAGCCTGAAAATGGCTGCCCAGTACACCTTTTTGGTCAGTGAGGAGAAAAGTACCTCTATGGCCCTGGGCTACATCCATGAATTCGAATTGCCGGAATTTTCAATGTACGGAAGCACGTCCATGCTCAAAGGGCACATTTTCAACCCCTTTTTGGTGATGGCTAAGCGGTGGGGGACGCACTACCACACCCTGCTTTATACCGGCCCGGTCCTGGAGGCGATCCATGGTATGGATATGCGTCAATCCTGGCAAGCCAACTTCAACTTCCATTACATGATTACCGGCACCCGGAATTTCATTGGTGTGGAGTTCAATCAGGAATTTAAGCGGGGCGATTTCGATATGGTCATCCGCCCGCAGATGCGGGTCGGGCTGGCCGACAACTTGCTGGTTGGTATTGTGGCCGGCATCCCTGTGGAGCGGGAAAACCAGCGCCTGAGTACCTTTATCCGGCTGATTTATGAGCCGGGGCACAGGCATTAAAGGACATGCCGGGGGTAAGCCGATTCATAGCTTTTCACAGCCTGATAACACTATCCGGTCAGGCTTACCCCCGCGCATTTCTCAACGCTACTACAAGTTAACTTTTCCCAAACCCGTTTCTTCCGTTGGAGCAATCCAGCCGTTCTCTATCGTAAACAAGCCGGAAAAGGGGTCATTGGTGAAATCCAAATGCCCATCCAGGTCGGCATACTCTACATTAGGGCGCGAGAGTGCGAAATGAAGCCCTGCAGCGATGCCTAATGCGCATTCATCCAGACAACCGACCATGACTTCCATGCCTGCAGCCTTAGCTACTGAGTTGATATGCTGGGCTTCGGTGAGGCCGCCTACTTTCATGATCTTAATGTTGATCATATCAGAGCTATCGTGTTTAGAAAGCCTGTAAACGTCGTTGAGTGACCGGATACTCTCATCTGCCATGACCGGTACTTCCACACTGTTGACCACCTTGCGCATAGCCTCGTCCTGTCCGTAAGGGGTGGGCTGCTCCAGTATTTCTATTTTCGCTGCTTTGGTTTGTTCAACAAACTGTATCGATTGCGCGATACTGTAACCCTGATTGGCATCAAAGCGGAGGGTCAGTTCCTGCCCCAGTTTCTCTCTGAGCCTGAATACTTTTTCGATGTCTTCCTCCACATTCAGCCCTCCTTTCAGCTTGAGGATACGGAAGCCTTGCTGCCAATACTCCCTTGCCAGCCTGAGCGTTTCGTCCAATGGTTCGATGCCAATAGTGATGCTGGTTTGAATCTTTTTGCGATAGCCGCCCAGCAATTGGTACAGAGGCAGCCGGGCCTTGCGCGCCATTAAGTCATACAAGGCTATATTCACCATAGCCAAGCTGGAACGCATGAGGGGGTTTTGCGCCTTGAGCTCCTCGTGGAATCGCACAATCTGGAAAGGGTCTTGTCCTTTTAGTTTCGGTATGATTAATTGCTCAATATTGGCGATTACATCATCGGCCGATTCATGGGTGATCTTTTCGTCAGGTGCTGCACAGCCCCAGCCCGTCAGGCCATCCGAGGTGGTGATTTTAAGGATCACATTGTCGGCCTGGTCGATAGACTCGTAAGCGATGGTGTAGCCCGACTTCATTTTCAGGTCAAGGCGGATGAATTCTATCTTGTCGATGGTCATGATTTAGTAGTTTGACGGAAATAAGCTGCTCCATTTTTTCTTGAAGCTTTTGTGATATTTCAACGCAACTTTCCGGTTGTCAGTTGCTTATGGAATATCACAAAACCAAAAATGGATCAACTTATTTTGTTTCCGTTTCTTAGTACCGGTTTTGATAGAGCTTCTCTAAAGGGGTGTTTTTGATGCTTTCCACGAATTCGACCATTTTTTCTATAGAGATGTCCCACATCTTTTTGCCCTTTTCTGCTGTAGCTTTTTTGGCGTTGCCCATGACACCGGATTCCGAAATACGCTGGGTGTGTACGTACCAGTTTACGCCACGTTCGGATGTAAAATCAAGGTATTCATTGTTTAAGTCCAGCGTTTCATCCACCGCTAAGTCCATGTTGACCAATTCAGGTCTTACCGCAAGCGTGGTGCTGGTTTCTATCTCACCCGCGTGGATGTCGTTAGGCGTGTCAATGAGGCCATACAGGTCAACATCGCTACTCTCTCCGGTATCTACGCACACAAAGATTTTCGCGTCGCGGTTGATCATCTGAGCTGCGAATGATAAGGTGGGCTTATTGTCGCCGTGACCGTTCAGGATAACAATTTTCTTGATGCCGTTATGCGCCAGGCTCATACCAATGTCATAGACAAAGGCGGCGAGTGCATTATTGCTAACGCTCAGCGTACCTTTGAACGCGCTGTGATGGTAAGAAACGCCAAAGGGGATAGGCGGCAACACAAACGGTTTGGGTTCGGCACAGCGTTCTGCCACTTTCTCAGCCATATAGACCGCATCGAAGTAATCTACATCTACGGGCAAGTGAGGCCCGTGTTGTTCGATGGCACCGCAGGGCAGGATAGCCGTATCCACCAATTTAAGCCGTTCTTCAATTTCTTTCCAGGTAAGCGTTTCCCAAAGGAAGTCTCTCTTGTATTTATTAGACATTGTATTTGTATGGTTTAGAGCTTAAGAAGGAGTGATTGAGCTCCAGTTCCTGCCATCCGTTTTCTTTTTTTTGGATGGCGCCATTGCTGTAGGGGCTCAAAATGGAGAATAGGGGGGCACGGATATGATCAGGCAGGTCTGCCAGGTCGCTTCTTTCGTTGTCAAATCGCAATTGCATGACCCTGGGATGTTCCCGGGCCAGTTTTTTGGTGAACGCATTTGCCTGAATATGGCCTTTGGATAGCAGCAAGTGATAAAGGTGGGCAGCATCAGAGCCAACCTGCTTTACGCTGGCGTTGGAAAGTTGCGCCAGGGCTACTTTGATTTGATCAGGGGTATACCCACAGTTTCCGGGGTGCTCCCCGAGTGCCGTAATCATGCCGGTAATACGCCGGCACTTTTCGCATTTGCCGCAAGGATACATGCGCTTATCTCTTTCATGGGCGGCATGACAGCTGATTTGTTGCTTTTGCAAATCGGGATAGCGCTTTAAAAGCACCTTCATGATCAGGAGCTCCGACATACTCCGCAGCATGGAATACTGGAGCAGGTTCCAGCCTTTTTTTTGGTAATACCGGGTAAGCGCATTGTCGAAATACTTGCTTTGGTCGTAAAGGGCCGAATAATGCGAAATGCCATTGGTGGTTTTCCGCTCGGTGGTGTCATACTCATCGCCTACAATAACGTTGCCCAAGCCTTTTTTCAAAGCTGCTGGCAGCACACCAAACAGAAAAACGGCAACGGTCCATAGCCGGACCGGATAGATGTCTGCACGGATAGAGGCGTAGTTGGGCTTGATGAATGAGAGGTTCTTCACCATCCAATTGAAGATACGGTCACTATTGCACCAAACCTTACCGGTGTTAGGCTCCGTTTCCCGAAAATAGCGATAGGAATTCACCGCCGTAAACCAGTGCCTGCCGGCCTCATTCACAAAGATGGGATAAGGTTCTCCAAATTCTTTGATCAGACCGTAGGAAACCAAACTGTCTTTCCCGCCGCTGCTCAGTATGGCATATTTGTCTAAATCGGGCTTCACCTCATTGAAATAGCCCGGGCTGGAAGGTAATGTATCCTGGGCAAAAACAATTCTGGCTTGCGTGTACCGGTCTTGCCTTGTGGCTTGTAATCCCCGATAATCTTCTATTAAAAACGGGTTGTCGATCAGTAGTTTATTGGTCAGGATTTCGCGGCTGGTATTCTCAACCATGCTTTTGATAAAGTCCTGATCTGTTTTGTCATAGAACCCGTCAAAAATCAACTCCTGACAAAACAGGCCATAGTTCAGCGCTACCTGAGCGACCATCATGCTGGCCAGGTTCAGGTCTTTTTTCCGCTTTTTGTCAAAGGTGGACCTATTGTAGGTGTAAAACAGCACGTTAGTAGCCGTGCTACCATCCCGGTGAAGGATTTCATAAGTAGCAGACACCCGTCCGGGCTTCACCTCCAGCTTATGCACCCGCAGGGACTTCAGGACCACGAAATCTTTCAGTTGTTTCACTTCAACATGGTTTTGAGTACATCCACCAAGCCTTCGGGGCCATGCGCCAAAACGTCAAATGCCGGTAGCCCGGTTTCTTTCGTGATTTTTTCGCAGGCGGGGATAATCTCATCGTCCTCCATGCCTTCGTGGTTGACCGTGATGGCAATGACCTTTTTCCCGGAAATCACTTCAATCGCCCTGATCTGTTCAGGCAGTGGGTGCAGCGTATAACCGGGGAAACCATCGTACTCCAGTCGTTTTGGTGCATGCTGCAGGACCACATAGTCGGGCCTTCCTGCCGCCAGGATTTCAAATCCTCCGGGATAAGCCGGGTTCATCAAACTGCCTTGCCCCTCAATTACAATAAGGTCGGGCTGTTCATTTTTCCAGGCTTCATGAGTAGCATGCTCAATTTCGCCCGATACAAAATCGTTGATGCAGCTGTCCATGATCATGGAATACTTAGCGCCTTGCATCCAGGCCGTTTGCCCGGTGCCTACCATGGCCGCTTTCAGGCCAGCCTTTCGGAAGCCATGCACGATGATCCATGCGCTCGTACGTTTTCCAATCGCTGAATCGGTGCCCAGTACGGCAATTTTCAGGCAATCCACTTCCTCTATTTTTCCGGTGAAGAAGTGCAGCTCATCCCGGTCGGGCGTCTTGCGGACGTCTTTTATCGTGCAGTCATGCTTTTTGGCCAATCTGACCAGCTTTTCATCTCTTGTCAGTATGTCGTGCAAACCGGAAGTGATATTCATGCCTTTCCGGATGGCCTTTCTGACGACTTCTTTATCCTCAGCGGGCAGGCGGCCGCCATCCGGCGCAAGCCCGACCACGAAGTTCTTGGCGCTTACCTTTTTGATCGCTGCCTCAAAGGATTTGAAAATGGGGATACCATTGGGTTTGTTATCCAGCACTTCACCTGCATCTTTACCGGCGTGGATTTCATCGATAATGCCTAAGACATCAAAGCGCTCGGTAAAACGTACCAGGCCATGGGCGGTTTTGCCTTCCAGCGTGTTGAACATCTTGTTGCAATAAACCAAGGCGGTTCCATCAATTGTGTCTTTCATTGGCTGTATGTTAATATTTTGCTGTAATTACGGCTACGAAACGGTCGTTGATCAGACGCTGTTGCTTATGGACATCTAGTAGTGCGATCAAGCCGGCGCAGGAGGAAGGCAGTATGCGCATGCCTTCTTTTTTATAGAGGTAATTGCTCATTTCCTTCAACTGCCTGTCGGTAACATGTGAAGCAAAACCTTTGGTCTCGCGCAGTGCGTGCAGGGCTTCATCCCCGTCAAAACTATGCCAATTTATCAACGCTTCGTTGATGACCGTCTCTTTTATTTTTTTAGGGTCGATATCTTCACAAACCTCCAAGCCCTTTAGGTGTGAAGAAATGATTGGATTCTTGTTTGCCGAGGAGCCCGCAACGAAAATAGGGATACGGGAAGTTTTTCCCCGTTTGTACAGCGAGGCAAAACCTCTGTATATGCCTGCCAAAACGGTACCGTTGGATACAGGGCAGGACAAGTACTTAGGGGCATCGCGCAACTGATCATAAATTTCCCGGGCAATTTCCGCATAAGCCGATATCTGCATCGGCGTATTCGCGCCACCGGGGTTGGCATCATACCACTCATACGTCTTGGCCATTTCACTCGAAAATACCACCACGTCCTCATAGCTCCCTTTGGTACGAATCAGTTCTGCGCCAAAGCTTTCAATCTCTGCGGTACGCACAGAATGATAGCTTTCCGGCATAAATACCTTGCACTTTATCCCTGCCAGGTGCGCCGCATAGGCACAAGCCACACCGTAGTTGCCGCAGGTGGCAAGCGCCACGGTATCGAAACCCCTTCTCAGGGCATCGAGTACCTGGGCAAAGGCAATGCGGTCTTTCTGGGTGCCGGAGGGATTGTTGCCTTCAAATTTGATGAAAAGCTGCCTCAGGTCGTAGTCCCGCTCAAGCGTCCGTGCCCGGGTCAGGTTGGTGTCGCCTACTTCGAGGTCTATGATGTCTTCAAAGGCCTCGGTGCGCTCCAAAATGCCAAGAGTTTGGTCTTTGACTATAGCACTGAGCGTTTTGACCTCAGTCGTATCTTTGATAACCGGAGAAGTGACGCCATCGAGCAGGTTGTTTTTTGATTTCATGGACCATTGGTAAAAGCCAGGAAGCTCAACTAGCTTCAAAAATAAGGGTAGAGGTAGAGATTCGGATCATATTTTAGTGCTGCTTTCGGTGCTCATGTGCAACGAGCAATTTCCCTTTTCTCTAGTCAATATACAAGATAGCAGGCAATAAAAAAATTCTAGAACGCTGGAATAGGTTTTATTCGCAGAGCGCTTGATTTAATTTCTAGCCTACCTCCGCATTCCGGTTGATTGTATCGATGATTCTGATGATTTTTGCTCTCTGTCGCTCATCGTCAAAAATACCGAAGATCCCCATGTCGTGCAGGTCGGTAAAGGGGGGGTGCGCCAGCGTGCGCTTTTGGATAGTGCCGTTGACCGCCAGGTAGTCGATCAGGCGGTTGAGGAAGGTCATTTGATCGGCGCGCAGGCTGCTTTGGTTGAGCAAATCCGCGAAAGCTTCCTTGGCAGCCTTGGTGTCGAGCCCCACGAGGCTGCGGATGAAAGTACCGAGTGGTTGGTCGCCCAGCTCCTTTTCGAGGGCTTCCCGGGCTACGGCGTCTTCTTCAAACAAAAGGCGTTCCAGCTCTTGCAGCTCAGCGGCTGTGATCGGCTGATTGGTGCGGAGTTTTTGGATGGCGATGTGCTCCCGGTTTTCCCGCACGTAGCGTTCCACACGCTGCCGGTAGTTGTCCATCGGCTCGATACCCCGCAGCACTTCTGCCGCCTCCGTCCCGTCGATTCTGTCTTTAAAATTAGTTTCGTACACTTTTCTTTCCCGCCGGGGGATGATGTGCAGCAGCCCGCGCAGGGCTTTGCGTATGCTTTCCAGCTCCGGCAGCGTGGCTTCCTGCAAAAAAGCAGCATCCTGCGCCCGCTGAATGTGGGGCATAGCCTTTTGTATGGCAGGGATATTGTGCATGCCGGCCAACTGACCGGCCAGGCGCTGTATTTTGCGCAGGTAGGGTTCCTGTGCCTCATCGCCACTAATGCGCAGGGCATAAAGCTCATGCATCAGCAGGTCAAAGCGCTTGGCGGCTTCGTCCGGATCGTCCAGCTCGATCAACGGGCCAAGAGAGTCGGTAATCTGCTCAATCTCGCTGTTGCCCAGTTCATTCCATTGGGCGCGGTCACGCAGTGGGTCGATTTCGCCCAGCTTCATCTGTATGCGGAAGTGGTCCCGTTGCGCAAAGAGGGCACTGACGGCACTATGGCAAAAGTCAAGTTGTTCCTGCCGGAAAGTGTCGGCAGGGTCCTGCTGTTTGATCAGCTGTGCCAGTTGCAAGCGGGCCTGGAAAATGCGGTGGGAGAGGCGCAGCGGCACTTTGGTTTGCAGCCCGTCCGGATTGTGCTCAAAGAACTCCAGGTTGCCACAAAAGTCGAAAATGTAGAAAAACGCCTTGTCCTCGCCGGGCGCAAACAGGTCGGGGCAAAGACGGGTACCGCGGCCCACCATCTGCCAGTACTTGGCGCGGGAGTAGACTGGCTTGAAAAAGACCAGGTTGAGCAGCTCGGGGATGTCGATGCCGGTATCGAGCATATCCACCGAAACGGCAATTTGCGGGTACTTGTTGATGTCCGAGAGGTCTTCGATAAGCTGCTGCGCAAAGCGGTCGTAATTGTCGATCACCCGGCAAAATTTGCTGCCGTACTGTGGGTACAGTTTGTCAAACCGCTGCTCGATGAGCTTGGCGTGTTTGTGGTTCTTGGCGAAAATGATACTCTTGCCCATCTTGTCCCCACCGGCTACCCGCTGCCCCTTCTGCATGAGGTGGTCAATGACTTTATCAATGGTATCATGGTTGTACAGCCAGCTGTTGATGGCGGAAGCGTCGATGTGCTCCGGGACTTCCCCTGCCTCATCCCGGAAAGTGGATTCGTATTCGGCCTGCTCTTCTTCGGAAAGATCATTGTAGTGGATGCCCCGGCGGACAAATCCGAGGTTGACCTTTTCGCCCCGGGGCGGCACCAGATAGCCATCGCGGACGGCTTCCTCTATATCGTAGGAGAAGGTGGGGTTGCGCAGCTCGCAGTCGAACAGCTCATAGGTGTCTTTATCTGACTGATCTTTGGGCGTGGCGGTCAGGCCCAGCAGCAGAGCGTCGAAGTATTCAAAGATGGCATTGTATTTCTGGTAGACCGAGCGGTGTGCCTCGTCCACGATAATCAGGTCGAAGTGGCCGGGCGTAAACAGGCGGGTATCTCCACTGCGGGTACCATCTATACGGTTCATCATCGTAGGGTAGGTGGAGAAAACAAGACGGGTGTCCGTTTCTTCCTTTTCCTGCGTAAGGTCGATGGCGCTGAGATGAGGCGTGTGCTGTTTGAAGGCTTTCTTCGCCTGTTTGACCAGCGCACTGCGGTCAGCCAGGAAGAGTACCCGTTTGACCCAGTTGGCTTTGGAAAGTAGCTCCACAATAGCGGCGGCCGTCCGGGTTTTGCCCGCTCCGGTCGCCATTACGATCAGGGCAGAGCGTTTGCCGCCACGTAATTGTCCATCGGCTTCCTTCGCATAGGTTTCCATGACGCGCTGAATGCCTTCCATCTGATAGTGGCGCCCGGCAATTTCAGTATTGGGCCTGAGCTTGCGGATATCCTGCCGGCTTTGCCGCCGGTCAATGAGCAGTTGCAATTCGTCCCGGCTCAGAAAACCGGAAACTTCACGGGCACTGTAGAAGGTGTCATCCCAAATCCAGTTTTCGTAGCCATTGGTGAAAAAGATGATGGGGCGCTGCCCGTGCATGCGCTCCAGGCAGTCTGCATAAAGCTCCGCCTGATGCTGCCCCTGATAGGCCTCCTTGCTCGTGCGCTTGGCTTCGATAACTGCCAGGGGTTTGCCATTTTGCCCCCAGAGGACATAGTCGGCATTGCCCCGCCCGGTTTTGTTGGCCGCCACGGGCAGGCCCTCTACCGGGTACTCCCGCACATTCGGTGCATCAATATCCCAGCCGGCTTCCCGGAGCAACACATCGATGAAGATTTCCCGGGTTTCCTTTTCGCTCATTGGCGGTGGAGGTAGTACGTTGCCCGCAGCTTTATTCTGGGATTTGATGGCCTGCAGGGCTTCCAGCTGCGCTTTCAGGCGGGCGGCTTCCTCTTCGGCCTGCAGGCGGCGGCGGCGTTCCTTTTGCAGCTCTTCCACCCGTTCCTCCACCTGCTGTTGCATGCGCTCCAACTGTGCCTTACTTTTCTCTGCCGTACCTTTGGCGGGGATAAAGTGGTCTTCGAATGTCGGTACCTCCGGCCGCTCTTCACTGTACAGGCGTGCGCACCAGCCCAGGAAGCGGTGCAGGTACTTAAGCATCGCCAGCGCTTTGTACTGAGAGGTTTTGCCGGTATGCACGGCATTATTACCCTCTTTGCGAATGATGTGCAGCTCTTTGTACATGCTCGGTGGCAAAATCTCCCGGAAGGTCCGCTCGTACATACGGGAAGACAGGGCCGTATCATAAGGCGCTTCCAGCTCCCCGTCATTTTCGTACAGCCAGTTGACCATCAGCTCCAGGGTCAGGCGGCTGTAGAAGACAGAGGTGACGGGCGCGGTGATGCCGTGGGCTTCGGCCTGCTGTGCGTTTTGGAATACTTCGGGCCAGCCCTCACGGAGGAATTGGAAGTTGGAGTCCATAGATGTCCTGCTGTTGAACTGGGAATATAAGTAAATTTAATGGGTTGCAGAATAAAAGCCGGGAAAATGAAAGCTACGAGCGCAATTACATCAAGGGGAAGTATGGCGCTATACCATTCCTGGGCAATTTTGAGGACCTTTTTCCTAAACCTTTAGCGTTGTCTGGTTATGAAGATGAAGGATAAAAAGGCAGCGCAGAAAAAGAAAAAAGAAGCGCATAAAAAACAGATATGAGGCTATACATTAATTTTATTGACAATGCTCAAGCGAAAACCTGTTTCGTTGAAAAATGACTGCATCTCTTGTTTGTGAGAATACTTAAATTGAGGGTATTTACTATTGGTCAGAAAGGCTCTTTTACGAGAAAAATCAGCCCCATCATCATTATTCGCTTTGAAGTGGGCGATGGTTGTCTTCAATTGTTCAATACCATCCTTTACCCAGTTTTTTCGGATGCGCTTCAGTTCGACAAAAACAAGGTTTTGTTCGTATACCAGTAAGCCATCACAGCGTTTTGCCATATCACCGTTTTCTTCAAGTACTTCGATACAGTTATCTACCGCGACGAATTCAACCGTTTTCTTCTCTTTATTGATAACTTCAGCTATCCAGGTGTCTTGATTTTTAGTGTCAATATAAGCTGGTCTGCCACTTTCTTCATCACACAAACCAAAAAGGGAGGCTGCGGTCTCTTCGGTACAATCTTCATCAAAAAAGTTGATCATACCAGTGCTTCTTCTATCTCCAGCAGCTCATCAAAAAGCTGGTTCGTATCAAACAGGAACTGGTTGAGGTAATTCTCATCTGAGGGCAGCCCCTCAAAATCAGGCAATCGGCGGATGCTCCCATCTTCAAGAAATTCATACACAATTGCTTCTCCGGGCTTTATGCAGGATTCTACCGGAACGATTACAGCTATTTTTTCTTTAATTGACGGGGCATCTCCCATTTCATAAGATTTATGCAAAAGCTGGCCGCCCTTAATAGCAATGGTAAGATAATTTAAAATGTAGGGGCTATGCGTAGTAAGCAAAAGCTGATTGCAAGAAGTCAGATTATTGAACTGAAGCAGCTCATTCAGCAAACTGCGCTGTGAGGTTGGAAACAGGTTCTGTTCAATTTCTTCAACAATGTTTACAAAGCAGGTATTGCGATAGCTCATAGATAATCGCTCCAATGCTGCTGAGCGTACCTCTTCCGTCAAATTGGGGTTGTTGAGGATTTTGTCGATTTCCTCTTTGAGTTGATGTGTTTGTTCCAGACTCATTCCGTGTGCTCCGCTATTAGAGTCCACCCGTTCTATGGCTACTGAGTAAGCCAGGTTTCGAGATACCAGATAAAGGGGGAGTAAAGATTGGATTCCACTCGATGCCTCATGTAGTTTTAGCCTGAACCCCTCTCCTTTGATAAAAGACTCCCGACCCTGTGTACGAAATTCAAAAGTGACATCATTTACTGGCAATTCCAGGGTTCCACCTAGTGCGGTTTTAGCCCGCTCAAATTCATCCAGAAAGGTATAGATTGGCGAAGGAAGATCCTGTATTCTCTCCGGGCGCTCCACCACACTCAGGAAGTTGCGCTCAGCGGGTACGTACATAATTTTGGGAGGCTGATAATCCGCCCCATCCGATACCGCTTCTGCTTTAAGTTGCCCGTTCGCATAATGGAACCGAAAGTAGGCTCCAATGAACTCTACTTCTGTCTCCGCCCGGAAATAGTTTTTTATCCCCTGGTAGGCGCAGTGCTTATTGACGAAATGCCCGGGCTTTTCCAGTTCATTGACCTTTAACTGCCCCCGGAACAGGCTCTTTTCAACCCAAGTACAGGTAGAAATTAGCTTGGCTACGCTGCTCTTGCCAGTAGCCTGATTGCCCAAAAATAAGCTTATCTTGCCAATGTCAAGGTACTCCTCCTCCGTTAAGCCTTCTTTTATCGGGCCAAAAGCCCTGATCTTTATCTTGCTCATTTTTTTGGTTGGTGCCTCTACAAATTTATAAAAAAGCAAGCAACTCCACCACCTGTTCTTTTTTCACGGAAGGGGAATCATGTAAAAACTCCTCCAGCGTATCGCCTGCCTTCAGATAGTCAAACAGATTTTTGACCGGCACCCGGGTGTGCGTAAATACCGGCTCCCCACTTTGGATGTCCGGTGCAATCGTAATGATCTGTGAGATATTCATGCTTTTCTGATTGACCATTTCAATATATAGCTTTATCGGTAATAATGCCAGCAGTAGCCTCTTTTTCAACCTGCTGCCCATACGCTTGGTTCCCCGCCCCACTTTTACCTTGAAAGCTTTACCCTTTAACCTTGCCCACTTTACCCTTTAACCTTGCCCACTTTAACCTTTCCCACTTTAACCTTTACCCTTCAAAAGTCCCCTGCAACACCCCACCAAACACCGCCTCCGCCGCCTCCAACTGCCGCTCCGCCAACCGCCGCTGTGCCTCGATGTTCGCCACCATGGCCGCAAAACGGGTTTGGAGGGGGAGGGGCGGGAGAATAGTTGGGAAATTTCGCAGCTGCGTCAAGTTGATCGTAGCTATACCAGTGGTTTGTTTTGCCGCGCGTAGAAAATACTTTTTCCCATATTTACTGCCTACGTAAGCGCTAAAAAATATGGGCAAGAGTTTGGTCTGGTTTAGCCTAACTCTGTAAATATGGTTTTGGTGAATGCATGGAGATACTTCTTGGTTCCAGACGTGCCCTCTTCCAAGTTTGTCCGGGTCGCCACCCTCTGTAAGCAGGACATCGCCCTTTTCAAGTAAATACCTATCGATTTCCTTTTGTGGAACTTTCAAATTTTTTATTTCTTCCAGATCAAGGTATCCATCTTGAACATTAGCAACTCGCATATAGGGTATTTCAATCAGGTCAGTTTCTTTGTATTTTTTTCCTTTGGCTACTCCAGAAACCACATCAGCAACTTCGCTAAGTTTAGTCTTTTTGAATTGTACTAACTTGTCATCCCCAAACACCTCCAAAAACACCGACCGCCCCAGCTCCGCATACGTCTCCACCACCGCCCGGCTCTTTTGCCGCAGCGCATCGGCCTTGTCGAGGCGGGCGGCCAGGCGGCGCTGCTCGGGGAGGGGGGGTAGGGGGATTTGAGCTTGACTAATATCGCCTTTGTTGAATCCAGCTTGAGCAGCTCTTGTACCTACTCCATTTATAAAAGATTGGAAAAATGGACTTACAAGATAGTAGTATAGAAAATCTTTGTTTAGCTCTTTCTCATTTGGTATCGTTTTGATCATGGCAACATTATATGCACCGCTCAGTCCTTTAAGTATTTTCCCTATTGACGCACCATACCTGCCAATCAAGATATCGTCATTATTACATTTTTTTAGCCGATCAGAGTCTCGAACAAAGGCAATATGATCCTCTTTTCCTTGAGTAAAGTCTCGTATTTGGAGCATTCTGATATAACCGTTCTGAGGAGTAGCTACCCATTCCTTTTTTGGTGGTTGGCTTCCTCCTTGGAAATCACAAACCTCTCCCAATTCCACCCTTTCCCATTTCATGTTGCTGTTGTTTTGGTCCACAGATGTTCACGAATTTTTGGCACAAATGGGCGCGGATGAGGGGGGATGCGGTTTTAGTCGAGCGTAGCCTTCTGTTATCTTACCAGCCTCTCTCGGTTCCACGCTTTCCCATTTCATATCGTTGTTGTTTTGGTCCACAGATGTTCACAAATTTTTGGCACTAATGGGCGCGGATGCTGGCCTAATCCAGCATGTCCTCCAGTTCCTGCATCAGTTGTGCGCGCTCGACCTCCATTGTACGGATGCGGGCCAGCAGTTCCTGCGGCGGGTCGTATTCCACGGCTTCGTACTCGATCTCCTTGTAGCGGTTGATGCTGAGGTCGTAGGCGTTGTCGCGGATCTCCTGCACGGGCACGTAGAAGGATTGGGCGGTGCGGGGGCGCTCCGTTTCACCTTCGGGCTGATGCCAGCGGTGCAGGATGTCGGGGATGTTGTTCTCACTGTGCTTTTGCACCCGGTACTCCAATACCTGCCCGTGGGGGTCGGTGAGGGTACTGAGGTGCTCGTCACCGGCCAGTTTTTCGGGCTGCTCGGGCAGGCGGCGGCCCAGTTCGCTGCGCTTGTCGTCCAGGCTGTAGCCGTCGGCCTGCATATCGTAAAACCAGACCTGGTCCGTGCCCCCGGAGTTGGTCTTGGTGAAGAATAGAATAGCGGTGCTGACCCCGGCGTAGGGCTTGAAGACGCCGGAGGGCATGCTGATCACGCCCTGTAGTTGGTGCTCCTCCACAATGGCTTCCCGTATGGCTTTGTGGGCGCGGCTCGAGCCAAAGAGCACCCCGTCGGGCACAATCACGGCGGCGCGCCCGCCCGGCCGGAGCATCCGCAGCATGAGGGCCAGGAAGAGCAGCTCGGTCTTTTTGGTCTTGGCCACCTTCAGCAGGCTGGGCTCCACAAAGTCGTAGTCGAGGCTGCCCTTGAAGGGCGGATTGGCGAGCATCAGGCTGTAGCGGTCGGTAATGCCGGCATTCTCCTCGCTCAGGGCGTCCACGTGCAGCAGATTGGGGCGCTCTATGCCGTGCAGCATCAGGTTCATCGCGCCTATGCGCATCATGCTGCTGTCGAATTCCAGCCCGTTGAACATGGCGCTGTTGTAGTGGGCGCGGAATTCCTTTTTGTAAAATTCGTCTTTGTGCGCCCGCCGCAGGTACTCATCGGATGCCACGAGGAAGCCGCAGGTGCCCGCCGAGGGGTCACAGATGGTATCGGTAGGCGTGGGCAGGGTCATGTCCACCATCAGCTGTATGATGTGGCGGGGCGTGCGGAACTGACCGTTTTGCCCGGCTGAAGCGATCTTAGACAGCAGGTACTCGTACAGGTCGCCCTTGGTATCGCGGTCGTCCATATCGAGCTTGTCGATGAGCTGCACCGCCCGGTCGAGCAGGCGGGGCGTGGAGATCATAAAGGTGGCGCCCTTCATGTGGTTGGCGAAAGCCGTATCCTCCGGGGCCAGGCGCTTCATGTAGTCAAAGACATTGGTCTGCTCCCCGTTGAGCGTAATGCCTCGGGTAAAGCGGTCGATCATAGCCTCCGGGTCCAGGTTTTTGAAGCTACTCCAGCGCAGGGGCGTGGCGGCTTCCGGGTAGATGGGGTCGGTGACGGGCATATCGAGTTCGCTCGCCTGTTTTTCCTTGAGCAGCTGCTGTTGGTCGAGCCGGCGCAGGAAGAGCAGGTAGGTGATCTGCTCGATGACGGTGAGCGGGTTGGTGATGCCTCCGGTCCAGAAGGTTTCCCAGAGTTTGTCGACTTCGTTGCGGAGTTGTCCGGTGAGCATGCGCGGTGTTTTGGTTTGGGAGGGAAGATAGGGAATTTTGGGAAATGGGGGGAGATTGAGGTTGAGGTTGAGGTTCAGGTCAAGGTTTAGGCTGCCCGAGTTACTTTCCAGGGAGCAACAGCAAGCTGTCGGCGCTGGGTATGCTAGTGCAATAGAATAATCTTTGGTGGCTGACGGTAAGCACCGGCGCGGCTCAGATTTTTTACGTGGTAATCCAATTGCCTCCTGGCTTCCGATTTGTCATGGACAGGCGAACCGATCTGAACCGTCCATATTGATGCTTCCGCACCAGTACAAGGTAGCCATAGTGGTCGGCATTCAGCCAGTCGGAGGCTTTCAAGGTCAGTAGCGCGTTGGCTGGCTTCAGCACCGGATTGAAACTGACCTTCAATGATCAGGTATCCTTGTGTGGGCAGGTTGCAGGTGGTATCGGCTGTTATTGTGGGTGGCGTAGGAGCGGGCTCCCCTGAATTACCTTTGGGTGTGGGTGCGTTTTGTAGGGTTTCAGTAGATGCAATTTCGGGGATGACTGCACTGGAATGATTATATCGGCTTCCTTTCTGGGCACCGAGTACAAATAAGAAAAGCAGGAAAACCAGGGTGACGGATAGCATTATTCTGGAATAGTATTTTTTCTGAGCAGGTGTTTTACGGAACCACCATATTGGCCGGTGCTTTTTGGATTGGATATGCTGAGCAATGCTGCTCTCTTCCAGGTATTTTTTTAGGATTTGTTTTCCGGGGCTGTTGTTGTACCGGGGTTCGACCTCCTTTTCGATCCGCCAGTTTTTATCAGGGCGCATCACGATTAAGCCTGCACCTTCCTGCCTACAGGCAAGGATAACCTGCTTTAGTTTATCCCTCGAGTGAATCCGGCTATCATAGGCAAACGCAAGCCAGCGCTCATTGGCAGGATAATTAGCCAGCTGTTGCAGGGCTCTGATTCGTTGAGTGAAGAAGAGTTTCTTTTGCTTTAGTATTTGGTAGAAAATGTAAGCAAGAGTGGCAGTTGTTAGCACGTGGGCTATATACCACAGTGGTTCCAGGAGCAGAGGCCTCCACAATTTGAAGAGCAATATGGAGGCGAATAATCCGATCAGGCAAGAAACTATATAAGCAGTGGTACGGGCCTGGCCATAGTCAATGGACTTATTGAGGTCCCCTTTGCCCAGGTCGCGTTTGACTTCCAGAGAGGCCGTAACTATTTTGGAGGGTCGCTGATGGAAAACGATCAGACCATCGGCCCGGAAGGCTTTATTTTGAGTAAAGGCTTCTGATCCGGCATAAACTATTCCATTACTGCTTCGGCTTTCGTAATACTGTTTTAGGTAATTGATGACCTGTTCCTGCACGAAAGCCTCTGAGAAACTCAATTGTGGGGTCATAGGTTTGGATCGTGTTTGAACCGTTAAGATAATAAAGTAGCTGCCAGCACAATGCCGGCAGCCGTAGGAAATTGCGTGTTACATACGCAAAGATTACTGTTGAAATTCGGGGTAGTTTTCCAGAAGGGTATGGAGCCGTTCCGTCTCTTCTGCTCCGAACTCCAGGGTTGAATAGAGGGCTTCCCCGTCTGGCCCATCTATTCGGAGGACTTCCGGTTTTTCCTCGCTGGAGCCATCAATAGAAGGGGCACAGGAAGCCATCAGCAGCAGAGAAAGCAGCATAAAAGCAGAGTAAATGATACGCATATCTCTTTGTTTTCGGCAAACCTACCACCGGCCTGCGTACTCTACCTACGCGGGGTGCAATGGTCTGTAGAAAAAGTGTTATGTTAGAGCGTGTTGGGACTTTTGTCTTCTAGTCGAGAACTAACAATTTTTTGGTTATACTAGGTGCGAAAACTGGAGTTTAGCCTGAGTTAGATAGCGTGTCCCGCAGTTTCCGGGAAGGATTTTCGGGACGAAGTATAAGCAAAAAAGTGTCCCGGTGCACCGGGACAGGCCGATTACTAAAGCCCCAACACGCTCTTAATGACCGAAACGAGAACCAAAGCATCAACATGGCAACGAATCGGCACGCTATGATCCGCTACCGGACAATTGACCGGTGCCTGACCCGGCGCAACAAACGCTACTGGACCTGGAAGGAGCTGGCAGCAGCTTGCGGGGAGGAGCTGCGTGAATACGAAGGTGGGGACCGGGCTGCTCCTGCCCGGGATACCATCAAGATGGATATTCAGAATATGAGGAGTGGCGTACTGGGGTACCGGGCGCCTATCCAATGGTATCCCAGAATAGGAGGCTACGCTTACAGCGACCTGGGCTTTTCCATTACCAAAATGCCATTGGGCACAGCGGATGTGGAAGCCCTGCGTGAAGCCATGAGTTTACTCCGGCAGTTTCGGGGTTTCCCTCAGGTACAGGGCGTAGAGCGGGTGGTCGCCAAAGTATCAGAGGCATTGAGGGTACGGCCATCCTCGGAGCCCGAAGTGCTGCAACTGGAAGACAATATGATCAGCAAGGGGCGGGAGTGGCTCGATTTGCTATACCGGGCCTGTCGCGATCAGCGTTGTTTGTTGCTGGAGTACCACCCTTTTAAAGTGCCGGAGGGTTACCGTTCCCGTCGTATCGTAAGCCCACATTTGGTTAAGGAGTACAACAACCGGTGGTTTTTATTTGCCTATGACCATCAGGAGTACCGCATCAGGACGTATGCCTTTGACCGCATCCAACAGGCTGAGGTTTATTTATTGGACGAGTTCAGAGGAGACCCGGCTTTCCATCCTGAACAGTTTTTTGCCGCTGTAATCGGTGTGTCAGTACCGGAAGGAGCGCACCCTATTCAGGTGCTGCTGAGCGCCACTCCGCAGCAGGCACGTTATATCGAAACCAAGCCTTTGCACCATTCTCAGCGCATTCATGCCCGGGCAGACGATGGCAGCCTGACTTTTGCCTACCAGCTCGTTCACAATATCGAGTTAGAAAACCAGCTATTGTCCTTTGGGGAATCAGTGGAAGTACTGGCACCAACAAGCCTGCGTGAGGCTATTGCCAAACGGGTAAGCCTGCTGTACAAGCGTTATCTTTAAATTATGCCCAACGCATCAAGTCCATTCAAGCTTCAAAACTCACTGGCGCCACTAACGTTTCACCAACACCAATACCTCCGGCGTACCCGCCCGGTTCATGTCCATGCGCAACGTGTCGGTGCCCGATAAGGCAACCTCCACCATCTTTTCGGCCTGCCCTTCAGCATGCGTGTAGAGTTTATCGGCCTCTACCCGGTAGCTGCCGGCTTCGGCCTGCGTACCGAAGGAAGCGCTGTAGGTCCCATCGGGCTGAAACTCAAAAGTTACCTGACTGGCATCCCGGTTGGAGGGCTGCTCGTTGACCATCCAGCTTACGCCCTGCCATTCGCCGGTGAGCTGGGTGTCGCCGCTGGTGTCTGTACTGCAAGAGGTCAGGAGCAGGATTGGGAAGAGCAAGAGAAGGTATTTCATAAGTGGTGCAAATGTGGAGGTGAATAATGGCTGTTAATAGTGGCAAGTTAAGGAAGAAATCCCAACAAGTTCTTAAAAACGGGCAGGCACTTAGCATCACTAGTGGATGGATGCGTAAGTGCCTGATCGTAAAAGCTCGGGAAAGCCATGGGCCTTAAGCGTAAAACACGCCGTGTTTTTCGGACTAGCGTTTGTCAAGTATCAAATGACGGGTAAGCTGGTAAGCCCGGTAAAGGTTGAGGTCAAGGTTGAGCGCCTGCGCGATGGCTTCCTGGTGGGAATAGCAAGCTATTGCTCCCGCCAGCAGGCCCCGCATGGGCTCAACCTTAACCTTGTCCCCGACCACCCTACTGCCGCACGATCTTAAGCACCTCCCGGTAGCCCTGCGCACCGCGAAATTCCAGGAAATACAAGCCTCTGGGCAGATTACTGCTGTCCCAGTTGTGGTTGATCGTGCCGGCGGGCAGCTGTAGCTGTTGTATCGCCTGCCCGAGCTCGTTGCGCAGTACCGCAGTGGCTTCTACCTGCAGGGGGCGTTCAAAATCGAGAGTGAAAGCACCACTTGTAGGGTTAGGAGATACTTTGGCACGCTGTAATGCCGACAGGGCGGCAGGTGTGGTATCTCCCCCGGTCGTCGGTATCACTAAGTTCGACGTCGAATTGACGTTGCCAAAAGTAGCTGTAGCCTGGCCGTTGGGGTCAATCGTGAAGACCGCGAGGCCCATTTCCACGCACTGCTCCATAGGCAGGTACACCTGATGGAAGAGAATCCACTGACTGCTATTTTTGTAGAACCCCCGGATCCAGTTGCCCTGCCGCACCAGGCGGAGCATAGTCGGGAAAGCCGCAAAGCTGTTGCCAGAGCTGCGGGCACCGTTCGTCGTGTAGCGGGTCTCGCGCCGCAGTAAGTTGGTCAGGTTGGTATAGATTGCGGTCATCTTGGCACCGGGGGCGCTGCTCTCCCGGATCATCAGCCCGGCATAGCCACCACTTACGCTTTCGATCCGGGCTTGTATGCCGCCGTTGCCGCAGAGGGGCAGGGCAGCGAAAGCCATTTCGTCAGCAGTATTCGGGAGGAGGTTGTAGCCCCCGGAAGTGATCGTAAACCCGCCCCCGTTGGCTGCGCAGGGGTCGAAACTATAGTCGCTGCCGCTGCCCGGATTGCCGATATCGTTAGCCGACCACTCCGCGGGCAGGGTATTGCCGACTGACACGGTTACGTCAGCGATGCAGTTACCGGTTCTTCCACTCTGATCGCTTACCGTTACCTCCACAGGGAAAACCATCCCAACATCCTGGCAATCGTAGATTGTAGCGGGGAAGTCTACGGAAATAATACCGCAGTTGTCGCTGCTGTTGGCCGCATCGTAGACATCGCCCTCCTGCAGGGTGTAAGTGCCGTCAGCCTGTATTTGGACTGTAGGGCTGAGGCATAGAGCGGTAGGGTCGATATCATCCTCCACGGTGACGGTAGCCGTACAAGTGGCCGAATTGCCGTTGTTGTCGGTCACGGTGAGCGTTACGGGATTGGGGCCTGTCTCAGTGCAGTCAAAGCTGGTTTGGGATAAGGAAGTGGAGGCGATCCCGCAGGCATCGTTAGACCCATTGTCTACCGCCGCGGCGGTGGTCGAGCCGTTACCGTCTGCATCGAGTTGTACGGTCACATTTTGGCACAGGGCCGTGGGTACGACGTTGTCTTCAATCGTAACGGAGGACGTACAAGTGGCCGGATTATCGTTATTATCGGTCACGGTGAGGGTCACGGCAATGGGGCCTACGTCCGCGCAGCCAAAGCTGGATTGGGACAAAGAAGTACTCGCGATCCCACAGGCGTCGCTGGATCCAGAGTCGACGTCCGCCACGGTGATGGTGCTGTTCCCGGCCGCATTCAGTTGTACGGTCAAATTCGTGCACAGGGCCATGGGTGCTACGTTGTCCTCCACGGTGATCTTAGCATTACATGGGCTACTCGCTTGACCATCACTGACGGTGAGCACGACATCCGTTGTCCCTAACTCATAAGGCCCCGAAGGAGCCACGCTAAAGGTAAGCATATCCAGATCCGGATCACTGGAACCATTATTGAAATCGGCAGCTACCGCAATGCCCTGGCAATCGGTATTGGTGTTCACGGTGACATTTTTGCAAACGGCTGTGGGCGGTTGGTTGGGAACGCAGCTATCCGCTGGATCGACCACCGTCACGTCCACCGTACACTCCGCGGTCAGGGTCGCCTGGTCCGTTACCGTCAGCGTGACCGGTACAGGGGCACCGATATCGCTACAGCTAAAGGCGGTAGTGCTGAGTTCGAGCGTCACCCCGCCGCAGGCATCGGAGCTGCCCCCGTCCAGGTCGGCGGTGGTCAGGCTGGCGTTGCCGCCGACGTCCAGGGCCAGGTGCCGGCTCGTGGCACCGGGGCTCAGGATGTAGGTGGTGAAATTAAGATCGTTGATCGGCGTCTCCCAATTGTTAACAGCCCCGAACTTATAGTAGAGCGTGCCACCGGCATAGGGGCCGCCGACGCCAAGGGCCGCCGTTTGGATGCGATGGTTTCCCGTGGAGGACAGGAATAGGGCATAGGAGGTTCCGGCATCGATCGCGACCGGGGCGTCGAATATAAAGGGAACGGCCGCTCCATTCACATCTACATTGGCAAAAGTGGCCGTTGCCTGCAATGTTTCCGGGGCGCTGGGATCGAAGGTGCCGGTCGGCTTGTAGAGATTAAGGGTAATCGTTCCGGGTGTAGTCGTGCTGAAGATCTCCACATCGATCCGGGAAAGGAGCCCCGTCGCGGTCGCCTGAAAGGTTTGCGCCGCGAAAATACTACCGCCTAGATCGAATGGTGAATCAGTAGATCCCGGGAACAGGGCTGTCTCGACCTGTACGTCCACGGCTTCGCCCAGGCAGATGGCGGTTGGGGCTTCGCTATCGCCGTCGCAAGGATCGGCCGGAGAAATGGTGATCATCGACTGGAAATCGGAAAACGTAAGCTCACTGAAGGTATAATCAACCGTTAGTGCATCATTAGGTGCCATGATGTTGAACACGGACATCCCTAAACCCATTTGGGCCCCGGAGGCGCTAGTGGCGAAGTTGGTAGTGGAGCTTACGGGGGTGAGACTGGAACTGGCGATGGTAATTTCACCGGCTGCGTTTTCAAATGCGGCCCAAACGGGATTGACTACCACCGAACCATCAGCGACGTTATCGATAGCGGACGTAAATGGAAATGAATCAAATATATTAAAGAAGTCAAAGGCAGGTGTAAAAACAGGCGGAGTAATCAGTGGGCTGGACTGATCAACTCCCGAAAAAATCAATATTCGGACCACCTCCCGCGGAGCGATTAAATTCCGGGAGTAATCGATATTGATCGGGAAAGTTTGGGCAGCACCGACATCACCAAGTGGAAAGCCGACGTAAGCGGACCCCCAAGAACCTTGCGATTCTCCATACGAAGTCATCGCAGCAGTATTAGCTCCATAAGATGCTGTACCAGTAAGCGATGGAGGGGGGGCGCTATTTACATCATAAGCCAGGAAAACGAATACATAGGCATCATCCGTGTTCGCAGGAACGGTGACGGAGGGGAGGACCAGCGTGCCATCCTCATCAACGAATTCCGCCCCGATTGAATTGACGAGTTGAACTTGTCCGTAGGCGGGTACCGTCACAGCGGCCAGCAATAAAGCGACATAAAAAAGCAGCGCTGAGCAGCGAGCGTGAAAGGGAGTAGCGTGAGGCATAGTCGTTTGTTTTTAGGAATACGGATTAAGGCTACCGCGGGTACGTATTGCGGTAGCGAAAAAATGAGTTTAACAAATCGGTTTCGCCAACAGCGGCGATGGTAAAAAGAGGAAGTAAACCAAGTGGGGGAAGTTTAAATCAATAGTAAGTGCTTGGACACATTTAACTTACACTTTTTATGACGGCATCTTTTTTGTCCATACTTCGTTAAAAAGCCTCGCCGACACTACGGTGTCGTCTACTTTTTTCGCCTCGTCTGGAGCAAAAAATCTGCTCGGTCAAAAAAGGAACTTAATTATGTCCAAGCACTTAGCGCTAAACCAAATAAATTACTCCGTTAGACGGCACGATGCGGTTAACAGGGTCATTAGTTAGGATAAATAGCACGCTTCAAAAAATAAAAGTATTAATATCCGGAAGAAAAAGGCAGAAACTAGCCCAGAATGTTCTGAACGGCAGCAAATTTGTTCTGAATGGTAATCTCCGGAGTGGTTTCCAGCGATTTTTCAGACTGCAGCCCCCGTAGGTGGTCCCCAGGATGGAAAATAAGGCTTGGTGCTCCGCGATAGACAGTAACTGCCCGTTGCACAAAGCCCAACCCGGGGGGCGAAGACGCCGGCATCAAGTCTATTAGGTATTTTTTGGTTAAAATCTATTATCTGGACGTAGTCTAAATAAAACTTTTGCCATTTTCGCGTTGTCAGTAAGGAAAGCATGATTGCGATAGCAGGCGAATACTTGCTGCCAATAAAACTTATGAAAGGCTATGGACAAAGAAAAAGGAATAGGGTACAGTGCACTGATCAATGACTTCATTGAGGCGCAATACGAGGAGGAACGGCTCGCAGCGCTACCGGACCGCCCGGAAGACCTGATGCCTGAATTCACCACCGTTCATACCGAAGTGGTGGAACGGGATGGGTTGTTTATCGTGAATCTGGTCTATGTGAGCATTGAGGACCCCGCTGTGCTCCTGCGTGTGCCGGCGCGGGTGTGCCGAAATCAGAAGATTGCCGAGATCATTGCTTCTTACAAATGCCGGTTGTGCGCTTGCGATCAGTGCATCCCGTTGAAGATTGGGGTGGAAGACTTCCGGTTTTCGGATAACTAGTGGCTCAAGTCCTAGATCCAAGCCTTGCCCTTTTGCCCGCTGATGTAACCTGAAAGCCTCGCCGTAGCTTCGGCTACGCCTACGTTTCCAGGCTTCTTCAGCGAACAAAATTCCGGCGGCTTAATTATCAGAGACTTAGAACTTGAGCCACTAGTGCTTTGTCAAGTTTGAAAAGCTGGGTGTTTATAGATGAGCAGAAAGGGCATATCCTGTGGCTGGGGATAACATGCGACTTCTCCGAAGTCGACCTCCTGTGGTGTTGCTAAGGTTTAAAAGGTATAACTTCTCCGAAGTCTTACAATGCTTACTGGCTTGGCTCCACGCTTTATTTCATATTTCACAAAGCGCTACACCGGGCCAAAGCTCCTGAAAACTACAAGGCTGAGGCTGTTTGTACCTAGCGTTAGGTATAAAGCCCACCGCTATTAGGTATTTTTGGTGCTGAAGTGATAATTATCACTACACTCGCTGATCTGACCTTTTAATTTGGTGTTACTTTTGTGTTCTATTATTTGGATTAAATAAAAAGAAAGGGCGTGGTAGCAACAGTAGGGCAGCAAAACGAACTCAACCAAGCCAAACCGGGCTTGAAAGGCGAAGTCTCCCATTTTTCCAATGAGCGCATTGGCAGTAAGCTAATGGCGATGGGGGTATTGCCAGGTAGCAAAATTGAGTATATCCGGAAGGCCCCATTCGGTGGCGGTTGCTATGTGAAGGTGGACAACTTTTTGCTGGGGCTACGCAAAGCAGAGGCAGCGAGTATTGTGTTGAAGTAATCAGGCATCCTTTCCCAATGACAAAGACTTTTACAGTAGCCCTGTTGGGGAATCCCAACTGCGGCAAATCATCGCTTTTCAATCAGCTGACAGGTTTACGGCAGAAGGTGGGCAACTTCCCGGGCATTACTGTTGATAAGAAAATAGGCAAGTTCGCGCTGCAGAGCGGGCAGGAGGTCAGTATCATTGACTTTCCAGGGACGTACAGCTTTTACCCTACTTCTATCGACGAGCGCATCGTCGTGCAGTCGCTTTCCAATCCCAATGATGAGAATTACCCGGATGCGGTAGTCTATGTGGCTGACGTGACCAAACTGGAAAAGCACCTGTTGCTGCTAACGCAGTTGCGGGATCTCGGGCTGCCGCTCATCCTGGCCCTTAACATGGCGGATGTTGCGGAGCAGCAGGGGCTGGAGGTTTCATTGGGGCTTTTGAGTAAGCGCCTCGGCGTACCGGTGGTCATGCTGAGTGGCCGCACGGGGGCAGGTATTAATGACCTGAAAGTGCTCCTTGAAGCCGTGATTGCCCAGCCGGGGGCGTACGCCACAACGCAACCATTTTTTACGATGAGCGAGCAGGAAATGGCTGTGGCTCATGCTGCCAGAGCGATTGTGCCGGGGGCCAATACCTATCAGGGGCTGCTGGTTGCTCATCATTATGAGTGGCTGCCTTTTTTGTCAGATGCACAGCGTGGCCTCGTGAAAGATATTGCCGAGCAGCACGAATTCGTATCGCTACGTTCGCAGGTCGACGAGACGATGCAGCGCTTTGACCGGTTTACGCCCGTCGTGAAAAAGGCGCTTAAAGCCCCGGAGAGTCAGGGTAGAGGGATGACCGAGCGGCTCGATGCTGTGCTCACGCACCGTGTTTTTGGGCCACTGATCTTTTTTGGGCTGATGCTGCTGGTTTTTCAGGCCATTTTTGCCTGGGCGGGTACGCCTATGGACTGGATTGAGGCCTTCTTTACCTTTGTGGGCGATCAAGTCCGCAGTACGCTTCCTGCCGGTTGGTTTACCGACTTGCTCACCGATGGCATTATTGCCGGGCTGGGAGGTGTGCTGGTGTTTATCCCACAAATCGCCATACTTTTTTTGCTGATTGCCATTCTGGAAGAGGTGGGTTATATGGCCCGCGCAGCGTTCATGTTTGATCAGGTGATGCAGTCCTTCGGGCTGAACGGGCGCAGTATTGTCGCCCTGGTTTCCGGTGGTGCCTGTGCCATTCCGGCCATTATGAGCACCCGTACAATTGGCAACTGGAAAGAGCGGCTGATCACCATTTTGGTTACGCCATTTATCAGTTGCTCGGCCCGTATTCCGGTGTATACCGTGCTGGTGGGCTTTGTCGTGCCGCCGAAGGTGGTGCTGGGCATTTTCAATCTGCAGGGACTGGCTTTCATGGGCTTGTATTTGTTAGGTATTGTGAGTGCGCTCGGCGCGGCTTATGTGTTTAAGCTCATCCTCAAAACCCGCGAACGCAGCTTCCTGATGCTCGAAATGCCGGAATACAGAGTGCCGGTTGCCCGCAACGTGGTGCTTACCGTTTGGGAAAAAGTGCAGTCGTTTGTGGTAGAAGCCGGTAAGGTTATTTTGGGCGTTTCTATCGTGCTCTGGTTTCTGGCCAGCTACGGCCCGCCGGGCGAGATGGCTGCAGCAGAAGCCAGCGCCCGGTCATCGGCCGAACAGCTCCAAATGGAGGCGGCCGAGCGGGATGATCTTATTGCCTCCCGAAAAATCGAAGCTTCCTTTGCCGGGCATATCGGTAAAGCCGTGGAGCCGGTCATCCGTCCGCTCGGCTATGACTGGAAAATTGGCATTGCGCTGATTACTTCCTTTGCGGCCCGCGAAGTGTTTGTGGGCACGATGGCAACGATCTATAGCATCGGCTCGGCGAGTGATGAATTCACGGTGCGGGAGCGCATGGCACAGGAGCGCAACCCACTGACCGGAGCACCGGTCTACAATACCGCGACAGCTTTGTCCTTATTGCTGTTTTACGTGTTTGCCATGCAGTGCATGAGTACCGTCGCGGTGGTCAAACGGGAAACCAAAAGCTGGAAGTGGCCGGCTATTCAGTTTGCTTTCATGACGGGGCTGGCTTACCTGAGCGGCTTGCTGGCCTATCAGTTGTTGAGTTAGAGCCAAAATCTGGCATACCTGGAAGGCCGGCAGTTGTCCCGTCCGTTCCTAATGCTTAACTTGGTGGTCTAAAATTCACTACGCATGAAATACTTGTTTGCTCTTGCCCTTTTGCTCATCACACTTAAGGGTTTTTCCCAGGATTCTACTGCACAATCTGTAGAGATTTACTCCACCAACGGAGGCGAATTTATTTTTTCTTTCGCTAATGTTGATGTAGATGGTGCAGATGCCTCTGGCATTCTTCGCTTCTCGGGCTTTTTCCATGTAGGCCAGAAATGGCATTTTGATTTCGGCAATAACTTTGGGCTGTATACCGGCTATGGTATCCGGAATATTGGGTTTATCACAGAAGACGATGGAATATCTATTGAAGAGTTTGCCGATCAGATCGAGGCAGGGGACGATGTGAAGATCAAGCGCCGGGCTTACACACTGGGGATACCTGCAGCTTTTAAGATCGGCAACTTTGACCGCAACGCTTTTGTGTACGCCGGAGCAGAACTGGAACTGTTGTTCAACTACAAAGAGAAACTCTTCATTGATGACGACAAAGAAGACAAATACAATGAATGGTTTAGTGACCGTACCAACCTGCTGATGCCTTCGGTATTTGGAGGGCTGCAGTTTCCGGGCGGTATCAACCTTCAGTTTAAGTATTACTTGCTCGACTTCCTGAATCAGGACTACACGGAGCGGGTAAACGGTGTGAATGTGATGCCCTACGAAAACGTCGACAGCCGCCTGTTTTACCTGTCGGTTTCTTTTAATATCGGCGGGGGAGACAACTTGTTTTCCAGTGAGCCACCGGTACAACGGCGTACCTCATTTTAGAAGGCTGTAATCTCAACACCCTCTTAGTCATAAGCGAGCACCTCCACAAGATAGGCCCCGCTATAGCCCAGGTCTTTGAGCTCGCTGCGCATATCTTCGGCTTCCTGCCGGGTACGGAAGCATTCCTTGGTTTCCACTACCCAAACCTGCTCGCAAGGCCGGTATCGGGCCACGAGATACTTGTGGAAAGGATAATCTCTGGGGTGGGTGAATTTTAGGATCGCCACCTGCACTTTGTACTGGGTCACGGGGGTGGTTTCGAACCTGGGCAAAGCTGGTTTGGAAGACGCCCCTTTATCGTACATCACCGGGATTTCATCGCAGTAGGAAGGGCGATTTTGTGCCTGGCTCAGGGCAGGGAACAGAAAAAAGCTTATCAGAATTGTAATAAGTTTGGCTACATTCATGAGGACCTGATTGTGGTGTCACGGCTTCTTGTCTATGCATTGACGAAGGCAAAATAACGATTTTATTATAAATAATAGTGCAGGCCTTTTATCTTCCTGCTACAATTAATCCATCATTTATGAACCGATTTCTGTTGCTACTGTCTTTTTGGGGGTTTAGCCTGACGCTGATTCCTGCCCAAACGGGCGATGCGCTGCGCAAAAAAGCGGATAAACTGGCCCACCAATTTATCATCACAGATGGGCACGTCGATTTGCCTTATCGTTTGCGGGTACAAAACTTCCGCCTGGAGCGTGAATATCTTGGAATCCCGGTAGAAACGGACAAAGGGGATTTCGACTACGTACGTGCCAAGGCCGGCGGTCTTGATGCCCCGTTTATGTCGATTTTTATCCCGGCTTCCCGGGAGGATAATGGGGCCAAAGCCCTGGCTGACTCCCTCATTGATATGGTCACAGGCATCACAGAAGCCCATCCTGACAAGTTTGCGCTGGCCCATTCTCCCGCCGCCGCTGAAGCGAACTTTAAAAAAGGCCTCATTTCCCTGCCTATGGGCATGGAAAATGGCTCGCCGATTGAGCGTAAGCTGGAGAATGTGCAGTACTGGCACGACCGCGGTATCCGCTATATTACCCTTACCCATAGCAAAGACAACCACATCTGCGACTCCTCCTACGATACCACCGGTACCTGGAATGGGCTGAGCCCCTTTGGGGAACAGGTAGTCCGGGAAATGAACCGGGTGGGTATCATGGTCGATATCTCCCACGTCTCCGACAGCACCTTCTGGCAGGTGATGGCCCTTACTGAGGTGCCCTGTATTGCCTCTCACTCCTCCTGCCGGAAGTTCACCCCGGGCTTTGAGCGCAATATGAACGACGATATGATCCGCCGCCTGGCAGAAAACAGAGGGGTGATACAAATCAACTTCGGCTCCACTTTCCTCGATGGGGAGGTGCAAAAACGAATGGATGAAAAGCGGGCGGAACTGACGAAGCTGCTGGAGGAGAAAGGCCTGAGCTACGAAGATGAAGCTGCTAAGCCCGTGATTGACCAATTCCAGGAAGATAATGAAGTCCTCATGGCGGATGTGAAAACAGTGGCCGACCATATCGATCATGTGGTGAGCCTTGCAGGCGTAGACTATGTGGGCTTTGGGTCCGATTACGATGGAGTAGGGGATACCCTGCCCACCGGCCTTAAAGACGTATCCCAGTACCCTAATCTGATTTACGAACTTCTGAAGCGCGGTTATTCCGAATCTGACATCGAAAAGATTTGCTACAAGAACGTATGGCGGGTTTGGAATGCGGTAGAAGCGGCGGCGGAGTAGGCAGGGGCTGAATCAGGCTTCGCCTTCCAGCTGGTAACTTTTGGGTACTAGACTTGATACCTTTTTTCAGCCACTTGGCTCGGGCTAAGCTCCTAAAATACCGGTAATTACCGGGACGCGTGGTTGAAAATAGCTCATTTTCCTCACTACACTGACCCGACGCATCAAGTCTACTTAGCGCGTGTCGTGATTTTGGTCTTCGAGTCGAAAACCAGCAATTTTTTGATTAGACGTCGCTCAGCTTTTTTAGATCAAAAGAGCGCTTTTACCCTGCTCTATTTGAGGAATGCCACTGGCCATATTCAATATACCGGGCAATCTTGTCGGCTGCCGCCTTGCCCTGTAGCCGTCCTACCAGGTAAAGCGCTCCATCAATGCCGGAAGACACGCCTGCAGCACTGACGATTTTGCCGGAGTCCACGTACTTGACGCCGGTCAGGACCTCCGTCTGAGGGGCTTCGCGACGCAGCCGGTCTGTTTCACCGTGGAAGGTGGTCGCTTTATGCCCCGCCAAAAGCCCGGCAGCAGCGTAGTAAAAAACGCCGGTGCATACGCTGAATAACACCTGGCACTCCTGCGCCCTGCGTTGTATCCAATGAAGGACATCGGTTTGTTGTACAGCTGCTTCAGAGTTGCCACCAAAAGTGGCGAGTATGTCCACCGTCGGGCAGTCGGTAATATCGTACTGCGGCAAGATTTGTACGACCCCCTGACTGACTACCGGGCTTTTATCTCGAGCTACGATGAATACCTCCCACCCGGCATTTGTGAATACCTCAATGGGCCCTGCAAAGTCGAGGATTTCCATACCCTGATGGATGAGCGCAGCAATACGTAATGGCTTTGACATAAACATTCGGATTGTTAAAAGCAATTCGAGCCTACCGGCGCAGGGCTTCGATGATATCACCAACATTCGGAGACTCAAAGGTCTGTACGAGCCGCAGCCCATTGCGCAGTACCCACCCGGGCGGCTGTGCAACCCAGGCACCCAGCTGATGAACAACCTGGTCTGCTTGCTGAAGGCGGGCATCGTAGGCTGCACCCTCAAGCCGCCAAAGCTCACAAGACAGCTCCCAGGAAAAGGCACGGGCTTTGGACATGCTAAAGTTGATGACTGACTCATCCTGGTCTTTGCCCAGCCAGTCGAGGAGGAAAAACAAAGGAGAGACCCGGCTTAGCCGGTCCTGTAATTCGTTTACAAGGCTGGCCAGGATATCGTTGACCTTTGTGAAATCACTTTTTAATGGGAGCAGCGGCTGGCCTTTCATCAAACTGCTGGCTGCGATCGCCAGGTCATAGTTGATGTGGGCATTCATACCCAGCAAAATATGTTGAATGATAGCCAGGGGTGCATGGGTGCCTTCAAAAGCGGTAGCCCAGCACTGGGCTGTTGGCGCACCTTGCCGCCAGTTTTCGTAGGCATCGAGGTAGAGATTGGCAAAGGCTACATCAAACCGCTCCATGCGCAGCCCATCTTCAAAGGATTTGTGGGCAATGGCGCGTTGCACCTGATCGGTGGTCCGCCGGTAAATAAAAGCGAAAAGCCCTGCGGGGTCGTTATTGGCAATAGAGGTATTGATAATGCGGTCCAGCGCATTAAGGACCTCTGTAATGGTTGTTGGGCGCATGCTGCTGGGGTTATTTACCGAAAAAATACAAAAAAGCTTTGATATATGTGTGAGGATTGCCTTGAGCATGAACAATCATTTGCCGACGGGTACAAAACCAGCCCACCTGTCACGCTCACTCCGTGCATTATGCCGGGTTACAGATACCTGCAGCCGGATTTCATCCGGAGCCAGGGCGGTTTCCCAAATGTAGGCCCGCGCCTGTCGCACCGATGTCCGCCAAAAATTCTATTTTTGCCCGACAAGTCCAAAACCAAATCACCATGCGGAATACGATTTTTTTTGTTTTCCTACTTTTCCTGCCTTTTATTGGCCACACCCAATTCAGCACCTTGGAGCAACGGTTGTACGAGCTGCCCGATGTGCTGTTCAAGTCCATAGAGGCGCCCGACGGCTTCGAATCGGCCTACGAGCTGCACATCAGGCAACCCATCGACCACGAAAACCCGGGGAAAGGGCATTTCTACCAGCGGGCCTATTTGTCGCACCGCGGCTTTGATGCCCCAATGGTAATGGCTACTGAGGGCTACATGCGCCCCTCCAATCGCATGTACGAGCTCACGGGCTACCTAAACGCGAATCAGGTGGATGTAGAGCACCGCTATTTCGGGACTTCTTCTCCAGACTCTCTGGATTATACCCATCTCAACCTGAAACAAGTCACTGCCGATTTGCATCATATCCGTACCCTGCTTGGGAAGCTCTACACACAGCCCTGGGTGAGCACCGGCATCAGCAAAGGCGGGCAGACGACGATTTTCTACCGCTATTTTTATCCTGATGATGTGGCCGCAGCTGTCCCATACGTTGCTCCCCTCAACCTGGAGCTGACCGATGACCGGATTTATGAATTCCTGGCCAATGTAGGCACGGAGGAGTGCCGAAAAGACATTCGTGAAGTCCAGATGCGCGTACTCAAAAACCGCGATGCACTGCTACCGCTACTGCGCTGGCACGCCAAAGGTGCTGGGATGGAATTTAACTACCTGAGCCTGGAACAAGCCTTTGAATACGCAGTACTGGAGTACCCCTTCTCTTTCTGGCAACTGGGGCACGACTGTGCTGGCATCCCCGATGGAGGGGCAGATTTAGAGGTATTGCTGGACCATTTCGTAAGCGTAGTCGGGCTGGATTTTTACTCAGATGCTTCCATGAACGGCTATGCTTCCCACTACTGGCAGGCCGGTGATGAAATGGGCTACTATGGGTTTCAGACGAAGCCATTCAAAGGCTTGCTCAAAGTGATAACCGAGGAAGAGCCTACTGCTATTTTTATGCCCGGTAAAGCTCCGATGAGCTTTGACCCGGCTTTTGTGAAATCGGTCTACAACTGGACGCAGCGCGAGGCTGAGGAGATGATCTACATCTATGGTACCATTGACACCTGGACTGCTACCGGCGTGCCTGTTTCCGATAAAGTAGATGCGAGGTGGTTCGTCATGGAAGGCAAGGACCACGGCAGCGCCCGTATTCGCAATATGAGCGAGGCAGAGCGGGCGGCGCTCCTGGAAACCCTGGAGCAGTGGATGAATGCAAGTGAAAATTAAAAGAGAAAAAAGCTATGAGGATTTGTCTGATTTTTCTGGCGCTGAGTTTCAACGCCATCCTACTGACCGCACAGGACGCACCGGTAGAGGATACCACTATTTACCGGGCGTTGGAACGACCGCCTCGTTTTCCGGCCTGTGAAGAGCTGGATACGACGCTGGCGGTCATACAGCAATGCGCAGAGCAGTCGTTGCTGGAGTTCATGTACGGGAATATCCGTTATCCGCAAGAGGCACGGGAGCAAAACCTGGAAGGCAACGTGGTCGCTACCTTTGTGGTGGAAAAAGACGGCAGCCTTTCCAACCTGTCTGTACTGAAAGATATTGGCGGGGGCGCCGGCCCGGAAGTGCTGCGGGTGGTGGAAGCCATGAATAACGCAGAAATCCGCTGGGTCCCTGCGCAAAAAGAAGGAACTCCCGTCCGCTTCCAGTATACCCTGCCTATTAAATTCAAGCTGGAAGAAGCGCTGCCTTATACGATGGTTGGCAGGGATTCGGTTTATACCGTTTATGATACCCCACTTGACTTTACGGGCGGGGCAGAGGAGCTACGTGCTTATCTGGAGGACAACCTCAAATATCCCGCTGTGCCGGAAGATACCTGCATCGTTGGGCGGGTAGAGTTGCAACTACTCGTGCGCCCCTCCGGCGAGGTCCGCATTCTCGATCTGGTCGACTACAACGATCTGGGCTTTGACTTTTGGTACGAAGCAGTGGATGCGGCAACTTCTACTTATGGTAAATGGGATGTAGCCACCTACGAAGGCAGAGCAGTCAGTGCCGCATTTGACCTTAGCCTGCCCTTTATCCCGGAGGCGGCCTCCTGTGCTACGTTGGTGGAAGAATACGAAGCCGCTAATAAGCTCGCACAGGAAGGCGCACAGTTGTTTGCCGAAGAAAAACAGGAGCTGGGCCTTGCCAAACTGACGCAGGCCATCGGCATGTTCCCCCAAAACGCGGAGTTCCTGCTCATGCGCGGGCAGGCCTATATGGATATGCAGCGCTACAATGAAGCCTGCTCAGACCTGCGCCTGGCGCGGTCTATTGCACTGGTCACCTGGTACGATGCGATACTGCCCATCATTTGTCAACAGTAAAAAGAGGGTATGAAAAAATGGTGGTGGATTGCGGTATTGGCTTTGCTGTCGGCACCCTTGATTTGGAACTATCACCCCGAGCAGCCGGTAGAAGACCTGCGGGCTGCTTACACTTACCCCGAGTCTGACTTTACAGAAATAATGGGCATACCGGTGCATTACCGGCGGTTAGGGGAGGGGTCGGTCTTGCTCCTCCTGCACGGTACAGGGGCCACCCTGCATACCTGGGAGGGCTGGACGGCTGAGTTGCAGGATTCCTTTGAAGTCATTAGCGTCACCCTTCCTGCCTTTGGGTTGACAGGCCCTCGTCCGGACGGGGATTACTCCATCCCTGCTTACGTGGATTTTGTAGAGGCTTTCGCCAAAAAGCTCGGGCTGAAGCAGTTTCACCTTGCCGGCAATTCTCTGGGCGGCTTGATTGCCTGGGAGTACGCTCTGAGATACCCGGAGCGGGTACAAAAACTGGTCCTGCTGAACGCCTCGGGCTGGCCCCGGGATCAGGAAATGCCACTGGCTATGCGCCTGGCCCGTAAGCCGGTCTTCAGGCAGTTGTTGCAGCGCATTACGCCTAAAGCCCTCTTCCGGAAGTCTCTCCAGGAAGTGTACGCCAATCCTGACCGAATTTCGGATACGCTGGTGGACCGGTACTTTGATCTCTTTCTGCGGGAGGGCAACCGCCGGGCCTATGTGCAGCGCTTAAATCAGTCTTATCAGCCCGATCCCCATCAGCTTTCCGAACTTAACATTCCCACCTTCATACTCTGGGGTGAGCAGGATGCCTGGATTCCCGTGGCGGATGCGTACCGGTTTGACGAGGTACTGCCCAACAGTCAACTCCTGATTTATCCGGATGCCGGGCATGTGCCTATGGAGGAATGGCCGGCGCGCACGGCGGAGGATATCCGGAGCTTCCTGCGATAGTGGGTTGCTTTTAGGGCTTCACGAGTGGGGTGCCTGCATAATCAGCCGGTAGCAGGAGTTCATAATCGAACCCGTTTATCAAGGCTTGCAGGCGCTCCGATTCAGGTGGAGCAACCTGGCCATTAGCGACCGCTTCCCGGATCGGGCGGAGGTCAATCAGCGCAAAATCATCCTTCCGGGCTTGCAGGATCAGGGGCAGATTTTGGCTATAGTATCGGTTCCGTGTTTCGAGCAAATCGACCACTTCCCCTTTTTCATCATGGTAGTACCGGTTCCATACCGCGATGTTTGTGCTCTTTTGTCCTGCTTCGCTTGCAAGCCTGTGGGTGAGTTCCCCCAGATCCAGTTCCCCACCTGATTTCACCTTGCTGGCGTGCAACCGGCCGATTTTTACAAAAACTTTGGGTGCTCCATGCCGGTCGTACTGTTTTTGAAAATTGTTCCTGATGTACTGCACCCGGTCCCCGTGTGAGGCACCGCCCCGGTAGCGGTCGTAAATATCCCAGCTGATTTTCAGGTCGTTCAGCAGAGCTTCGGCTTCCGGGGAATGGGCTTCCAGGGCACTGAAATAGGCTTGTACCGCTGGCTCTTGCAAAATGCGCCCAAATACAGGGAAGCCTTCATCGTCCTGATCTTCCTGTATCATCCACTCCCGGATAGTGGCAACGGCGGCTTGATGGAGTGCTGTGGGCACGTCCTCGGGTTCCAACTGGCTTTGCAGCCAATCTAGCAAAAAGAATACCGATGAAAAATACTCCTGATCCAGCCCCCAAATGGAAAAGCCTTCCCGGCGAAGTGCCTTGAGAAAGGCGACATCTTCCTGCAGTTCAAAAAAGGGCATGGGTACGTCAGCGATAGCTTTAAACTGGTACTGCTCATAGAATGCGGCGAGGTTGGCCGGTATATTTTCGGGTACTTCGGTCAGTTGTTCCAGGTACTGTGCAGAATGAGGCCCGATTTCGCACGCAAAGTGCCGGAAACCGTTTGTGCGGAGCATGGGGGCCAATTGTTCCACAAAGCGGGACAGGGTAGGGGAGCCGTGGGTTTCTCCCAATACCAGGATTTGGGCAGCTTGTACCGCCTGTTCGAGCGTTTGAGCCCCTTCACCGGTAAACCCTTCCGGCGTAAGTTGGAAATAGTGCGTATGGGATGCGACAAAGGCACTGTCCAGTACGGGCAATGCTGAGGTTGGGATGCTGGTTTTGGGAGTCTGACAGGCCCAAACCACGAATAAGGAAAAGAACAACAGGTATTTCATCAGTGTAGAATTAGTGCCCGGCAGCCTTTATGGTCGCCGGGACATGGTCAGTCGGGTGATTTATCGAACGGTAAAGTCGTTCAGGCTGTCAAATTCTACTAATTCATAACGGGGGGAGCACTCGTATAGCCAGCGCAGGATGCCCATATGCCCGGCCCCAAAGAGAATAAGTACCCGGTCATTGTCCTGAATATCCAATTGCTGGATTTTATGGAAAATACGCAGGTTGCGGTTCATCCAGAACATGGACAGCGCATCTGGTCCTTCAAAGGCTTCTGAGTCAAACTGCCCTCCGGAAATGTACGCCCCGAAGTAACGATCGATGACTTTGTCCTGATTGAGGTACAGGAAGTTTTCCAGCAGGGTGTTGTGCGGCATTTGTTTGTCGCTGTAAACGTACCATTCATTATACCGCTTCATCCACTCATCTTTACCCCCAAAGTAATGTCGGTCGCCAACCCTTTTAATGTATTGATCGGCCTCCGAGTCTCCAATTTTGTCATGCAGATCGCCTAGTAACTCCCATGCATCGCAGCCGTAGATCGTATCCAGCCCCAGTTGGTCCATCAGGCGAATGCCGACCTGATCGCGTTCATTGGCATAAAGTTCCTCTTCGCCTTTTTTCCAGCGGCGGTAGCGGTTCATGAGGTAGCCGGTGTTGGCACCCGATTCCACGATGATTTTGGTGGGCTGAAACTGGGCTATATAATCCAGGAGTTCCTGCAATTCAGCCTGTCGTTTGGGTGTGAAAATATTGATCTTATCCTCTTCTTTGGTTTTGTATTCGTCCAAACCGGGATAAGCAAAATGCCAGGTACCCATAAGCAGCACCTGAGGTACCTGCCGGTCGCCAATGAGAAACTCGTCCGGCCCCTTGTAGGGCATCTCCTGGGCGGTGCAAATTTGCAACAGAAAACAAGCGATTAAAAGTGGGAACAGATATTTCATTGGTTGAGCATGTTTTGGATTAAAAATGTTGTTGCTTGCGGCTGACAGCTACAAAAGTGCGAGTGCGCCTTCCACCTTCCAATTGCAATCGGTAACCCGGAGGATTTCCCCGGTCAATCCCAAATTTCAAAACAGTGGGCATTCACCGGGCAATCCGGCGCATTCACCGATAGAATCTCCCTGCCAGCCTATCCTTCGGGGGCATACTGCCCATGAATTGCTTAGTTTTAGCCTAAAATTGATCCGGGATGAAACCTAAATACGGCGTTTTGCTCATCTGGAGTGTGGCCTTTTTTCTGGTGTACGTGGAGCTCAGCGATGTTGCCAACAATGGCATTCAAAGCTTTGTGGATACCTGGACCAGCCATAAGGGGGTCTTACTGTCGTTGTCCTCCCTGATTGCGGATATTCTGTATGCCTTTGGTTGCTATTCTGTGCTTTTTTGGCTTAAGGGTAAGCCAAACCTACTGCTTGGTGTACTGCTCGTTGGGGTTTATCCACTTACCGCTGCTATTCGGTTTCTGATTGAGGAGGTGCTGTACCTGCGCTGGTTTGGCTTTGACAACTACTACGATCAAATGAGCACCGGTGCTTACCTGCTGGACAATTTGTACTACGCCATCCCATTTTCAGCCGTAGGTATTGTGTTTTACTTCTCGCAGTATTCCCGCTTCCGGGAGCGGCAAAGCCAGGAGTTGCTGATTCAAAACCAGAAGACGGAGCTGGCTTTTTTGAGGTCGCAGATCAATCCACATTTCCTTTTCAATACTCTGAACAATGTCTATACCCTGGTCTACCAAAAATCAGACAAGGCACTCGAAGCCATGGAAAAGCTGACGGGCCTGCTCCGGTACGCTT
The DNA here is from genome assembly GCF_040219495.1 of Phaeodactylibacter sp. Classification (GTDB taxonomy): domain Bacteria; phylum Bacteroidota; class Bacteroidia; order Chitinophagales; family Saprospiraceae; genus Phaeodactylibacter. The sequence goes on along the minus strand of NZ_JAVJSK010000155.1, from coordinate 109,892 downwards.
TGTATGAGAATGCTGAGCAGGTGCCTTTGGAACGGGAAGTGAGTTACATTGAGGACTTCATCAGCCTTCAGCGTCTGCGGTACGGGTACGAAGTGCAGCTGAAACTGGAGATATCCGACAACCTTGACGGGCTGGTCATCCCTCCATTTGCGCTCATCCCCTTTGTGGAGAATGCCTTCAAGCACGGCGAGCTGCGGAATCCGGAGCACCCGGTGGCCATCCGGCTGGAGCGTACAGCAGAGGCTTTGGTCTTTCACACCCAAAATGCCCGGCGGGTGCAGCAAAAGGATCAGGTGGGTGGCATCGGCCTGGCTAATATCCGCAAACGCTTATCTTTGATTTATGAAGATCAGCATGAGTGGGCCGTCGAAGCAACCCCAAACCGATTCGAAGTCACCCTGAAAATCCCCATTGCCCTATGCTCCGATGTGTAATAGTGGATGATGAGCCCCTGGCCATACAGTTGCTGTCCGAATATGTCCGGAAAACTCCGGATATGGAATTGGCAGAGGCTTTTTCGAACCCCATTGAGGCTTTGCAGTACCTGCAGGGGCAGACGGATTTGCTGCTTTTTCTGGATGTGCAAATGCCTGAGCTCACCGGCATTCAGGTGATGAAAATCCTGAATCAGCGCCTTCCGGTCATCCTCACCACCGCTTATGAGCAATATGCGCTGCAAGGATACGAACACAACGTGGTGGATTACCTGATGAAACCGATCTCTTATGACCGTTTTTACCAGGCCGTGCAGAAGGTGGAGACCGGTGAAAGGAGTCTGTCCTCAGAAGCTCAGGAGGCAGAAGTGAGCACCTCCTACCTATTTGTGAAAACGGAATACCGCCTGCAGCGCGTCGACTACGCTGATATTGCCTATCTGGAAGGGCAGGGCGACTATGTGGCCATCCACACGCCGGCCGGCCGTATCATGACATTGGAAAACATGAAGCATTTTGAAGAGGTGCTGCCGCCAGCTTTATTTGTTCGCACCCACCGGTCCTATATCGTATCCATTCCCAAAATCGACTACATAGAGCGCAACCGGGTGGTGATTGGGAAGGAGCGCCTGCCGATTAGTGAGGGGTACCGGAAGAGCGTGATGGGTAGATTGAAAGGGTAAGTGGATCGGCCACTCTTGGCCTCTGCCAAATCCACTCAAAAAGCTTTCGCATCCTGCCCAATCAGATAATTCGCCACCCAGCCGTAAGCGAATATGCCCAGTGCGAAAACAATGATCAGCCAACTGCCGAGGGAGGGGACGAGCGCTCCAATAATGCCAATAGCTGCCAGTGCCAGGCTGTAAATGGTCAGGGAGCGCCGGGCTTTGGTGCCTTCACTGACGGAGAAAGTGCCACCGGCAGGGACTAGAAGCAATCCAAAAACAAGGCCCAGAAAGAGCAGTTGCCCGGCATCGCTAATGAAATAGCCCGCCAGGGAGAGTACTGATAACCCAACCAGGCCACCAGCGATATTGGAGCCCATTTTTTCATCTTCTGTCAGGGCGTGCTTACCAATAGGATGAAGGCGTAGGAATAGGTTAGCTATCGGGATTGCAATCCAGGAAGACAGCGCAAACAATACGTACAAGGCGATAATCGGATAGAGCAAAGGTGCCAGGGAGGGGTTATTCCGTGCCACACCCAGTACCACCCGGTAGATGATATACGCACCAATGACCACCGCCCAGCGGTTTTGTTCATTCAATTTAGCCATCCAAAGGAAATACTTCAGGATGCCGCGGTAGAAGATGTTCTCCCCTTTGATGGCTTCCTTAAGGCCCGAGCGGGCATACTCGTTATTGGGGTTCAGCCGAAGGGCTTCCCGAAAGTTCTGCTGTGCCTCCTTGAAACGGTTTTGCTCAATAGCCACCCACCCCCGGTTGGCGTGGGAGTAGCTGTCCTCGGGGGCTTTATGCAGGGCATAGTCAATGGTCTGAGCGGCTTCGGCTTTGCGGTTGAGCTTGACCAAGGCCTGCGCGCGGATATTGACCAGGCTGACATTTTCGGCGTCTTGTTCCAAGCCTTGCTCAGCGGCATTCAAAGCTTCCTGCCACTTCTCTTCGTAGAAAGCCACATGAGCCAGTAGCAGGAAAAAATCCGAGTCAGCTGGGTTGAGTTGTAGCCCCTGCCGGATCATTTCCCGGGCTTTTCGGGTATCCTGATTATAAAAATAGGCCCTCGCCATCGTGTAGAGCAGGAAGGGGTCATTAGGCGCATGCCCCATGGCCCGCTCGCCCAGGTTCAAAGCTTCTTTATAGCGCTTGCTGCTCAGGTAACATTCGGCCAGCCAGGCCATCGCGTAGGCATCATTTGGCGATTGGCTCAGGGCTTGTTTGAACTCCTGTTCAGCATCAGCCAGCCGTTTTTGAGCCAGGAGCAGCTTGCCCCGTTCGAGGTGGATATTGGTCATTTCTTGATCTTGAGGTAATCGAGGATTTCATCATAAATACTGGCTTCGTTGGCAAAGAGGGCGTAGTTCTTGGCGGTGCTAAACCACTCTTTGGTCGTTGCGCGGTGTTGCTTGATGGCCTGCTCAAAGTCTTTCGTTTGTAGCGGCTCCGGTACGCCTTTGCGGATAGCTTCCTCCAGTTTGCCCTCAATAGCACGGTCGATAATTGCTTCCAGGTCAGCCCCGGAGAATTCGCCCGTTTTTTTGACCAGCTTTTGGTAATTCAGCTCACTAACGGGCTTGCCTTTAAGTTTGAGCTTCAGGATGGCTTCCCGGGCTTCGGCATCTGGTGGCGGTACAAAAATAATACGGTCGAAACGGCCTGGCCGGCGGAAAGCTGCGTCGAGGTGCCAGGGGGCATTGGTTGCGGCGAGTATCAGTACACCTTCGTTGTCGTATTCCACGCCGTCTAGTTCGGAAAGGAACTGATTGATGACATTCCGGCCGGCACTGTGGCGCATATCCGACCGGCTGGCGCCCAGGGCATCCACTTCGTCAAAAAAGAGAACGCAGGGCTTGAGGCTGCGGGCTTTTTGGAATATGGCGTGCAGGTTGCGCTCGCTTTGCCCGATGTACATATCAAGGATGTCACTAATGCCTACGGCCAGAAAGTTAGAGCCGACCTCGCCCGCTGTAGCGCGTGCCAGATGTGTCTTGCCGCAGCCGGGAGGGCCATACAGTAGAATGCCACCGCCAATTTTCTTGCCGTACGCCTGATAGATCTCCGGGTGCTTCAGCGGGTGGAGAATCTTCATGCGTACTTCCTCCTTGACCTGTTCCATACCGCCTACATCCTCAAAGGTGGTATCGGGCCGCTCGATGTCTATGCTTTTGTCCTGATCTTCTTCTTCGGCACTACCTGTTTTCAGCTTGATGCGTTCGGGTTCAGGTTGATCCTTAATCTGCATATTGATTTCTGACTCGAGGTAGGCATCGCTGAGTTTTTCATTGATGGCGATGGCATTTTCGTAGGCTTCCTTGGCCGCTTCTGCCTGTTGGCTTTGTAGGAGGAGCTTCGCGTAAATCAGCCACGCTTTAGCCGGTGGGGTAGGGGCTTCTACCATTTCCTCAATAAGGACCAGTCCTGAGCCGGTCTTCTGTTGTGCACGGAAGGCGTCTGCCAGGCCAATTTTCAGATCGGTGTCGTCCGGAGCAATACGGAGGGCGGCTTTATATTCAGCTTCGGCTTCTTCGTGCCGGTCGTGCTTCATGAGGGCGTTGCCCAGTAGCTTTCTTAAAGGTAGATTGTCAGGAGCGCTCTTGAGGGCTTCGCGTAGTTGTTGTAATTCGTCCATGCGGTCTTTTCTTCTTTTTGGGATTGCCAAGGTACGGATTTTGGAGAAATTGGGGCGCTACTTCCGCTTCCCTTCCCACCATTCAAAATTGAAAGGCCTCCTGTATCGATATTTTACTTGAGTTCATCTATTCCCGTGGCCCCGTTCTAATTATCGGTCTATATTTGCAATAGACTTGATGCGTCGGGTCAGTGTAGTGGGAAAAATGAGCTATTTTCAACCACGCGAAGGCTTTTTTTCGGAGCTTAGCCCGAGCTAAGTGACTGAAAAAAAGCATAGTGTGGGAAGGAAAGAGCCATTTTAACCCTGCAATGATCCCCGACGCATCAAGTCTAATTAATTAATCATCTTTTCGTGGCAGCAGTGCCTGCGGAACATACCAATTGAGACATGAAGAATATTTTCACCCTTTTAGCCTTTTGTTTTGTATTTATTGGCCAGGCTGTCGCTCAGGATGTGCCTTCTCCCCGCGAAATCGGGGATGCCTTCGTGGAAGCCACGGGCGGTGTTGATGCCTGGAAGGCCATCGAAGCTACCCAATACAAGGGTAAAGCCAGTATGCAGGGCATGGAGTTCCCTATGATAATGACGACCGCAAAAGGGGACAAATCCTATTTGGAAGTAGACGTTCAGGGCCAGAAGATGGTTCAGGCATTTGACGGGGAAACCGCTTGGCAGGTAATGCCTTTCCAGGGGATCACGAAGCCCACCGAAATGTCGCCCGAAGAATCTAAGCAGGCCAAAGACCAGAAGTTCCTGTCCGAGTTTATTGACTCCGAGGAGCGCGGCTTTAAGCTCGAAGCTGTGGAAGGCAAAGAAATCGAGGGGACACCAACCTACGGGGTCCGGGTATCGAATGAGGAAGGTTTAAACCACATCTACTACTTTGACCAGGAATACATGATTCCCATCATGATGGCCTCGCCAATCAAAGACGGTCCTCAGAAAGGTGCCATGATGGAAACTTATATGAGTGATTACCAAGAGGTGGAAGACGTAATGATGCCTATGTTCCTGGACGTGAAATTCAACGGGCAGAGCATCCAGAAAGTCACCATCACAGAGGTGATTATCAACCCTGAAGTTGACCAGGCAATGTTCTCTATGCCCGAGGAGAAATAGTTTTTCAGAGCATCTGCTCTTGGGGGAAGGACGGACGGAGTGTTGGCTTCAGCCCTATTGCTGGTCTGTTCTCCCCTTCTTTTTTTGGACACTTTTCTAAGCAATTTTGCCGCAGAACGTAAGTGCCATGCACACTGGTCTGACCAGGCCACAAGCCGGTAGGTCTCGTCTCCTGGTAAGCCCTTTATCTTTCAAAAGTTATGAAGTATACCCTGACTGCGCTGCTCCTAGGCTGCCTGAGTTTACTGTCCGCCCAGGAAGAATTTAGCACTACAACCGCCTTGTTCGGAGACTTGCGGGCACGCCAAATTGGCCCTGCGGTGATGAGTGGCCGTGTAAGCTGCCTGGCGGTAAATCCTCAGGACCCCACTAATATTTTCGTTGGCGCCGCCGGTGGCGGTGTGTGGCGGACCACCTCTGGCAGTGGCGTTTTTACTCCCGTTTTCGATGATCACACCCAGAGTATTGGAGATATCGCCATCGCGCCTTCTGATCCACAAGTGGTCTACATTGGAACCGGAGAGCCCTGGCCCCGGAACAGCGTCAGTGTGGGCACCGGCGTCTATAAAAGTACTAACGGAGGCATCAAATGGACATCCGTGGGGCTCGAAAATACCGAGCGCATTGCCGATGTCCTGGTACACCCCAAAGACGCCAGGGTCGTCTACGTAGCCGCACTCGGCCACCTCTGGGACAGCAACGAAGAACGTGGCGTCTATAAATCAACCGACGGTGGAGAAAGCTGGGAACGCATTCTTTACATCGACGAAGATACCGGCGCGGCCAGTCTAAGTATGGACCCCAACAACCCGGACGTACTTTTTGCCGCTATGTGGAGCCACCGGCGTCAGCCATGGACCTTCGATTCCGGGCTGCATGGGGCGTCCGGATTGTTCAAAACCACCGACGGCGGCGTCAACTGGGAAAAGCTGACCAACGGGCTGCCCAACGAAAAACTTGGCCGGATCGGCGTGACGGTTGCTCCCGGCAACGGACAGGTCGTCTATGCCAGTGTAGAAACCGGTACCGAGGAAACCAAAGGCATGTACCGCAGTGCCGATGGTGGTGCAAGCTGGGAGATGACAGGACTGAACTGGAACACTTCTATTCGGCCCTTCTATTTTAGTAAGATCTCCATTGCCCCCTCCAACGACAGCATCGTGGCCAAGTGCGGCTTGAATGGTATCATCAGCGAAAATGCTGGTAAAACCTGGCGAAGTTTTGACAACGCTGTCCACTCCGACTTTCATGACATCTGGTTCAACCCGGATAACAGCAAGCATATCATTGTCGCTACGGACGGGGGCGTCTACGAAAGCCTGGACCGCGGCTACACCTTTAAGATGTGGATGAACCTGCCGCTCTCCCAGTTCTACCATGTCAGTGTGGACCATGCGAAGCCTTACCGGGTGTACGGCGGTTTGCAGGATAATGGCTCCTGGTTTGGCCCCAGTCGTTCCGGTGGGGGCATCACAAACTCTGATTGGAAGAAAACCTTTGGTGGAGACGGCTTTTACAGCTTCCGTCACCCGGAAAAGGAACATATTGTATTCAGTGAATACCAGGGTGGAAAGCTGGTCCGGTTTGACGAACGCACCGGCCGGGCGAAGGCCATTCCTCCCTACGCTACCGCCGGGGAAGATCCGCTCCGTTTCAACTGGAATGCTCCGCTGCTCATCAGTAAAGATGGCAAACGCTTGTACTTCGCCGCTCAGTACCTTTACCGCAGTACCGACGACGGTGACAGCTGGGAACGCATCAGCCCCGACCTGACTACCAACGATCCGGAAAAGCAAAAACAATACCTGAGCGGTGGGCTCAGTATCGACAATTCAACCGCGGAGAACCACACGACTATTTACACCGTTGCGGAGAGCCCCCTGAATAAGGAGGTTGTCTGGGTCGGTACCGACGACGGCAACCTTCAGCTTACCAAAGACGGGGGGCAATCATGGACCCTGCTTAACGCCAACCTTCCCAACCTGCCAGCGAATACCTGGGTCACTTTCGTGGAACCCAGCCCCCATGACCCGAATACCGCTTTCGTTACCTTCGACGGCCACCGAACCGGAGACATGACGCCCTATCTTTATGTCACCCGGGATGGAGGTAAGACCTGGAGTGCTCTGTGCGACGACAACGTCAGTGGTTACGCCCTGAGTGTCCGCCAGGATCTGGTCAATGAGAACCTGCTCTTTCTGGGGACTGAGTTTGGGCTCTACATCAGCCTGGACGCCGGTACCAGCTGGGCACCCTTCCGTAATAATCTACCTAGAGTTGGCATTCGGGACATGGTCATTCAGGAACGGGAAGCGGATCTGGTAATGGCTACCCACGGACGGGGGATTATCATCCTCGACGACTTGGAGGCATTGCGTCAACTTACTCCGGAAATAACGGCCAATAAGTTCGTTTTCCTGGAAACAAAGCCCGCCTACCTCGGCAATGGCACCGCATTGGGCACCGGAGACTTCGGTGGAAGTGGCACTTTTGTGGGCCCTAACCCCAGCACAGCAGCCAGAGTGATGTACTATAATCAGCGCCGCCACATGTTCGGCAAAATGTACGTCGAAATCTGGAAAGATGGCGAACTGCTCCGCACGCTACCAGCTGGTAAAGGAGCGGGCCTCAATGTGGTGAGCCTGCCCACGACCATCGAAAAACCCAAGGCTGCCCCGAGCGACAACCGCATGGCGCTATTTGGCACCCTTTCCGGCCCCAGTCTTCCGGCGGGTACCTATCAGGTTAAGCTGATCAAGGGTAAGACGACTTACGAAACGGAGTTTGAACTCACTACGGAAGAAGAGGATATCTACACCGTGGAGAAACGGGCGGCACAGCGGGAGTTGCTCATGCAGGTCTATAATGACACCGAGGAACTTGCTTATATCTATCATGTGTTGGCTAAATTAAAAGAGGCCACCAAAAACATGGAGCTCCGCAAGAAAAAGTTGCAGGAACTCGCCAAGACAATCAATACGGCAGTTGGAGCAGAAATGAACCGTCTTGTATTTCTGGGGGGCGATGGCTACGTCAATGAGGGCAGCCGTCTGAGAGAAGAAATGGGCACCCTTTATTTCGACATCAGTTCCTATCCCGGCGAACCTTCCGAAAGCCAACGTAAGGAAGCCAATCGAATCCACGAAGCAATGGTCAGAACGCGGGCGTCATTCGACGCGATGCTCTCTGGCCCGGTGGCGGAACTGAACGCCAAACTGGATGAAGATCAGAAAATCAGTTGGGAAACTCAGGCCGAATTCCTCGCCGCTGAAAGTGGAGGGTCAGATGCCGGGCAGCAGCGGCAGCGCTGGACGGAAAGTACCCTTTGGAAGGATGCGCTCAATAACCCTATTGGATTGTACTGGATCAAGAGCCTGATGCCGTAAGCCGGGCCATTCTACCAACGGAAAGCGCGGAGCAGCCATTGGCTGCTCCGCGCTTTGTTATTCCAGAGGGGGAGAAAGCTGGAAGATGCTAGCTCATGGCCTTCAGCGTTTGCCGGAGGTAACGCTTGTACTTGATGCGGTAGACCCGGTAAATTTTGCGGTAGCGGGTGTAAGAGTCCTCATGCTCCATAGCCGGATGCGGCTGCTCACCGTTGACCATCGGCTGTTGCAGGAAGCCTTGCTGCTTCATCCATTCATCGTTGTAGATCTTGCCAAGGTAGCGGGTGCCGTGGTCAGGGAAGAGGGCAACAACCACATCCGTTGGCTTGAGCTGCCCTTTGAGGCGAAAGACCGCCTGCATTGCTGAGCCACTGGAATAGCCTACCAACAGACCCTCCTGACGCGCCAGCTGACGGGCCCGGTGAGCGCTGCTGCGGTCAGTAACCTTAATGAAGTCGTCGATCAGATCGAAGGCAACGTTGCCGGGAATGATGGTCTTGCCCAGGCCCTCCACTTTGTATGGGTAAATCTCACTTTGGTCGAATTCGCCGGTTTCCCAGTATTTTTTGAGTACGGAGCCGTATGCATCAACCGCGATGATCCTGATGTCCGGATTTTTTTCCTTCAGAAATCGGGCGGTACCTGATAACGTACCACCGGTGCCGGCACAGCATACGTAGTGGGTGATTTTGCCTTCGGTCTGCTCCCATATCTCCGGCCCGGTGGAAGCGTAGTGGGCCTGGGAATTATTGAGGTTGAAGTTTTGGGCCAGGTAGTAAGCACCAGGGATGTCCTCAGATAGCTGCTTGGCACGGGAATAATAGGAGCGGGGATCTTCCGGGGCGGCATCCGCCGGGCAGACGATGACCTCGGCACCCATAGCTTTCAGTAGGGATAGTTTTTCCTGAGAAGCCTTGCTTGAGACAGTCAGGACGCAGCGGTAGCCTTTCAGGCTGCAAATCATAGCCAGGCTGTAGCCGGTATTGCCGGAAGTCGCTTCGACTATGGTATCCCCGGGCTGTATTAGCCCATTGAGTTCGGCTTGTTCCACCATAAATAAAGCTGTACGGTCTTTTGCCGATTGGCCGGGATTGTAAGCTTCAACTTTTCCGTAAACGGTTGCCGGGAGGCTTTTCGCAATCCGGCTGAGGTGGATAAGTGGCGTATTGCCGATAGTTGCCAGTACGTTCTCGTATCGCATATAAGCTTGCTTTTTGCTCACGATAGGCTGCACTTTCGTACAGCGTATTTGATGTTTTATAGGCGTGGCTAACCAGGTTTTACGCCCGGAGAACCAATAACAGATTTGCAGTCCCGATACGATTGTATCACAAAGGTAATAAATTTTTCGCCGCTGAAAAGAGGCTGTTTCTAATTATTCCCCTGCCGGATGACTATTTTAGAGCAGGTTGGGATTTGGGTCTTCTAGTTGAAAACTAGCAGTTTTTGGGTTAGAAGAGGCATGGAAACCCGAGTTTTAGCCTTAACTACGAAGAGCAGAACGAAGTTTGGCAAGGGCAGCTCAAAGTGTAAAACCCCAACAAGCTCTAACTTGCTCGGGCTGGAAAAAAGTCAACAAACTCAAAGAGAAGCCGTTTTTGGCGTATCTTACTGTCTGATTATGATCGAATGGGACCTTTTTGCAGTGGATATCCTGTTACCTGGACGCAATCGAAATACCTATTATCTCTATGGCAGACGCACAGATTTCCTTTAAAGCCAGATTGATTCTTTACCACCGGGGGCGGATTTTGCTCCTCAAACAGACCAAACCAAACGGCGGCAACTACACCCTGGTAGGTGGTACGGTAGAGTCACGTGAGTTCGCCCGTCAGGCTTTGATCAGGGAAAGCTTTGAGGAAGCCGGTATTATCCTCAGGGAGGAAGACCTGGAGCTGGCCCACCTACTGCACAAGGTGAACGGAAATGAGCACCGTATTGTCCTCTATTTCAAAGCTTATCGCTGGGAAGGAGAGCTCAAGGCCAAGGAGACCCACAAATTCAAGGAGGCGGAGTGGTTCTATCTGGAGGACCTGCCTAAAAACCTGACCTCGACGGTACGCCATGTCATGGAAGCGTACCGTCATGGCCAGTTGTATTCGGAGTATTTGAAAAAATAGGCATTAAGAGCGTGTTGGGACTTTAGTAATCGGTCTGTCCCAGTGCACCGGGACACTTTCCTGCCTACCTGGCAAACCCGTTTGGCAGGCAGGTCGTCTAATCAAAAAATGGTTGGGTTTCGACTAGAAGATAAAAGTCCCAACACGCTCTAATTGGCGACAACCGGCGGCTCTAAAAGCTGGAAGAACTGGTCGAGGCGCGGCATGATGACAATTTCGGTACGGCGGTTGAGGCTGCGCCCCGCTTCGGTATCGTTATCCGCTTTGGGCAGTTTGTCTGCCCGCCCGGCTGCAATCATGCGCGTGGGGTCTACGTAGTGTTCTTCTTCCAATGCCCGTACCACAGCAGTAGCTCTTTTCACGCTCAGGTCCCAGTTGTCTTTGACGCAGCTGTTGGCAATCGGCACATTATCGGTATGCCCTTCCACCATAAGGTTGAGGTCTCTGTGGTCACTAACCACCATCGCTACTTTAGCGAGCACCTCGTTGGCTTGCTTCGTAATCTTTGAGCTGCCTGAGCCGAACAGGAGCTGGTCGGAAATGGAGATATGCACCACACCGCCCCGGACTTCTACCTTCACATCCTCATCGTTGAGGTCAGAAAGGGACCGCTTCAGGTTGAGTACGAGCGCCAGATTGAGAGAATCTTTTTGCTGCATTTTCGTCGTCAGGTCCTCAATAAACTGGTACTGCTGGTTGATGTTCTCCAGGGATTCCCGGATGCTGGTAGCGCCCTCCTTGCTCACAATGGACAAGTCAGACATACGGTCGAGCAGGCTGGAGTTGGTGAACTGCAGGTTGTCTACCTGGTCTTCAAGCTGTTGGATTTGCTTGTCTTTTTCCTTGACCTGCTGCTCCAGGCTTTCCACTTTACTTTTATTACAAGCCGAAAAGGTAAAACTGGTGAGGAGGAGTAAGGCGAAGAGGGTTGTTTGTTTCATCCTGTTTTAGCATTAATTGAAGTTGGGGAAAGAACTGTTTTTACCTTCCGTTTAGTATGTCAATGCCGAATAGTTCGCTGGCCAATGTCCTGATGATCGGTTTTCTCAAAGCATCAGCCGGGTTATTCTGTAGCGGAACTGACCTTACGGTGCACGCCCAGATAGTCATCGTCTGCTTCTCCGTCTCCGTCCCAGTCCAGCTGTGCTTTCAGGGTGATCAAGCCGTTCTCAATGACGGCTTCGTAGTGGTAAGTGGCATTGGGCTCTACCATCATCAGGGTGTCGCCAAAAATATTCCACATGCCCCGGGTAGTGCTCAAAATGGTATCGGTCATACTGGTGAAGACCTGATCGTATTTATTATCGGTCTTATAATAGGTTCTGACCGGCTTGACGCCCAGGCGTTGGACCCACTCTTCTTCCCGTACCTCAAATACATAGGAGGTATCGGTACCGTCTACCGTATTAATATCTACACGCAGCGATACAGACTCCCAGGTGCCGGGCAGGGCTGTTTCCAAATCTTCCGTCTCTGTTTCTGAACCGGACTTGGGCTCTCCCGCACAGCCAATGAGGAAAGCCAGCGCAACAAAAAAAGGTAGTTTGTTCATGATGCTTCAGTTGGTGATGGCGCAAAAATAGCAAACCTCAGCTTACCGTTGGAATGGATGAGGGGCGAGTGTCAGTTTTGCTAAAGGGTGGTAATCGCCTGTCAGGCCTGCGGGCTGCTGATGCCGGATATCGTGCACGATTTCAATGGCCGGGCGGGCCGATTGCAGGGGGAATCCCTTCCCATCGAGTACCGCCTGATAGCTTTGGGTGTGCAAGTCAGTAAATCCTCCGCTGAACTCAAAGTCCTCCCCTTCGATGGTCAGGGCGCGGAAGGTACGCCCGCCGGTAGCTTTCACTTCTTCGGGCAGGGTATCGGCATTAATGCTGAGAAACCAGCGCACCCTGGCGCTTTCGAACTCCAGAAAGCCCGCCGCCCGGTCATGGGTATGAATGTGGACCGTATTTTGCTGTACCGCCCCGAAAATCCACTGGAGCATATCGTAAAAGTGGACACCAATGTTCGTCGCGATCCCGCCTGATTTATCTTCCGCGCCTTTCCAGCTGGCGTAATACCAATGGCCCCGTGCCGTAATGTAGGTCAGGTCTACATCGTATTTGGTGTCTGCTGGGGCTGCTCTTACGCGTTGGCGTAGTGCCTGCACATTGGGATGGAGCCGTAGCTGAAGGATGTTGAAGACCGACTGCCCGGTTTCAGCGGCAATTTCTTCCAGCGCATCGAGATTCCAGGGGTTGAGGACGAGCGGCTTTTCGCAAATTACGTCCATTCCGTGCCGCAGTCCGAAGCGGATATGGGCATCGTGCAGGTAATTGGGCGAGCAGACACTGAGGTAGTGCAGAGGAGTACCTTCCCGCTTGGTCTTTTCCAGATGCCGGTCAAAACGCTCGTACTCCACAAAAAAAGCTGCTTCCGGGAAATACGAGTCGATAATACCAACGGAATCATTATTGTCGAGGGCAGCAATGAGATGGTTGCCGGTATCCTGTATGGCCTTCATATGGCGGGGCGCAACATAGCCTGCCGCTCCGATGAGCGCAAAATTGTACGTCATAATGGTGTGGAGATTGAGTTAGGGAAGGGGGCGGACGCCGGTTTCAGATTTTACGTATCGGATTCCGGTGGCGGGGCAGATGGCCTCTTTTTGTGCTCCGAAATGAAGGCGTTCGCCCTGTGCACTCATCCATCCAATCTGCCGGGCAGGCACACCTGCTACCAATGCGTAGGCAGGCACATCCCGGGTTACGACTGCCCCGGCTGCAACGAAGGCGTATTCACCGATGGTATGCCCGCACAGCAAGGTGGCATTCGCACCAATCGAAGCGCCTCTGCGGATGAGGGTCTGCCGGTATTCTGACTTGCGTTCTACCGCAGACCTCGGGTTGATAACGTTCGTGAATACCATAGACGGGCCAAGAAAGACCTCGTCCTCACAGATGACCCCTTCGTACAGGGAAACGTTATTCTGGATTTTGACGCGGTTGCCGACTTGCACCCCTGAAGCCACGAACACATTTTGCCCAAGGCTGCAACCTTCACCGATGATGGCACCGGGCATAAGGTGGCAAAAATGCCAGACCTTGGTCCCTTTGCCGATTTGTGCACCATCGTCTATCCAGGCAGACGAATGAACATAGTAATCCTTGTTTTCCATAGATCCACTTCGTTACAAGGATCAAAAGTAAGAGAATGCCCCGTTAATTAAAACTTCGGGCAGGTGACATTCGTGCGCCAGCGTGCCGGCTGGGTATAAATAAAGCTGACCTCAAAGGCCCCTCTGGAGTTGTTGGCGGTAGCCAGTACCGACGTAGTGATGTCATAGCTCAGCCCAATGTTCCAACGCTCCATTTCGAGTACCGTTGTCGCGACGATGGCATCCATGCCCATACCGTCGTCGAGTTGATTGGAAAAGTGCGCCCAGCCACCGGCCCGGATCGCCACTTCCCGCCAGTCGCGGTTGGTATAGCGGAAGTTAGCGCCCGTCATGATGCTGAGGTGTGGGCCCTGACTCATCACTGCTGCTGCCGGGAGCAGGCTCAGCCCGGTGGCCAGTGGGAATTCTCCGCCCAAGTGGCCTACAAAACGCATATCCAGCGCAGATTCACTGGCTTCCAGGAAGGAAATGTCTGGCTCATTGAGGTGCATGATGGAGCCGCCCACATAGAAGCTTTTGTTGTCCTCAAACGTGATGAACCACAGCAGGCCCGCGTTGAAGTCGAGGAATAAATCAGTGCTCATTTCATCACCAAAGCCCTCCCCGTTGTCTGCGCCCATATCAATAGACCCGTTGGAAGCATTGAACTGCTCCGAAAACCACAGTCGCTGCCAATTGAGGCCGTGCTGCCCAAACCCGACCTGTGCACCAGCCACAAGGTATTGAGTGTAGGACCGATAGCCGGAACCACCGAGCTGTTTCAGAAAAGAGCCGCCAATATTGGCTTTCGTACGGTTGAAATTGGCAAGCCCTACCTCATCGCGCATAGCGCTGATGCCCAGACCGAAGAAGTCGCCGTTTTGTACCCGGAAGCGCATGTCAAAACTAGCCGCAAGGGTGCGGTAAGGGTTGTTGTCGAGAATCGCAGGGTAGAGGTCCCGGTAATTGGCCACAAAGCGGCTACGCCCTTCAAAGACGCCGATCATGGCCGGGTTCATTTCCAGCGGTGCTGCATAAAACTGGGACAATCTGGGGTCTTGTGCCTGAAGTGCAGCCACAGTGCCCAGAAACAATAGCATGGTGTAGATATAACGCATAGTCTGCTTTTTTCGGTTTGATCGTATTTTAAAGCCGGGGATGTTATCGGATTAAGGTAGTTTGCCCATCCAGGGCTTCTTCCCGTCCATCCGGATAAAGGACAATGACCTGCCAGATGTAGACACCTGGCATAAGCGGTTTGCCCCGGTAGTTGCCGTCCCAGCCGTTCGCTTCGGAATTGATCTCAAATTCACTGGTTTCGTGAACCAGCTCTCCCCATCGATCGTAAACCCGGAAGGTCTCTACTAAAGTGCCTTCCTGGCCATGCACAATGAGCCGGTCATTGGTGCCATCTCCATTAGGGGTAAAGCCCGTGGGCACTTCCACCACTCTGGGTTTATTGACATAAATGAGCACCTGATCGCTATCGCTGCAGCCCACAGAGTCCACACCAACGAGTTCGTACAGGATAGAAAACTCGGGGGTCGCAACCGGGTTGTAACAGCCCGTACAGCTGAGGGTGCCTTCGTAAGGGGGGATCCAGGTGAAACTGACATTGCCCTGGGCATTTTCGCTGGAGCCATAAAGCCGGATACTGTCTCCCAGAGTTATCGTGTAGCTTTCGCTGCCTGCATTGACTTTCAGTGCTGGTGGGTTGCTGATGGAAATGTTCTCGCTAGTTAGGCACCCGTTGCCATCACGGATATAAACCACATAATCCTCTGCTTCCAGCCCGATCAGCATACTCGATCCGGAAAAGAAGCTGTTATCAAGGCTGTAGCGATATGGCGGTGTACCTCCTGTGGCATTCACCTGAATGCTGCCGTTGGCTTCCCCAAAGCAATTCGGGTTTTCGGCAGCCAGGGCAGCCTGCAAGGGGGTGGGGGACCTGATACTGTCACTGGCCACCGTTTCGCAGCCATTAGCATCAGTTAAGGTGAGGGTGTAGTTGCCTGCACCCAGCCCGTTTACAATACTCGTGCTTTGCCCGTTCGACCAGTTGAAGGTGTAGCCCGGCGTGCCCCCCGTTGGTATAGCGGTAAGCGTGCCGTTCAGGTTGCCAAAGCAGTCCACATCTTCTCCTTCCAGATCGGCTTCCAGTTCCGTAGGCTCGGTGATCCGGAATTCTGCAATGCCTGCACATCCGTTCTGGTCGTTGACCGTAAGGGTGTAGGTGCCGGCAGGCAAGCCGGTTGCGGTTTCAGTAGTCTGGCCGTTGCTCCAGTTGTAAGTGAAAGGCGGTGCATCACCGGTCACGTTTACCGCTACGGCACTGCCATCTGCGCCTCCGGCGCAACTTACGCTGTCTGTGGAGACCTCTACTGTTATCGCCGGGGGCTCTGGCAGGAAGCGTTCGCGTATCCGCTCGCAGCCCTGTGCGTCAGTCACTGTCACCATATAAGTCTGCCCGCCCACCAGTCCGTCCGTAATCGGCCCGGTATCGCCCGTGCTCCAGGCAATGGTGTAGTCGTTGAAAACCTGTCCGCTGCCTCCGGAGATTTGGTTAATGCCCAGCCGCCCATCAACTTGCCCGTTGCAGGAAGGCGGATTGGTAATGATTAGGAAAGTGATTTCTTCGAGATCAACCGGGAGGATCGTGTCTACTGCCGTACAGCCACTGTTGTCGGTTACAGTTACAGTGTAGGAGACGGTGTCGAGCCCGGTAGCAGTAGCGGTAGCCTGCCCGTTGCTCCAGCTGTAGGTAAAGCCGCCTGTGCCGCCACTCCCTGTGGCCATTGCCTGGTTGCCTTGCTGCCCGAAGCAGCCTTGCTGGGTTTGGAGGACTTCCAGCATGACCGCATCTTCCGGTTCGTCCAGCTGAGTGGCTGATTCGAGTACACAGCCATTGGCATCGGTAATGGTGACTTGTACCTCACCGGCAGGCAGGCCGTCGGCGGTTGGGGTATCCTGTTGGTTGCTCCAGTTATAATTGTAAGGTGCTGTACCGCCTGCAGGCATAGCAGTGGCCGAGCCATCGGCACTGCCATTACAACTGGCATCCTGTACGTCAAAGCTGACACTGAGGGCGTCTGGCTCTGTGATCATGACTGATTGCTCTACCATACAGCTGTTCTCATCGGTCACCGTCACGGTATAGGATTGAGCACTGAGCAGGTCGGCGGTTGCGGTGATCTGCGACAAGGCATCGCTCCATTGATAGGTGTACGCTCCGGTGCCGCCACTTGCAGAGACGGTAGCCGTGCCATTCTCCGCCCCATTGCAAAGCGCCGGGGTAAAGGTAATGGAGTCAATCAGGAGGGCCGGAGGTGCCTCAATATCTGCACAGGCAATTTGTTCACAGCCATTACCATCGGTGATCGTTAGGCAGTAGTTGCCCGCTGCCACAGCGCTAATGTCAGTTGTTGTTGCGTTGTTGCTCCATTGGTAATCATAGGGTTGTACCCCGCCACTGACTACACTTTGCAGGGCACCGTCCGGGAGCCCGGCACAGCTCGCGGCCTGAGGGATCAGGTCTATGATGATGGAGTCCGGCTGGGTCAGGGTTATGGTGTCCAAAGCGGTACAGCCCAGGCTGTCGGTAACTGCCAGCGTATAGGTGCCTGCCATTAGGCTATTGGGGGTTGGGGTGTCGCCAATGCCTGCATCTCCCCAGTTATAACTGTAGCCACCATTGCCACCGTTCGCTGTAGCTGCAAGCGCACCTTGCTGCCCGCTGTGGCAGTCGATGGTTTCTGTGATTTGCAGGCTAACGGTAAGGGTGTCTGGCTCGTTGAGGCCAAACTGCAGGGTGTCGGCACAGCCATTGGTGTCCATAATAATTACTTCGTAATTGCCGGCGCTAAGCCCGGTAAAGGTAGGATCAGACTGTGGTGTGCCGCCATCAAGCTGGTAAGTGATGGGGGCTATTCCACCCTGATCAATGATCGTAGCGCTGCCATCGGAGGCTCCGAAGCAAGTGGGGTCTGTGAGGGCATCGGCAGTACCGCTGAGGGTACAAAGCGCGATGGAACAGACCGTTGTGCCTACTGCAACCTCGCAATCTAGCTGCGCTCCACCGGTAAATACCCGGACTTCAAAGGTGACATTATCGCTATTGCTGAGCCCGGTTAATTCATAAGTAGTGCCATTGATCGGGCCTTCCCAGTCGCCGGTGACCCCATTGATGGTAGCGCGGATTTCATACTGTGTGAAATCACCAACTGCGGTCCAGTCAAATTGCAGCACGCCCGGGCCACTAACGATGCAGCTGACCTGAGGGGCGGCAATATCAGAAACCACCCCAACCAGAACTGTATCCATAGCCATACAGCCGTAGCTGTCGTTCGTTTCAACGATATAGCTGCTGGTAGTGGCAGGCGTAGCCACCGGGGCGGGGCAATCGGTACAGGACAAGCCGGGACCTTCCCAGTCATAAGTCACCTCGTTGTTGTTGTTGAAAGTGATGGACCAGGAAGTGAATTCCCCTACATCAACAGGCGCGAAAGCATCGGAAGCCCGGAGTATCCAGTTACCGTTGATGGTACTGCCGGTCAGGTCTGCCCAGTTGCCTTCCGGGAGGTAATTGCCGGTGAATGGCCCGGTGCCGGTAGTAATAGAGGCCACTGCCGTTGGTGTGAAGCAGGTGTTGGTGTAGTTGTCAGAACCTCCTCCGTTACCGGTGCTGAGTTCCAGGGTTTGCCCGGACGGGGATTCAAGGAACAGGTTGATATCGCCGTTCCAGTTGGTTTCAATATTGACACAGACGGATTCGATTTGAGTGTTAGGATCGCTCAGTACCAATGGGTTGATACTGTTTACATTGACGACAGACTCGTAGGGGTTGTTATTGGGATAGTTGGCCGCTCCGAATGGGATTTGCGGGATTTGCTCAAAAGTGATCGGGACCATGCCCGCAAGGGAGGAGCTTGCATCAAGGGCCACGCTTTCACCTTCGCAAATGACGGTATCGGCCAGCTGATTACTAGCTACTCCGCAAGTGTAGCAGTCCGGGTGTGTGATGGGCAGGACATCAATAGTTACGGTGGTATCGAATGTACAGCCGAAGTCATTTTCTATACTGAAGGTGTAGCTGGCACTGCCGGCATTCTCGGACACCGCCGAGATAGAGTCCTGGCTGTAGAACGTCATATTGTCATTCTCAATCCAGCCCCAGTTGGTAATCACGGGCTGGAAGACCTCTAGGTTGGCAAACAAGCTGGGGTCAAAGTTCAGGCCCCACTGGAAGAGCCATCCGTTATCCTGGGTGAGGTTGTCCTGCACGCGGATGGTCCACTCTCCATTGAGCGGGCAGCCTTCGAGGCTGGCAAAGTCTTGTTGAGGTAGATAGCTTCCTTCCGGAAAGTAGGAATCCATATAAGAATAGGTCTGCCCGGTGTTTTGGCTTGGAACAGTAGTGTAAGAATACTGGTAATCTCCTGCTTCAGCGTTGAGAGAGCCATAATCTGTCCCGGTCATGCTGAAGCAGTATTGATAAGGCACGCCTGGCGTCAGGTCACTGGATTGGCTGTCTACCCCACCGGTAGCGAAAGGTTCGCCGAAGTTGGTGGAGCCAACGGATGATGTTCCATAGTCCAGGATGAAGACCGACTGCCCGTTTGGGCAAATCAACTCAATGTCGAGGTCACCTCCGTAAGAGTGCTCCATAATCAGGCAAACGCTGGACAGGAGATCAGAATTGGTCAGTGTGGAGCCTGGAGGGAATTGGTTCAGGCCCACCGAAGAGAAGTAGCTGGTGCCGTTACCGTCTGGAAGCAGTAGCGTGTCTGAGCGGCTACCCCCCTGCTGAAAGCTGCCTTCCACAGTGGAGGCGGACACATCCACACCACTAATCATGGTATCTATCAGGCCGGTCAGGCTGATGGTATCTCCCACACAGCCCGGTTCGAGGGCATCGCCAAAGTTGTATTCCGGGTAAGTGGATACGCGGACCCGCTGCGAAATGAAGTTGGTGCTGGTACAGCCTTCCGTATCCGTGATGGTGAGTTGTACCGTATAGCCGCCCGGCTCCGTATATTCGTGCGAAACATTAGGGCCTACAGCTTCGGACCCGTCCCCAAAATTCCAAACGAAGGTGGAGGAAAGGTCTGACTGCGGATAATCCAGGTTATTCTGGGGATAATTGCCCTGTCCCTGAAACTCCACGCGGTCGCCGGGGCAGATGTCGATGTAGCCGGTATCAGCCGGCACGATGGCAGGGTCCGAAAAGGCAATCGTGGACAGAATCGTCTGGCAGTCTTGTATACATTCAATATTGGCGCTCCAGCCGGCATCTTCTCCGGTCGCATCGGAGGTAAAGGTGATGGTCACGCACCCTGATGGGTTGGCAGCTGTGGCCTGAATGATGATACCGTTGCCGTAGGTGAGTTCGTTGGAGCAGGCCAGCAGGGGCGCAGCGGTGTCTTCCCCATCGTAGAAGCAGAGGAGGTCACCGGGCTGAATGTTTATGCCCGGAAAGTTAAGCTGAATATTTTCTCCTGCACCAGTGGGGCAAAATGTCATTTCAAGGTCCTCATTAGGGCCATATCCGTTCATATTACCTCCGGTATCCAGGAATAGCCCGTCACAGGAGTTGATTAGCGGGGACTCGCCCATGAGGTAATTCTGGGCTTGCCCGGCAACAGCAAAGACAAAAAATGCAATAAGTACGAGTAGGCGTTGATGCATGCTCATGAAGTGAGGATTTCAAATTGTTTTGAATTTAGGATTTCGGGCATGTTCTGTATGGCCCGGTGCTGACTTCCGTAAATTGGTGGGATAAGATAGATAGATTTTGCGGCTTGATGAAAAAGAGGTTTCGTTTTAAAGCTTGGTTTGCCGCTTGAAAATTGAGGTGGGTGCCCAACAAAAATAGCAATTTTAAATGGTCTGCAAAGCAGCTTTGGGTATTTTCTGGCGGGAATGCATCCGTCGGGGGGCGATTCTGCATGTTTTGGTGTTTTACGGATCGGTATGTAGAGGGCCGTTGCCCCAAATGAATAGTTCAGTGACAGCTCGGATGCAAAAATATTCTATTCTTCGGGCATATCCCCATCTAAAAGCGGTTAATTCTTTTTTTTGGCGACAAAAGTTGGGTAAAAGTGGCAGAATGCAAAGCGCTTTGCAATAATTAGGGTTTAGAGCTGTTTGGATTTTGCTTTTGGGAGCGTTCGCGCCAAAAGCCCAATAACCTCTTAGAGCATGTTTGGAGCGGTTTCGTCATGAAAATCAAGGATTTATGGTTCTGGCAAAGTCACTAAATTTGAGTTTAGGGGGCTAAATGAAAAATTTAGTGAGGAAGTCGGGTTCATAAAGCGTTGATTTGCAATAGCAACGAGCTCCAAACATGCTCTTAGGCTAGTGGCGTAGAGCAAGTATTCGCGCAGCGTTCTGAACGGCAGGTCAGTCAGGGGCTACTTAGAAAGACCAGCGGTTGTTGCGAGTCCATTCCTGTAGCAAGCGGGTTCTTTTGGTGGAAAGGGGGATACTCTTGCCATTCACTTTAATACGGAGGATGTCGTAAGGTAGGTATTTCTTGTTGTCCTGATTCCAGCGGTATTGCATCCAAATGCTGGCACGGTCATCAAATCCATCTCCATTATAGTCCTGACTGCCACCGTCTACGTGCAGGTAAACCAGATCGGCGGGTTGATTGCCGGACCGGGGCACACTGCGCTCGTAGTAACCAAACAGGCCCAGTACCTGCTCATAATCCGGACCGCGGCGCATGTAGATATGGCCACTGCAACCTCCGGACCCACAGTGGGAAGCGGATTCTATTTCGATGAATAAAAGATCAGGGTTTTGGCTGTTGCCAATCAGCGGGATGTACTCAATATTGCAATTGGAGCAGGGGGCACTTTCGTAGACCTCTCCGCTCCGGGAAGTCAGGGCATCACAAAGCCCCAGCTTGTTCGCCATTTCCAGGGCTGCCTTTTCTGGCTGAGCCCATCCCCAAAGAGGCAGTAGTAGCCCCATCCATATTTTCAAAACTGTTCTTAGAGGCATATTCGTCGTAGTAGAGCCTGTCGGCAGGTTGTGCTTCTGTAGAGCAAGCTACAAAAAAATGGCGTTTATCATACTGATCTATGGTGTTTTTCCCCATTTTCTGAGCTGATTTAACACAGCCCGCAGATCCTTGGGCAGTGGGGCTTCCAAAGTGAGCAGTTCCTGCGTGGTCGGATGCGTGAAGGAAAGCTGGCTTGAATGCAGCGCAATGCGGCTCAGCAGGGGGCGTTCTTCCTGGGTTTTGCCCAGCTGAAAGCCGCGGCGTTTGATCTCTGAAAGGTAGAGGTTTTCCCGCCGCCCATAAAAGGCATCAACAGCGAGTGGGTGCCCGATTGATGCAGCGTGTACCCGGATTTGGTGGGTACGCCCGGTTTCAATCTGAAACGACACCAGTGCAAATTGCCGGAACGCTTCAATGACTTTGAAATGGGTTACAGAGGGTTTGCCCTTTCTGACAACCATCATCTGCCCGGGTTTAGCCGGGTTTGGGCCAAGCGGCCGGTCGATGGTACCCTGGTCTTCTGAAGGGCAGCCATCCAAAATGGCTAGATAGGTTTTCTCTACGGTTCTTTCCTGGAATTGACTGGATAAGCTGCGGTGACTTTCCTCGTTGAGGGCAAAAACGAGGAGCCCGGAGGTTTCACGGTCGAGCCGGTGTACCGTCCAGACTTTGCCGAATGCCTGGTCTAGCTGTGTCTTCAGGTTGGGCTTCTCATCGGGTTTGAACCGGTCGGGAAGGGTGAGCAGCCCGGTAGGTTTGTTGACGACCAGCAGTTCGTCGTCCTGATAGATAATTTCCGGTTTATACTTTGGCATCGGACTTGGTTTTGGTTCTTCTTAGCACAACGCGTTGGGATTAAAGGTCTTTAAAGTAATGGCGGTTTTTAGCATAGAACGCCCACACGATGCTCTTTTTGTACCGCCCGGCAAGGTTGGGCTCCGGAGCAATGCTGACTTTGGCGACCCGGTCCTGATTGGCGCGGCGCTTTTGCCAGGTTTTTTTCCATTGCCCGAAGAAGGACCAGTGGGCGCGTACAATTGCCCCGATATGCTGGAACTTGCCCTGCGACAGGAACAAAAGCGCCGCTACGCCATCCAATACCAACCGGGCGGGCAGTATCCAGGCCAGGCGGCTCGTGGTCTCATTTTTTACCAGGGTGAACAGGCTGTTGCGAAAGTTAAGGAAAGCCTTACGTGGCGTATTGTAGGAGAGGGTGCCTCCGCCAACATGATAGACCACGGATCTCGGCCGGGCCATGATTTTGTAGCCGGCTCGTTTGATGCGCCAGCAAAGATCAATCTCTTCGGAGTGGGCAAAGTAGTCTCCGTCAAAGCCGCCAAGCTGCTTGAATAAGGAAGACCGAACCAGGAAGGCGGCTCCGGTTGCCCAGAAGACTTCCTGCAGCTCGTCGTACTGCCCTCTATCGGTTTCGGTAACTGAGAAAATACGCCCCCGGCAGAAAGGGTAGCCCAGGTTGTCGAGCCAGCCCCCGGCGGCACCTGCATACTCAAATTTTTCCCGTTCGTGGTACGCCAGGATCTTGGGCTGTACTGCTCCGACACTAGGGTCACGCTCCATGAGTTCCACCAGGGCGTCCAGCCATCCGGGCGTAACTTCCACATCGGAGTTGAGCAGAAGGAAGTAGGGGGCATCGACTTGCTCCAGGGCCTGATTGTAGCCTTCTGCAAAGCCGTAGTTGATTTTCAGGTCAATATGGCGCAGGTGAGGATAAGCCGCAGCCAGAAAAGCCAGGGAGTCGTCGGTAGAGCCATTATCAGCAATGACAACCTCAAAGCGCCCGTCAGTATGTTCCAGGACCTTGGGCAGGAAACGCTCCAGGTACCCTCTTCCATTGTAATTGAGGATGACGATAGCGACGCGGGGCGGCTCCGCTGCTTTTGCTTCCACGCTGCCCTCCAGCGATTTGATGATGGCCTGGGTCTCCTTTCTGTCCTGTGCCAACTGCATGCTCAACTGCTCCAGGTCTTCAAACGCCTGGTCGTCCCGGGTGCGGGCTACGAGCTCCAGGCGCAGCTTATCGCCATAGATATCTTTGTCAAAGTCAAAAAGGTTGACCTCAATGGTTTTGTTCTGGTATTCCTTAAGGGTAGGACGGTCGCCTATGTACAGCATGCCGCCGTACCGTTGCTCTTTATGGTAAGCGTAGACGGCATAGATGCCAGCCGGGGGCAGGAGTTTGTGGCGGTTGCCAAGGTCGAGATTGGCAGTGGGGAACCCCAGTTTTTTCCCGATTTTGTTGCCATGTACCACGGTGCCCGTGAGGAAAAAATAGTGCCCGAGCAACCGGTACGCCTGATCAACCGCCCCGGTTTCCAGGGCGCGCCGGATTTTAGTGGAGCTCACCGCAATATCCTCTACCTCATGCTTGCCAATCTCCTCTACTTCGTAACCGGACTGCTCCCCGTGCCACTTCAGGTAGTTAATATCTCCCTGCCGGTTGAGCCCGAAGCGGTGGTCATACCCAATGACGATGTAGCGGGGATGGAACTTTTCTACCAGAAATTTTTGGATGTATTCATCAGCGCTCTGTTGGGAAAACGCCACGGTAAAGGGCACTACCACGACGTTGTCAATACCGTAGCGGCGCATCAGGTCTACCTTCTCATCAATAGAGGTGATGAGCTGCAGGCTCTGGTCTTTGGGGTAGATTACCAGGCGGGGGTGGGGATGGAAAGTGATGACAATACTTTCTCCATCAGATTGCCGGGCGAGCCTTTTGACCCGGTCCAGGATTTGCTGATGCCCAAGGTGGACGCCGTCAAAGGAGCCGATGGTGACGACGGCATTTTGAAAATCCGGCAAAGCGTTCAGGTCATTTAAAACTCTCATTCGCAGTGGGCTGATGTATAAAACAGCTTGAAAACTGTTCTGGGCTTTTAATTGTTTGTAATTTCGCTTTTCCTTTTAATCCTATTCAATCTAAATAGAAATTAGCTCGCGTGAGTTTAGATAAGACAAAAATAGTAAAGGCGTTGGCCAAGGTCATTGATCCAAATTCGGGTCAGGACATCATCACCGTGAATATGGTGCGCGACCTTGAAATCGACGGCAATAATATCAATTTTTCCCTGGAATTGCCATCCCTGGATTCCAAGAATAAATCAGATTTGAATTTCGCTTGCATGCAGGCCGTGCAGGAGTTATACCCCGATGCAAATGTGAATGTGCATATGATTAGCGCTGCGCCGGGGGTGAAGCAACCCTCTGGCGGCCCGGTCAGCCACATCAAAAACATCATCGCAGTAGGCTCTGGTAAAGGGGGCGTGGGCAAATCTACGATCTCCGTTAACCTGGCTCTGGGGCTCCGGCAACTGGGGGCTAAGGTGGGCCTGATTGATGCCGACCTTTACGGGCCTTCCATCCCTACCATGCTGGGCTTGCAGGGACAGCGCCCGCAGGTGAAGCAAATTTACGATCAGCCAAAAATTATGCCGCTCGAAGCCTACGGTATCCCGGTGATGTCCATCGGTTTTATTATAGAGCCCGAGCAGGCGGTAGTCCTCCGTGGGCCAAGGTTGTCAGGTATTATCAAGCAGTTCTTCAACGATACGGTCTGGCCGCCTCTGGACTACCTGATTGTCGACCTGCCGCCGGGTACCGGCGATATTCAGCTGAGCCTGGTGCAAACCGTGCCCGTGACCGGGGCGATCCTGGTTACGACCCCTCAGGAAGTCGCTATCGCTGATGCCATCAAAGCCATGAACATGTTCCTGCTGCCTTCGGTCAATGTGCCTATCCTGGGCGTAGTGGAAAATATGTCTTGGTTTACGCCGGCAGAACTACCGGATCATAAGTACTTCCTCTTTGGGGAAGGCGGTGGCAAACGACTGGCCAAAGAAAGCAACTCGGTCCTGCTGGGGCAGGTGCCTATCGTACAAAGCATCCGGGAGTCCGGTGATGAAGGCAAACCTGCCATACTGAGAGACCTGCCTCAGGCTACTGCAGCCCTGAAAGAGGTGGCTGAAAATGCCGCCCGACAGATTGCGGTACGCAACGAAACCATGGATCCGACCCGTATTGTAAAAATGAATAATTAAGCGCCATGTCGAATACTAAGAAGCAAGAATTGATTCAACGCGTCGACAAGGCGCTCGATGATGTCCGCCCTCACCTCGCAGTTGACGGAGGGAACGTGGAAGTGGTTGATATTACCGAAGACCATATTGTGAAAATCAAATGGCTGGGCACCTGCGAAAACTGTAGTATGTCCATGATGACCATGAAAGCAGGGGTCGAACAGGCGCTAATTGGGAAAATCCCCGAAGTCAGCGCCGTCGAAGCGATCAACGGTATAGGGGTCGGGTAGCCCTCCTCCGGCTATTGGCCGTCTACCAATACCACCACAGAACGGGCATTGACATATACGCTGCCGCCACGGATAACCGGTGCCTCTTCAAACGTGTGTATGTCCTGCGGGCTCTCTGCAGCTGTATTGATGATCCGCCTCCAGAGCTTCCCGCCCTTGGGCTTCGGGATTTGAAAATTCAGGTGCTCCCAGAATGTATTCACCATCACGTGCATACGGTATTGGTAGTTGTTGTTTTTCAAGGTATAGGACAGCGTATGAGAGTCGTGGCCCCAATCGGGTTGATTGTTCCGCACGCCACCCATCCGGCAACGGGATCCCCCCAGCGCTTTGGGGCTGTTCCAGTAAAAATGTTCCTGAAAATAAGGAGTGTTCAAATTAAGCTGTATCAGCGCTTTGACAAAACGCAACAGATCTTGTTGTTGCGCTACGGCATCCCAGTCAAACCAACTCAGTTCATTATCCTGGCAATAAGCGTTGTTGTTGCCCTGTTGGCTACGGCGGACCTCATCTCCCATCAGTAGCATAGGCGTGCCCTGACTGAGCAATAAGAGCGTCAGGTGGTTTTTAACCTGCCGTTGCCGCAATTGCAGAACTTCGGGGTCTTGGGTCGGTCCTTCCGCACCACAGTTCCAGCTGTGGTTATCGTTGTGCCCGTCGCGGTTGCCTTCTCCATTGGCCCAGTTGTGCTTTTGGTCGTAAGACACCAGGTCGTTGAGGGTAAAGCCATCGTGGCAAGTGATGAAATTGATGCTGCGGTTGGGGTCACGGAGCAATTTTCGAAACAGGTCCGGACTGGCATTTACCCGGTTGGCCGCGATGGGCACCATACCCTGATCGCTCTTGAGGAAGCGGCGCATATCATCGCGGTACGCCCCGTTCCACTCCGCCCATTTGTCGCCTACAAAATTACCCAGTTGATACTGCTGTACATCCCAGGCTTCAGCAATGATTTTGGTGGGGGCCAGCACCGGGTCTGACTCGATTTCCCATAGAATAGGCGGGTTTTGAACAGGCCGCCCGTTTTCATCTCTGGAAAGGATAGAAGCCAGGTCGAAACGGAAGCCATCAACGTGCATCTCGTCCACCCAGTACCGCAAACAGTCGCGGATGAGGCGCCGCACTACAGAGTGGTTGGTATTCAGGGTATTGCCTGTACCAGAGTAGTTGCGGTACTGATACTGCTCATCCAGCATATAGTAGGCCCGGTTCTCAATGCTTTTAAAAGACAGGATAGGGCCATCTGCGCCGCCTTCTCCGGTATGGTTGAAAACCACGTCCAGGATCACTTCTATGCCGGCCCGGTGGAGGGCTTTGACCATATCCCGGAATTCATGGACTGCGCCGATCGGGTCCTGGGTACTGGCGAAACCGGTATGTGGTGCAAATAGCGCAATAGGTGCGTAGCCCCAGTAGTTAGTCCGGCTGGGGTCGGGCACATCAGCGGGGTCAAATTGCTGTACGGGCATCAGCTCTACGGAGTTAATGCCCAATTCCTTCAGATAGGGGATTTTTTCGATCAGCCCCCGGTAAGTCCCCCGGAGGTCGTCGGGCACTCCTGAGTTGGGGTGCTTGGTGAACCCCCCAACGTGCAGCTCATAAATGATAGAGTGGGAGTAGGGGTGGTTGAGCGGACGGTCTCCTTCCCAGTCGTAGGTGCTTCCTCCCACCACTACGCTTTTAATAGCGGCGGCTGTGTTGTCCCCGGGCCGCTTCGCCGCTTCCCGGTCGTAAGTGTCCATGACCACTGCTTTAGCATAGGGGTCCGTAAGGAGCTTGTTGCCGTCAAAGTAGTAGCCGATCTCAGGCGCGTAGGGCCCGTAGATTTTCCATCCGTAAAGCTGCCCCTCCTGAACGTCTTCCAGAAAGATATGCCAGTAATAAAAGGTTTTATTGGTCTCTGGGTTCAGGCGAAAAACCTGTAAAGGCTTGCTGTGGTCATCGGCTTTAAAGAGTAAAAGTTCAACGGCTGAGGCATACTTGGAAAAAATGCTAAAGTTGGTACCGTCTGGGTAAACCGTGGCACCAAGTGGAGCACTCTGGCCAGTTCGGGAAGCATGAGGCATAAAGTGGAAGGATTTGTTCCGGGCATAAATTAACTAAACCTTGTCCAATAAAGTGCAGGATAGTGAGGCCTGAATTTGACGGTGAAGCAGGAAATTAGATAATCTCATCAAATTCGTCTTCCGTTTCTTCGGGCTGAAGCCTTTGGAGCGCACTTTGGTGCACACGGTGCATACGCCCCATCTCCACCATCACCTCCTGAATAAAAGCGGCATCTACCAACCGCCGGATATCCTGAACGGAGTTGATAAACTGGCCGGTTCGGAATTTGTAAGCTTGTTCGTTTTTCCCGTCTTCAAATTTTACGGTGAAGCGGTTGTCCATCTGGAAGATGGTGATTTTCAGGGCAGAATGCTCAATGTAGCCAGCGATGCGCATGAATTAGAATGTTTTGATGTAAGCAGTAATGGCTTTATAGACAGCTGAGAGTTCGGGATGGTTCGCCAGTTGCCCGAGGTGGCGCTCTATGGTTTGCTGGTCTGACCGGATGGCAGGACCGGTTTGTACCGTCCGGGGTTCGTACCGGCTCCCTTTTTCGATTGTTGCGTGAAGCAGCGGCTTCAGGATGCCCTGCGGCAGTTGGGCCTCCTGCGTGAGGGTATGTCCAGCCTGTAGCATAGCGTTGGTGAAGTTATTGATGAATACAGCAGCAAGGTGCAAAATGGCGCGCTGTTCATCGTCTACAAGGTAGACCTGGCTACTGATGCTCCGGGCCAGTTGCAGCAGGACCTGTTGGATGCCCGGTGAAGCCCCGTCGATGCAGAGGGGGATGTGGTCAAAGTCGGCCGGCTGATTTTTGGAAAGGGTTTGGAGGGGGTAAAACACCCCAAAGTGCGGCCAGTGTGCAGACAGTGCTGTGGCAGGCGTTGCCCCGGAGGTGTGGGCTATAATGGCGCCCTCCGGTAAGTACTGCGAAACGGTAGCGGCTACGCTGCCGATAGCGTCGTCCTTTACAGAAAGGAGGCACAGCTGGGTGTTGGGGCTCACCGCACTGAGGCGATCAATCGGCTGGGCATTCACCGGCTTGGCGGCCCCCCTGGCATTAGAAAGCTGGCGGCTGTAAATTTGCGCTACCGTATGCCCGCTGCCGTGCAGTGCCCGGGCAAGATGGCTGCCCACGTTGCCCGCTCCGATGATGGTTATTTGCATGGTTGCAGGATTAAGTTCTTGGGCCAAATAACAAGCTGCCGATGCGGACCATCGTGCTGCCTTCTTCCTGCGCAATGGGATAGTCGCCGGACATGCCCATAGAGATTTCCCTGAAGTGGGGCTGATCAGCAAAGTAGTTGGTGTGTAGGGTATCAAAAATCTTATGCAGGGCCTGGAATTCCCGCCTGACTTTTTGCTCGTCCTCGGTGAAGGTCGCCATGCCCATGACCCCGCAAATACGGATGTTGTTGAAGTTTTTGAAGGCTTCGGCTTCCAGCATGCCTTTCGCTTCAGCCAGGTCAAAGCCGAACTTGCTCTCCTCCTCAGCAATATGGAACTGAAGCAGGCAGTCGATGACCCGGTCGTGCTGTTTAGCACGTTTATTGATTTCCTTGAGTATTTTCTGGCGATCTACGGAGTGTACCAAATGTACAAACTCCGCCATATATTTGACTTTGTTGGTCTGCAAATGCCCGATAAAATGCCAGCGGATGTCTTGAGGCAGAGCCGCGTACTTGTCGGCCATTTCCTGTACCCGGTTCTCTCCGAAATCCCGCTGCCCTTGTTCGTACAAGCTCAGGATTTTCTCGTTGGGCTTGGTTTTGGAGACCGCCACGAGTGTGGTTTTGGTTTGTGCCAGTTGTTCTTGCAGTTCCTTGAAGTTCATATTGGATTGAATAGTCGTTGTGGTTTAGGTTGGTCTGAGCCGGTATCGGGGCTGTTCCCCGTGCCGGTCTGTGCTGTTGGGGCCGGGGAAGCTTTTGGATATGCTTTCTTAACACCTCAAAGAAGCCAAGGTTGTGTCTGCTGCGCTTACTTCAAAGGCGCTGTTCTCTTGATTAATTCCTACCTTTGTGGCAAAAACCAACCCTATGCAGATACTTGATGGAAGAACCCTTGCCAAAACGATTCGGGCAGAATTGGCAGAAGAAGTGAAGCAGCTGACAGCAAGCGGGCAGCGTGCTCCCCACCTGGCTGCTGTTCTGGTTGGAGAAGACCCTGCCAGCCAGGTTTATGTGCGCAATAAGGTCCGGTCCTGCGAAAAGGTGGGCTTTGAATCTACCTTGATCCGGTTAGGTGCTGATGCTTCGGAAGCTGCTGTGCTCAAAGCTGTACATGACTTAAATGCTGATGACCGTATTGACGGTTTTATTGTGCAGTTGCCCCTGCCGGCTCATATTAATGAAGAGCGCGTGACCCTGGCTATTGACCCGCGAAAGGACGTGGACGGTTTCCATCCGGTGAATTTTGGCCGTATGGCGCAAAGCCTGCCCTGCTACCTGCCCGCCACACCCGCGGGTATTCTGGAAATGATCCGCCGCTATGAGCTGCCCACAGAGGGCAAGGAAGTTGTTGTGCTGGGCCGTAGCAATATCGTTGGTACGCCCATAAGCATCCTGCTTTCCCGGAAGGGCTACCCTGGTAACGCGACCGTCACCCTTTGCCATTCCCGCACCAAAGACTTGGCTGAGCACACCCGCCGGGCAGATATCCTGGTGGCCGCCATCGGTATCCCGGAATTTGTGAAACCCGAAATGGTGAAGGAGGGAGCCGTGATCATTGATGTGGGTATCAATCGCGTGGATGCCCCCGAGCTTGAAAAAGGCTATCGCCTGTGCGGGGATGTAGACTATGCGGCTGTTGCCGAAAAGGCTTCCTGGATAACGCCGGTGCCCGGTGGCGTAGGACAGCTGACGGTCGTGTCTCTGCTCATAAACACCCTGCGGGCGGCTAAAGGCGAGGTTTACTAAACGAGCGGTCTGAACCCCTCTTTTTCACCAGCTCTGCATCATGCCTGCCGGCCTGTATGGGCGTCCTTATGATCCATTTTCAAATCAAAAATCATGGACTACTACCGTTACATTATCATTGCCGACGCTCCATCCCGGGAGATTATTCTGGCTTTTCTGGGAGAACTCCCCTTTGACACCTTCGAAGAGACCGATGAGGGGTTGAATGCTTACCTGCGGGCAGATGCAGACGCCTTTTCCGTAGAGCAGCAATTGAGTGACATCTCTGGTCAGCTCTCCTTTTCTTATGAGCGGGAACTGGTCAAGCATCAAAACTGGAATGCCGTTTGGGAGTCTAACTTCCAGCCGATACAGGTAGAGGAATTCTGTGGGGTGCGCGCGCCTTTTCACGAGCCGATGAAGGGTGTGCGCTACGAAATTATCATCAATCCGGAAATGGCTTTCGGTACGGGCCACCACGAAACCACTCATATGATGATAGCTGGGATGCAGCACCCGGAGTGGACCGGGAAAGCGGTTTTTGACTACGGCTGTGGCACGGGCATACTGGCCATTCTGGCGGGCATGCTGGGCGCCACTGAGATTGACGCGGTAGATATCGAAAAACCGGCCTACGAAAGCACGGTGGAAAATGCAAAGCGTAATGGCGTGCCCCACCTTAAGGCCTACTTCGGCGACCTGTCGAAAGTGCCGGAGCGGACCTATGATATTATTTTGGCAAACATTAACAGAAACGTAATATTAAATTCCCTTGAGGCGTTATATAACCGCCTGAACGCCGGCGGGCAATTGCTGGCTTCAGGGATTTTGCAGGTAGACAAAGCTATGGTCACAGAACGGGCAGCACTCGTAGGGTTTGAATGCCTGGAAACTATGCACCGTGGCGATTGGTGCTGCCTGCAGTTTGAGAAAAAACAGTAGCAAAACAGCATGGCCAGAAGTATTACCATTTTCCTTTCCGTCCTTTTCTTTTTTACCTATTCCCTTTCCGCTCAGCGCCTTGAGCGTTTTTCTGAAGACCACGCCGAGTTTATCCGGCAACTGGAAGAGTACATGACTTCCGGCAAGCGCGAGGTCCTGGAAGAAGCCTACAAGGAATTTGCTGACGTTTTCAGCAGCGGGCAGTTCACAGAGGAAGAGGTGCAGCAGATCCTGAAAACAGGCAATGCCATGCTGGAACAGCGCATGACAGCCGGGCCTTATTTTCAAAATTACCTGCGTGCTCTTACCAAGGTGAAGCAGACCAACGACCCCGCCCGGGTTTTTCAGGAATGGCATGCGGTACTGGATCAAACCCTTGCGAATATCGAAAACCGCAGACTACGGCCTTTCGATGACTTTATGGAGTTCTCCACTCAGTTTTTTGAGCGCCGCGCTTTGCGCTATTCAGACTCCGGAGGTACGTCCTGGTATGCCTATACTGATGATTTTGCGTTCAGGTTTGAAAATGGGCAGCCCGTCGTGGCTTTTGAAGCTTTAGATCTTATGGCGCAACGGCGTACCGATTCCATTTTTATTTACCAGACCAAAGGCGTATTCGAGCCCGTAGAGCGAATTTGGAGGGGTAGCGGTGGCCGCGTAACCTGGGAGCGGCACGGTTTGCCCCAGGGCGTATTTGCAGAGCTTGGGGATTATGAGTTTGAGGCCATCAAAAGTCTGTACAGCGTTGAGAATGCCAAGATGCACTATCCGGTTTACTTTGGCAACCGGGTTGTGAATGGGACCTTTAGCGATAAGCTGGTTTCGAGCAGTGATGCAGTGGAAGGCTCCTTCCCACGCTTTGAATCCTCTGAGCGTCTCGAAGTCAGCAATATTGGAGAAGGGGTTGCCTTTGAAGGCTATTTCCGGCTGCAGGGAACTACCGTTTATGGTTTCGGGAACAAAAAACAACCGGCTAAAATCAATATCCGGGATGCCAATAGTACAGCCTCATTCCGGGGCGCTTCCGAACTATTTACCATCCGCAGAGAAGACCGCATTGCCGGCAGTGGGGTAGAAGGGGTGTTGTATTTTGGCAATGACTCCATCTATCACCCTTCTGTTGACGTACGGTTTGAAATCAAGGAACGCGAGATGACCCTCTCCCGGGGCGAAAGTGCTGCCGACCAAAACCCTTTTTACAGTTCCCTGCACGGCATCAATCTGTACGCGAACACGATGACCGCCTATCTGAACGGCGACTCCATTGCCATTGGGCGCAGTAAGCTGCCCTATCAGCGTAAGGAAGATGTGATTTTTGAGTCCCTCAATTACTTTACAGAACAAGACTACCGGCAATTGCAAAGCATTGCCACCGTGAACCCCATCGCTATACTCAAGGTGATGTACGACAATAACGGGGGCGTGAAGAGGATGCCCGCAGCCGATGTGGCACAACGTCTTAACCCGAAGTTCGGTATTGAAAACATCAAAAGCCTGCTGTATGATATGGTATCCCGGGGCTTCATCAACTACGACTCGGAAGAGGAGATGGTCGAGGTGAAGGACAAGGTATTCCTCTATGCAGATGCCTACCGGGGGTTGGTCGACTACGACGTACTGCGCATCCGTTCAGTTACGGACAGCACAAATGCCGTCATGAACCTGACGAACAACAGCATAGACGTGCGCGGTGTGGACCTGGTGGAGTTGAGCGCTAAGCAACGGGTTGCTATGAAGCCGGAAGGCGAACACCTATTAATGCAGGGCAACCGGAATATTGATTTCGATGGTTTGCTGTTTGCCGGACTTACAAAACTAGAAGGGAAAGACTTCCACTTTAAGTATGAGCCTTTTCAGATTGACCTGGATTCGGTACGGTTCTTCGATCTGTTTGTGCCTACGGGCAAACTCATGAAGGACGGAGAGCCTGAGGCACTGTCTATCGGCTCCCGACTGGAGCACCTGACCGGAGTCTTGCTGATCGATGCGCCTTCCAATAAATCCGGAAAGGAGAGTATTCCCATGTTCCCCTCTCTGCAGAGTAAAGACTACTCCTACGTTTTCTACGATTACCCCTCTGCTCAGAAGGGCGCCTACACGCGGGACTCTTTTTACTTTGAGGTCAACCCGTTCAGCTTCAATCACCTCGACTACTATACCCGGGAAGATGTGCAGTTTGAAGGGACGCTGCACCCGTCTGGTATTTTCCCACCCTTTGCAGAAACGGTCAGCTTGCAGGAAGACGAGTCCCTGGGCTTCATCCACGAAACGGAGGGGGAAGGAT
This sequence comes from Phaeodactylibacter sp., assembly GCF_040219495.1. Classification (GTDB taxonomy): domain Bacteria; phylum Bacteroidota; class Bacteroidia; order Chitinophagales; family Saprospiraceae; genus Phaeodactylibacter. Next base: position 75,881 of record NZ_JAVJSK010000155.1, on the reverse strand, counting down.
ACACTGCCTACAAGGAGCGCGGCTTGTACAAAGGTGAGCTTGCACTGAGCAACGCCGGGCTGCTGGGCAAAGGTAACCTAACCTATCTGGGGGCCTCCATTGATTCGGAGGATATGATCTGGATGCCCAAACAGATGCTGGCCAGTGCCGAGGTCTTCAACCTGGAAGAATCGAGAGAGGAAGGGCTGGAGGTGCCACAGGTACGTGGTATTGATGTGAAAATCGACTGGCGGCCTTATCAGGACAGCATGTATATCCGTTCCGAAGAAGAAGCGTTTAAGCTGTTCCCGGAAGAGGTGCACACCCTGGACGGAACGCTCATTCTCACTCCTGGTGGACTGAAAGGCGATGGCATCTTCGACTGGGAGACCGCAACAATGGTTTCTGATTTGTTTTCCTTTGGGGCATTTAGCGCTACGGCGGACACCACGGAGGTCAGGATCAAAACGCAGGACCTGGAGGATATTGCGCTGGAAACGGATAACGTACAAAGCGATGTAGACTTCGACGAGCAGCTGGCGACTTTCAAAGCCAATAAAGAATTTCTGGAGACGAAGATGCCCGCCATTCAGTACAAGACCTCTATCAATGAGTTTACCTGGGATATGGCCGACGAGAGCATCACCTTCAAAGCTGCTGAGAACGCCTCCGGGATATTTACTTCCACGCACCCCGACAAAGACTCCCTGAATTTTGAAGGGGAAGAAGCCTTCTACGACCTGAAAACCGATGAGCTCAGTGTTAGTGGTGTACCTTTCCTGATTGCTGCTGATGCCTTTGTCTACCCGGACAGTAACTTTGTGAAAATCGGTCAAAACGGCGAAATGGGCACCCTCGAAAATGCTAAAATAGTAGCCGATACCCTCAACCAAAACCACGTCATCAACCGGGCTACGGTGGATGTGAAGGGGCGGCGGTATTATCAGGCCTCTGGTTTTTACGAGTATAATGTGGGCGACCGGGAGCAGGAGATTGAGTTTGAGAATATCGTCGGGCAGCCGCTTGGTAAAGGGGCTTACAATGAACGCCCGGTCGTGACGGTAGGTAAAGGGGAGGTCACGGAAGAAGACCAGTTCTATATCGATCAGCGTACGGAGTTTCAGGGAGAAATCGGGCTGCGGGCGCAGTCCAAAAACCTGAGTTTTGATGGTTTTGCCCGTCTTGATGCAGAACGCCTGCCTTATCGTTACTGGTTTACGGTGCAGAGCGAGGCGGACAAGAACGACCTTGCCATTAGTTTTGATGAGCCCAAAAACCTGGACGGGGAACCACTGGCTACGGGCTTCTTCCTGAGCAAAGAAACAGCAGAGATGTACCCAAGGGTAATGATGCCGCTTTTCTCCAGGAAAGACCGTCAGATCCTACCGGTGAAGGGGATTTTCAAGTACAATCGCGAAAAGGACTACTTCATCTTTGGTGACTCGGTACGCATACAGACTAACGGCATCCGCGGCAATCAAATGACCTTCTGGAATGGCTCCGGAAAGCTGGAAGGCAAAGGGCAGTTTAATCTGGGCACCGGGCTCAACTACGTAAGCATTGATGCCTCCGGGGTAATGGAGTCCCGCTACGAGGAAGTGGTCAATCCGGACGAAATGATCATCTCTGATACGATGTCTCTGATACCGTCATTGGGGCAGCAGGAGGTAGGAGTGCAGCGCTACGAAATCAACGCGGAATTCATGTCGGGCGTCAAGCTCATTGTGCCCGACAAGCTCCTGAGGATCATGCGGAATGACATTGAGTCGATGAGCTTCGATGCAAAGCCTATTGTGTACCTCACCGAGCTTGATTTTTACCGGGAAGCACTAATGAACCTGCTCCCTCCGGGCACGGAGGCTAAAGAGGCGCTGGCTACCCTGGGCAATGGGATTTTGGATATTCCGAAAAAAATTAACCCCTACACCTTCCTGTTTTCGAAAATCCCAATGAAGTGGGATGCCGAGTATCAGTCTTTTGTATCTAAAGAGGATAAACTTGGGGTGGTGTCTATAGAAGGAGAACCGCTCAATAAGGTACTGGAGGCTTATGTGGAGTACAAAATGCCGACCAACGAGGATGACCGTCTGTACCTCTACATCAAGTCACCGAGTGAGTTGTTTTACTTTTTTGGTTTTAAACAGGGCATCATGAGCATCACTTCCAATAATCCGGAGTTCATGGACGCTTTGTCTGGTATGAAGAGTAAGGAACTGATCACGAAAATGGAGGATGGCAATACCTATGAAATTCAGGCTGTTGATGTTGGCTCAGCGCGGTTGTTCCTCAACCGGGTGAAAGCGGCTCAACAAAAGTGATGACAAATCGCACCGAAAACAGTGAGTTTTGTCAGAGATAGGGATGCTATTAGCTTGCATATTGAAGGTATCATTCATTCAGGTAATTTTACGCCAATGATCCTTTTAGAAATCCTCCGGGCACAGGCAATCTTTATGCTGTTATTACTTTTGACGGTAATCCTGCCGGCATGGGCCGTTATCAGGTATTACCGGCGCAAGGCGGATGGTTCGGCTTCAGAGCCGGATGATCAGGGGCAGCAGCCGTTGTAAGCCTAATTTTTTTCATGGCTAATCGGTGACAAAGGTCATCATTCGGATTTTGCAACTGCCGTATTATTGGTGTGAAAACAGAGGCAGGGCGCCTCATCTGTTCACCAAAATGTAAACCAATGTTCCTATTAGATCTCTTTGCGGCTAAAGCGGCTTTTATCGCTATGATTGTAGCCCTCATTATTATTCCGGCCTGGATTTTGCTGGTTGCTTTCACCAAGAAGAAAGGCAAGGCTGACAACATCAACGCCCCATCAGAAGAAGAAGAAAAAGAACCTGCGGAAACGGTTTGAGCCTTTCCGAAAGATGCTTCAAGATACCCTCTTAATCAATAGCTGGAAAACCCTCTGCGGTTTGTTCAGCTATTCGCTTTTAGGTAATTGGGGTGTCATTTTTGGTTCCAGACACGAATAGGACACAAGGATTAATTACCTTTATGGAGTGTAAAAGCAAATTGACAGCGCAACAGAAGTATAGTTGCCTTGGCGGGCTTTTACCCACATGACAGGCCCGGCACCGGGCAGGCAAAAGGGAAAGACCTCAACTTGCCGTTCCTTATAGTGTTGTATTAAAGGACTAGTTGGTCTAGTCTGCCAATCATCAAACGAACACTTTCTCCTACGTTTAATTTCCTCCAAAATGAACATTCAAGACATTAAATTCAGCCGCGACAAGGGGCAACGGGAATTTGCTATGGACCTCCGCAAGCGGGTCAATGAATATTTCCAACAGAACAATATTTCCAAGTACGCGAATGCAGCGATGGTCACGAAGACGGTCGTGCTAGTTGGCACCTATACGCTTCTGTACGGGGCTATCGTGGGCGGTTTTCTGACCAATCCCTGGTTGGCGCTCCTGGCCTGGACGCTTCTTGGAGTTGTCACGGCAGGTATTGGCTTTTCTGTAATGCACGATGCCAACCATGGTGCCTACAGCCGCAATAAATACGTTAACGGAGTACTTGGCTGGGTGATCAACCTTATCGGTGGGTTCTCCGCCAACTGGAAAATTCAGCACAATACGCTTCACCATTCTTTTACAAATGTACATGGTATGGACGAAGATATTGACGCCGGTAAGCTGCTCCGTTTTTCTCCGGATCAGGAGCGTTTGTGGTTCCACAAATTCCAGCATGTCTACGCCTGGTTTTTGTATAGCCTGATGACTCATATGTGGATTACGACCAAGGACTTCACCCAGCTGCTGCGTTACCACCGCAACGGGCTGTTGAAGCAGCACGACCTGTCTTTCCCCAAGGTGTTCGCAGAGCTGATTTTCGTGAAGGTATTGTACTACATTTATCTGCTGGTTATTCCATTGGTGTTTTCACCGGTAAGCTGGTGGGTGACCATTATTGGTTTCGCCATGATGCACTTTGCGCTGGGCTTCTTGCTGGGCTGCGTTTTTCAGACCGCGCACGTTATGGAAGCCGCCATGTTCCCTTCTACTGATCAGGACGGCAATCTGGAGAATAACTGGGCGGTGCATCAGCTGATGACTACAACGAATTATGCTCCAAATAACCGCTTACTGTCTTGGTTTGTTGGGGGGTTAAATTATCAGGTGGAGCACCACTTGTTCCCCAATGTTTGCCATATTCACTATCGGCGCATTTCCAAGATTGTTCGGGAAACAGCAGAGGAGTACAACCTGCCTTACCATTCCCTGCCTTCCTTCCGGTCTGCATTAAAGATCCACTGGAATATGCTCCACAGCTTAGGGACGGGTGAGCAGTTGCCACGTATCGCAGCGGGCTAACTCTTAGCGCGTGTTGGGACTTTTGTCTTCTAGTCGAAAACTGTAGTTTGCAGACCGGTTACTTAAGTCCCAACACGCTCTTAGCGCCCAGGAAAACCAAGGCTCCCAAGCGTGAAACATGCCGTGTTGTTTCGGGCTAGCCGCACTGGTAGTCTGTCAAGTATGAAATAAAGAGTGTGGGACCAAGCTCTAAGCACTGGATGGCTTTTGGAGAAGTCACCTATTTATAACCTTGGCCACACCACGGGAGGTCGACTTCGGAGAAGTCGCATGCTATCCCCAGCCAGAGGAGATGCCCCTTCTGCTCCTCTCTGGCCGTCCAGCTTTTCATATTTGACAGCGCACTAGGAGTTTTTACCATAGAAGGTTTTTTTGTAACCCGGCATGGTCGGTTCACGACCTTTCCAGCTGTCAGGAATGTGCTTGACAGCTGGTTTCATTTTCTGGATAGCCCTGAGGATATCTACCCGGCTAACTTGGCCTACGAGCTGCCCTTCTTCCAATACCGGTAGCCGCTTATAGCCACTGTGCACGAATTCATAGGCGGCATCAAGGATTGTTTTTTTCGCATCAATGTGTTTAACCCGGGTGGACATGTAGTCGCCTACATTGATTTTTGCGTAGGACGGCTCATGATTGTACGGTCCCTCGATCAGAATGCGCAGGCAATCTGCCTCGGATAGCATGCCGACTAGCTGCTGCTGATCATCGAGGACCGGAGCACCGGAGATTTTCTTCTTTAGTAAGATATCAATGGCTTCCCGGATATCCATATCGGGGTGAAAAGTAACGAGTTTGGTTGCCATATAGTCGGTAATCGGCGGGTATAAATCCATATTTATTTTGTTTGTTTGTCTAATTTTACAATAAAATACTGGTATTAGCAAATTTTTTAAAATGGGTTTCCTTTGGAGCTTACAGTTTGAATACTCGGCCTTCGTATTTTTAGTCACTCTGGCAGTAGCCATACTGTTCAGCCTTTGGGCAAAAGCAATCAGTGCAAGTGGAGCGGTGGCAGGAGGGGGCATCGCAATAGGCCTTTATCTGGGAAGTGGCTGGCTGGGTGTGGTGTTGCTGGGGCTTTTTTTTGTCGCTGGATCAGGGGCGACCAAATGGGAGCGCGCGCGAAAAGCATCCCTGGGGGTGGCTCAGGAAGCCGGTGGGCAACGGACCTGGGTGAACGCAGTCTCAAACGGAGGGGTAGCAGCAGCCCTCAGCCTTTTAGGGTGGGGGAGTGGCTGGGAAGTGCCTCTGGTCTATCCGATGATGACCGCTGCGATCGCGAGTGCAACCTCTGACACGCTTTCTTCCGAGCTGGGCAACCTCTACGGGCGTAGGTATTGGAATATAATGACTTGGCAATCAGGTGTCCGGGGTGCAGATGGAGTCATCAGTTGGGAGGGTACCTTATTTGGAGTGGCAGGCACTGTATTGATTGCGCTACCGGTAGGCTGGTGGACCGAATCCTGGAAGATGGCGATAGTCGTTGCCTTGGCTGGAATGATCGGCAACTGGTCTGATAGCCTGCTGGGCGCGACGCTGCAAAACCGGGGCTGGCTTAACAACCATTCCGTGAATTTTTGGAGCACCCTGATCGCGGCAATCGCAGCAAGCCTGCTCTACGGCCGTTGAGAAAAGTGCCAGCTTATCCATCCGACAAGGGCACAAAGCACGGTGCCCCAGGCTATATCAATCAAGACGATAGGCCAAGGCCAGTTTTCGAGCACCGCCCGGTTGGTCAGTTCGTAAGTGCTGTAAGTAACGAAGCCGAAGAAAGCGCCGCGCAAAAGTACACCTGTGCTGTTGTTGTGGGTACCGGGCTGAACGACAAAATAGACGACGCCTGCCAGAAAAATTAGATAAAAGAGAAGGGCCGCCGTCCAGTCCGTTGACGGCCGCATGTGCTGACCAATGTATTTTTCGTAAACCCCACGGGCAATTATCCCTAACCACAGGAGATCCAGGACTGTGAATGCAGCCGCCGCAACGAGAAAAGGTTTAAGATAAGCCATGAGTTGAGCTTAGGGGTGAAATGTACTGGGGCTCTCCGGAGAAAGCACCCAGTCTGTTTGCTTATTCTACCGTACTGATTTTAAAGGATGCAGCAACGTCGCTCCAGCGGAAGGTTACACCTTCGCTCCCGACTTCGAATTCCAGTATTTCAGCCGGCTCTTCCAGCGCTACAGGCGTCACTTCTACCCGAAGAGCATCCATGCTTTCGTCGTAGTCGTAAGCGCCCCACTGCTCGGCTTCTTTATTGAAGATAATCGTCCAGGACTCCTCACCGGGAATGGTAAATAATGCATAAGTGCCGGCAGGCAGTGCTTCGCCTTCCACGATGACATCTTCACTAAGGGTGATTGTGGTTGCTTCGTTTGCTCCGGTCCGCCAAACGCTGCCATAAGGCACCAGGTCGCCGTAAACGTTGCGGCCACGCACAGAGGGGCTGCCATAATTGACCGTAACGGTTGCAGAGCCAATTTCCCCTTCTGCGGTGCGGGGGGGGCTTTTCCGGGTGGAAGTATCCTCTTTGGGGGCCTCTTCGGTGGCGGTGGTATCAGTAGTGGTATCGGCGTCACTGTTTTCTGAAGTGCCGCTTCCGCAGCTTGTGAATACGAATCCAAGGGCCAGTGCAAATAGTAATTGCTTCATGCTCATAATGTGGATGGATTGAATGGTTTAAAACTTAAAATTACGTTTTCTAATTCGCATGTCAGAGTAATGCACAAACCTAAGCTCGTGTTCAAACCGGTGCCGGGTACTTTGCAATTTTCTTTTGGGGATTTTTTTGCACCAGATGTACAGGTTGTGTATATTTGCGTTCCCGGAAAAGCGGCGTACTGGAACAGAACTGTTAATATGCCCTCAATCAGCCGCCGCTAACGCCGGGCACAATGCACAACGAGAGGTGCGCTACGCGAAATAAGCGTGCATCTCTCGGGGCATGAATTTGGAGCTCTAATGCTCCGCTTCACCCAAAGCATAGTGATTTTACGGGATGTAGCTCAGCCCGGTTAGAGTGCTGGTCTGGGGGACCAGAGGCCGGAGGTTCGAATCCTCTCATCCCGACTAATGTTTTTGAAAGCCATTCTGCCAAAGCAGAATGGCTTTTTCATTGCAGCGAACGCCGAATCACCTGGCATTTTTAAGGGCGTGGCAATGAAAAAGGCAAAAGCCGCTAGGCTGTGGCTTCAAAACTTTAAGTTCCCTCCCACCTGAGGAAGGGCGCTGCCCATCCTCTTATCAAAACGCAATCCACTGTTTGGTGATATTTTGAAATAGGTCTCCTCAGATGTCGGATAAGTTTTCGTTTTTTCACTTTGGCAAAAGCCGTCAGGCTTGTGGGAAAGGATCGAATTTCAATTTCAGAGGATACTTCTAAAAACCATTGGGTAGAGTAAAATACCTTCTCAAGGTATCAAACTAACAAAAGACAATGAAGAACAGAGGTTAATTAGAATACTTAGAGCTTATTATCAAGGAAGATATTTAATTCAGGCTGAGATAAAGCATCTTAAATTCACAATGTAGACATTGTCGTCGAGTTTGTAAAAAAGCAATAATTACTAGTTCTACCAATCATCATCAGTTTGACCGTAGGACTTCAAAGCTTCAATTTTTACCTGAGATAACAACCGCTTGATAGTAGGGACAAAAGCTAATTCGCCTTTTTGTTTACTGTAGTATTTCCGCACATCATTTGCTGCCAAAGGTTTAACTTGATTTGCAGTAGTACCAGCTACCATAGTAATTGACATTGCTAGAGGAATAGCCTCCATAAATGTTATCCGGTAACGACCTGGCTTTACATCTACTTTTACATGTATCCGCATGAGGTATTGCTCCATAAAACTACGCGTTACCCTTCCATGAATAAAACCCTTTATTGTCTTTTCATTTTTTTCGATTACATTTTCAGGCATTTCTAAATCTTCACCAGCAGCAGTATTAAATAAGGTGCGCTTATCCAATAGCCACCGCTCAATATTTTCGATAATATCAGAAGACTTAACAATTGAAGAGTCATATTCTACAACTTCCTGATACATCCAGTTTCCTTCAGAATCTTCCTGGATAAAATCTTCCCGCAAAACTTCCTTAATAATTGATTTTGGGTACTTAATTTCTTTCCCCGGTTTTTCTATAAGGTTCACATAGTACATCTTTGCATCTTGCCTAACTATGGAGCCATTAATCGTATCACCGTAAATAGTAACTAGCATGTCCTGCCCAAATACAGGTAGAGCGAGAGCTAGAATAAAGCTTGTAAATAAGGTTTTCATTGTCATTCTTTATTTTAAACACTGTTCCAAATGTACAGTAGATAAAGTAGTTGCCAAAGTATTGAGGAAGGTTTATTGAACAAGATCATTCTTTAAGCGGTAGTTCCATGAAGTATACAGTCCGTAATAAGGAACACCCTAGGTTTTAAGGCTGTTCTTTTCGCCGCATAGGCACTCTTCAAACAGGGTTTCCTTATCATTGGAAGACAGTGCTGGTTTGATGTCGATCTAGCTATGGTGCAGACTACCTTTCATGGTTGTTTCCCCCTTTGTAGAGCCACCGAGGGTGATGATATCCTGGGTGATGGCTTCGATGAAGGCCTATCGTTGTGCCACCTTGTCGGTCAGGGAGGATTCGAGGACGGATTGCTCAACATCAGAGCACGCTTTTTCGTAGCCCTGACGCGCATCTACATTTTACTTCAGCAAATCATTCAGTGCATTAATGACTTCTTGTGGGTTGGTCATATCATTTGATTTTGGATGAAATAGTGTGCCTCTTACATGCAGCAGCCTGCCCGGATATTTGTTGTCCTCCCAATTAATGAATGGCCATAAAAAAAGTGAGGCTGCTTACCAAGTCGGTAAGCAGCCCCGCTCAGGCTCTAGTTGGAACAAGTCTACAGGAACCGCTCTACCGGCGTAAAGTCTAAGCCGAAAGTATCCGCAACACCTTTGTAGACTACCTTGCCGTCGATGACATTCAGCCCTTTTTTCAGGGGTTCGTTTTCTTTGCAAGCCTGCTTCCAGCCCTTATTGGCAAGTTGGATAGCGTAGGGCAGGGTAGCGTTGGTCAGCGCAATGGTAGAAGTGTAAGGCACTGCGCCCGGCATATTAGCCACACAGTAGTGCACCACATCATCAATAACGAAGGTAGGATCTTGGTGCGTGGTCGGCTTACAGGTTTCGATACAGCCGCCCTGATCTACTGCCACGTCTACGAGTACGGTGCCGGGGATCATGTCCTTCAGCATGTCGCGGGTAATGAGGTGTGGTGCTTTTGCACCGTGGATGAGCACCCCGCCGATGATGAGGTTCGCCCGCTTGATATGCCTGCGGATATTCATCTCGTTGCTGTAGACGGTATTGACATTAGCAGGCATCACATCTGCAAGGTAACGCAGACGGTTCAGGTTGATATCCATGATCGTTACCTGAGCGCCCAGGCCGGCAGCCATTTTAGCGGCCTGTGTGCCAACAACGCCGCCACCCAGGATGAGCACGCGGCCAGGTTCCACACCAGGCACGCCGCCCAGTAGTACACCAGAGCCGCCCATTGGTTTTTCCAGGAACTTCGCACCTTCCTGAATGGCCATACGGCCTGCTACTTCAGACATCGGTACCAACAAGGGCAGGCTGCCGTTGGGGTTTTCCACTGTCTCATAAGCCAGGCAAATCGCTTTGCTTTTAATCATGGCTTTGGTCAATGGCTCGTGAGAGGCAAAGTGGAAGTAAGTGAACAGCAGTTGATCCGGCTTGATCAGGCTGTACTCTGATTCGATGGGCTCTTTGACCTTAATGATCATTTCAGCCTTTTCGTAGGTGGCCTCAATGCTCGGTAAAATTTGCGCACCGGCAGCAGTGTATTCTTCGTCGGCAAAGCCACTGCCTAATCCGGCAGTCGCCTGTACGTACACTTCATGGCCGCGCTTGGTCAGCTCCATGGCACCTGCGGGCGTAAGGGCCACGCGGTTCTCATTGTTCTTGATTTCCTTAGGGACACCAATTATCATAATCGCTAAGTTTTTTGCTTTTCGGTCAGGGAATTGGAATGCAGCGCAAAAATAGTCAAAGTGCCGATATTCTTACACCCTGGAAGAGAATTCCGGCAGGTAAAATGATCTTTATTGATTTCGTGCCTGCTCCTGCTTGTCCTCAATCGGCGGCAGTGCCTGTACGGGGCCAGGTTGAGTCCGGCAGATTGCTGCTGCGGTGCCGTTTGCAGGCTGTTGCGCGCCGCTTCGACCGGCTGTCAGACAAAGATGGGGACGTCAGTGGCGGGCATGACCCCTTTGTCCATTGCAACGTTAAACAGATGATGTATCGCCGCCCGGCCCCGTTCGCCCAGGTCCCGTGTATAATCGTTGACATAGAGATGAATGTGTTTGTACATCACCGCTTCTTCCATTTCCTGCGCATACTGCCGCACGAACGCTTTTGGGGAATCAGGGTGGTCGAGGGCATGCGCGACACTCCGTGCCAGTACCCGGTCTACCTTCTGTTGCACTGCCGAAGGGAGGTCCCGGCGCACCACGATACCGCCCAGCGGGATCGGCAGCCCAGAGGTGGACTCCCAGTAATCGCCCAGGTCCATAAGTTTGATTAGCCCTTTATCCTGGTAAGTAAAGCGGTTTTCGTGGATAATGAGCCCGGCGTCGGCACGCCCCTCAAGCACCGCTTGCTCAATATCCGAGAAGAGCATTTCGCTCCGGGTTTGGGCTTGCGGGAAGGCCAGGCTCAGTAAAAAGTTGGCAGTGGTGTATTGCCCGGGGATTGCGATATGGGCTTTGTTGATTTCACCTTCCTCCATTGGCGTTTTGGCGATGAGCAGGGGGCCGACTTTTTCACCCAGGGCGCTGCCTGCGTTCAGCAGGGCATAGTGGGGCAGGAGGTGGGCAAAAGCATGATAGCTTAGTTTGGTAATGTGCAGTTCTTGTTGGAAAGCCATCTGATTGAGGGCTTCCACATCTTCAATAACGGGCTTAAAGCTTAGCCCTTCAGTATCGATTTTACCGTGGAGGAGTGCATCGAAGATGAAGGTATCGTTAGGGCAGGGAGAGAATCCGATTGAAAGTTGCATAAAATAGGGCAGCTTTTAGTTTTGATTTACAAAACGACAAAGCAGCCCTGTTGGTTTCAAGCGGTTAGCGAAGGGCTCGCGACTTTTTTCCAACAGCAATAACAGCAAGGGCGAGCACTAGCATCGTCGTAACCGGCATGAGCATCATTTTGAGATCGTTAAAATAGTTGTGTTCCAAATTCACTAAGCCTAGACAGGCGGCTGCTCGGAAAGGGTTGGGCAAAAATGATAAAAAGATGTCATTTTTTTCGCCATACTATACGCCTAAAGGGCTTCTTGGTTTGTTATAAATTGTAAATCAATGGGTTGTAGCCAGCCTTTTGAACGATTTTTTTTAGCTGCCCCTAATGCTTTTCCTTGTTGTGTGTCAGGATGGCAGCGATTGTGGCAAACAGGTGTCAAAATGGCGGCTTTTTTGGACTGGTACACCTTTTGAAGATTACAGTAGGTACAACAGCGTTGATCAACTCCCGGAAACCAAATTTTCAAAAAGCTTTAATTCAACGATATATGAACCTCAATAATTTCACAATAAAGGCGCAGGAAGCGGTGCAGCATGCACAGCAGATTGCGATGCAGGAGCAGCATCAGGCCATTGAGCCGGCTCACCTGCTGAAGGGGATTTTGCAGGTAGATGAGAACGTGATGCCATTCGTGCTGAAAAAACTGGGTGTCAACTTTGACAACATTAAGAAAGCCACCGATAGTATCATTCAGTCTTATCCGAGCGTGAGCGGCGGTAGTCAGTACCTTTCGCGCACCGCTAATGAAGTCCTGCAAAAAGCCAACACTTATCTCAAAGCGTTTGGTGATGAGTTTGTTGCCCTTGAGCACATTCTGCTTGCCCTGCTCAGTGTTAAGGACAGCACTACCCAAATGCTTAAGGATGCAGGGATCACGGAAAAAGCACTGAAGGCTGCTATTAAAGAACTCCGTAAAGGCAAGCGGGTCACGACCCACAGCGCCGAGAACAGCTACAATGCGCTGGGCAAGTACGCCGTCAACCTGAATGAGATGGCCCGCAACGGCAAGCTCGATCCGGTCATCGGGCGGGAAGACGAAATTCGGCGTGTCCTCCACATTTTAGCCCGCCGGACCAAAAATAACCCCATCCTGATTGGTGAGCCTGGCGTTGGTAAAACCGCAATCATTGAAGGGCTGGCCCACCGTATTGTAGATGGTGATGTGCCCGAAGACCTGCTTGATAAGGATATCTTCTCCCTGGATATGGGCGCCCTGATTGCCGGAGCCAAGTATCAGGGCGAGTTTGAAGAGCGCCTCAAGTCAGTCATCACCGAAGTGAAGTCCGCTGAAGGGCAGATTTTCCTGTTCATTGATGAAATCCATACCCTGGTGGGCGCCGGTAAGGGGCAGGGTGCTATGGATGCCGCCAATATCCTCAAACCGGCACTGGCCCGGGGGGAGTTGCGGGCTATCGGTGCGACTACCCTCAAAGAGTATCAGCAGTATTTTGAGAACGATAAAGCGCTGGAGCGCCGTTTCCAAAAAGTGGTGGTTGATGAGCCAAGTGTGGAAGATGCAATTTCCATCCTCCGCGGCTTGAAGGAACGTTACGAAACCCACCATAAAATCACCATCAAGGATGAAGCGGTGGTAGCTGCCGTACAGCTTTCTCACCGCTATATCACCGACCGTCAGCTGCCGGACAAAGCCATTGACCTGGTGGATGAGGCGGCTGCCAAGCTCCGTCTGGAAATGAACTCCATGCCGGAAGAACTCGACGAAGTCGAACGCCGCATCCGGCAGCTCGAGATCGAACGAGAAGCCATGCGCCGGGAAAACGATGAGGCAAAAATAAGCATCATCAACGAAGATCTGGCGAATCTGGAAGAGGACCGCAATGCCCTGAAAGCACAGTGGGAGAGCGAACGCGAGGTCGTCCTCGGTGTACAGAAAGCCAAAGAGGAAATTGAACGCCTCAGGCAGGAAGGCGCCCGCGCAGAACGGGAGGGCAATTATACCGATGCTGCCGAAATCCGCTACGGCCGTATTCCGGAAGTAGAACAACAACTGGAAGAGTATACGCAGCGGCTGCAGGAGATGCAGCATAGGAATAAATTGCTGGTCAAAGAGGAAGTAGACGCAGAGGATATTGCGGAAATTGTCAGCCGCTGGACTGGTGTGCCGGTCACACGGATGCTGCAGAGCGAGCGCGAAAAACTCCTTCACCTCGAAGCAGACCTCCACAAGCGGGTGGTCGGGCAGGATGAAGGCGTGGAAGCCGTCGCAGATGCCATCCGCCGCAGCCGTACCGGGCTGAGCAATGAGCGCCGGCCAATCGGTTCCTTTCTCTTCCTGGGTACCACCGGCGTCGGTAAAACCGAGCTGGCCAAAGCCCTGGCCGAGTACCTCTTTGATGACGAAGACCTCATGACACGTATCGACATGAGCGAGTATCAGGAAAGGCACGCGGTGTCCCGCCTGGTAGGCGCGCCTCCGGGCTACGTAGGTTACGATGAAGGCGGGCAACTGACAGAAGCCGTTCGGCGCAAGCCTTACAGCGTTGTCCTGCTGGATGAGATCGAAAAAGCTCACCCAGATACCTTCAATATTTTGCTGCAGGTTCTGGAAGACGGCCGACTGACCGATAATAAGGGCCGGGTGGCGGATTTCAAGAACACCATTATCATTATGACTTCCAATATGGGTTCCAGTATCATCCGGGAAAATTTCTCGAAAATGGTGCCCGGGGAAGAAGAAATGATCATCGAGCAAACCCGCGAAGAGGTTTTTGAACTGCTGAAACAATCCGTACGCCCGGAATTCCTCAATCGGATTGATGAGACGATTATGTTCCGCCCACTGTCGCGTAAGGACATCGGCAAAATTGTAGACCTTCAGTTGGAGGAACTGCGTGCCAATCTGGCTAAACAGCAAATTCAGCTGACCATAGCGGAGGAAGCCAAGCAATGGCTGGCTGATAAAGGCTACCACCCTGAGTTTGGTGCCCGGCCGTTGAAGCGGGTCATTCAGAAGAAAGTCCTCAACGAACTGTCCAAACAGATGCTGATGCAAAAAGTCAAGCCGGACAGCAACATCGTACTGGATGTTTTCGATGATAAAATCGTGTTCCGCCAGCCTATTAAGGAAGAAGAATTGATGGCGTAAGTAAGAAGTTTGAAAAAGAAGCCCCGGTAGTGTAATGCTTACCGGGGCTTTTTTTGTGGTGCCTATTCGTATTCCATCATCTCGAGTTGGGCGAGTTCCCAGACCTCTATGGCATCTTCCAGGGCGGCTTTCAGGTCAGCGTGCTTTTTGGTGATCTCTGCGGCATCATCCTGCATGTAAAACTCAGGATTAGACATGGTTTTTTCCAGTGCTTTGATCTCCGATTCTATCTTTTCCACTTTCTTTTCGGCATTGGAAATGGCGCGCTGCAGGCGTTTGCGTTCTTCATAGCTCAGTTCTTTTCTGGGCGCCTCTTGGGCAGGCTGTGCCGCCTTCGGTTTTCCGGTCGACTGACTGATTTCGACATCCCGCATATTATCGAGCTGTCGCCTTTCCAGGAAGTAATTGACATCGCCCAGGTGTTCATGCAGTTTCCGGTCGCGGAATTCAAGGGTCCGGTCTGTGAGGTTAGCCAGGAATTCCCGGTCGTGAGAGACAATGATCAGGCTGCCATCATAGTCCTGAATGGCGCGTTTGAGCACGTCTTTGGAAGTAATATCGAGGTGGTTGGTCGGTTCGTCCAGTACCAGCAGGTTGAATGGGCGCAGCAGAAGGCAGGCGAGTGCCAGGCGGGCGCGTTCTCCTCCAGAGAGGACAGAAACCTTCTTATCAGCATCCTCCCCGCTAAACATAAAAGCACCGAGGATGCTCCGCAGCTGTGTACGCATTTCGGCGGGGGCATAGCTCTCCATCGTTTCCAGCACGGTCAGTTTAGCATGCAGGCTGTCGGACTGATTCTGGGCGTAGTAACCGATCTCCACATTATGGCCTAATCCCAAATCTCCACCGGTAAGGGTGAGTTCGTTAACGATGATTTTGGCTAGAGTGGTCTTTCCCTGACCGTTTTGCCCTACGAAAGCCACACGGTCGCCCCGGTCCAGCTTTAAATTGACATTATCCAGTACGTTGAGTGTACCGTAGCTTTTGGAGAGGTTTTTTGCCTCCAAAACGACCTGCCCGGAACGGGGAGCAGGTGGAAAGCGGAGGTTCATAGCAGCCGTATCAAATTGTTCGACCTCTATGCGCTCAATTTTATCGAGCTGTTTTTGCATAGACTGCGCCATCTTGGTTTTAGTGGCTTTGGCCATGAAGCGGTTGATGGTCCGCTCTTTATCAGCGATGACGCGCTGTTGATTTTCGTAAGCCGCCCTTTGTTTTTCCCGTCGCTCTTTGCGCAGCTCCACATATTCGCTGTAGGCCGCCTTGTAATCGTAAACCTTACCCAGCTCCACTTCTACCGTCCGGCGGGTCACGTTGTCCAGGAACTGCTTGTCGTGAGAAATTACAATGACGGCTCCGGCGTAGTCTTTCAAAAATTTCTCCAGCCAGATGATCGACTCAATGTCCAGGTGGTTGGTCGGTTCGTCAAGAAGGAGGTAGTCGGGGCGCTGCAACAGCATTTTTGCCAGTTCTATCCTCATTTGCCAGCCCCCACTAAACTCATCAGTCAGGCGGTCCATATCCGAGGGTTTGAACCCCAGGCCGGTAAGGACCCGTTCCGCATCGGCTTCCATCGTTTGCCCGCCGAGAAGCAGGAAGCGGTCATTGACTTCCGAAAAATCCTCCAGTAATTTCATGTAGGAATCGCTCTCGTAGTCGGTACGTTCTGCCATTTCTTTGTTGAAGGCCGCGATTTGTTTCTCCATTCGGCGGACTTCATCGAAAGCGGTGAGGGTTTCGGCCATGACCGTTTTGCCCTTGGGCAGGCTCATCTCCTGATGCAGGAAGCCCAGGGTGCTGCCGGAGGGGCGGTCTACATTACCATCGTGCGCAGACATGTACCCGGCAATGATCTTGAGCAGGGTCGACTTCCCTGCACCATTGCGCCCCACCAGGCCAATCTTATCCCGGGCTGTAATGATCAGGTTGACCCGGTCGAGCAGGGTGCGGTCCCCGTATTTGATGAAAATATTATTGATATTGATCATGACGTTGCGCTTTAGGTGCGGCTATTGCCCGGAGGACTTGGCATAAAAGCGCTGAATTCCAGGGGCATTTACGCTATTTGCCGCAAAGGTAAGAAATACGTGTGACCTTTATCACTCCAAGAGCGCTCCGGTAACTTTACCTTTATGAAAAATAGTCTGTTATGTCTGCTAGCTGGGGTACTTATATCATTATTTTTCTGATTGCCGCCCACTTCGTGGTTGGTTTCGGCTTTCTGATTGCAAAGTTGAGCGGTCCGGTCAAGGAAAATCAGCCTGTCGAAGAAGAGGAAGCCTCCGAAGTCGGTTAATACATCGAATTCTTACTATTTTTGGGGTAAATTGCCAGCGAAAACTGTATGCTGATGAACTCCCCAATGCCGAACTATCTACTTTGCCTGCTTTGCTTCCTTTACCTGCTTAGTGCGCAGCTCTCTGCACAGAGCGTGGTCATTAACAACAACACTTGTGATATAGGCCTCAACCTCAAAGACGGAAGTTGCGACCCGAGCCTCAACGTTATTCCGGAACCCGACGAAATCGTGATTAATGTGAACGGGGCTCCGGGCACCACTTTGGGTGTGGATGTGGCCTTGCAGGAAGTACAGCTGATTATCCGGCATACCTGGGCTAATGACCTCGACTTATCTTTGCGTTCCCCTGCTGGTATTGAAGTGTCGCTTTCTTTCGACAACGGTGCGGGAGAAGACAACTACGGCAATCCGGACTTCCCGGACTGTGGGCAGCCTGTCCGGTTTACGATGGGCAGTTGCCTGCCGGTAGCCGCTTCTGCTCCGCCCTTTACCGCGGAGCCCCTTCGCCCTCAGGGCAGCTTTTTTGATTTTAACGATGGCAGCACCGCTCCCAACGGCCCCTGGGAGTTGGTCATTTGCGATGATGCCGAAGGCGATATCGGCCGGCTGGAATTTGTCAACCTGGTTTTTGCTCCATTGAACTGCCAACCTGTGGAGACCCTAGAGATTGTGGGGTCGGACACCACGGCAGTCACCCTCAACTGGGCACCGGAAAGCAGCTGTGGAACCACCCTCCTGGAATATGGCCCGATAGGGTTTGCACCTGGCACCGGGCTGACTGCCGGAGCGGGCACCCTGTTGTCCTATAACGGTTGCCCACCCTATACGCTTACCGGGCTGCCGGCAGAAACCGATTACGAAATTTACATCCGGAAAGTCTGTGGCAGTGATGTCTCAGAGAATTCGTGCCCGGCTGTATTTTCCACCGGCTGCAACCCGCCGGATATTACCCTGTCTACGGGTTTTGAGGCGGAAGGGCTTTGCGGTACGCTCTGTGATACCGATTGCCCGATAGGCGGCCCCTGGCAAAACAGCAGCCAAAACGATTACGACTGGCTGGTTGCAACCGGCCCGACCCCTACATTCGGCACCGGGCCTGAAAGTGGGGCAGCTGCTTCCGCACAGTATGTCTACCTGGAAGCTTCCGGTAACAACTGCGGTACCAATAAAACGGCCTACCTCGAGTCCAACTGCATGGTGCTGGACAAGCAGGGGACGGACACCTGCCATTTTTCTTTCCAGTACCATATGTTTGGAGAAGGGGCCGGAAGCCTGACTTTGGAAGCCTCAGATGATGGTGGGTTCAATTGGGCGCCACTTTGGTCGCGTTCCGGGCCACAGGGCAGCGACTGGCGAAAAGTCTACATCGCCCTTAGCGATTTTGAAGATGGGGATACCCTCCGGTTGCGCTTTAAAGGGCAGGAAGGGAGTACTACCCGGGGAGATATCGCCCTGGACAATTTGCAGTTTTACGGCGCTACGCTACTGGGGGCGCCCGGCTTTACCTTTTATGTAGACGCGGACGGCGATGGCTTCGGTGATATCACTCAGCCGGTCCACACCTGCCTGAGTACGCCACCTTCCGGCTTTGTCGCAGTGAGTGGAGACTGCAATGACAACAACCCTGCGATCAATCCGGGGGCGGATGAAATCCCCTGTAATGGATCAGATGAGAATTGCAATGGTTTGGCAGACGACCCGCTTTTGCCACCTCCCAACGTAGTCAACGATACCATCTGTTCAGGAGCTTCAGCTCTGCTTAGTATTTCTTCAGAACTCAATAACAGCCTTTTCTTTTGGTACCCGACAGCAGAAGCTACCAATTTCATTGGGTTTGGGCCCAATTATTCACCTTCGGCGCTTTTGATTAACGACGGGCCTGAGCCTGTGGTTTACACTTATTACGTTGAAGAACGCAACCTGACTTGTGTCTCCGCCAATCGCGCAGAAGTGCAGGTTGTGGTGAATCCTACACCGAATACCGCCCAGCAAACGGTGCCTGAAGTATGCCCGGACGATTCGCTGAACCTGGAGAGTATTATTATTGCTGATGCCAACTTTACCGGGAGTACCCTCACCTTTCATACCGGCAGCCCCGCCACTGAAAGCAATCAACTCCAAAATACCGTAGTCGCCCCTGGTATCGGCAACAACTTTTATTACAAGGCTACGGCGGATTTCGGATGTTCTGATGAAGCGGCGCTGCAAATCGACTACAAGCCCGGCCCTGCCTTGTCGTTTGTTCCCGCTGATTCCTTTGTGCTCTGCCAGGAAACCACTGCACTGTTGGGCGTACAGGCAAGCGGAGGCGGGCAACCGTATACTTATCAGTGGAGCACCGGAGCAACCGGTACGGAAATTGAGGTGGAAGCCGGTTTTCAGGCCGGGGTCACCAATACCTATCCGGTAACCATTACCGATACACAGGGCTGCTTCACCGTTGACAGTGCACGGGTGAGGACCATCGTTAGCATTGATTCTCTGCGGAGTTTTGTGACCAATGTCAGTAGTTGTGATGGCACGGATGGCGCGATCATACTAATCCCTTTGTCGGGGGAGCCGCCCTACGATTACAGCTGGGAAGGGGCCAACGGTATTGCGGGCAGTGCGTCTGGCCTATCGGATACTCTGGTAGTGAGCAATCTCCCACAAGGCAACTACCGGGTTTCCGTTACCGACAGTTCGGATGAAGGCTGTCAGTTAATTATTCGGTCGGTCCTGGTGAATGGGCCGGGAGCAGCCGTACAGAATATTAGTGTTAGTGATGTCACTTGCCCGGAAAGTCAGGACGGTTCCGTTTGCCTGACGGTTTCCGCCGGGGCACCGGTATTCGAATGGAGCAATGGCGGCTCAGCAGCATGTATTAATAATTTGGCAGGAGGTTTTTACAGCGTCACCGTGACGGATGGCGACTGTCAGACTATAATCGACAGTATAGAAGTGGCTACCGCTACACCCCTGCAATTGAGCTTCAACAGTACCGCACCCTCCTGCGCCACCGCCACGGATGGCACGATTGCTGCCACGGCTTTTGGCGGTACGCCCCCTTACAATTATCTGTGGAGCAACAACATCAACTTTTCCAACCCTTTTGACCTTGTAGCTGGCACATACACCCTCACCCTCACAGACAGTAAAGGGTGCGAATTGGTGGAAAGCTACGAGCTGCTGGCACCTGACCCGCTACAATTACAACTCCTGGACCAAAGAGATATGCCGTGCGTAGGGCAGGAAGAAGGCCGTATTCTGGTGGGTAGTACCGGTGGTACCCCTCCTTATTATTATCAATGGGCGGATGGCAGTGATGCTCCGCTGCGTGTCAATTTGAGTGAAGGAACATATCAGGTCACGGTTACCGACTTTCAGGGCTGCACCGCTACGGCAACGTACGCCATAGCAGCACCTCAGCCGCTGGCGCTGGCGCTCATTGATACGGACAACCCCACCTGTGTGGGCGAAAAAAATGGTTCCATTACGGTGAGCGGAAGCGGTGGAGTTCAACCTTATTCCTACTCTTGGAGTGAAACGGGCACCGATAGCGTACTGGCTAATCTTGCTGTTGGTACCTACTTTGCTTACCTCACGGATGCCAATAACTGCCCAGGAGATACACTGGAAGTGGTGCTTGCTGCCACATCCGAGCCTGACTTTACAGCACAAGTCGTACAGCCTTTATGCGAAGGCCTGGAAACCGGCAGTATCACCCTCAATCCGCAGGGCGTGCCACCCTATCAGTATACCTGGAACACAGGCGCAACAACGAATGCAATCAGCAACCTGCCGGTGGGTGCCTATGGTGTACTGGTGGAAGATGGGCAGGGTTGTCTTTACGATACCACTTTTGTGATCGCCGCACCGCAGCTCTTTGGCAGCGCTATAAACATCGTACAGCCAGCCTGTGATAATACGATGGATGGCCTGATCAATGTGACTGCTACACAAAACCCCGGCGCTCCGCCCATCCAACCTCCCATTCATTACCGCTGGAACGATGGTATTCTTGGCCCTAACCGGATTGGGATTGATGACGGGGACTATGTGGTGTCGATATCCGATGGGCGGGGTTGCGAGCTTATCAGCGATACTATTGCTATCGTAAGCCCGGCACCGCTGCAAGCCGGACTGGAAGGGCTTGGCCCCATTGCCTGCCGGGCGGATTCTACCGGCTTCATTGAGGTGGATACCCGGGGCGGTACGCCACCCTACGGCTATAGTTGGATCGGCACTGGTATTGAAACGGAAGACCTGTTTAACATCCCTGCGGGCTCTTACCGGTTGGTTGTCGATGATGCCAATGCCTGCTCTTACGATACGACGTTTGTTTTGAATGAACCCCCGGCTTTATCCGTAGCTATTGGTATAGAAGCAGAAGATATTTGTGAGGGCGGGGAAGTAGATGAGCTTCAGGCGATCGTAAGTGGAGGCGTGCCCGGCTACCAGTACAGTTGGAGCAACGGGGTGGATCAGCCGCAAATTCCCAACCCGGCTCCGGCTGATTACGGACTGACCGTCACGGATACCAATGGCTGCGAACGAGAAGCCCTGCCGGCCAAGGTCAAAGCATTCACTTCTGCATTTGAATTAGACACTTTTTATACCGTCAACGTCAGTTGTAATGGTGCGGCCGATGGTTGTGCTGTCGCCAGTATTTCCGGCGGTTCTTCCAATTATCAGTTTCATTTCAGCAATGGGTATTTAGAGGTGACTGACACGAACACGGTCTCGATCTGTAACCTCAGCCCCGGCAATTACCGGGTCACTGTGACGGACTTATCTACCGGCTGCAATGAAAAGTCGCCACTCCGGCCATTGAGTCAGCCCGAGCCTTTGTCTCTGACCCGGGACAGCATCCGAATGGTTCCATGTTTCGGGGATTCGACCGGAGGGATCTTTACTTCTGTTACCGGGGGGACGGGGCTCTACAGTTATTCCTGGTTCAACACCAATAATCAAGTGTTCGATGCTGTGGCGGACCTTACCGGTATCCCCGCAGGCACCTACACAGGTGTAGTGATTGATGAGAACGGATGTACCGATGCTGTGAATGCAGTGGTGACCAATGCGCACCCTGCCATTACGGCCAGTCTTCTTAGCCTTGAGCCTGTGGTTTGCAGGGGTGCCCTTACCGGCAACGTCGAGCTTGACATCATGGGCGGTGTTCAGCCGTATGGCTTTGCCTGGAGCAATGGCGCTTCTACTGAGGATCTGAACCAGATAGCTGCAAACAACTACAGCCTTACCGTTACAGACCAAAAAGGGTGTCAGGCTGTCTTCGGGCCTTACACCATTGAAGAGCCGGATGAAGCCCTGACGCTGGGTGTGGTGCATTATGATACCGTGCGCTGTTTCGGTGGGCAGGACGGCAGGCTTGCTGTAGATGTGGTGGGCGGCGTACCCGGCTATACTTACGAGTGGTTGTACGGCGGGCAATTACTGCCCTTTACTACCGACAGTATCTTTGACCGCCCGGCGGGGCTGCATCAGTTGAATGTCGTTGACAACAATAACTGCCTGCGCACTTTTGAGTTAGATGTCCCACAACCGGAGCGCCTTGAAGCCACAGTGAGTACACTGCCTGATCCACTCCAGGCAGTAGGGCAGGGCGTTGGAGGCACGCCTCCTTATACCTACCTGTGGAGCACCGGCGCTACTACGGATACCATAGACATACCGGTATCCGGTACTTACACCCTGATCACTACGGATGCCAATGGGTGTACAGCAACCGCAGAGGAAGAGCTGGTCGAAACCGTTGCTTACGAATGGCTGGAAGCCGTAAAACTGTTCCCTAACCCTGCGAGTGATTTCATTCAACTCGAAGGCACTCTGAAAGCACCAGCCCGGTTATCGCTCTTTATTGCCGAGGTCAGTGGTAAGTTGGTATTCCATCAGGCCTTACCGATGCAGAAAGCCTTTCAGTACCGCATGGATATGGCCCAATGGCCGGCAGGCACTTACTGGGTGCTGCTAAAAACAAAGGGGCAAACGGTTTACGCTGCCCCTGTTGTCCTTACTCGATAATCTTGAATGTCGTTCGCCGGTTGATTTGGTGTTCTTCCTCCGAACAACGGCTGCAGATACAATCGGCTTCCGGCTCGCTCTCGCCGTACCCGTAAGCGACGAGCCGCCCGGGGTCGATGCCCAGGGAGATCAGGTAATCCACTGCGGCTTGTGCCCGGCGCTGAGCCAACTCCTGATTGTAGCGGGCACTGCCCCGGCAGTCTGTATGTGAACCCAGCTGAATGCGGATATCGGGGTTCAGCTCCAGGTTGCGGGACAGTTCTTTAAGCGTAGGTTGCGCATCTTCGCGGATATTGGCTTTGTCGAAATCATAGTAGATATTCTCCAGCCTTATCTCCTTATCCATGAATATACGGTCCAGTACAATTTCGATTTCAAACTCCTGTACCGGATTGTTGGGGTCGCGCCCGATGCCCCGGGTGGAGAAGGTAGCTTCATTTTTCAGGTAGCCTTCTTTGGCGGCAAGGAATTGATAATCAGCATCTTCTTCCAGTTCGAGCTCGAACATGCCGTCTTCTCCAACTTCAATGACTTCCTTTTTGGGGCCAAACCGTATGGCTACCGTAGAGCCTGGTAGGGGTTTGCGGCCCAGCACAACACTATTGGGGTCAGTAGGCACTTCGTAAAGCTTTTCAAGTACAAAGCCTTTAAGCAGGAGTTTGTATGCTATTTCTTTAGGTGGTTCTTCATTCTGTACGACTTCTTCTGGTGGTAACTTACGCTTGGTAAACCGGTAAATATCATCATTGCCAATGCCTTCCTCACGGCGGGAGGTGAAGTACCCAGAGTAAAGGACGTCCTCATCTTGCTTAGTTGCATCATAGTCGATGATATATCCAAAGTCATCCGAGCCGGAGTTGATCGGTGGCTTCAGGTTGTAAGGCGAAGACCAGCCCCGACCTTGTAGCTGATAGGTCTTGAAAATATCCAGACCGCCCATGCTGGTATGCCCCCGGGAGGAAAAGTAAAGCGTATCCTTATCTACAAAGGGGAACATTTCATCTGCCTCGGTATTGATCACGCGGGTCATCAGCTGAGGAGGGCCCCAGGTCCCGTCGGTCTGCCGTTCGCTGTAGTAAAGGTCGTGGCCGCCCCAGCCATCAGGGTGGTTGGCAGAGAAGTAAAGGCGTTGCCCGTCTTCAGAAAGGGCAGGCCCACCGTAGTTGACGTTTTCTTCCATGAATGGCAGCGGTTGTGGCAGGCTCCAACTGTTGCCATCGACTTCAGCCCGCATAATTTTGCAGTGGTCTGTGCCCCATTTGCCCCCACCAGTGCAGCGCGTGAAGTAAACCTCCGTGTAGTCGTTATTGAAGATGGCTGTTCCTTCGTTATCTTTTGTATTGATTGGCCCGGAAAAATCAGAAACGGTATTGGACTCCAGGTCTACCAGGAACAGGTCAGAAAAAGCGTTGCCGGTCCAGTTGTAGGTATCATCACCGGTGCTTGTGGCCCGGTCTGAGGTGATCACCAGTTGATTGCCTTTGTACAGCACAGGTGCGTATTCGGCCCGGCTGGAGTTAAAGCCCATGACCTCAACTTCGTATTCCTGGGGGAGTTCTTTCCAGCCCTGTGCAATCTGACAGGCGCTGATCTCCCGCCGGTACTCATAGGGGCTGCCGATTTCAATGCCGAGGTCTTTGAAGGCCCGGGCTGCTTCTTCGTAGCGTTCGGCTTGTTTCAGAGCAAAGGCATATTCCCGGAGCGACTCCCACCCGGCCTGATTATCGTAGGCAATCTTATACCACCGAATGGCTTGGTCGCTCTGATTCAGGTTTTTGTAAGATTCCCCCATTTTGTAGGCAATACGCCCCTTTTCGACTCGGCTTTTGGACTTGTCATATTCTTTCTGCAGGAGCTCCAGGGCTACTGCGTACTGCTTGACCTCAATAGCCGTTTGCCCGTCTCTGACTTTTTCGGTGTAGGTGCAGCTACTAGTGGCTACCAAAAGGAGCGCTATAAGAATTGAAGAGTACCGGATCATAGCTTTACTTGGGTTTGAATGATATAGGGAACACGCTCTAAAAAACGACTAACACTGCCCAGAATCTTCCTTTTGAGCCTGGTTTTTAACGGTCGTACCCCCACGAAGTAAACGCGGAATGAATCTTCCAGACCAGTTTAGGGTAGACGCTGTTGACCTACCTGAGCAACACAGCGCATACACCAATAAAAACGCCGGAGGTGTTTTTTTGTTGCCAGGCTCCTTAAAATGAAGGCCGCTCCAGCAATGCTAAAGCGGCCTTCCGTCCTGTAGTTTAGAGTTGATTGGGATTTTGCTCTACGGCAGTTTAACGGGTCAGTTGTACATCGCCCTCAAAAATCTCAACGGTACCATCAACGAATTCGATCTCGGCAAACCAGGCAAATACGGCATTATTCATTAACTCGCCCCGGAACATGCCGTCCCATCCGTGCTCCGGATTGTTGGGTGAGAGGTTGTAGCCTTCGAAAACAGGCTCACCCCAGCGATTATAGATTTGGAAAGTACGGATTTTTTCCACCGTCCCGTTCCGGGCAAAAATATAGAACCAGTCATTAGTGCCGTCTCCATTCGGGGAGAACGCATTGGGTATATAAACGATCTGCGTCCGGTCTACAAAAAGCCGGAACGGTGCCTGATCGATACACCCGTTTTGGCTTACCACCGTCACGAGGTAGTCTGTGGTCCGCAGTGGGTTAGCGGTTGGCCGCAGACAGTCAGCGCAACTGAGGGTATTGGCGTTAGACCAGAAAACCTGTGCGATCTGGTTGGGCGTAAGGTTGGTCTGCGCATTGATATCAATGCTTTCGCCAAATTCGATGGTCGCTTCGGCCGGGTCAATGATGGTTACCGTGGAGTCTGGCTGATTAATGGCCGCGTTGGCTTCGAAGGTACAGCCATTCTCATCCTGTACAATCAGCTCGTAATTGCCAGGGCTTACATCCGCAAAGAGGTTATCCGGCTGATAGGTTTCGCCACCATCTATAGAAAATGCGTAGGGCGGTGTGCCACCAGTTACCTGAGGGAAACGAATGGTGCCCGGATCGCCGTAGCAAGGTGGCTGAATGAGGTCAAAACTAGCTTCAGGGATGGGTTGTGTTACCAGTACTTCGTCCTGATCGGTACAGCCGTTGGTGGTATTAGTCACCATAAGCGTATACAAGCCCGGCGCATCAATCACCGGCGCGGTCGTGGTGGCACCGGAGGTGAGATTGCCACCAATGGTGATCCATTGGTAGACTATGTTCGCACCCTGTTCTGAATCCGAACCATCAAGAGTAGCCGTGTTTTCCCAGCATTCGAGTACGAAGCTGTTGCCGGCATCGACCGCCGGAGGGGTGATGTCCTGGTCCACCACTACCTGATTGGTATTGGTGCAGCCGGTAAGCACATTCTCAATCGTCAGCAGGTAAGTGCCCGGCTGATCAATGGATACGGACAAGCTATTGGTTTCACCAACGAACTGCCCGTCTTGTGTAGACCAGTTAAAGTTGAAGCCATCTCCCTGTGTACTGGCGCTGGCATCAAGGGTTGCGGTCTCGACTGCGCAGGTGAGGGTGGCGGGCGGTGCGAATATCACACTGGGCAATCCCACGTCCTGTGTAATTTCTACAGCATCCGTGCTGGTGCATTGGTTGAAATTATTGGTGACCAGCAAGGTATAGGTGCCCGGCAGGTTGATATCGGGGTTTAGAGTACCTGTACCGCTCAGGACGCCAGGTCCCTGCCACGCATAGGTGAAATCTCCGGTACTGGAGCCGGCCCCGCTGAGGGTAAGGCTCGGGCTGTCGCAGTTGAGTTCCTGCCCGGTCCCGGCCTCGGCAACCGGCGCGAGGGTATCCTGAACAACGGGAATGCTCAGCTCGCTGCTGCAAAAATTAACGGTATTGGACAGCGTCAGGGTATAGGTGCCGCCGCTGCCAACCGTTGGGCTGTTGGTTTGCCCTCCGGAAAGGATCTGCCCGTTGGCGGTAGCCCAGTTATAATCGAATACAGCACCATTACTGGACGCACTGGCATCAATTTCCACGCTGGTTGTCGCACAGGTCAGCGTATCCGGTGTCAGGGCGGCGGCGACCGGCGCAGCGATATCCTGTTCGACTACAATACTGGCTACCGCATCGCAGCCATTACCGGTATTCTCAATAAGGAGGGTATACTCGCCCGGTGCATCAATAGTCGGCTGCAGGGTTTGGCTGCCGCTGTTGATATTGCCATTTGAGGTACTCCAGGTGTATTGGAATAAGGTACCCTGACTACTGTTGCCGGCCTGTAATTGCTGCTCCAAAACCGCACAGTTCAGAACTTGCGGGTCTGCAATAGCTATGGTCGGGGTGAGGGTATCCTGGGTGATTTGAACTGCATCAGTAGAGAGGCAGCCGTTGAAGTCATTGGTTACTGAGAGTGTATAGGTGCCGGGCTGATTGACTTCCGGGGAAAGCCCGTTGTTGCCGTTGATCAGGCCGGGGCCGTTCCAGTTGTAGGTGTACCCGCCGATGCTTGAGCCGTTACCGGAAAGAGTGAGGCTCGGGAAGTCGCAGTTGAGTTCCTGAGCAAGGCCTGCTTCTGCCACCGGTGTGATGGTATCCTGTACCACTTGTACTTCCAGGGTGCTGACGCAGTTGTTTTCGGTATTGGTCAGGGTGAGCAGGTAGTTGCCACCGCTGTTGACCGATGGGGTGGGGGAGGTACTGCCACTTTGCAAGTTCCCGTCAGGGGTGCTCCAGGTGTATTGGAAGATCGTCCCGCTACTGCTTGCGGTAGCATCCAGCTGCAAACTAGTCAGGGTACAGGTCAGGGTATCGGGCGTTGTGGCTGCGACCACCGGTGGGGTGATATCCTGGTCAACGTCAATACTTTGGCTACTGGTACAGCCATTATCGGTATTGACAACCAGCAGATTGTAAGTGCCGGGCGCATTGATGGTGGGCTGTAGCGTACCCGCCCCGGCTGAGATGGTTCCGTTAGCGGTAGTCCAGCTGTAGCTAAAGTCTGCCCCCTGTGATGATCCTGCTGCATCCAGTGATTGCTGAGTCAGGGTACAGTTGAGGACTTCCGGGTCTTCAATAGTGGCATCCGGAGGGGTTACATCTTGCGTTACCTGTACCTGATCCGTGGAAGTACAGCCGTTTTGAGTATTGGTTACCAATAGTTCGTAGGTGCCGGGTGCCTGTACAGCAGGGGTCAGCCCATCGGCTCCAGAGTTGAGGTCCTGGCCTGACCAGTTGTACAGGAAGTTGCCCTGACTGGAGGCGGTGGCATCCAGATTGAGTAACGTATCGGTACAGGTAAGGCGTACGGGGACACCTGCTTCAGCTATTGGGGCGAGGGTATCCTGTTGCACACTTACGGTAGTCAGGCTCTGGCAGCCATTGCTATTGTCGGTCACCACAAGTGTGTAAGTGCCGCCGCTGCTTACGGTTGGGCTGAGCACATCAGTCTGCCCGTTAATTTGCCCGTCTGTGGTGCTCCAGGTATAGGTAAACTCATTGCCCTGGCTGGAGGCACTGGCATCGAGTTGAAGGCTGGTTACGTTACAGGTTAGCACATCAGGAGCCAGAGCTGCCGCCGTTGGCGCAACGGTGTCAATAGTTACTGCGACCTCGTCCAGGGCTTCACATTGATTGTCGGTATTGAGTACAGACAACTGGTAGAGGCCTGGCTGTGTAGCATCTACAGTAGGATTTCCTGCATTGGGAAGCGGGTTGCCATTCAGGGTCCAGGTGTAAATTAGGGGCCCGTCCTGACTGGTGTTGCTGCCCCCGATGCTTACGGCACTGACCTCGCAGTCGAGTATGCCATCGGCGCCGGCATCCGCCTGAGGAATGGCAGTATTTTCCACTACGGTTATGGCCTCTGTGACGGTGCACAGGTTATCGGTATTCGTGATTTGCAGGGTGTATGTTCCTGCCTGTAGTGCCGTGATGACCGGATTGTCGGTGGCTTCATTGAAGTTGCCATCCGGTGAAGTCCATTGGTACAGGAGGTTGGGCCCTGCATCAGAATTGCTGGCATCAAGGGTAGCCGTTGGGCTGTCGCAGTCGATCTGCGGGTCTGCATCAACGGTGATGCCTGGCAGGGCTATATCTTCGTCTATGTTTACACTGCTGCTATTGGTACAGCCGTTACCCTGATTGGTGACTAGCAGGGTATAGATGCCTGGAGCATCAATTACAGCATTGAGTTCACCTTGTCCGGCCACAATATTACCGTTGCCCGATTCCCATGTATAAGAGAGTGGGGCGTTACCGCTGGCATTTGCCTGAAGGGTATAGGTGGTGTCTGCACAGTTGAGCGTCGTGGCCGGCCCGGCGTCTACGGACGGGGTTTCCACATCCTGATCCACAGTTACGCTGAGGCTCTGCACGCATTCATTATCAGTATTGGTGACCTGCAGAGAGTAGGTACCCGGGGCATCTGTAGACAACTCCGGCGTGGTAGCGCCACTCAGCAGATTGCCATCCGGTGTAGTCCACTCGTACGCTAGTGCGTTGCTGTTGGCAGTGGCGCTGCCAGCTAGCGCAATGACCGTATCTGTACACGTCAGCGTGGCGGGTGGTGCAATGACAACCTCCGGGAGTAGCGTATCGATCTCTACCAAAATGGTCGTAGCGGCGCTACAGCCGTTATCGGTATTCAGGACCTCAAGCTGATAAGCGCCTGGCTGATCAATACCAGGCAACTGATTATTATTGGTGCCAATAGCCGAAGTGTCCGGGACCGTCCAGGTGTAATTGAAATTATTACCTGCGCTGGATGCCGAGCCATCAAGTGTAACGCTTGAGGTGCCACAGTCAAGCACTTCCGGGGTGGCAATATTTGCTTGTGGTGGCGTAATATCCTGTTGCACGTTGACCTGAGCCGTGGTGGTACAGCCATTCACCGGATCGGTTACTTGCAGGCTATACAAGCCCGGCTGTACAATAGACTGCTCCAAGGGGCTTATGCCCTGTGGCAGCGTACCGGCTGGCCCGCTCCAAGTCAGGTTATTTTGTCCACTATTGGTACTGGCGGTACCCTGCAGGAGTAAGCTGTCGTTATAGCAGTTAAGGATGCCGGGCACGGGCAAATCAACCTGGGGCGTAATGGTATCAATGGTGATGATTAGTGCTGCGGTGTCGTAACAGGCAATACTCGGAGCGGAAATCACCAGTTGATACTCACCCGGCCCATCAATGACAGGGGTCAGCGTGCTCGATCCGCTGACAATATTACCATCTGCAGTACTCCATTCGTAAATACCGTCTGGCCCGAGGTTGGAATTTTGAGCGTCAAACTGTAAAGTGGTATTGTTACAATCGAGCACCTGTGGGCCATTGATGATGGCCACCGGCAGGTTATCGTCTTTAATAATGGAAACCGTATCAATGGAAGTACAGCCGTTGATGGTGTCTGTTACTTCGAGTTGATAAAGCCCACCAGCATTAACGGTAGGGTTGAGGGCATCCGCACCACTTAGAATGTTCCCATCGGGGGAGCTCCAGCTGTAGATAAAATTGTTGGTGTTGCCGTTGGCGCTGGCACCAAGGGTGGTTTCCGGTTCTTCGCAGGTAAGCTCGGCACTCGCACCGGCATCAATAGCCGGGGGCGTGGTGTTCTGTCCGATGGTGACGGAGCTGCTATTGGTGCACCCGTTTTCGGTATTGGTAACCGAAAGGGTATAGTTGCCCGGTGCATTAACCGTTGGAGCCAGAGTATTGGCACCGCTAGTAATAGCAGGGCCCGACCAGGCATATTCGAAGGCGGTGCCCGTACTGCTGCCGTCTGTATAAATCTGTATTTCCGGGACGTCGCAGGTGAGGGTCGCAGGGGCTAGGGCAATAACCGGTGGTGCATTATCGGCAGCAACGGTTACGGTGTCATAAGCCACACAGCCATTGACGGTATTGGAAATTGTCAGGATGTAATCTCCGCTCTGTTGGGCAAAAGCGGTAAGCCCATCGGTAGGCGGTAGCCCGGGGCCGGACCAGGTTGCTGTGAATTCGGTGCCCGTAGAGGAGCCGGTGCCATCTAATGTTACCGCGGGCTGAAAGCAGGTTACGGTATCAGGGGTATCAGACTGTACAGTGGGTAAGTCAAAGTTTTCTTCCACGATAGCTGAAGCCGTTGCCGTACAACCTGCATCATCCGTAATTGTAACGAAGTATTCTCCTGCCGGCAGATTGGCAGGGTCTTCATTACTGTCGCCATTACTCCAGCTAAAATCATAACCCGGTGAGCCACCACTCACCTGTAAGTCTATACTACCTCCATTGGGGTTCAGGCAGTTGACACCTTCGGTGGAGGCAATGCTGCCGGTAACCAACTCCGGTTCTTCCACTTCCACCTGCACGGTATCCGCACACCCGTATCCGTCCACGATGTAAGCTTCGTACAAGCCCGGTGCAAGCCCGGTAAGGTTGTTGCTTTCGTCGGGCAGAGCCTGATCGTTGGAGACATCGTACCAGCTGAAGTAGAACGGGGGCACTCCTCCGCTTACATTAATGGCAATTTCCCCATCGGTCGCCCCCGTACAGGAAACGGGCTCCGCATCCGCTTGTGGGTTGAGGTCGAGCAACTCTATGAAAGCAGTACCCTGTACCTGCCCCACACAAGTCGGATAAGCCTGTGGCGCTACATATTCTGCCTGGTAAAAGCCAGGCGCATCGACTTCGAGAATAAGTGGGTTTTCTGTTGCTACAATTTCTGGCTGCGGCACCCCATTAAGGGAGTAGGCGAACAACCAGGGGCCAGCCCCCTGAAAGGTCACTTGTAGCTGAGCGGTGAAGGGGGCTTCACAAAACTGCGCCTGTCCGGACAATAGTGCTTCAGATGCCCCACTTACGGTGACAGTAGCATCGGTAGTGGAAGTAAGCCCGCACTGATCCGTTACCGTGACGGTGTAGGTCGTGGTTTCATTGGGGGTCACTGTGATATTGGAACCGGGCGAACCATTACTCCAGGCATAACTGAACCCGGGCAATCCACCACTTACCGTAGCGGCGAGCGATGCCGGCTCCCCGGGGCATACTTCGACCGGCGGCACCGTCACATCCAAGGGCGGACTGTCCTGTATGATGAGTTCTATAGTACCGTTGATACAGGAACAGGAGTTTTCAATTTCCAGAATGATGCTTTCCTGCCCTTCCACCAGGTTATCCTGAAAAACATCAATAGGGATTTGTATTTCGGACTGACCAGGAAATGCAGTGACCGAAAGGGGGAACCCGGCATAGTCTACCCCTGGCGTTGCTGTACTATTTGGCGAGACGATGAGGTTGACGGTGCGGGTGGTGGACAGGTCGCCACCTACGTTGAGGGTGAAATAGCCATCTGAGCAAGCTTCATAAGTGATGTTGCTATTGGTGGTGGGAGAGAAAGCCTCCCCTGTAGCCGTACCACCGGCTGCGAAGCTGTTGGCCTCCAGGAATACCGCAGAGTCGTAGATGCCGTCGCCTACATCACCTACCAAGAGCCGGATGGTGTAGGTTTCGCATTCCTGTACATTAGCGATGGCGGTGAGGACTTTGGTGAAACCATCAAACTCAATATCGTTATTGATGGTGCCGGCGCCGCAACTGCCGGAGTTGGGTACAAAAAAGACGGTGTTGTCCTGATCATTGATGTTGTCGATGGTCACGCCGATGCCTGAACCGGGCAGAACAGCGATGTTCTCTCCATTACCGGTGAAGCCGCCATTGATGCCTGGGCCACTGATGAAAAAGCCGAAGACATCATTATAGCCGGCGTCCACAAATTCACAGTACTCTTCAGAGGCAAAGGCATACCGGAACGTAATATTATCTACGGTTGGCGTAAACTGGAACTCAATGCCCGAGGCATCAAAAACAGCATTGGCGCCTGCCAGGTCAGCCAGATCGGGATGGCTTCCGCCGCCCATGTTGTTGCCGGTGCTGCCGGAGTTGTTCGGGCCGGTGGCATCGGTAACATTACCACTGGAAATGATGACGCCGGAACCAATACCAATTGAGGAGTCTCCCATGCCAAACTGTCCCGCACTTGATGCATTACCAATCACGCTAACGTTGGAGACATCGAAGCAATTACCACCGATGAATATATCTTGGATCAGTGTAAGGGCATCCACACCGGGGCTGACGGTCAGGGCGGCGAGCCGGTTTTCGTCTGCTGGCCGTTCGCAGCTTTCGCAGCTGACCGATAGAATGAACCTGGTTTTGGATGTTCCTGGGTTTAACTGGGCTACCGGAATACTCTGGCACGGAGCCGAGGCGGTAAAGCTGTAGGTGATTTCCGGCGTGCCGCCATCAGTCAGGAAACGGACCTCTCCACCCTGTTGCGCTTGCGGGCTTAACCAGAGTTGGTACTGCTCACCGGGCTGTAATTGGCAAAGGGTTAGTGCAAACGGGCCATCAGCCTGCGTGGACAGCCGGTGTCGTGACCGGGTCTGCTCCAGGTTGACCACAATAGGATCATTGTTGGCTTCTGTCACAAAGGTAAGTAGAAGGAATAATGGGGCAAGGAGTATGTGTTTTCTCATATTCTGGAATTTAGGTGTATAGACACCAATTGTTCTGTGTGCAAATATGTTTTCCTGATTTTACAAAAGATAGGCCGTTATTCCACAATAAAGATATGGTTATTTACTCAGCCAGAAAAAAAAAGGGCTAATCCTTTGCAGGATCAGCCCTAATTCCATTGAATTATGTTGTGAGTGGGTTGCTACCGTGCAGCTTGAGCTGCCTTGGAGAACCCTTTCTTGTCTGAATTCGTTTCTTTCGCCCGAAGCTCGCCGGTCAGGTCTGACATGATCGGTGTCGCCACGAAGATCGAAGAGTAGGTACCCACAAGGATACCGATGAGCAATGCGAATGAAAAGCCCCGGATACTTGAACCGCCGAAGAAGAACAGGATAGCGACCACAAACAGGGTGGTCAGCGAGGTGATGATCGTACGGCTAACGGTGCTGTTGACCGCGCGGTTGATCACTTCTTCCTTAGAGCTCTTCGTGTAGTTGTTCAGGAATTCCCGGATACGGTCGAATACGACAACGGTATCGTTAATGGAATAACCAATCACGGTCAGAATCGCTGCGATAAAGGCCTGATCAATCTCCAGTGAGAAGGGCAGGATACCGTGGAAGATGGAGAAGATGCCCATAACCACGAGGGTATCGTGGAACAGAGCGGCTACTGCACCAAGGCTATACTGCCACTTGCTAAAGCGGATGAAGATGTACAGGAAGATAAACAAGAGGGCAAAAGTAGCCGCGTAGAATGCACTTGACTTGATGTCATCGGCAATCGTTGGGCCTACCTTACTTGAGCTCTCCACGTGTGTACCTTCGCCATCCGGAGCCTTGAATTGCTCCAGGTCGAGGTTACCGCCAGTGATGCCGTTAACGCCGTTGTACAGCGCCATCATCACTTTCTCATCAGCGCCCTCTTCGGTAGACTCTACGAGATAATCAGTTACAACGTTGTAAGTGTTTTCTGTATCTACAGACTTTACGATCGGCTCATTGCCTTCGAATGCCTCCGTCAGTGCCGTGCGCAGCTCAGCAGCTTCCACCTCCGTACCTTCAATAGTTACGTTGTAAGAGTAGCCACCTTTGAAGTCAACGCCCAGCTCAAAGCCACGGGTTGCCATTGAAACAAGGCCTGCGAGGATGATCGTACCCGAAATGATGTACGCCATCTTACGCTTGCCCAGCCAGTCAATGGACAGGTCAGCAAAAGCATTCTTAGAGAAGCCTGTTGAGAAGGACATGCTGCGATCTTTCTCCTTCAGCCACTGATCGATCATCAGGCGGCCTACCAATACCGCTGTGAACAGCGAGGACAGCACACCAATAATCAATACAACAGCAAAGCCTTTGATTGGGCCAAGACCGAAGTACGCCAGAACGAAGGCGGTCAGCAGGGTCGTCACGTTGGCATCGATGATCGCAGAATAAGAATTCTGGAAACCATCGCTTACCGCCATGAGCAGCGATTTGCCATCCCGTAGTTCTTCCCGGATACGCTCGTAGATGATCACGTTGGCATCCACTGCCATACCGATGGTCAGTACGATACCGGCGATACCAGGGAGCGTAAGTACGGTACCGTAGGAAGCCAGTGCACCGAAGATGAAGAAAATGTTCAGGATCAGTGCCAGGATGGAAACGATACCGCCACCGCCGTAGTAGGCGATCATAAAGAGCAGTACGAGAACGAAACCAACAGTCAGTGCAATGGTGCTGTTACGGATATTTTCCTCACCCAAAGATGGGCCCACGAGTGCTTCCTGAATGATCTCTGTTTCAGCTGGCAACTTACCAATCTGAAGGATGTTGGACAAATCCTTGCCTTCCTGAATGCTGAAGTTACCTGTGATTTGAGAATCACCGGTCAGGATAGGGTTGATTACCCGTGGTGCAGACACCACTTCATCATCCAGTACAATAGCGATTTCGCGATTGTTATCCTGTGCAGCTTCAGTGGTCAGCTGTCCCCAGATTTTGGCACCGGTGTTGTCCATTTTCAGGGACACCGCCACCTCATTGGTCTGAGGGTCAGGGTTGGCACTTGCATCCACCACGTGGTCACCAGTCATAGCAGGCTTACCGTCGCGGGCAGGCTTCAGGCCATAAAGCTCGTAATTGTCAGTAACCTCATTGGTCTCGTAGTTCTTCATCGGGTCTTTACCCCAGCGCAGGACCATATCCCGTGGGAATAAAGACTTGATTTCCGGCTTAGCCAGAAGGCTGTCGATATAACGACGCTGGTTTTTCTTGGCAAAACCAAGTACTGACAGACCTTGTGCACCTGTGGAATTCAGGGTCAGCGCTTCGAAAAGCGGACCAGATTGTGATGCACTGCCGTAGATGGTATCAATACTTTCAATTTCACCAGCAATCTCATTGCCCAGCGAATCGGTTGCCAGAGTTGTGTCAATACGCAAAACTTCCCGCTCCACTCCGCTGCCGCTCATAGACTGTGCCAGGCGCTGATTGGCCTCCATAAAGGCTTGCTGTACACCGGGGTCAGAAATGCGGAAAACGTTAAAGAACTCAAGCTTCGCAGCTGCCTGCAGGAAATTACGGGCACGCTCCGGGTTGTCAATGCCCGGCAGCTCTACGATGATCAGGTCGCGGCTGGCATCCAGAGAAACATTCGGCTGGGTTACCCCCAGCTTATCAATACGCTCTTTGAGGAGCTTAAAGGTCAGGTCTACTGTTTCGTTCGCCTTTTCGCGGATCACCCGTACCACTTCACCGTCGCCGGTTTCGTAGTTGATCTGATCGCGTAGGGCTTCGTTGCGGGTGAAGATCGGAGCGAGTTTTTTATCGCCCTTTACCTCATTCCACGCATCAAAGAATAGAGAAACAAAGTCGGCCTGTTCGGTTTTCTGCGCTTGAGATGCTCGGTTTAACGCTTCCTCAAAAGTCGGATCCTTGCTGTCGTTAGCTAACGCTCTGATAAATTGCCGCAAATCAACTTGCAGCACGACGCTCATCCCTCCTTTGAGGTCGAGGCCGAGGGCCAGTTGCTGTGACTTTAATTCCTGATACGTGTAGCTCTTCAGCAGAGGAATCTTAAATACCTCTTCCGAAGACATGGAGTCCAAAAACTCCGCGCGCTTCATTTTGAAGGCGGTCTTCTGAAGCTCTTCCGACAGGTTTTGGGTCGACGCGCGTGCGTACTCCTCAGCAGCTTTCTCAACTTTCTGCGTGGGCAGAATGAAAAAGTACTGAACGAGTGTTACGATCGTCATGACCACAAGGAAGAACTTCACTACTCCTTTTCCTTGCATAACTCGAAGTGACTTTTAGAAAATGTTAAAAAATGAGCATCCGTCTTTCTTTGCAGAACACCTAAGCCGCTGATAAATAGCGCTTTCTGTGTATCCTTTAAAGAAAAACTGCGCAAATATACGTGTTTTGGGGCGCTAATGAAACCTTAAGGTGTATTTATTACCGTTGACAAGCACACTGCGTTGGCATCAGCGAATTCGTATCAGTCATCGTTGGCCAGGAATTACCACTGCCTTCCAGTTCGAAATAAAAAGGCTTGCGCTTATTGTCGTAGTTCCCTGCTTCGTTCATGGTCGCTGCATCGTAAAGGCGGCCGTTGACCATAGTGTACCGGACCGATTCAGAATTCCGGATGTCCTCCAGCGGGTTTTTATCAAGTACAATAAGGTCGGCCAGCTTACCTGCTTCCAGGGACCCAATCTGATGGTCCATACCCAGGTACCTGGCACCATTCATGGTTGCGCAGCGCAGCGCCTGATGATTGCTCATCCCGCCTTGTTCCAGCATCCAAAGCTCCCAGTGGGCGCCAAGGCCCTGCAATTGCCCGTGGGCACCGAGGTTGATGTTGACACCATTATCCTGCAGCTTTTTCAGGGATTTGGAAGTCAGGATATGCCCGTTTTCGTATTCCTCATCCGGGACCATAGTCCGGTGTCGGGCGCGCGCATCCACTACGGCTCTCGGCGTAAAGGAGAGCAACCGGTCTTTTTCCCAAACATTGGTCTTTTGGTACCAGTAATACTCACCGTTGATCCCCCCGTAGTTGACAATAAGGGTAGGAGTGTTGTGGGTCTGGGTTTGAGACCAGAATTGGACTACATCGTCGTACAGCGGAGCGACCGGTATATTGTGCTCCACACCGGTATGGCCATCGGCGACCATGCTCATATTATGGTAAAAGAAAGAACCGCCCTCCGGTACCACCAGAATATCGAGCTCCCGGGCGGCCTGCATAACCTGTTGCCGTTGCTCCCGCCGGGGCTGATTGTAGCTCTTCACGGAGAAGGCGCCAAATGCCTTGGTCCGGCGGATGGCCGAGCGGGCATCATCGAGGTTGTTGATCACCGCCTTGAAGTCGCCGTCTGCACCATATAATATGGTACCGGTAGAAAACAGGCGAGGGCCTACCGTTTCCCCGGCTTTGATCATCTCAGCGTGAGAAAAGATCATTTCCGAGTTGGAGGAGGGGTCATGAGCGGTAGTCACCCCATAAGCGAGGTTGGCATAGTAGTACCAGTTTTGTTGTGGGCTCAGCCCGTAGCGGAAATCGCCAAGGTGCCCGTGCACGTCTACCAGGCCCGGTATTATGGTCTTGCCTTTACAGTCGATGATTTTAGCAGATTTAGGCACCTGCACTTTTTTGCCGATCTCCCGGATCAGGTTGCCTTCCACCAATACCGTTCCGTTTTCAATAACTTCATCGCCCTTCATGGTGATAATACGGGCATTGGTAAAAGCTAAGAAGCCTTCCGGCTGATCGGCTTTCAGCTCCAGCCCGATACGCAACCCAACGGTGTCCATAGGCGGCAGGCTGTCGAGGCCGCCTTTCAGGAAGCTGAACCGCTCCGTGAGGTCATCGCTGAAGAGCTCCTCGCCCAGTGTCCAGTAGAGCCGCTTGCTGTCTGTGGACCAGTGAATGTTGATGCCGGCATCACGGGCGACTTGCGCTACGGGTACCGCTTTAGTCTTGGCGCTCAGGCCAACGGACTGGCCCGTATGGGGCATAGGCGCAACGTAGACTTTGTGCAGTTCTGACCAGGCTACCCACTGATTATCGGGGCTGAGCACAAACCGCTGGGCGTATTTGCCATCGAAGTGCTTCTTATCGTCACTCCCATTGGGCTTGATGCTATGGTAAGCCTTGGTAATACTGCCAAATAGATAACCGCCGCTTTGGTAAAAAATACGGCTGCCATCAGTACTGAATACGGGGTATTCTCCTTTAGGGGTTACCAGGGAAGGCTCCCCGCCGTTTACTGACAAGGTATAGATGCCAGGCTCCTTGCAAAAAGCATAGCCCTGATGGCCATTGCCGCCATCTTTGCGGTAAACGATGGTTTGCCCGTCTGGAGAAAACCGGGGCGTCCGGTAGATGCCCCGGGCTGAGGTGAGCTTTTTGCGCTGCCCGGTGGAAAGGTTCAGCAGTTGTATAGTGCCCATCTCCTGGTCGTTCCAGGTGACATAAGCCAGCGATTGCCCGTCCGGGGAGAAGGCCGGTTCAAACTCGAAGTCTTCGGCATCCGTCAGGCGTTCGGGTTTCCCGTCGGGCAGGGCTTTTTTCCAAAGGTGGCCGACCGCAGAAAAGACCAGCATCTGTTCGTCCGGTGCGGTCACTGCGTGGCGGATGACCTTGGCGGTAAACTGTTCGTCGAAGGCGTTATTCCTGAAGCGGACAGTCTCCTGAAACCGGTGTTTGGCAGTCGCCTCGAAGGGGATCTCCGTAGCTTTGCCGGTCGCTACCTCTACTTTCCAAATTTTGCCCTGTCCCCAGATGATAATGTGCTTGTCGTCGGGTGTCCAGTCAAAGCCGGTATACACGCCAAAGATGGCCCAGGCTTCCTGCTGATCCTTGCTTAGCCCATCAAAGAGGGGGAAGTTCTGCCCGGTTTCCAGATCGTGGATAAAGAGCACAGACTCCGTCCGGATCCGACGCACAAAGGCCAGCTTCTGCCCGTCGTGAGAAGCCTGAGGGCGGCAGGCGCCCCCGGGGCCGGAAATGAGGGTCTTTTCCTCTCCCTTTTCCCGGTCGTACCGCTTGATGACATAAATCTGGCTGTTCGGGTCTTTATTGTATTGGAAATAGCCACCCGGGTACATGTCTTCGCTGTAGTAGACGTAGCGGCCATCGGGGGAAACGGCAGGCTCGTTGACGTCCTGCTGGTCATTTTTGCGCTCAGTGAGTTGCAAGCCACTGCCGCCGGTTTTGTGGTACATCCACATTTCGCCTGCCCCTAGGGAGCGGGAAGAGGTGAAGTGCTTGCGGGCAACGAAGTATTCACCGTCGGGCATCCACACTGCGTTGTTGAGCAGGCGGAAGTCTTCCTTCGTCAGCTGTTTGGCGGCACTGCCATCGGCATCCATCACCCAGATATTATCGCCGCCCCCGGCATCCGAGGTGAAGAGGATTTGACGGCCGTCCGGGCTGAATCGGGGTTGTACTTCCCAGGCCAGCCCTCCGCGCATCAGGGTGGCATCACCACCGGTTACCGGCATGGTGTAAATATCGCCTAAAAGGTCGAAGGCAATGGTCTGCCCATCCGGGCTCACGTCCAGGTTCATCCAGGTCCCCTCCCCGAAGGTCAGTTCTTCTTCGTGGTGCTCGCCCGGTGGATTGTTGACATCCCAGGTCTTTTCTTCATCTTGTGCAAGGAGGCTGCCGGGTACCAGCAGTAGTAAAAGGAATAATCGGAAATTCATTATCTGGTTAGTTTGTATGCAGAATAAGGACTTGCAAGTCTATGAAAAAAAATGCTTACTATTGTTAAGATAAGACCTAACCGATAAGAAAATGACTACCCAGATCTCTACTTCAGCCAACCGGCAGGAAATCCGCGCTTTATTTGAAGCCCAGCGAGGGCATCAGTTTGAGGTTGCCCGCAGTACTGCCCGGGAGCGGATACAGAAGCTTGGCCGACTGAAAAAAGCGGTCCTTGACCGGCGGCAGGCCATCCGGGATGCGGTGTACGCTGATTTTAAGAAGCCGGCTGCAGAAGCCGATCTTACCGAAATTTACGCCATAACCACTGAGATCAAGCACACCTCCCGCCACCTGAAGCGGTGGATGAGCCGTCATAGTGTAGGGACCCCGCTGCCCTTCCTGGGCAGTTCCTCCTGGGTGCAGTACGAGCCCAAAGGCGTTTGCCTGATCATCGCGCCCTGGAATTTTCCGTTGCAGCTGGCGATTGGGCCATTGGTGTCGGCTATTGCAGCCGGCAATACGGCTATTGTGAAGCCCTCAGAGCATACGCCTCACACCTCAGCCGTGGTGCGGGAAATCATAGCGGATGTGTTTGACCCCCGCGAAGTTGTAGTCGTGGAAGGAGCGGTGGAAACCGCGACAGAGCTGCTAAAGCTGCCTTTCAACCATATCTTTTTTACCGGTGCGCCTGCAATCGGCAAGCTGGTCATGCGTGCGGCAGCCGAACACCTGGCATCCGTTACCCTGGAGCTTGGTGGCAAGTCGCCAACCATCATTGACGAAACAGCGGATTTGAAAACGGCGGTCCGCCGGATCGCCTGGGGCAAGTTTTTGAACAGCGGGCAGATCTGCATTGCACCCGATTACCTCTTTGTGCACGAAAGTAAAAAAGATGAGTTCGTCCGGCTGATGGCCGCACAGCTTAAGGCGCTTTACGGTGATGACGCCGCTACCTCCGGCGCGTACAACCGCATGGTCAATGCGAAGCACTTTGAGCGGGTGGAAGGCTACCTCCGGGATGCGGAAGCACGCGGTGCTACCATCGAGATCGGTGGACGGCGCGATGCCAGCTCAGACTACATTGAGCCTACAGTGGTCAGCGGGGTGCCGGATGACGCGCTGCTGATGCAGGAAGAAATCTTCGGCCCGGTCTTGCCCATTCGGACCTTCCGGAGCCTGGAAACGCCCCTGCAGGTGATCAACAGTAAGGAAAAGCCCCTGGCGCTCTATTTGTACAGTAAAAGCGAACGCAACATCAGGCACATTCTGCAGGGGACCCGTGCCGGGGGGACCTGTATCAACAACAACGACGTCCACTTTATGCAGCCCAATCTGCCCTTCGGCGGCTCCAACAACAGCGGCATCGGCAAGAGCCACGGTTGGTATGGCTTCGAAGCCTTTTCCAACGCCCGCGCCGTTTACCGGCAGTACCTGCCCGGTGCCCTGGAACTCCTCATGCCGCCCTATACCAGTCTGAAACAGCGTATCATCGACCTGACCATTAAATGGTTCTGATTCTGTTGGCAGTCAGACAATCGGGCAATCTTTAAACCTTTGGGTAGCGTCTATCCTTTACATTCGCAGAAAAATAAACTGTTAGTATGAAGAGGACGACCCTTATATTTACATGGTTGCTGTGCGGGCTTACGAGTGCCGTTTTTGCTCAGCAACGAACGTATTGGAAAGACGCAACACCACCCGCTATTGGCTGGGCACAGCGGTATATTTTACCGGAGGCTGCCCGTATTGTGGAAATCGATGAGGCCACGCTTTCAGAAGTGCTTGAAGAGGCGCCGCCGGAAGGCAGTACCACAGCTGCGACTTCTGATTTTATTTTTACCCTGCCTACGCCCGATGGCGGCACGGAAGCGTTCCGGCTGGTCAATTCCCCCATCATGGCACCGGGCCTGGCGCGGCAGTTCCCCGGTATGCAGACCTTCCTGGGCAAGAGCCTGGAAGACGGCCGTGCACTGGCGCGGATCGACTACACCCCCAAGGGGTTCCATGCAATGGTGCTTAAAGGGGATCAGACTTACTTCATTGACCCCTTTTACCATAATTATGTGCATCCGGCGCATCAGGTGTACTACCGCCGCGATTTCACTTCCGAAGAAACCTTTACCTGTGAGCTGGAGCATTCCGAAGCACCGGCCGGGCAAGTTGGGGCGAATGCCACTTTTGTAGGTGAAGAACTCCGTATCTACCGGCTGGCCATTGCGGCGACCGGTGAGTACACTCAGTTTCATGGAGGTACGGTAGCGGGTGCTATGGCAGCAATCGTTACGTCTATGAACCGGGTCAATGGTGTTTATGAGATGGACATCTCTTCCCGGATGATCCTGATAGACAGCAATCACCTGATCGTTTATACCAGTACCGCCACCGACCCTTACTCCGGCAGCTCGGGCAACCACCTGGGGCAAAATCAGTCCAATCTGGATGCAGTGATCGGCAATGCCAACTACGATATCGGGCATGTCTATCACCGGGCAGGCGGGGGCGGCGTAGCTTCCCTGCGTTCGGTTTGTGATGATGAAGACAAAGCCCGCGGGTTCACTTCTCAGGCGACCCCTGTAGGTGACCCCTTTGATATTGATTATGTTGCCCATGAGATGGGGCATCAATTTGGAGGCAATCACACCCAAAACAACAATTGCAACCGCGTTTCTTCAGCGGCGATGGAGCCGGGCAGCGCTTCTACCATAATGGGTTACGCGGGGATTTGCCCGCCTGATTTGCAAAACAATAGCGACCCTTACTTCCATGCCATCAGCCAGGAAGAAATGATTGACCATACCATTTTTGGCGGGGGCAACAGTTGTGCGACCATTATCCCGACAGAGAATACGCCTCCACTGGTAGAAGCAGGAGAGAACGGGCTGTTTTTGCCCATTTCCACGCCCTTTGAGCTGACGGGTACCGCCACTGACCTGGAAGGGGATTCCCTGACCTACTGCTGGGAGCAATTTGACCTGGGGCCTTCTGCTCCACCCAATAGCCCGCAAGGGAACTCCCCCATTTTCCGGTCCTTTGTGCCAACCACGGACTCCACGCGGGTATTCCCCCGTTTGCAGGATTTGGTGAACAATACCACTACGATTGGCGAATTTCTCCCGGACTACAACCGGGGGCTGCGCTTCCGGCTGACCGTACGGGACAACCATGGGTTTGGCTCCGGGGTGAGTACAGATGACCGCACGTTTAATGTGACTGAGCAGGCCGGCCCTTTCCGGGTGCTTACGCAAAATACGCCTGATACCTGGGCAGGCGGAAGCCTGCAAACGGTGGTATGGGATGTGGCCAATACCGATCAGCCGCCGGTCGCCGCCACTACAGTCGATATTTTCCTTTCTGCCGATGGAGGATTCACCTATCCTTATTTATTAGCTGCGGGGGTCCCTAATGACGGTGCTGAACTGATCACGGTGCCGGATACTCTTGATGGCAGCACCTTCAGGTATAAGATCAAAGCCGCAAACAACGTATTCTTTGATATCAATAATGCCAATATCACCATCGACTCCGTGGATGCGCCCGGGCTGGCCTTGGGCACTGAGGTATCAACTGTAGAAGTATGTGCCGGCGAGGTAGCCTCTTTTTCAGTGCAGGCGTTGCCTGTTCTGGGGTTTGATGCCGAAGTGGAATGGGTGGTGGAAGGATTGCCTGCCAGCTTCTCGGTCAGCGGCATTGATCCGGTAGTCCTCCCTTCTGTCCTTAATGTGGACGTCACTACGGCTCCGGGCCTGGCTACAGGGCCTTACCCCTTTCAGCTGATCGGCACGAGCGGTATGGTTTCGGACACTCTGGAGCTGGAGCTGTTGTACGCAGCGCAGGTTCCCGGTGAAGTCTTTTTAGTAGAACCTGTACCCGGTGG
This sequence comes from Phaeodactylibacter sp., assembly GCF_040219495.1. Classification (GTDB taxonomy): domain Bacteria; phylum Bacteroidota; class Bacteroidia; order Chitinophagales; family Saprospiraceae; genus Phaeodactylibacter. The sequence continues at coordinate 32,014 of NZ_JAVJSK010000155.1, read as the reverse complement.
TGTAAATACGCCTGTAACCCCAACCCTCTCCTGGACGCCCAATCCGGATGCCTCCACGTACGATGTGCAGGTTGCCGCTGATGCTGCCTTCACGGACATTCTTTTGGAAGCCAGTGGCCTGTTGGATACCTTTTTCATCGTCACCAACCCACTGCCCGACAGTAGTACTCTGCACTGGCGGGTCAGAGGGCAGAGCAGCTCCTGTGGCGCAGGCCCCTATGCCGGGCAAGCTTTCCAAACCGAAGGGTTACGTTGTGAAGTGTTTGAGGCGGCAGATGTGCCGCTTGACCTGGGCGCACCCGGCCCATTTGCGACCTCTGTGATTGAGGTGGAAGTGGATGCGCCGGTCCGGGACGTTAATGTCCTGGAAATTGCCGGGAATTATACCCCACTGGACCGGATTGATTTCCGTCTTCGCGGCCCGGGTGGCGACTTGCAAGACATTTTTGTGGGTAATGAGTGTGAGAATGGCTTCTTATTCAACTTTTCCATTGATGATGCGGCCAGCAGTTTTGTCCCCTGCCCACCGATCGGCGGGCCCTATCGCCCGGCAGAGTCTTTGTCCATTTTCAATGGGGAATCAGCGGCGGGCACCTGGCGGCTGGTGATGTTTAAGAATGGGCAGTCAGGGTCGCTGGCGCGGTGGTCTGTAGAGATTTGCTATGGCGTACCTTTGTTGTCGAATACAGCTGAAGAAGACTTGGAGGGCGCACTGCGTATCTTCCCTAATCCGGCCAGCACAACGGCTACCGTCGTATTGCCGGAGCAGGCATCAAGAGGAGGGCAACTCTACTTATTCAGCGCCACGGGCCAACTGCTGGAAAGCCTGGCAGTGGGAGCAGGGCAAGAGCCGTTGAACCTACCTCTGCGGAATTACCCGGCCGGGTTGTACACGGTTCACTGGCGTGGTGCGGATGGTGCGTTGCTAGACCTGCGCAAGCTGATTATACAGCGATAGGCTATTGAAAATCCTCTTCATCGCCCAGGGTGAGTTTGGCGCCGGCCAGTTCACTGAGGGCATGTTGATCACCGGCCCGTTTGGCGGCCTCCATACCTGTTTTGTAGGTTTGGAAGGCGTCGGCGGGCCGGTTTAGTTTTTCATAGAGTTTGCCCAGGTGGTAGTAAGTGCCTACGTAGTCCGGGTCATTGGTCGTCAATGTTTCGTAGGCTGTACAAGCTTGGGCCCATTGCTCGTACTTCTCATATTCTTTAGCGATCGCAAACTGTATAAAAGAGCTGCCCGGGTCCTCTTTCAGGAGGGCTTTGAGCTGTTTGAGCCGTGTATCGTTCATGTTGTTGATGTTTACTATTTTGATTACGAGCAGGTTAAGTTGGTTTTTCAGTCGACTGTCAAACCTAAGCGAAAATTCGCTGGGTTACTTTCCTGAGTGGATAAAAGTAAGTATATTTGCACGAATTCAATATTTAGCAAAATAAGCGGCTTTTAGGTTGCACTGCAGCCTAATCCCAGCCAAAGAAACCACAAAAATACCCATTCATGAAATTATTGGTTTGTGTCAGCAAGACTCCGGAAACCACAGCCAAGATTGCTTTTACGGAGAGCAATACTCAATTTGATACCACAGGCGTACAATTCATCATGAACCCTTATGATGAATGGTATGCGCTGGTCCGGGCACTAGAGCTCAAGGAAGCGAACGGGGGCAGCGTGACGCTCATCAACGTTGGCCCTGCTGCCAACGATACGGTTATCCGGAAAGGGCTTGCGATCGGTGCAGACGAGGCCGTACGTATTGATGCGGAACCCGGCAGTGCGCTTTTCGTGGCTAAGCAAATTGCAGCTTATGCCAAAAAGGAAGCATTTGATATCGTCTTTCTGGGCAAAGAAACAATTGACTACAATGGCTCCGAGGTTGGTGCTATGGTTGCCGAGCTCCTGGATGTTCCATTTATTTCGTACGCTTCCCATATGGATATGGAGGGCGATACGGCTACCATCTCAAGAGATATTGAGGGGGGCAACGAAGTTGTTGAAGTAAAGGCACCGTTTGTCATTTCGGCGGCGAAAGGGCTTGCCGAGCAGCGCATCCCCAATATGCGCGGCATTATGATGGCGAAGCGCAAGCCACTGAAGGTAGAGCCCGCAGTGGAAGCAGAAGACCTTTCGGTAGTCGTGCATTACGAGCTGCCTCCTGAAAAAGGAGACGTAAAACTGGTTGATCCGGAGAATATGGATGAGCTGGTGCGCCTGCTGCACGAAGACGCGAAGGCCATATAACCCATCTATTTCAGAACCCTCTCAAAGTCAATATAAATTATGGTTTTAGTATTAGCAGAAACCCAGAAAGGAAAATTCAAAAAGGCCGCCTACGAACTGGCTTACTACGGTTATCAGACGGCTCAGGCAATGGGTACCACCTGTGCCGCATTAGTATTAGGCACAGCCGAAGGAGCAGAGGAGCTCGGAAAGTACGGTGCCTCCAAAGTATATCATGTTAATGATGCTGCGCTTGATATTTTCGACAGTCAGGCATACACGAAAGTGATTGCTGCGGCTGCGGATAAAATTGGCGCAAACGTAGTGGTGGTGGGGCATACCTCAACCGGCAAATCGCTGCTCGGCCGGCTGGCGGTCCGTATGAATGCCGGTTCTGTGCCGGCGGTCAACGCAGTACCTACCGTTGACGGTGGCGCTTTTAAAGTCCGCAAGCCGGTATTCTCCGGGAAAGCCTTCGCGGATTACGAAGTGAAGTCAGACAAGAAAGTACTCTCGCTCATGGGCAACTCCCTTCAGCCTAAGGAGGTAGGCGAAGCGGCAAGTGTTGAAGCATTGGATGTGGACGTCCCTGCCGCACAGGTTACTGTAAAAGAAGTGAAGCGCATGGAAGGCCTTACGCCTCTGCCGGAAGCAGAGCTGGTTGTATCGGCGGGCCGGGGCATGAAAGGGCCTGACAACTGGAGCATCATTGAGGAACTGGCAGGCACGATGGGCGCGACAACCGCTTGTTCGCGCCCGGTAGCGGATGCTGACTGGCGCCCGCACCACGAGCACGTTGGGCAGACCGGCGTTGCTATCCGGCCGAATTTGTATATCGCCATTGGTATTTCCGGGGCAATACAGCACCTGGCCGGAGTAAACAGCTCCAAGACGATTGTGGTGATCAACAAAGACCCGGAAGCGCCTTTCTTCAAAGCTGCCGATTACGGTGTGGTGGGCGATTTGTTTGATGTGGTACCACGCCTGAATGAAGCGATGAAGAAGTTTAAGGCAGAGAATTAAGGCAAAGGTCTTGTTAATTCGGGCAATTCGCCTATCTTTGCGCCGCTGTAACTGATTCATACAATCACTAACGGTTAAAAAATTATCATGGCAGAATATTTAACGAAAGAAAAGAAAGCCGAGATCTTCAAGGAATTCGGCGGTTCTGACAAAAACACTGGTTCTACAGAAGGGCAGGTGGCATTGTTCACTTACCGTATCAAGGAGCTTTCCAAGCACCTGAACGAGAACCAAAAAGACCACTCCTCCCGTCGCGCATTGCTGACGCTGGTAGGAAAGCGTAAGCGCCTGCTGGGCTACCTGGCGAAGAAAGACCTGAACGGATACCGGGCCCTCATCGAGAAGCTCAATATTCGTAAATAATTCAGCGTATTGCGCTGAGCAACATACAGGGGCGTTTCCATACGGAAGCGCCCCTGTTTATGTTTTCAAGCCGTTCGGAGCAATAATTTGCAAATCTGCACCGAAAAACGGCGTAAAATTGTTTATATTCGCCTTCGATAAAAGAAGCTAAGACAACTAACGGGAGCAAGACCACTAGTGCGGCTGGTCAGAATTAACGGATGTTTTTTCAGACTCGGAGCCCTTGCCAGTGCTAAACTTAGAAATGGTTAAGCACTTTTGTGCATCAATCCACTAGCAAAAAACCCGGCTAACGAAGGAAAATGAAGGTCACGATACCATCTCACAACCCTTATTCCTCCCTCATTTGCTGAAGACGGTTTCTCACTGGGTTTTTTCAGCCCCAGACCGGTCCCTTTGCATTTCGTTGTGATGCTTTGCAACATGATTTATTAGAAGTTAAAACCAATCAAATTCAAGATGGGATTACAAACTCCTATTACCACGTCCTTTGACCTACCTGATGGGCGCACAGTAACTATCGAAACCGGCAAGTTGGCTACTCAGGCTGATGGCTCGGTTGTGATCCGTATCGGAGATACGATGCTCTTTTGTTCCGTTGTTTCTGCTAAAGAAGCTCGGGAAGGGCAGCCTTTCTTCCCCCTCTCCGTCGATTATCAGGAAAAGTTTGCAGCAGCAGGCCGTATCCCCGGCAATTTCTTCCGCCGGGAAGCCAGGCTATCTGACTACGAAGTGTTGATTTCACGCCTGGTAGACCGCGCGATCCGCCCGCTTTTTCCAGACGGGTACATGAATGATACGCAGGTCATTATCAACCTTATTTCCGGCGAACCGGAAGTACTGCCTGATGCATTTGCAGCCCTTGCGGCATCTTCAGCTCTGGCCGTTTCGAGTATCCCATTCGGCGGGCCGATTTCTGAGGTGCGGGTGGCTCGTATCAACGACCGCTTCATTGTGAACCCTTTCCGTTCTGACCTTGAAAACGCAGACCTGGATATCATCGTTGCTGCAACCCTCGATAATGTAATGATGGTGGAAGGTGAAGCCAATGAGGTGCCGGAAAGTGTGCTGGTCGAAGCCATTAAAGTTGGCCACGAAGCCATTAAAGTGCAGTGTAAAGCACAGCTGGAGCTGGCAGAAAAGGTAGGCGAGCAGGCTACCGTTAAACGCGAGTTCATACCCCCGGCAGTGGCCAGCGAGGTTAAGGAGGTCGTGGAAAGCAATACCCGGGAAAATATCCATAAAATAGCTTCCGGTGCCCTGGACAAAGTGGCACGTAAGGAGGGCTTCAAAGCCATTATCGACGAGCTGATCGAAAAGCTGACCGAAGAGAAGGACGAGGCGTTCATGGAAGAGCACGGGGATGCCATCAAAGAATACTACAACAAATTCAAGAAGGAGGTCATCCGAGATATGGTGCTTTCGGATAGTATCCGCCTGGATGGCCGTAAATTTGATGAGATTCGTGATATCTGGTGCGAAGTAGATTACCTGCCTTCGGCACACGGCTCAGCAGTATTCACCCGTGGGGAGACACAGTCGCTGACGTCTCTGACGCTGGGTACCAAGCAAGATGAGCTGATGGTGGATACCGCCATGGAACACGGCTTCTCTAACTTCATTCTGCACTACAACTTCCCTGCATTTTCTGTAGGCGAAATTAAGCCGATGCGTGGCCCTGGCCGCCGGGAAGTCGGGCACGCCAACCTGGCTGCACGTTCTATTAAGAAAGTGATGCCGGATGAAATGCCTTACACCATTCGCCTGGTTTCCGATATTCTGGAGTCTAACGGGTCGTCCTCTATGGCAACCGTATGTGCCGGATCTCTGGCGCTGATGGACGGTGGTATCCAAATCAAAGCACCCGTTTCGGGCATCGCTATGGGTATGATCTCTGACGGCAAGCGTACGGCTATCCTGTCTGATATCCTTGGTGATGAAGATGCGCTGGGTGATATGGACTTCAAAGTTACAGGTACAGAGAAAGGCATTACGGCCTGCCAAATGGATATCAAAATTGATGGGCTGCCTTACGAAGAGCTGGAAAAGGCACTGAATCAGGCACGTGCCGGGCGTATTCACATCCTTAACGAGATGAAGAAATCCCTTGAAGTGCCACGTGAAGACCTCAAGCCACACGCACCACGTATTGTTGAAATTGTTATCGACAAGAGCTATATCGGTGCTGTGATTGGACCGGGTGGTAAAGTGATTCAGGAGATTCAGGCAGAGACCGGTACCAACATCAACATCGAAGAAGTGGGTGATGAAGGCGTGGTCAGTATTGCCAGTCAGAACAAAGAGTCTATTGATGCTGCGCTTGCGCGTATCCGCCGCATTACCTTCACTCCATCAGTAGGCGATACCTACGACGCAGTGGTGAAGACCGTAATGCCTTACGGGGTTTTCGTAGACTTCATGGGCAAGAGTGGTCTGTTGCACGTTTCTGAGATTTCTCATTCCCGTGTTGACCGCGTGGAGGATGTCTTCCAGGAAGGCGATGAACTCCGTGTCAAGCTTATTGGCGTTGACAATAAGACCGGCAAGCTCCGCTTATCCCGCAAAGCGCTGTTGCCAAGGCCGGAAGGCGGAGGTGGGCGCGATAATGACCGTGGTGGCCGCGACAATGATCGTGGGCGAAACCGCGATTAATATGATACAGCATAATTAAGGAACAGCCGGATACCTGACCAAAAAGGTATTCGGCTTTTTTTGTTGGGCCAAAGACAAATCAGGGAAACTTAAAACGGCTGAAAACGGCTGAAATACCGGAGTTATGGAGCGTAGCTACTCAGAGCGCTACCATATTGTATGCGGCAGGCTGCTGCTGTTGCGGAACTTTTTCAGGATGATAGTTGTAAGTTAAATGGAAAACATGCATTTAGCATCTTTTTCGTAAAAAGTCAAGTTTCCACAATGGGGGCAACATTTCTAACTGATTAACGTAAATTTACAGTGTGGAATAGCTAACCCTAAAATTACCTTGCTTATGCGTCAGTTGAAAATTACAAATAAAATTACGGCCAGGGAGAGCCTTGCCCTGGACAAGTATTTGAATGATATTGGCAAAATCCCAATGCTTGCTCCCGAGGACGAAGCCGAACTGGCCCGGCGCATTCGACAGGGAGATCAGGAGGCACTTGACAAACTGACCCGTTCTAACCTGCGTTTCGTGGTGTCTGTAGCCAAGCAATACCAGAATCAGGGGCTTTCCCTAAGTGATTTGATCAACGAAGGTAATGTAGGATTGATGAAGGCTGCTCGTCGATTTGACGAAACGAAAGGCTTCAAGTTCATTTCTTATGCCGTCTGGTGGATTCGCCAATCCATTCTGCAGGCTATCGTTGAGTATTCCCGGATTGTCCGTTTGCCGCTGAATAAGGTGGGCTCTTATAATAAAGTCAATGAGGCTTTTCTGGCTTTCGTACAGGAATTTGAGCGGGAGCCGACACACGAAGAGCTGGCGGACCTGCTGGGTATGACCCCAAAGGAGATTTCCAATATGCTCAAGGGCAATGGCCGGCATGTATCGGTGGATGCACCGATGAGCGGCGAAGATGGCGATAGTACGATGCTGGACATTATCTCTGTGGACGAGCCCGGTGCGAGCCCGGATGGTTCCCTGATGGATCAGTCCCTGAAAGATGAAGTGCAGCAAGGCTTGTCGATCTTGTCTCCCCGTGAGGTAGAGGTCTTGTCTTCCTACTACGGTCTCAACGGGCAGAAGTCTCTGACCCTGGAAGAGATCGGTGACCTTTACGGCCTGACCCGGGAACGGGTGCGGCAGATTAAGGAGCGCGCGATCCGCCGGTTGCGGAAGTCTTACAACCGTAATGCCCTAAGGTCTTATTTGGGGTAAAAGATTAGACTTGATGCGTCGGGTCAGTGCAGTGGGAAAAATGAGCTATTTTCAACCACGTGTCCCGGTAATTACCGGGATTTTAGGAGCTTAGCCTGAGTTAACGGACTGAAAAAAGGCATCCCGGTTCTACCGGGATGGGAAGAGACAGTGCTATTTTAACCCTGTAATGATCCCCGATACATCAAGTCTATTATAAGCGCTAACAGAAACGCCTGTTCCCTGCGAAAGCCCGGAGCAGGCGTTTTTTTAGAGCGTCTTTTAAGCCTACCCCAAAAGGGGGGGGAAGGTTTTTCGCTCTTAATTGGTAGATCAGATGAAAGAAAGATTTTTGCTACTTGGTTTTATGGGGCTGCTCTTTGCGGGCTGCAGTCAGGCGCCCTCTGATGAAGAGGCCGGCTCCGGTGCAGTTGCGCAGCCGCAGGATACCCTGAGGGTTTCAAGGTACCCCACTGCCCAATTGAGTGTGCCCGTTTTCCAAATCCGGGAAGCACCGCTGGTGGACAGCCGGAGCCTGGGCGATCTCAGGCAAGGCGAGCAACTGGAGCTGCTGGGCCCGGTAAGCGAAAATAGCACGCGGTTAACGATAGGAGGGCAGGCTTTCCTGCAGCCCTGGCTGCTGGTACGTACTGTCAGTGGAGTAGAAGGGTGGGTGCATGCCGCCGCTCTGGGTGATGAGATGCCCGATGGGTTGCGCCTTCAAGCTTTCCTGGGAAAAGACTTAGCGGCTACAGCTACTGCTTACAGGCAGTCATTTACAGAGATGGGCAATGCTGCAACTGTGGTTCAAGCCCTCCGGCAGGCCCATCAATTGGCTGGTGTACTGTCTATTGCTTTGCAACCCCGGCACTTGGACGTTGCACCGAAGGTGGCTGATCTGCTGCCTGCGCTGACAGCGGTATGGATGGAAACCCGGCGCAGTTGGTTATTTTTTGTAGATTACAAAGCATTTGAAACGGCGGCGCAACGGTCACAGGGCATTGCCGACGAAGCACTGCTTAAGCTTTACTATGATACGTACCCTGTAGACAGTATCGGTTATGTGCACCCGGCCTGGAAGCTGGAAGTGGAACCCGATAAGGTGTACAGCTTGCTGGGGAAGGGCATGCATTTTTCCTATTTGGAGCATTTAGACCAAATGTTGAAGTACCACGATGTAGCCGGGCCGGAAATCGACCAGCTCAAAGTGCTCATTATCAACGATATGACGGCACCATCTGTTTTATATTGGGAAGCAAGGGAAAAAGTGTGGGCTGAGCTCGAAGCTATACTTGACACCACTTTTTTGGTGTTAAAACCTGCAGATACGCTAGCTTTGCACCAAAGCATGGAGTCGATCAGGGATACGGGCGTTGCGCAGAGGCGGCGTTTTAACTTCCGGGCAGGCTTTTGAGTATATAATTCTCGTTTTTAACTAATAATAATCAAATGGGTTTATTTGCATTGATCACACTATTAGTTGTTCTGACCGGAGCTGTTCTGCTGGCCAGGGGGCTCAAAAACTTTATGCCAGGCGACAAGCGCTTGTTCCAGGATTTGCAACAGCTTAAAGAAAGCATGCAGGAATGGAAACCCGAGCTCGTCCCGATTTCATCCGAAGAACTGGATACTTTTTCCTTCAATCAGGAGCAACGCTCCGTGCGTAAGCGGTTTGGAAAAACGGCAAAGGGCGTATTCACCACCATCTATCACGAACCCATTCTGGCCTATGCCTACAAGGAGTACTCAGGGCCGGGGCACAAAGCGGTCCTTTTTGCAGAGACCCGGGAGAAGTCCTATTCCTTCATTAAGGATAAAAAGGGGGTGCGTATTGCTGCCGGGCAGCGGCAATTGGGCACCTTAAAGGAAGATGGTAAATTGTACAGCCCGAAGGGCGGCAAAGCCATCGCTACACTGGGGCAATCTGCCAATCAGTTGCTTCCGGTACGTACGGCAGACAGAGAGTTGGGCAGCCTGGTGGATAAGCCTGCTGCTCAGAATGATGAACTGGGGCAACGCGCTTTTCAGTTTGTGCCCAATGACCTGGCCGAAGAGGAAAAAGATGTTTTTCTGGCATTGGCTACCCTGGAATTGGTGCACCGGTCTTTGAAATCGTAAAAAAAATCAAAAATCATTGCTGCTTTCCCCTCCATTGGCCTAGCTTTGATGAACCATTTATATGGATACCTGTTTTCCAGTACATTCTGGCAGGTTAATATTGACATACTATGAAGTTACGGAAGAAAGCTAACCTTATTATATACCGGTTCCAGGAGAAAGGGCTTGAAATCTTTTTGGTCAACGCTGACGAAAAAGGGACCAAGTGGGATTTGCCTCAGGGTGCTGTGGATGATGATATGTCCCGGTCTTTCATTGAAGAAGACCGGCTTATTGAGCTTGATCCGGTGGCACAGGACAGCGGGGATATGGAAAATGCTGTAGCTGTAGAGGGCGACTGGCATGAAATCCCTTCCCTGAAGTCTATGCTCTCCGAAGATGCACAATACCTGAAGGATAAGATTAAAAACATGGAGAAAGGCACTTACTTTGCCCTGAAAGAAGCGGTAAAAAAAGTAATGCCCCACCAATACGAATTCCTGAAAGAACTTAAGGATATCCTGGTCGACCGGAATTCAGTTAAAGATATCTAGTGCCTCAAGCCATAAATCCTTGACCCCCCAAGTTTCGTTCTTTTCCGCCTACTCTTCGTTGAAGAACCGCTCCTTTAGCTCGGGCTAAAGTCGCGAACCTTCGCCTTGATTAGTAGAGAAATAACTTCAACTTAAGTATCAGAGATCTATGACTTGAGGCACTAGTCCGGCGTAGAAGCTTCGGAAAACCAAGCGCTTAGCGGCAACAAGCTGCTACAGGCACAAAAGGCGCGATTCGCACACTATGCGGGTCGCGCCTTTTGTTGCTGGATAGCTCAGGCACCTGCCTGTTGGGCCAGAAAGATGGCTCTTTCCAGTTGTTCCTCCCGGTTGAGCAAGGTATTATCAATGATAATGGCATCTGCCGCTTTGCGCAGCGGGCTGTCCTCCCGGGTGGAGTCAATATGGTCGCGGTGAGCAAGGTTAGCCTTTACTTCTTGGAGGCTGGCGTCCTGTCTTTTGTGAAGGAGTTCTTCGTACCGGCGTTTAGCTCTGATATCAGGGTCTGCTGTCAGGAATATCTTAAGCTCCGCCTTTGGGAAGACCACCGTGCCAATATCCCTGCCGTCCATCACCAGCCCTTTTTCTGCTCCCATCTGTTGCTGTTGGCTGACCATCGCCCGGCGCACTTCCGGAACCGCAGCGACTTCACTTACGTAGTTGGAAACGGCCATCTGCCGGATTTCCTGTTCCACATCCTCGCCATTCAACAAGGTGTGATTGTTGGGGGCGAAGCGGATGTTGATGGCTTTCAACGCTTCGCTGACACTGAGGCTTTCTTCTACTTTGACGCCTTGGTTCAGCAGATACAGGGTAACAGCTCTGTACATCGCGCCTGAGTCTATGTAGGTATAGCCGAAACGGGCTGCGAGCGACTTGGCCAGTGTACTTTTACCGCAGGAAGAGTAGCCGTCTATGGCAATGATGATTTTTTTCACGTGGGCTCGGTTTTTCCGGGCAGTAAAGATAACGAACTGCAACTGACTTTTTCAAAAGAGCATCGCTGTTCCCTACCTGACGTATTGTTTGACTCGCTCCCAGAGGGCTTCATAGGGGATGATTTCAAGCTCAGCCGTAACACCCCGGTAGAAAAAGGGCACACTTGACAGTTGTGCGAGGTACCGATCCACGCCTGTGACTTCACCGGGCTGGAAATCAGACTTTGCATACTGCTGCAACAAACGGATGAATTGCACCGGGCGGTGGTACTCCTCGCGGCGGAGCTGCCGGTTGGCGTACTTTTTGAGCCGGTCGATGCGCTCCAGTGCGTCATTGAACTTGCGCTCTTCCAGTAGGAAAAGGACCTGTAGGATCAGCATATGAACGGTGAAAATACGCTGTTCCTTAGCGTATACAGCAGGCTTGCTAATAAACTTGGAAGATCGGAACTGCGCATTTTGCTGTTTTTTCAAGACGGGGTTTTCCTTACCTTCAACCAGTATGAGGTATTCAATATAGCCCTCGTAGATGTTCCACTTTTCGACGGTCTCAGTATCTTGTTTGCGAAGTTTGGAGTTGGTGGATACCAGCTTGAAGATCGCTACGCTCTGCAGCGGGTTGTTGACGTGCATGGTCAGCAGGAAGTAATAATCCATAAAGGTGAACCAGTCTTCACTGCCAGCTTTCAGTTCTTTCAGGCATTGTTCGGCTGTTGCACGCCCGTCTCGGTAGTTGCGCAGGTGCAGGTAAGCGGACATCTTCTTGGTCTGAAAGGTCACCATTTTTTTATGCTGCTTATAGACGGCGTTTTTCTGTACAAACTGCTCGCCTTGTTCGCAGACCTCCAGCATAGACTCAAAGTCCTGTTGCATCTCGTAGGCAAAAATCCAGACCAGGTACATATTGTAAAAGATCACCGGGGCGTCATACTGTTCGGAAAGACTGACGAGGGCTTCACAGTAATCCTCGATATTTTCCGTCAGCTCCTGTGTTTTGGACAAAGGCTTGTAGTAATTCATGATTACCCGTTGCAGGAGCTCTTCCGAGCGTATTTCTGCATTCAGGATATCATTGTATTCTTTGATATAGTTATCGTACTCTTCGTAGGCCCTTTCATCCCCTTGCTGAGCTGCGTAGTCACGGAGGATACGGGAGCTGTTGATGATCAGGTCTGCAAATTTAAACTTCAGGGAAGTTGTCAGGATTTGGCGGGCAAGCTGAGCCGCGGAGTTTGGCGCATTGTACCAGATCAGGGTTTTGACAAGGGTCCAGTCTTTATGGCAGGAGTAGTAGGCCCGGTCGTAACTCGCTGCTTTGGGCATATTGATATCAAGGAAAAAAAGCGTGTTCAGCAACCGTTTTCTAAAGCGTGATTTTAACTGACGGTACTTGGGGTCGGTCGGGCTGCATTTATAGAGGGCTGTGGCGGCCTCTCTGTCGTTTTTGAACTTGTTGTCCCGTAATGATTCGTAAAACTGATTGAACTTACTCTTATTGTTCCGTAAGGAGTGGTCATCAAAGATTTCGATCTTCCGTACTTTCCGCTTAGTAACGACACGAGCTATTTCAAGTAAGTTTTTCATTTACTAGTTTGGTTAAGGCCGAGCGTAGTCTGGCCGGTGTGCATAATTTGTGACATTCAAATTAGGGGATTTTCTGATGAATGGCAATAATAACAGGTTCAAATCGCACTATTCGGGAGGGGTAAACAGGCGGGCGGTAACAGAGGTGTAAAATAAAAAAGGTTTTGAGTAATGACAAGTTACTCAAAACCTTTTTATTCAAAGATGTGACTATCTTTTTTGAAGAGGCTTAATATTCAAAAAAGGGAACCATCAAAAGCTGGCTTTAGTATTCATCCTCGTTGAAGAGAAAGTCATCTTTGCGCGGGTAATCCGGCCAGATTTCCTCCATCCCTTCATATACTTCACCTTCATCCTCCATTTGCTGAAGGTTTTCGATCACTTCCAAAGGCGCTCCGGAGCGAATGGCATAGTCGATAAGCTCATCGCGGGTAGCTGGCCATGGCGCGTCTTCAAGATGGTGAGCAAGTTCAAGCGTCCAATACATATGTTGGCAAAGTTTGTTGTTAGCCGGCTATTTTTCATCATGCTCCTGCTTAACCCTGACAAGCAAGGCACAAGAAAAGTCAAAAAATGAGCCGAAAGAATTTTATAAACGGTAAAAAGCCGCGACTAAGCAAATTGTGGGCCAGATATTTTGCAGGAAATAGAATTAATTTCACTTCACAATGGCTTCTCTTTCGCAATGCGCCTGCTTTCGGCAAAAGTAAAAAACCTGGCGTACTATCCAAATATTTGTTGCGCTTTTTAAATTTAGTTGGAGATTAACCTATTTTTCCTGAGTAACGCCAGGCACATGGTAGTGTTTAATGATCTTAAAAGGTTTGTTCTCATAGCCTTTGGGTACTTTGCCTACGGTATGGTCCCGAACCGGGCCGGTAGGGTCTGTGAAATAGTAATTGTGCCCCTGATAAGGTACCGTATTGCCGGGTGCCGGTGGCAGCGCCATCGCCAGGGTCAGGTGGTCCGGATAAGCAATAACCAGGGTTGGAAGCGGGAGCAGGTGCTTGGCCAGCTGGAAGAATAGTGCCGTCCGGTCTTCACAATCGGAGTATGGATGGATGAAGACCTCCTCTGCAACCATCGGTTTACTGTAACCGAAGTACGCTTTATCCTCTTTGTAAGCAAAGGCCGACCGGGTAAAGGCCGCGAGCAATTCGGCAGATTGCCACTCATTTTTCCCTTTGAGCAGCTCCTTCATCTGAGGGATCAGGCTTTGAAACAGCTGGGCAGACATGGGGACTTCCAGGTACTGTGTTTCTGCAACAACGGGGTAGTCTTCCATATAAGCCGCAATATTCTCATCGACCTCCACTTCCAAAGTGTACCATTCTTTTTTGTAGAAAAAGCTGATTTCATGAGACTTGAGCATCGGCCGCAGCCGGGGAAGGTCTTTAAACGTAAAAGTGAAAGCATGCCCGTCCGGATTCGGGGAAAACCCCAACATATACAGGGCTTGCTGTTTGGTGTGCCCTGTCCGGATCTCAGAGAGGTTGATAAAGGAACGGCCTCTGTCTTGAATGATCGGTGCCTCAAAAACTTCGTCCATTGTAAAAACATAGAGATAAGCCTTGTCCTCAAAGTACGTCAGGCGGGTATCATAACCACTTTGCGAAAGGATGAACCAGGAAGCCAGCGTACGGTCTACCGGTTCGTGCTGCCCGTAGATCTGCCGGAGTACCTGCTTAACGAGTTTGTAGTACAGCCAGTCATTAAGCCGGAAGGCTCTCCTGGCTTGCTGCAGGCTCCGGATCAGTACCTCGTACTCCGTGGTGCTCATTTGCCGGAAGTACGCCCGAAGCCCTTGTTCTGACATGCTGGGCCGCTGTATTTGCAGCAGATCAGTCTGGTATTGGATCGGGACTTGCTCTGTGAAAAACGGGATCATGACTTCCTCACAGTTGGTCGCATAAACGCTTTTCCCTAAGGTCAGTAATAATGAAAGGAGTAAAATCCGGGGCATGATGTTTATATGATCTGTTACCGAAGCCGTCCTGAACGGACCTCGTTGTTGCTGTTAAACCATTTAGAATGAAAGGGAGGGGCAAATCCACCCTAAAAAGTACGGAATAAAATCAGAAAAGCGTATCCAAAAAAGTTCAGATACGCTTTTCATTAAAAGCAATGTATGAATTTTTACTGAGGACGAGCCTACAAAATGAGCATAGCGTCACCGTAGGCAAAGAAACGGTACTTTTCCTTGACGGCCTGCTTGTAGGCTTCCATGATCAAATCATAGCCACCGAAAGCACAGACCATAATCATCAGGCTGGATTTTGGAAGGTGTAAGTTGGTGACCATCGCATCCGGGATGCTGAACTCGAATGGCGGATAAATGAAGAGATTCGTCCAACCTTCGGCTTCCTTGAGCATATTCTCAGCAGATACTGCTGACTCGATTGAGCGCATACTCGTAGTGCCTACTGCACAAACCCGGTGCTCTCCGGATTTTGCCCTGTTGACAACCTCGACAGCATCTGCGCCGATTTTGAAGTACTCGGCATCCATCTTGTGCTTAGACAAGTCTTCCACATCAATACTGCGGAAAGTGCCCAGGCCAATATGAAGTGTAAGCTCTGCGAATTCAATCCCTTTGATTTCGAGGCGCTTCAGGAGTTCGTCGCTGTAGTGCAAGCCGGCTGTAGGAGCAGCCACCGCACCCATCTCCTTGGCGAACAAGGTCTGATAGCGGTCGCGGTCAATCACTTCTGCTTTACGCCCCATCTCTTTAGGCAGAGGGGTGGTGCCAAGGCGATGCAGGTCCTTTTGGAAGTTCTCATCGCTGTCGTCATAAATGAACCGGATGGTCCGGCCACGGGAGGTCGTATTGTCTACTACTTCCGCCACGAGCACATCATTATCATTTTCATCACTAAAGTAAAGCTTGTTGCCAACCCGGATTTTACGGGCTGGGTCTACCAGTACGTCCCAGAGGCGGGAATCGCTGTTGAGCTCGCGCAACAGGAAGACCTCAATATCCGCTCCGGTTTTTTCTTTTTTGCCATATAGCCTGGCAGGGAACACTTTGGTGTTGTTGAAAATCATAGCATCCCCCTCGTCAAAATACTCAAGGATGTCTTTAAATGTCCGGTGTTCGATTTTACCTGATTCCCGGTGGATAACCATCAGCCTGGAGTCGTGGCGGTTATCAGCAGGGTACTTTGCAATCAGCTCGGGAGGTAGTGTGAAATCAAATTGAGACAGTTTGGTCCTCATATTGTCTTATGCTTTTTTCGGGTAAAACGGAATCAGAGGGCTTTTGCTTCCCTGTTTTCTGAAATCAGCGGAGCTGCTTCAAGGTAAATTCCGGCAATGATACTAAAAAAATAGCGATTTAAACTGAGGATGCCCTTTGGATATCCTCATAAAAATCAATCATCAAAATTAAAATGGATAACCAATAGCGAGATTGTAAACAATATTTTCTGCTCTCCAGTTCGTCGATCCCGGTGCAAACTCATCAAAAACCCAACGGTTACCTGCTGCATTGTAAGGTTTACGGAATGGGAAAGCTACATCCAGGCGAAGCACAAAGTAGGAAATGTCTAACCGAAGCCCCAGCCCGCCCCCTATGGCAATCTGTCGGTAGAATTCGTTCCACTGGAAAACCCCGTCCTCTTGGTCTGCATCAATAGGGCCTTGATCTACCAGCCAGATGTTACCGGCATCCACAAAAGCAGCTCCTTTGAGGTAACTGATGATGGGAAAGCGGTATTCCAAATTGGCCTCCAGCTTCAGGTCACCGGTTTGGTCCTGAAAGGTTGCGGCATCAAGGGCTTCCACCGGGACTGCACCCGGGCCGAGGGTCCGGATCTGCCAGGCTCTGATGCTATTGCTGCCCCCTACAAAAAATTGACGAATGTAGGGGATAGACATCCCGTTGCCGTAAGGCTGCGCAACGCCAATATTTAGTCTGGCCAGCCAGTCTGTATGCTTGTTGTACCAGTGGTATTTGACCCCTGTTTCCACCCTCAGAAACTGAGCAAAGGGCAGCCCCAGCAACCGATAGGGCGCTTCGGTGTCGGGAGACGCTAAGCGCGCAATCCCATAGCTCAAATTGCCCGCGGGCTCCACAGAAGCAGACATCGTCAGGTAATTCTGCCGTTTTCCAGGGCGCTTTTCGCTGTAGTTGTATTCAAAAATGGTACTTAAAATCAGGTTGTCCTCAAAGGAGGCCCTCAGGCGCGAATTCCCCGCCAGGCGCTCATCAAACTGATCCGTACTGCTTAGCAGGCGCGTGCGGGTGAGCTGTACGGGCTTCCAGGTATAGCGGTGGAGGCGCCCGGGCTGCCAGTCAAAGCCGTAAGATCCGGACAGGGAAAACAGGGAGAAGTTGTTCGTCCGCCGCTGGAAATCACCCCGTAGCTGGGCGGTGGTGGACGATTGCCAGGCTTGCTCGCCTCTGAGCCAGTTGAAAGGGGTGAGCATGCCCGGAAACCGAAGGCTGGTCTCCAGCCCAATATTATAGCTGTTGATAAAGTCAACGGATTCTCCGATTTGCGTAGCAATGCTCGTGGAGAGCTCTATGTTGAATCGCTCTGCTCCACCGAAAAGGTTGTGGTGGGCATAGTTGAGGTTCACCCCACCATTGAGCGAACTACTTGCGGTACTCAGCGAGCTGATTTCCAATTCTGCAGAGAAGTCCTGCGTCAGGCTGGGGGTCAGGTAAAAAGAGCGGTCCAAAAACAAGCTGTCTCCGGCTTCCCGGAGTTGCATCTTCAGGTTGACAAACTTATAAGCGCCCAGCCCCATCAGCCGGTTGGTGGACTTTTGCTGTAGCGATTGTACGTAAAGGTCGCCTTCTTCCTGCAGTATGGTCCGGCCGAGGACCTTGGGTTTGATAAATGCCCGGTTCTGGAAAAATGAAATGCCATCTTCCGCCAGAGTATCCCGATAAGTCCATTCCGGTTCTTCCAGATAGTAAACAGGATAAACATTGGTTTTACCGATATAGTGCTTTTGATAGGGGTTGCCGGTTGGTGCCTCAGCGAGCCTCAGAAAAGCCTGTACCTGATGCTGCCCGTCGGTGGTATCCAGAAAGTAGTAAAGGTGGCGGGGGTTTAGTCCATAGAACCCATTCTCATTGCCGGAATTAGCGAGCTTGTCTCTTTCTTCGGACAGGCGCTGCGTTTGGTACGGCACGCCTTCCCATTCAGACTGTTCAGAGTGGGCGGCTTGGATGAACTGGCCGATATCGGTGTTGCTTGCAGGCCAGTCCATGCCCTTTATCGTATAACGGTCCCCCGGAGAAAGCCGGAAGACGGTCTCTACCCGCTTTTCTTTCTGCAAGGTATCCATACCGACCCGGGCTTGCAGGTAACCTTGGTCAATCAGGCGTTTTTCGAGCCGGAGCCGACTGGTTTCGGCTTCCTGGTAATCAAAAATTACGGGAGGCTCACCGAGCTTTCGCTGTACCCATTTGCCTAGTTTCCCTTCTTTTTTGGCGGTGGCATTGTAGATGCCCAGTCGGATGGGCAGCCCGAGGAAATATTGGTTGGGCTCCTGCCCAATGGCACTTTCCAGTGCAGTAGTGCTCACAGCTGCTTTGGGACCGGTGTATTGCAGTTGAGTTCCGGTGTAGAGGGATTGCCCATCCTGCAGGGTACGGGTAGGCTGACAACTGCTGCCCAGCAGCAGGAAGGCAAGGGTGCCAAGCATGTATTGCAGGTTCCTAGTCATTGGAAGGGGCTTTTTGAGTACTGTCACGGCGCAGGTCGCCAAAGGAGCGCTGATAGATCAGGCTGGCGCCGGTGCGTATGCCGTTGGAGAAGATGTCAAAGTCCGGTCGGCGGAAGACCCGCAGTTTGTACCGGCCGTCTTCCGTCAGTTTGTATTCCAGGCGGAAATCGCCGGCCAGAACGGTATTCTGACCGGTTGCTTCACTTTCGCTGACGCCCAGGTTGCCACCCACCTGCACGGATAGCCGGTCATTAAACAACTGTTTGGACAAGCCAAGGTTTACTTCCGTGACGGTTTCTCCAGCGGCGGCAGACGCATCAGTCTTGTAAGAGTCTACCCCGATACTCAGATCTACGCCCTCTACGTAGTTTTCTGCCAGGCGGTTCAGCTGATTGGTTAGTAAAGTACTCACGCTGGAAAGGGCAATATTCTCTCCAGCGGTCGCCAGGTTACTGCCGCCTGTACCCAGAAAAGCATTGAAGAGGAGCAACCCAAAGACCTGCTTGTTGAGCTCCGACTGATTGGCACGTAGCTGGCTCATCTTTTGGGTGAGGATGGACTCCAGGTTGGCGGAGATTTGATCCCCTAATTGAAGGTCAAACAGGAGTTCGGGTTGCTGCAGGTCGCCTTCAAGGTTGAGCAATACTTTCACCTGTTGCCGGCGGCGGGCAGCCCGCTCCTGTTCAGCGGTGAGCTCTGTTTCCTGCTCAATGAGGCCCAGCACTGGCGTCTCCGCTTGGTAAGCTGCCCGAATATCGAACCGGGCTTGGAGCGGATCGCCCGGCAGGTAAATACTGCTGCCTTCCAGGATGCTGAAATTCCGTTTGACCAGCCCCTCATAATTCAACTGATAGCTGCCCGAGGTGACCTCAATATTACCGGTAATGGACATTTGTCCACTTGCGTTAAGTTCAACAAAGAGATTGGCGCGGCCCCGGGCTTGCAGTTGGTCGCCGGTGGAGGGGTCGATAATGGCGATGATTTGGGCATCAGGAGTTAGGTTGAGCTGCAGGTTGAGCCGATAACCGGAAGACCCGGTTTGATACACCTGGTCTGACTGCCTGGCGGTATCCGCAGTGAACGCTTCGGGGGACTGAAAAATAAGGTAGTCTTCGTTGACGATGGCTTTCGCTTCGCTCAGCGGCAGGGCTGTCAGGACGGTACCTGGGAGGGTTGTCGTTTCAACTTCAATGTCCAGGTTGTCAATGGGGCCGCGGACCAATGCCTCGGCGCTAAGGAATACTTTTCCGTAAAAGAGGTCATTGTCCCGGGCGTTCGTGTTGAGCACCTGAAACCTGGAGGTGGTGAATCTAAGGTCAGTTTGGATATCTTTAAAATGGTCATGCCTGATCGTTCCGCTCAGCTGTGCCGGCTGTTGATTGCCGTCAATAAGGGGCATGTTACCCAGTTCTATACTGTTTTCAGTCAGCTCAATGCGGTGGTTGGGCACTGTAAACGATGTCTGCAGGTAGTTGACAAATGCTGAGAGGCTGTCTGCGGTGAGGGTGCCCGTGCAGACGGGTTCGCTGACTGTACCACTAAGCGCTAACCGGGCACTGATTGCCCCTTTCAAATCCCGGACGGATTCTTGGGTAAAGAACTCGAAGGGAGCCACCGGCATCTGATCGGCAGTAAGGTTGGCCCTGAGTGTGCCGGCTTCAAGGTCATAAGAACCCTGCAGGTTAAGGCGTTCTTCGGGGTCTTGGAGTAAAAGGCCGACTTTTAGTTCTTTTTCGTTAGCGCCCGGCTGCATATTCATTTTCAACTGACCGAGTGCAGCATCATAGAGGTGCAGGCTATCGATCTGCGCATCAACTGTGTATTGCAGCAGAGTGTCTATGGGCTGCAGTTCGATTTGGGCATTGAGGCGGCCACTGAGTAGCGTGGTGTCCTGCCCGATCAGCTTACTGATTTCACGCAGACGAAACTGCCCAAACTGAATTTGCAGGGGCGGCTGTCGGCCTGATTGTGAGCTGGCCAGTGTAGACAGGGTGACGTTTTGCTGCTTTCGGGATATCCGCAGGTCGGCTTTCGTCAGCAGCTCTGGCGAAAACAAGATTTGGTTGTCCGCAGAAACCTGCCAGGGCCGGCCATTCAGGATCAGGTCAGGAAGAACCTGCAGCTGATAGGCGGTGCTATCAGGCTGCAGCAGGGTACTCAGGCGTAACCGGGTTTTTTGATCCCCCCCTTTGACCAGCATCTGCAGGTCCATACTATCTCTGTACAAAAAGGTACTGAATTGAATAGGCCCCACCAGAAGCTGGGTGTCCTGGCTTACCTTGCTCACGCTTATGGACTGTTGCAGCCCATCGCCTGAGCGGCCATCGAGGGCAAAGCTATCGATGGTTATGCCCGCATAAGTTACGCTGGGCACCCCTCCCGAGAACTGCATTCTTCTGTCCAGGCTGCTGAATACAAATTGCACCCAGGCGGTGTCGAGCTGCTCCAGTTCGGGCACCAGAAAGTGGGTCAGAGGAATAGGGTCCCGGATTTCAAGGACGAACTGGAAATCCTGGTCGGGCAAACTGGGATCGACTTGTAAACTGTCGGGCGGCTCATTGGGAGTTACCCATTCTTTGACAGGAAAGAAGCCATCAACAAACTCAGCCAGGGCAGGCAGGAGTGTTGATAACTGAAACGTACCGTCAATTTCAGCGTTGAGGAAAGGGCTGCGAAGCCGTACCATGCGGTTATTGTCTGGTTTCGCTTTGGCTGTAAGGCTGATGAGGTCTGCTGAATAGTCTTGATCTTCGTCCTGAAGGTGCAGATCCCTGATGCTGGCGTTCCCCTCCAGATCGTTGAGCCGGCTACCCCTGAGCCTGGTGACGAGTTCGGCTTTGATACTCAGTGGGGTGGGGTATAGGTTCAGTTCATGCAGGTTCAGGGTGTCCAGATCCGCATTGAACTCAAAAGTGGAAAGGCTGTCGGACAGGTTCGCCAGCCCCTCAAAGTGGAATTGTAAATTGGGGTCCTGAACGTCAAGGCGCCCCTGAAATGACCGTGCATTCATGCGCCCGTTCAGGCTCAGCCCCTGATAAGCATAACCATAAGCTTCCAGTTGTGTGATGGCCCCGTTGAGTGTTGCTTCCAGACTATCAAGGGTAAGGCCCTGCCCTTTCCCCGACACCTCCAGTGATAATCGGCCCAGTTCCGGGTTGTCAAGTATCTGGTTTAGCGCCAGAGCACGGAGTTGCAGTTCCCCTTCATAGTTGGCGTCTTGGTAGTTGTCCGAAAACTGAATTTGTACATCATGCAATGCTGAGCCTGCATCGGTCTGCAGGTTGCCATTTAGCTCGAAATCAGTCAGGTTGCCCGCTATAGTCCCCTGATAAAAGCTGCGGCCCAGGGCTTGCAAAGAGGGCGGAATGGTATCATTGAGGAACCCGCTGAGGTCGGAGGGCTGTGTCCTCAGGGAGTCCAGAAAAAACGTGAACCGAAGTTGGTCGGGCGAAAGGACCTGGCTTGCTTCGATTTGCCCGTATAATGCGGTATAACTCTGCGTACGCAATGCGAGCCGGTTGATTTTGAGCTGCTGCGTATTGCCTTTAATGAAACCGGTGAGGCTGAGCCTGCCTAAGGGGGCCAGGCCGGCTTGTGGCAGTGGGCGCCCTTTCAGGTATTGGTTGAGCAGGGTAGGGGAGGCACTGAACGTCTTGAGGGCTAGCTGAAAGGCCAGGCTGTCCGGGGTCGTAGTATTGGACAGAGTGCCGCTAAGGTTGGCTTTGGCCGCCTGCCCCCATTTTAATTGTAGTTGCCCAATATTCAGGGCCTCAATGTATCCATCCACCTGTCCGGAAAGTTCGAGCGGGGGCACAGACGCATTCAGAAAGGGTAATGGGCCGCTCCAGTAGTTGAGCTCTTGCTGACTTACAGTACTATTGCCCAATTTTACCGAAAGGTGCACTGCTTTTGTGAAATCTGACAGGTCATCAAATTGGTCGTATTGGAGGTGAAGGACAGAGGGGGCGATTTGACTATTTGTGGTTTGTACAGCTAAATCAGTCAAACGGATGGCGGTTGTTGACAGCTCGAATCCGGTAGACAGTTCTTCCAGTTCAAAACCATTCCATTCCCGAAAAGCCAGTTGCGCTATTTCTCCCTGTAGGCTAAGGCTGTCCCAGCTAAAGCCTTGTGCCTGAAGTGCCAGGCCTTCAAAGTGCAGGTGGGACGGATCGAACTGTTCGGCTGGCCCGGGCGAACGTGAAAAATCATCGTAATCCACATCTACGGATTCAAGGTCAATATCATCAGCGCTAATTTCCCAGCCCGTGAAGGGAAAGACCAGAGCGGTAGCTGTACTATCCACTGCCTCAGGCGGCCCCGAAGTGCCCCACTGTGCCACGGATGCAAACGACTTGGAGAGCGCGAGCTTTTCGATATCAATACGCTGCCCGTTGAGGTCAAGCTGACGGACCTGACTCTGGAAGTCGCCGATGCGTACGTAGGTTGCCATTTTGCTCAGGCTGTCCGTCCAGGAAAAGCGTACGGATTTCAGGTCCAGCGTTTTCAGGTCAAAACGCCAGGGCTTGGCTTCGGAGGTGGTGGTGTCCGGTTGGCTGCTGCTGAATGCCTCAATAAGATAGGTGAAGTTGAAAGTGGAGTCTGCCCTTCTTTCCAGCCGGGCTACTGTGTTTTCGAGGGTGAAATGGTTGAGCTGAATCTCGGACTGCAAGGGGGCGAAAATACTCAGCTGTGCATCCATCCGTCCAACGTACAACAAGGTGTCTTGCTGTTGGTCTTCCACATAGACCCCTTCCAGCACCAGCTGATTGAAGAAATCAATGTAGATACGGTCAATGCTAAAGGGGGTTTGGATGCGTTTTTCCAGGTAGGCTGTTGCTTTGTCCGCGATCTTTTGCTGCACGGCCGGAAACTGCAGGGCACTCCAAAGCAGACCCAGCAAAAGCAGTAGGGCGAGCAATGCGTAAAGGAGCCATTTGAGCAGCTTGTTCAGCAAAGGATACGGTGTGTACAAAGGCGGAGGCTTTTAAAAATGAAGAGGGTATGTAGATAGAACGGCAGGTCAGGAGGTAAGTTTGATGATGAGGATGAGTGGCGGCATTCTTTTTCAAAATAGGTCGGCAGGGTTTCAAAGAAGCATTGGCGAGCTGGACTTTTACGCAGGAAAACTATAAGTTTGGAGGAATGCCATTAAGATCGTAGAGGGGTGGGAGCATTAGCCTGCAGCCTGCAAGGTGGGAGCCATCCCCAAAAGCTATTACTCCCGGACAAACTCAATCAGCGGCCCATCCACTTCCGGCATGTCAGCCAGGAACAGCCTTTCGTTTTCGAAGTAATAATCATAAGCAATGCCCTGCAATTCCACGGTGCTGTCAGTGACAATAATGGGGTAGGAGCCTGTTGGTAAAATGGTATGTAGCTGTTCGGCTACATTATTAATTACGTTGAGTTGGTTTTCGGATAAGTCAAAATCCCAGATATGCTCACCCACCTCGAGGGAGACTGGTTCGCACAGGCAGGTAACCGAAACGAGGTTCCATTCACCGCCCAGTTCGGTAGTGGAAGGCTTACCATCGTCGTCTTTATTGCAGGAGGCGAAAATAGTGATCAGTGCGAGAAGGAGGAATGTTTTTTTCATGGTGGTAATGTTTTCAGGACTGTTTTTTGAGGGAAGGGCAGCGTAATCAATGCCTTTTAAAATACATAAACCACACGCTCTAACAGGAAAAGATAAAAAAAGCCCACCCTTCGTAGAAAGGTGGGCTTTGCCATCCGGCAGACGTTGCTTAGAACATCTCCGTAGCGGCGAAGTGGAAGCTCGCTTCCCGGGCAGCGTTCTCATCAGAGTCGGCGCCGTGTACGGCGTTTTCGCCAATGCTTTTAGCAAACAGGGCACGGATTGTGCCGGGCGCTGCCTCTGCAGGGTTGGTTGCGCCAATCAGTTTGCGGAAGTCTTCTACTGCGTTGTCTTTTTCCAGTACAGCTGCCACGATGGGGCCGGAAGACATGAACTCAACGAGCTCGCCGTAGAAAGGGCGCTCCTTGTGCACTTCGTAAAATTCACCCGCCTTCTCTGTGGAAAGTTTGGTGAGCTTCATCGCAACGATGCGGAAGCCTGCTTCGTTGATTTTGGCGAGGATACCGCCGATGTGCCCGGCTTTGACTGCGTCGGGCTTGATCATGGTGAAGGTCTTGTTACCAGCCATATTGTGTTTAGATTTTTTGCAGATTTTAAAAAACGCTGCAAAAGTAAGTAAACCCTGCTAAACCTGAGTGGTTTCCTGGTGATTAATGGGAGACGGATTTTGATTTTTGTGGGCAGAGGGTTTGCGCAACATGGCCTGATGTCTTCTGTGCCTTTACCGGCAGGCGCTGGGAGGCATCTGGCTTATCTGGTGAATGGGGCGTGTTTCAGCATGCAGCCCATAACCGGGCGTCTTTTATTTGGGTAAATTCATTAATTTTGCCAACTTCGCGTTCTGACGCTATAATATACATGGAGAACATCAACGAACTAAAGGCGCTGCTGGCAGTGCCCAAAAATATTGTTATCACAACTCACCGGAATCCCGACGGTGATGCCATTGGTTCAAGCCTGGGGCTCTATCACTTTCTCAACAAGGGCGGGCATACGGTCCGGATGATTACGCCTTCTGAATATCCGGAGGGCTTTTCCTGGATGCCGGAGATCGAAAAGATGGTCATCTATGATATTGATCCGGAGTATGCTCAGGAATTGGTAGAAAAAGCAGATATCATCTTTTGCCTCGACTTCAATGCTCTGGACCGCATCGATAAGCTGGGCGACCTGATAGCCCCCACGAAGTGCTACAAGGCCATGATTGACCACCACCTCTACCCGGAGGGCTTTGCAGATTTCCTGCTCTCCGATACGACGGCCAGCTCCACTTGCGAACTTATCGTAGATTTTATACATCTGCTGGAGATGGAGTCTGATCTGGATGTCCGGATCGGAGAGTGCCTCTTTACAGGAATTATAACTGATACCGGCTCCTTCCGTTACAGCACCTCTGCTAAGTTGTACCGTACCGTAGGTGAGTTAGTAGAGTTGGGAGTGGATGACTACAAGTTGCAGGACCTCATCAACAACAGTATGAAGGAAAAGCACCTGCGGTTGCTGGGGCATTGCTTAAACAACCGAATGGAGGTGCTGGAAGAATACAATACGGGGATTATCTACCTAACCAAGCAAGACTACGAAGACTTTGACATACAGCGGGGTGATACAGAAGGTATCGTGAATTATCTGCTGAAGATTAAAAATGTAAAGATGGCGGTCTTCATTATGGAGCAACCCAAGATTGTAAAAATATCCCTGCGTTCGAAGGGCGACTTTTCCGTTCAGGAAATTGCACAGAAGCACTTCAAGGGTGGGGGGCATAAAAATGCATCCGGTGGTTTTTCCTTTCAGCCACTGGATATAACCCTTAAACGCTTCAAAGGCGTATTGCCGCAGTACAAAGACAAACTGGCTGCGGCAGTCATTTAGATCATTTCACTCATTTATATCAACAGACCAAGATTTTATGCGAATCCAATTGCTATTTATTTTGCTCGTTGGGGTAACGCTGGCCTCCTGTCAGCAGGAACCAACTATACAAACCACACCCAGCGGCTTTGAATATATACTGCATACCGACAACGGTGGCGAAAAGCCAGTAGCCGGGGACTATGTCTCCTTCCATGCTTACATGCGCAACGGGGACTCCGTTATCTACAGTAGCCGTGATCAGCCAAAGCCGCCTTTCTTGCAGATACCAGGAGAGGCGCCTGCCAACCGTCCTCCAAATCCGCTCGAAGAAGTAATGCAGTTAATGGGTATGGGGGACAGCGCGACAGTCATGATCGCAATCGATACGCTGGACCAAAAGCCTAAAGGTTTTGAAGACACAGACGTCATGTATTACGATCTCGTTATTGCGGATATCAAGTCGGCTCAACAACAGGCCGATGAGCAGAATGCCCAAATGGAAGAAGCCAAGCGGCAGGCTGAAGAGCTGAAAGAGCGCCTGCCGGAAGTTGAAGCACTGGTACAAGAAACCCTGGAAAGCTACCAAAACAATACCCTGGGCGATCAGCTGCAGGAAACGGGGTCCGGGCTGAAGTACGTGATCCACGAAGAAGGCGACGGTGCACAGGCTGCACCCGGCAAAGTTGTTGGGGTACATTACTACGGTGTACTGGCGGAAGATGGGGAGCGTTTTGACGATTCCTTCAGCCGTGGGCAGCCCATTGATCTGCCACTGGGGCAGGGCCGGGTGATCCCGGGCTGGGAAGAAGGCATCGCACTGTTCAAGGGCGGTACGAAAGCCACCCTATTCATCCCTGCACCTTTGGGCTACGGTGAAGCAGGCTCCCCTCCAACGATTCCCGGAGGCGCGGAGTTGATGTTCTACGTAGAGCTGGGCGAAGTACAGTAACTTTAGATTTTCAGAAGGCGGCAGTATTACACCCTGAGGGGGGTAGCACTGCCGCTTGTTTTTCTAATTCGTGCAATGCCCTCAGGCGTTGTACTAAAACCACGACAGAAGGTATGACTGCAGATCAGTTGAAAGACTTGCAGGATCGCCTGGCTGCTTTAGGGAGGTATCTTTGACGTCGGTAACCGGCGCATGCAAATCAAAGATAAAGAACAGCAGTCCATGGACCCCGGTTTCTGGGATGATCCTAAGCGGGCCGAATCGATTCTTAAAGAACTCAAGAGCCATAAAAACTGGCTGAGTCTTCATGATAAGCTGGAAAGCAGGATTGAGGACCTGGAAGTGCTATACGAATTTTATAAAGAGGGCGAAGGCACAGAGGAAGAAGTTGAAAACCGTTACCAGGAAGCCCTGGGCGTGATAGAAGATGCGGAGTTCCATTCTACGCTAAATAAGCAGGAAGACGAACTAAGTGCCATCCTGGAAATCAACGCTGGTGCCGGTGGCACCGAAGCCAACGACTGGGCCGAAATGCTCATGCGTATGTACGTTATGTGGGCAGAACGCAGTGGCTACAAGGTGTCTGAGCTCAATCGGCAGGATGGAGACGTCGCCGGTGTGAAGTCGGCTTCTCTGGAGATTCAGGGGGACTTTGTATATGGCTGGCTCAAAGGGGAGAACGGCGTGCACCGCCTGGTGCGCATCAGCCCCTTTAATTCGCAGGGAAAGCGGATGACTTCCTTCGCTTCGGTATTTGTGCACCCTATGATTGATGACCGGATTGAGGTAGAGATCAATCCTGCTGACATAGAGTGGGACACTTTCCGTGCTTCCGGTGCGGGCGGTCAGCACGTCAATAAAACAGAGTCCGCTGTACGCGTCCGTCACTTGCCCTCCGGCTTAGTGGTCGAATGCCAGCAGGAGCGCTCTCAGCATATGAACCGTGACAAAGCCCTGCAAATGCTTAAAAGCCGCCTATACGAACTCGAGCTGGAAAAACAGCTGGCAGAGAAGGACAAAGTAGAGGCCCAGAAAATGAAAAACGAATGGGGCTCTCAAATCCGCTCCTATGTACTGGACGACCGCCGGGTAAAAGACCACCGCACTGGCCATCAAACGAGCCAAACTGATGCGGTCTTGGACGGCGACCTCGATGGCTTCCTCAAAGCCTATCTGATGAATGACTCAGTGGAGGGGAAAGAGTCGGCTTAGACTTAACGAGTTAGGGTGTACTTTAAGCGCGAGCCCAGATATGGAGTACACCCTAAACTACACCGTACCAGTTCAGCCCAACCATTTTCTGCCCCCTCAGGCAATACCATTTGCCCACTCCTGCGTTTAACTACCTGAATAACGGATGGAAAAAGCCACGCTGCCCCTCTGGCGCAAGGTCTACCTTCGCTTTTCTAAGACTTCGGCGGATATCGTCCCCGAGCGTCCATTGTATTACAAGCCTGAAGAAGGGGTTGAAAAGTACGCCAGGTGTAATGCAATACAGGTTTGTCTCAGGCAAGGCATTCACCGGGCGTTTTCCGCTTAGCTTCAGCACGCCCGGCGAGCGGCCAACATTGTTTTTCTCCTCCAAATTCCGTACCTTACCGATCATTCACTAACCGCTAAAAACGGACCTCATGTTTACAAATACAGACACATTTCACGCGTCCTATCCAGTAATTTTCTTTGGCGAATGCTCATAATGTCAGGCGTACACACCGCAACTGCCCAAAACTACGTCGAGTATGTTTAATACGGGCAGCAGTCAGCCTACCGTAAAATCATTGTAACACGCTAAAGAATTATCCCATGAAATTATTAACCAAAGTACTTTTACTGGTGCTGCTGGGGCAGGTGTCTCTCAACGCACAGTTGTTCAATATTGCCGAAGATTTAGGGTATGTGAGCAATCACTTTGAAAGAGTGATTGTTCACAATGACACCATTGCATGTATAGGGTTTGCACAGAATGATTCTCTTCAGCAAGGCATAGCGGTAGTGCTTTATGATTCTACAGGGCAGCGCCTGACCAGTCGCTTGCTTCTGGATGACGAAGGCGAGAGGCTAATGATTTATCGTAAAGCCGGGGGGATTTCCCCGGCAAATCATGGAGGGTATATTGTCATAGCCTACGCCAGCGGGAACGCTATTTTTTTTAAATTAGACGAAAATCTGAACGAAGAGTTTCGCCATCAGTACACGAACGATGGAGACGGCGGGAATTATAATTACTATGCCCCTATCCCATTGGGGGATGGCTACTTGATATACGGCTATATTTACCGGCCTAATGGCGAACCTGACCCCTTCGTGCGCATCGTGGACGAGCAGGGGCAGACCCTTCGGCTCAACTTTTACGGGGAGTATGAGATGAACGATATTTATCAGGATGCCCAGCTGCTCGGCGATTCTATTTTGGTGGCTGGAGGTCAAAGGCGCAGTAGCCAGGGGTCTGGGTACAGCAAAAACTTCTTCCACCGTATCCGCCTGTCGGATGGCGCGCTTTTAGATAGCTGGGAATCACCAATCAACCCAGATATGGGCTGGCTGAGGCAGTTCGTCGTGCTGGAAGACGGCGATATTATCACCTTTGGGCAGCAGCCTTTAGAAATTATCGACGGGAATACTTTTATTGTACAGCCTATGCTGACTCGCCTGAACAGTAACTACGAAACAGTATGGCAGCAGCCTATATGGAGATCGGGCTACCATATACAGGGAGATGGCCTATACGAAATCCAACAGGTATCAGATGGTTATTTTGTAGGGTCCGGGCATTTGAGTACAGAAATAAACGGTAACTGGACGCAAGCGGGGTGGCTTTTCAAATTTACCGCTTTTGGTGATTCTCTGTGGTCGCGTTATTATTTACCTCCATTTGAGCTTCAAGGCAACCCCTTGGTTGGCGGCAACTTTTTCAACTTTGGAGAGCTCTCGAGTGGACACCTGGTTAGTGGCGGAACCGCAAGCGGCGATAGCCCCCGGCGTTGCTGGGTTGTAAAGACCGATGCCAATGGATGCCAGGGGGAGACGCCCTGTGAGGTGCTTACGGGTGTGGTAGAGGAAGAGCCATTGGAAGAGCCGGGTATGCGGGTGTTCCCCAACCCCACACAAGGCACCCTTCAGGTCGTCCTTCCGCAAGGGGCTAATCAGGCCTCCCTGATACTTTACAACCTGCAGGGGCAGCCTGCCTTCCAGTCCGTTCTCACCGGGCAGCGCACCACCCTGCAACTGCCGGTGCCAACGGGCATCTACTGGGCACGCCTGCAAATAGCCGGGCAGCAGCCAGAGTACCATAAAATTATCGTATCACGCTAAAGAAAAATCCTATGAAATTACTGCCTAAAGTACTTTTACTGGTGCTGCTGGGGCAAGCACCTCTTAGTGCGCAGTTGTTCAATATTGCCGAAGATTTGGGGTATGTGACCAATCGCTTTGAAAGGGTAATTGTCCATAAGGACACCATCGCTTGTATAGGGCTTGCACAGAACGACTCCCTTCAGCAAGGCGTCGCTGTCGCGCTTTATGATTCTACGGGGCAGCGCCTGGCCAGCCGCTTGCTACTGGATGACGAAGGCGGGAACCTGGCAATGTACCATAGCGCTGGTGGTATTTCACCAGCAAATCATGGAGGGTATATTGTCATAGCCTACACCGGCGGAAACGCTATTTTTTTTAAATTAGATGAAAACCTGAACGAAGAGTTTCGGCATCAATACACCAACAATGGAGAAGGAGGAAATTATAATTACTATGCCCCCATCCCATTGGGGGATGGCTACCTGATATACGGATATATATACCGGGACAATGATTTGCCAGACCCCTTCGTCCGCATTGTGGACGAGCAGGGGCAAACCCTTCGGCTCAACTTTTACGGGGAGTATGAGAGTAGGGACATCTACCAAGATGCCCAATTGATTGGAGATTCTATTTTAGTAGCTGGCGGGCAGCGGCGCAGTGCTTTGGGGGGAGGGTACAGCAAAAACTTCTTCCACCGCATCCGTTTATCGGATGGCGCACTTTTAGATAGCTGGGAATCATCGGTCAACCCGGACATGGGCTGGCTGCGGCAGCTCTTTGTCCTGGAAGACGGCGATATCATCACCATCGGGCAGCAGCCTCTGGAGATAATCGATGAGAATACCTTTATTGTACAGCCAATGTTGACCCGACTGAACGGCAACTTTGAAACCGTATGGCAGCAGCCCATATGGAGATCGGGCTACCATATATGGAGAGATGGCCTATACGAAATCCAACAGGTATCCGATGGTTATTTTGTAGGGTCCGGGCATTTGAGTACCGAGATTGATGGTGACTTAACCCGGGCTGGTTGGCTGTTCAAGTTTACCGCTTTTGGGGACTCCCTTTGGTCGCGTTACTATCTGCCCCCCTTTGAACTTGAAGGCAACCCTCAAATTGGCGGCAGCTTTTTCAACTTTGGAGAACTCTCAAGTGGCCATCTGGTCAGTGGTGGGACGGCAAGCGGCGACGGTCCCCGCCGCTGCTGGATCATCAAAACGGATGCCGATGGGTGTCAGGGGGAGACGCCCTGTGAGGTGCTTACGGGTGTGGTAGAGGCGGAGCCGATGGAAGGGCGAGGGATTCAGGTGTTCCCCAACCCCGCCTCCCGCCACCTCACCGTCGCCTGGCCGGGCGCTGCGCCCACAGGCACTGGCTACTTCACCCTCTATAGTATGCAGGGGCAGGCGGTATGGTCGGTCACCAAATTCTGTGCGCCGGAGATACTGCTTTCCTTGCCGGTACTCCCGCCGGGCGTGTATGCCCTGCGCGTGGAAGTGGAGGGGCAGGTTTGGGTGGAAAGGGTGGTGATTAAGGGTAAAGGTTAAAATGGTTAAGGGTAAAGGTTAAAGAGGGCAAGGTTAAAGGTTAAAGTGTCAAGATTAACCGACTTTGCGTCTAAGCTTGCTACATCGGCCGGGGAAGTAGCGAGCAATGCCGCCCGCAGGCTTTTGCTCCTGTCGGGGAGCTTTCCTCCGGGTCTCTACCGGGATCCGGCAGGTTCTACAGGGAAAGCTGGGGCAGAGCGCCGGGGAAGTACCGGGCTTAAGCTCTACACCAGCTACGTCTCGCGAAGCTGGAGCAGAGCACTTAGAGCGTGTTGAGATTTTGCTTTTGGAGCGAACGCAACCAGAAGTGTAAAGTCCCAACACGCTCCTTACTCTACCCGATGATTTTTATTTCAAAGCGACATCGTCGCTGCTGAATGAGATCAAAAACCCTGTCAAACCAACCCTCTAACTTGCGTTTAAGTGCTTGTCGGACCAGGTTAAGCCCCCTTCGGAAGACACTATATTGGG
>NZ_JAVJSK010000154.1:0-55827 GCF_040219495.1 Phaeodactylibacter sp. | reverse complement strand
TTGTAAAAATTTTTCGTAATATTTGTTCCGTGAGTGCTTTGACGCTCATAGGGGCAAAGTTGGTTTGAGTGTGTAGGAACTCCCAAATTACAACTTTCCCCTTTTTTTATGGCTATGCGTCATTTTCCCCACGGACTATTGATTGTTATATCTTTATTCAAAAGTATAAGTTATGAAAATTTCGCTCTTCGCTCTTCGCTCTTCATAATATTATGCTGTAGTTTTTTTAGTCAACTCCTGAGTCAGGATATTGCAACAAGAGTTGAAAATGCAGATATGGTCTTTGAAGGAAAGGTTATAGAAAAACACAGTTTTTGGAATTCCAGTGGCACCAGGATTTATACAGCCAATAAGATTTTCGTATCCAAATCATTTAAAGGCGGAGCGCCGGAAGTAATTGAAGTAGTTACTCATGGTGGATCAGTAGATAGTATAATGCATTACTTGCCACACGGCATTAAATTTTCTATCGGAGAAGAAGGTCTGTTTTTTTGCAAATATTTTAGCAGCTCAGAGAACGCCACTAATGATTTATTGATGCTCAACGGTCAAAGTGGGGTCGTTTACTACGAGTTTGGTAAAAATGGGTATCAAGCATATGATAATAAAACCGTGTATTCTAACTACAGCAGAGACATAATAAAAGTTATAGAAGAAACTAGCAATGACCCTACAGTACATTATCACGGCAATGGATTTGAACAGCAGATTGAAGATTGGCTGGAGAGTAATTTGACGATGTCTTTTCAAAATAGCGTTATCATTGAATTTAGTTTTGAAAACATTCATACAGTAGGCTCGTCAAAAATAGCTTTTGATGTTTTCACACGTACAAATACAACCGGCGTTAGGCTAGCATCATCGGAGGTATTCCTTCAGTATGACACTGCTGTTTTTGGGACGAATATTGCTCAGCAAGAGCATATTCAGGTCACGAAGGGCGCTGTGCTTATGGATTCAGTCTACGCGCTGTCTCTTGAGGATTATACCGCTAATACAATAAGGCTCTCCGTCAGCTCTTCTCCACAGCCTTTATCACTATACGCTATCTCGCCTCTATGGGAAGAATTTGTAAATGTTCAAATAGACATAGAGAACTTGCAGGAGTTAATAAGCTTTTCTTTCGATGACTTTTCTATGGCGCAGAAGAGTAGTTACTACGATGGTAAAACGAAGAGATATGTAAATTTCGACCGGATAGATACCAGCGACCCGGTCAATTTATTTAACCCTCCTATGATTACTGGTTTTTTTGGGGAGGACCCCAGTAAGCCTGAACATATAACCGCCGGAACCGGGGAAGTATTGACCATCGAAGGTACTGACTTTGGAACTGTTAAAGGGAGAATAGAATTTTTTGATGCAGACGGTAGCCTGTTAAGCAATAATAAAGTGGAAACCAGCGCTACGGATATAATATCATGGTCTGAACAAAAAATAGAAACCACTGTGCCATCTGCGGAGGCTTCCGGAGATGAACATACAGCCGGCACAGGCACCTTTTCCGTTGTGTTGGCAGGCACATCTCCCATGATGGTTACCAGCAGTGATCCTGTTCGAGTTGATTACTCAGTAGAAAATTTCAGAACAAGTGCTATTGAATCATTTCCTGTTTATTTGGGAGATGGTACGAGAGGAGATGGTAATGCAAACGGACAACTCGTCTTTACCATGTCTAGCAATATGACTCCGGCAGCCGACATCCGTCTAATTATCGAGCAAAGTTTATGTGATTGGAATGCTCAAGCAGGCATTAATTGGGTTTTAGCTCCGGCAGCTGCTAGTACCCCAAATACTGTTGGCAATAATGATGGTGTAAATCTGATATATTTTGGTTCAGAATCGGAATTCCAGGGAGAATTTACAGATTTGAGTGCTAGAACAATTTTGGAGATAACAAATAATACTGATAGGCGTGAAAACTGCCAACTTGTCTCTAATCCAACCCTTCAGCTTGAAACCGACATCGTTTTCCGGCAAAGTGCCAATTTGATCAATGCCAACCCCAATGCTACCGGAGGATGGCATTATGCCAATTTATCCTCTCCACCTAGTCCGTCACCAAATCAACTCGATTTTTACTCTACTCTACTGCACGAATTGGGGCACGCTCATCTGCTGAGGCATACGAGAGAAAACAACAAAATGATGTACAGAGGTAGCGGCTCGGCTTTGGGAGCTGTCCAAACCAGCTTTGCGCCTGAAGATAAAGCAGGAGCGGAATTTATTTTAAAAGCTACCAAAGAAGTTACTGATAATTCTATTTGTCCAAACGGTGTGGTGCCTGTGGATATAATGGGTTTGTGCGGAAATGTAATCAATCAGCAAAAAGAAGCAGAAGCCTCCGATTTAGAATTTGAGCATTACATAGACGGTAAAGAAATAGTTTTCAAGCAAATAGCCCACAATAAAAGTGGCTCATACCTGCTAACGGTTTACACGGCCACTGGCCAGCAGGTTTTTTCATCCACTTTTGATTGGTATGATAGCCGGGAACAAATAAGGGTTTCTTTAGATCCGTTGAAGAGCAGCGGCATCTATTTCTTTAGTTTAACCAATCTTTCAAGCTCGGAATACCTAACCGGCAAATTTGTTTATACGCAATGGTAATGCTTACAGGATTTCAAAATTTAAATTTTAATCAAACGGCAATGCAGTGGATTACAAACCAAGTTGGTGTCCTGTTTCTTTTTCTCTTTGTAGCCGCCTGCGCCAGCAAGCCGGTCCCGGCTTCAGAAACCGCTGTAAGCGATGAGTGTGAGGAGTTTTATGACTTTATTCGTATGCAGTGGTACCAGACGGAGGGAGGTTTCTACGATTACCGGGATTTGGATAAGATTTACGAGAAGTACGATGAAGGCGATTTCCGCTATCCTCATTTATCCTCCTGTCTTATGGAGAAACATAAAGATTTTATCAGGAAACTGTTTGGACAACCGAGTAGGGAAGTTGTTGTGGAGAGCCTGGGGATTAATTCTTTTGTGTATTGCAGGACAGATTACTGTTTAAAGGAAGAAGACGTCTATGGATTATCTCCTTTGTGGATGATTTTTGATGAAAATGATCGGTATAAAAAGGCTCTGGCGGGTTCTTATAGAAATTATTACTATGAGCAAATTTTGCCTCAGCGAAAGCAAGGAAAACAAAAACGGTAGTATGCAGAGCAAAAACCTTGTTTTCTTGATCGGTTTTTTTGTAGTGTCAGCTTGCTCCTCCTTTCCGGAACAGAGGCAACCTGTCAGCGATGCCTGCCAGCCGTATTACGATTTTATCAAGGCGGAGTGGCAGCGCACGGAAGGTGGCTGGTATCAGTTTAGAGAGGAGGAGCGGATATTTGAGCGGTACCGTCAGGGAGATTTCCTGTACCCCTTCGGCGGCGGTTGTCTTTTAGGAGCAAGTAAGCAGTTTATTCGGGACTTATTCGGTTCTCCTAATTACGAAACGGTATTGCGGAGCAAAGGCGTAAACCTTTTCAATTACTGCATGGAGGAAGATTGTTATAAAACCTATCAGATCACCGGGCTGAACTACCCAGGTCTGGTCTTTTTCTTCGATGAAGAGGAGCGGGTAGAGGATATCTACATCGGCAGGGATTACCGGATGCTTTATTTTAATCAGCATGAAGCGTATATTATTGAGAAGTTGCGGGAGAAGCAATAGGTGGAGTTTCCCCAAAAACTAGACAGGTAGCTTGATTTATAAAAACCCTTAAATTAGCTATCATGAGCAGAAGAAATTTCAACGCTGATTTCAAGACAAAAGTAGTCCTGAAAGCCCTCAACAGACAATCAACCTAAACGGTGAGGCACCTGGGATCTACTTTGTTGAACTAATCAACCAAAACAACGAACGCTATGTACAGAAGGTTATCCTTCAATAACCTCTTACTATGGTCAATGCTTTTGATCTGCTTCCTCCCTAGCGAGGGGGCAGGCCAAAAGCATGACCATATTTGGTTTTATGGCTGGAGCAATTCACCTGATCAGCCAGATTTTCACGGTGGACGAATAGACTTTAACTACGCTCCACCCCTGGCGACTCCGGATTTACGAAGTGTAAATATGGAACTCTATGGCCATATCATGTCCGATAGTACAGGCGAAAACGTACTCTACTATTCTCAGGGCCGGCATATCTTCAATGTGGAAGGTCAGGTAATGGAAGGTGGGGATAATATTAACCCTGGTTATTGGTGGGACATTAGTCACCCTGGTCCGTATATATCTCCAATGTCAGGGTTTGTCAATACGCTATCCGGGCAGGGAGAATGAGTATTTATACTTCCATCAGCGGTATGATTCTCTGCGTACGCCGCCCGTTTGCTGCCTTTTTCCAAGGGATATTTATTATTCTGTTATTGATATGTCCGCGAATGAAGGGTTGGGTGCTGTCACATCCAAAGGGACCGTGCTAACGGATGCCTACAATGCGGGCTTTGGAATAACCAAAACCGCCGATAATGCTGGTTGGTGGCTGGTTTTTGGCCAGCATCAGTCCAATATCTATCATACTTATCGGGTAGACAGCAGCGGCGTGCACCTGCACCGGGTTGATACCCTGGGCATCAATATTTACGAAGATCCGGAGAAAGTGGGCCAACCGGGCTACAGCCCGATTTATTAAAACTATATCCCAACCCTGCCCATCAATATATTACGCTGGACATAGTATTGGAAGGGGAGAAAACGGTGACGCTGGTCAATGGCGTAGGGCAAGTCATCCAGGAGCAGGTCGTTCAGGCTGATCACCTGCGCCTACCGCTGGAGGATTTTCCGCCGGGGCTCTATTTTGTGGTATTGAGCCAGAATGGTGTCTGTTTGGAGGTAGAGCGGTTTATCCGGCAGTAGAGTGGAGGCAGACAACTGCATTGTTTTCGAGCATTTTAATGTAAATATTTGGCAGAGGAATGATTTTTTGTGCCCAACATTGCTGGTTTCAAAAAAAAGCCTTAACTTAATGTTGTGAAATTTTCGAAGCGCCTCTTTTATCTCTTTTATCTCGGGTGTAAAAAGGCTGTTCGAATGTACATTTAGTCTGGTACTAAAAGGCTGATGCGTCGAGCATCGGTAGTGCTTCTATTGACGCATCAGCCACATTATTAATATCAAAAGTTTAAATTATGCAATTTAAGCGAAACATTCAAAGCGTAAGTGTAGGCGTTTTATTCTACTTTACGATGGGGGCTTTTATTGCCCCCCTATTCGGACAATCGGTCTTTTACCAGGGGCAAGTTGTTGATTATTGTTCAGGCGACCCCATTAGAGGGGGTTGAAGTTCGTTTCTTAGGTAGATCATTTGGAGTGCCTCCTGGTGCCTTTTATGAAACAACAGATGCAAATGGAAACTTTTCGGCCTTTCTTTTCGGCTACGACAGATGGATTGTAACCGTCAGCGACCCAGAGGGGCCTACAGTACCCGGCTCTTACTTTTTTCGGGCAGCTCAAGGCAATCAATCAAATATCGATTTTGAGCTCCTGCCTGGAGATTGGGAGGTAGAAGTAAATGGAGCTCCGGTTTCTGTGTTTAACTCCAGTTCAACCCCATTAGTCGTTTGTACAAATCAGGAAAGTTGTATTGATATAAATGAAGCCTTTAAGGAGAAATATGATGGCAACGGAAATATAACCTACTGTTTCCGGGGGAGAGCTTACCAGACTAACCTGGCCGGTGAAAAACTTGGCCTGCTTGCCGAGTCTCCATGCATAACCATAGGGGGCCGATTTGGGGTAGGGATTCCACCCTGCGGCACTGGCGTTGACCTCAGCCAAGTCCTGGGTCAAATTGAAGATATTCCGGGTGAAGGTTTACTTGTACTAATTGAAGTGGAACAGTTTTGTTGCAATCGTGCTTGCCAACCTGGCCCAGAATCCTTAACCAATACTCAAGCGTTTTTTGTCCGTGTGCAGGAGGGGCTGGATTTTGATTTTGTATTTACTGCTCCTCCGAACGGACCCAATACTTCAATAATTGATAATCAGAATTCCTCTGTTCCGGGCAATGACGATCTCTTTGACGGTGAAGTGCCGAGATTTGAAGAATTGCCCGGTGTCGCTGCCGGACAGTCTAGTGTAGAGATTACGATTACGGATGATACTGAAGTTGACAAAATAGATGAGTATCGGCTTATCATAGAGGAAGTGAACTGCGATGATGGAACTACTATAGTTTTACTCTACGACGAAATCTTTGATGGCGATTTTGTTGAGACAGGTCTAAGGTTCAATAGTTTGCTCATTGGTCCTCCCGGTCAGGAAACATTCGGCTATTTTGACGATAATACAGATGCGGGTAACACTGCGGGAAAATGCTACAAAGTGACGCTAATCGCTGATTCCGAATGTGGCCCTCTTGAACAGTTCAGTTACTTCAACATCTATCAGAACTGTAGCTTTTGCCTTCAAACTGGAAATGGGCCATCGAGCACAGATTATCCTATTGCTTTACATGCGGAAGCCTTTCCGGTCCCTGCCGCTTCTACCTTGAATGTACAAGTCAGCCAGACAGAAGATGCCCAAATAGAGCTTACGTTATTGAACAGTACCGGGCAGGTGCTGCAAAATATTGAAGATGTCCAAGCGGTTGAAGGCTTCAACCGTTACGAGATTGATGTATCAGCTTATCCCCCCGGATTATACTTGCTATCCATTTCCAATGGACAGCAGCGGATCAGCCGTAAGGTGATTATAGAATAATTAAATTGCAGGGTGGCGGTAAGTTATCTGTCGCCCTGCCCATTGTACCAGTCCAGCTATGAAAAGGTGCCTACATTACTTATTTCTTCTAACACCGATATTGACAAACGCCCAACAGAATCTGGTTATTAATCCGGGCTTTGAAGAATATGAAAATTGCCCAACAGGAGCAGATTTTTTCTCGGGGTACTTGTTGGATTGGACTTTTTACTTTGGCAGCCCGGAATACCTGAACGAGTGTGGATACACCGACCTAGGAGCATTCCCAAGAACCGGGAATGGGTTTACGGCGGCCTATCTTTACAACATCGTTACCAATAATTTTTCGGCTCACGATTATTTGCACGGTCAGTTATCAGAGCCTCTTGAAAAAGACAGTTTTTATTACGCTGAATTTCATATCCTGCCTGATTCTGATCGAGGCTTCATCAATAAATATGAAATGATCGTAACTCTTGAGCCTATCGATTCTATGCTGCCCGCAGATGGCGTACTTAACATGGAGCCGACTATCGAGTACGTGGGAGACATCATCACCGATACGACGCAGTATACCAAAATTTCAGGCTGCTTCACGGCGCAGGGGGGCGAGCGCTACATCACCCTGGGCAATTTCAATGCCGATCAGGAGACCGATTTTATTTGGGACCCCAATACTGCCATTGAGAAATCCAATTATTCCTACTTTGACGATGTTGGGGTGTTTAAGTTCAGCTTCGAGCACCTACTCAATTTTGATGCCACGATATGCGCGGGGAGCTGCATCAACATCGCCAACCGTATAGGCGGAGACTACAACTGGCAGTTTGCCGGCGCTTCCCCAAGTGTTTCTCAGGAGATCGCGCCCCAGCAAATCTGCTACGACGAGCCCGGCGTATTCGACATAGAGGTAGTCATGGCCCACTGCGCCGGCCAAGACACCCTGTTGCTGGAAGGGGCTGTGACGGTAGTGCCGCAGCCCACGCTCACCGCTGATACTTTGCAGCAACTACAGCTTACTACGGGCACCACCGTACAACTGGAGGCTTGCGCCGAGGGCGATACCTACCAATGGCAACCTACTCAGGGGCTGAGCTGCACCGATTGCCCCAACCCCCTGGCTACGCCGCAGGAGGATGTGGCGTATACGGTGCAAGTTTTGAACGCGGGGCAGTGCGCCCAAAGCTGCACCTACGAGGTGGAAGTTTTCGAGCAGCCGGACCCAAGTTTTTCTTTATCTCAGGATACCATTTGTAGCGGACAGTGCGCCACTGTAGAATACACCGGCACGAACTTGGATATCGGGCTGGCATTCTGGTCATTCGAGTCGGCGGCGCCTGCGCAGGCAAGCGGGCTGGAGCCGCAGGAAGTTTGTTTTGACGAGCCTGGCCAATACGAAATCAGCCTGCAGGTAGGCACTGCACTTGATACCCTCACAGCTGTGGACACCATCGTGGTCTTGCCTCAGCCGGAAGCTTCCACTACTGCTCCAGTGCCCTACCGCTTGCAGTTTGGAGAGCGTCTGCGCTTGTCGCCCTGCGCCGATGGGCAATTCTACGCCTGGCAGTCCAGCTACCCGCTTTCCTGCCGCAATTGCCCTGACCCGGAGCTGGAGGCGATTGGCAACGATACTTTGCAGCTTTTGGTAAGCAATGGCGGCAATTGTGCGGTGACTTGCCGCTATTTCGTGGAAGTTGAAGTCCCGGATAACATCTATTTGCCTACGGCTTTCTCCCCCAATGATGACGGGCGCAATGACTTTTTTGAGCCGCTGGGGCCTTATCATGAAACCCTTAGGTTAGAAGTTTATGACCGCTGGGGCGGTTTGCTATATAAAGGTGAAGGTATTGCTGCACGTTGGGATGGCATTTCCGGAGGGGAGCCAGCCACTGCAGGGCTTTATACTTATCAGTTGTTGTACCGTGATGTTCGCGATGGTCTGGTAAAAAAGGTCTCCGGAGGTGTGATGCTATTGAGGTAGCTAATGTATATTTCAATAATTTTGGAACGGTATATGAGAAGGAGGAGGAAAGCACTTCTGAAGTGCCTTCCTCCTACCCGCCTACCCGCCCTCTTTACTTCTTAAGCAAGTCCCGGATTTCAGCCAACAGTTCTTCCTGCGAAGGCCCCTTAGGCGCGGGCGGAGCTTCCTCTGCCTCTTTCTTTTCCGTCAGGCGGTTGTAAGACCGGATGATCATGAAAACAATGAAGGCGATAATTACAAAGTCCAGAATCCGCTGTATAAAAATACCATAGCGGATGGCAACCTCCTCCTGCACGAGCTCGCCTGCGTCATTGGACACGCCCTCCTGAAGCACGATAGCGAGGCTGGAGAAGTCTACCCCGCCCAGCGCGAGGCCAATCGGTGGCATAATGACATCAGCCGTGAGCGACTTGACAATGGCTCCGAATGCACCCGCAATAATTACGGCTACGGCCAGTTCCAGTACGTTGCCTTTCATGATGAAGGCCTTGAATTCTTTTAGCATTGTTTATTGTGTTTGGTTTAAGGCCTGAAAAATACGACAGAATCTCAAATAGTTGATCGCTAAAACGGGAGAAACGGTATTTTTCTACCTTTTCCTTGACTTTGGCAGGAGCGAATAAATAAAGCCTGCACTTGCGCTGTACTACATTTATCCTTACTTTAGCCGTGCACGTTGAAACACAAGGGCAGTAGCGCTTCCCCCCGGAATCCTGCTGCCCGCTTTTTTTGCCTCCTCTTTCCCTGATAGTAATACTATATCTCTTTTTTCAAAGCATCTCCCGGAAGAATGGTCAGCCATTTTATTGCCATCAAAAAAAGTAGCTTTTCTGCGAACTAAGCTCGGTTTGCTTTGTCTTTATAGTAAAGCTATCAAAAAAGCTAGTTTTGCTGAAAAGGTGGCTTTCGTTTGGGCTCACGAAACGCGTCCTGTGGTACTAAATCATCAATGTTATGGTTTATTGATCACCCCGAATTAATGGCTATGAAAAATTTTCCTGTTGTTAATAATGTGCTTGGCGCTGTCGGCTCTGACCGGTAGCTGTACGGTAATAAGATAAGGAGCAGTCGGCGTCAAGCGCACATTTTAAGCATAAGAGAACCAAGCGATTTCATACTAATTACTATTTAGAGAGGGTGCTGTATTAGTCAGCACCCTTTTTTCGTTATGCAGAGGACTCAACCCTTTCCGTTCTAAATAGTTCTGCTTATGATCAAGTACGAAAGTGCCTATACCATGAAAATCTCCATGCTTTTTGCAGCTTTTATGTTGATTGCAGGATGTGGTGCTGCAGAAGATCAGGGGGCGGGAGACCGCCACTCAGGTCAGCAGACAGCAGCCTTTTCAGTAAGCTACCCGGTGGCAGACAGTACCTTGTCTGGTATTCCGGTCTATCCGAAGTTTGATAATATAGCGCCGTTGCTGGCCCAAAACAACGATACGACCTATGTGGTCAATTTTTGGGCTACTTGGTGCAAGCCTTGTGTACAGGAGCTCCCTTATTTTATTGAAATGAGTGAGAAGTATGCCCGTCAGCCCGTTCGGATATTGCTGGTTAGCCTGGATTTTCCGGCACAGCTGCAATCCCGCCTCGTCCCTTTCGTTGAGGAAAGGAATATCAAGCCATTGGTGGCCGTGCTACTGGACGGGAAATACAATGACTGGATTGACCGCGTATCCCCGGAATGGACCGGCGCCATACCGGCTACATTGATTTATAAAGGCACCAACCGCCACTTCGTAGGGGAGGCGGTGCACAGCCTGGAAGAACTGGAACAAGCATTGAACACCATTTATCAACCATAACACATCGACTATGAAACACCTGTTAACCGCCCTTTTTTTGGGGCTTATTCTGGTAGGCTGCAGCAATACTGCTGAAGAAGCCCAAGAGCAAATAGCCAAAGCCGAAACGACGGAGCCCAAAGCTAAGGTCAAAACTGTAGCTCAGCGTGCCGAGGGCATTGCAGTAGGCGAACAAGCGCCGGATTTTGAACTAAAGAATGTAGACGGTAAAACCTACAGCCTCGCTGATATCAAGGATGCAAATGGAAATGCCCCCAAAGGCTATGCCGTCATCTTCACCTGCAATACCTGCCCTTTTGCCGTAGC
Organism: Phaeodactylibacter sp.; assembly: GCF_040219495.1. Taxonomy (GTDB): domain Bacteria; phylum Bacteroidota; class Bacteroidia; order Chitinophagales; family Saprospiraceae; genus Phaeodactylibacter. Next base: position 45,059 of record NZ_JAVJSK010000154.1, on the reverse strand, counting down.
GAGCGAGCAGCGTATTATTGACCTGCACAATAAGTATGCCCCACAGGGGTACCCGGTGGTGGCCATTCAGCCCAACGACCCGGTCATTCAGCCGGGAGATAGCTTTGAGGCGATGCAGGAACGGGCAGAGGAAATGGACTACCCTTTCGTTTATCTCTTTGACGAAGGGCAGGAAGTATACCCCGTTTATGGTGCTACTAAAACGCCTGAGGTGTTTCTGTTGGATAGCGACCGCTACGTCAAGTACCACGGTGCCATCGATGACAGTGTGCGCGATCCAGAAGGTGTAGAGGAAAAGTTTCTGGAAAATGCCATTAATGCTCTGATGAACAATGAGACGCCTCATCCGCCAGTAACTAAGGCTGTGGGTTGCGGCATCAAAGCTTAATCTGCGTCAAAAAGGATACGCTGATTTCAGCAAGCCTTTTTAGCATTGAGGTCAATTGCCGCTACACTGGGCGGTCAGTGCCCGGTACGACGGGGCTTTATTCCACCCCTAAAGGGAGCATTATAGCTGGTATCTGATAAGTTTTGTAAAGTTGATTGAATGCGGAAATATCCTCTTTGGTGATTTTCCGCATTTCCTTTTTTATACCTGCCCATTGCTGTAAGAGGTGCTCCAGCCGGAGCAAAGCGCCCTTGGTCACTATCGGGTTGGGGTGATCGATACGTGCTTTGAGGTCCATCAGTTCTGCGCTCAGGCGATTGGGGTAATTGATGACATCCTGCTGTGTTTCCTGCTGGGGCTGAATCAGGTTGCCCTCCCAGGCGGTGATACATTGAATGATATTTTCACCGGCATCCAGGATTTCCTGCGTGCAGTCAATTTGTTTCAGGTTGGCATAAAGTTGCTCCACCTGTCGTTTTACATTACGCATGTGTTGGACCGACTGGTGAATTTCGCGAACAGCGGATTCGATATTGAGCAGGAGTTCCTGTTGTGCCAGGTAAGCTTCCGGAGGGGCTTCCAAACGGGGGTCTGCCAGGAGTACGGCTTCTGTTTTCAGTACGCCATAGGGTGTAGTCAGATGAATTTTGTATTGTCCGGGTAGGACAAGGCTGCCCTTGTAGTCTCCAAGGATGAAAACATTGGGCACACCCGGCATAGGTTCCCGGCGAAGATCCCAGTAAAAAGCATTCAGGCCCCGACAGGCAGGGAGATAGGGTGCTGGTTTAGGCCCACCCTCGTAGGTGGAGGTGTCTTCTTCTTTTTCGTTGACAAAAGTACGGAGTGTATTCCCAAAAGCATCGAGTATCTCCAACTGTAGCCTAAAGCTGTCCAGCGCTTCCGGCAGGTAGTAGGCAATCTGTAAGCCGTTGGGAGGGTTTTCCCCCAAGCCATATACGGGCTCATCCGGAAGATCAGCCAGGTAACGGACTGCCGGCTCCGGTTCAAACAAATAGGCCTGCTGAATAATATTCTCATCAAGTTGCCGCAGGGGCGAGAGCCCGTCGAGTATCCAAAAGGAACGCCCGGAGGTGGCCGCGATTAGATCATCGCCCTGCACCTTTAAATCGGTGATTGGGCAAACGGGCAGGTTCAGCTGAAACGGCTGCCACCGCTGCCCGTCGTTGAAGGAAATATAAAAGCCCCGCTCGCTGCCGCCATAAAGGAGCCCGGGGCTTACAGGGTCTTCACGTACGACCCGGAAAAAGTGCTCTGCGTCAATACCTCTTGTGATTTTGACCCAGTTTTCTCCCTGGTCTTCAGAACGGTAGACCAGAGGCTCAAAGTTGTTGAACTTATACTTCATCGCCACCACATAGACCCTCGAAGGGGCATGGGGGGAAACTTCAATACAGTTGATGTAAGCTTCGCCCAGGTTGGGGGGCGTTACATTTTTCCAGGATTTGCCATCATTGGTGGTCAGGTGCACTAAGCCGTCATCGCTGCCGGCCCAGATGGTTCCGGACTGATGCGGAGAGCCAGCCAGATAGCTGATGGTGTTGTAGTTTTCTCCTCCTGCTCCCTCGTTGGTGTAGGGGCCACCGCCCTGCCCTTGTTTTTCCGGTTCATTGCGCGTGAGGTCGGGGCTGATTTCTTCCCAGGAAAACCCGCCATCCTCGCTGCGCAATACTACATGGGCACCGTGCAGTAGCACATTTGGGTTTTGAGGCTGTATCAGTAGTGGGGCATTCCAGTTAAACCGGTATTTCATGTCTTTGGGCGCTTTGCCAAGGCGCAGGGCCGGGTAGGCCATGATGTCGTTGGTTAGCTTTGTTTCCTGATCGTAAACTGAGAGGTTGCCCTGATAGCTACCTCCGTAGACCCTTCTTGGGTTGTCGGGGTCCAGGGCAATAAAAGCGCTCTCTCCGCCTGCTACCGGATACCAGTGCCGCGCCGAAATGCCCGCATCTGCCGTCTGACTGGGAATGGCAAGAGTGGAATTGTCTTGTTGCCCGCCATAGATGTAGTAGGGGAAGCGGTTGTCTGTTGCAATGCGGTAAAGCTGTGCGGTAGGCTGATTGCTTTGTGCGGACCAGGTTTTTCCGCCGTTCAGTGTGACGGTCGCCCCGCCATCGTTGCCCAACACCATGATCTCCGGATTGCGCGGGTTGATCCATAGCGAATGTTGGTCAGTATGCGGATTAGCAATATTGGTGAAATCTTTACCGCCGTTATTGGACTTCAGCAGCGGCGCATTAAGGACATATACCGTTTCTTCGTCTGAGGGGTCCACTTCAATTTTGGTATAATACCACGCCCGGGCTACAGTGACCCGCTGATTGTTGACCAGCTTCCAGCTTTCTCCCCGGTCTTCCGAGCGGTACACGCCACCGTTCTGCGCTTCGATTACGGCGTAGACTTTAGCCGGGTTGGACGGCGCGACACAAACGCCCACCTTGCCCATTTCAGCGGGCAGGCCTTCGCCAAGTTTTTCCCAATTCAGTCCGCCGTCGGTTGACCGGTAAAGGCCGGAGCCTTCCCCTCCGCTGCGGATGTTCCAGGGCGAGCGCAGGTGGTCCCACATGCCGGCGTAAAGAATCCGTGGGTTGGAAGGGTCTATACTCAGGCTGGAAGCTCCCGTTGTTTCGTTGATGAATAGTGTTTTTTGCCAGGACATACCTCCATCCATACTCCGGTAAACCCCCCGGGTGTCAGAAGGCCCATGCACGGCTCCCTGTACGGCAACATAAACGATATTGGGGTAACGCGGATGAACCGAGATTGCAGAAATATGGCGGGCGTATTTCAGGCCAAGGTACTGCCAGGTGCGTCCGCCGTCCTGTGATTTATAGACGCCGTCTCCGGCACTTGTCATGACACCCCTGACCGGATGCTCACCGGTACCTACATAAAGGGTATTATGGTCGGAAGGCGCAACGGCAATAGCGCCGATTGAGCCTGTCTGGAAGAAGCCATCCGAGCAATTGTCCCAGCTCTGTCCGGCGTCCTCTGTTTTCCAGACACCGCCTCCTGTGGTGCCCATGTAGAACCGCAAAGGATAACTGGGCACGCCGGCTACAGCAACACAGCGCCCTCCTCTGTAGGGGCCAATGTTGCGCCAGGATAAGCCCTCCAAAAGCTTTTGCTGTACGAGCTGCTGGGGCTGTGCGAAGATTGGTGTGGTTAGGAAAATCAGTGCTGCCCATACCAAGTATTGTTTCATACCTATACCTTTAGTTATGAAAGGACTATGGGGGGTAAGGGCACGCTTTCCCGTAGATCGTTTTCTCACCGTATGTGTTTTTTCGGTAGTACGCAGTTTTTCTCCCGTGTATTGAGTACTACCGGCTCAAAGTATGTTGTGTTGTCTGGAAGGCTGAGGGTATACAGCTTTTCCTAGTGTTTGCGGCTAAATATAAGCATAGAAGTCATTAATAATGTGTTTTCCACTTTAAAGCTTGCCGCTATGACTACCTATTACGTATAAGTACCTGAAAATGTTGCACTAACTTACCGGATAACCTCAAAATGGCGCAGGGTGGTGCGCAGTGCAGTGGGGTTGGTGAAGTGTATGCTGTGTATGCCTTCCCCGCGTGCGGCTTTCACATTCCGGTGGCTGTCGTCAATGAAAAGTGCTTGGTCAGGCTTGATTGCGTTGCGTTCCAGAAGCAGGTGGTAGATCCTGGGGTCGGGCTTTTTTAGTTGCTCCCGGCCGGAAACGAGAATGTCTTCAAAATGGCGAAGAAAACCGTAGCGTTCCCAGGCAATAGGCCAGGTTTCATGGCTCCAGTTGGTCAGCGCCAAAAGCCGGAATTGCTGCGCCTGATGGATTTCCTCCAGGATAGAGACCGTCCCTTCTATCGGCCCGCCCAGCATTTCTGCCCAACGGTCAAAAAAGGCCCTGATCTGGGGTTCGTACTTCGGGTGTTCAGCCACTTTTTCTGCAACCGCTTCTGCGAACGGCCGGCCCGCATCCTGCTGTTCATTCCAGTCGCCTGTGCAAACGGATTCGAGAAAGTATTCCATCTCATCCGCTTCATCAAAGAGCTTTCTGAACAAATGCCGGGGGTTCCAGTCAATAAGAACGCCGCCAAGGTCGAAAATGACCGTATCAATTGGTGAAGACTTCATAAATTAGCTTTGCTTACAAAGATAGAGATATTCGCCACTCCTGCCATAGAAGATGTTTAGAGTGCGTGGATTTATGGTCTGCCAGGTCAGAATTCATGAATCCTGCTTTTTTTCTATCTTACTGGCAAACTCCGGTAGGCTATGCAATCCAGAAGACGGTTCTTTTCCCACATGGGCACAGTAGCAGGCACTTTGGTTACCCTGCCTTTTTTTCAAACGGATACCGGGAAAGCACTGCTCCGGGCCATTGCCCATCAGCCAACTACCCAAAGTGAAGACTTTTGGCGGCTGATCCAGCAGGCCTATACCGTTTCACCTACAATTTTGAACCTCAATAACGGCGGCGTGAGCCCCTCCCCAAGAGTGGTGCAGGAGGCTGTAGAGCGTTACAACCGCCTGAGTAATGAAGCGCCTTCTTACTACATGTGGCGGATACTGGACAATGGCCGGGAGCCTCTGCGTGCCCAACTCGCAGACCTGCTGGGCAGCAGCCCGGAAGAAGTTGCCATCAACCGTAATGCTTCTGAAGCGCTGGAAACGGTGATTTTCGGGCTGCAGTTGAAGCCGGGTGATGAAGTCGTGCTCAGCAGGTACGATTATCCGAATATGATGAATGCCTGGAAACAGCGGGCCCGCCGGGACGGTATTGTGCTTAAATGGGTAGACCTGGATCTACCGATGGAGGAAGAAGCGGCTATAGCCCAGCGTTACATTGAACAGTTTTCCGATAAGACCCGGGTGGTCCACCTAACGCATATGATCAATTGGAACGGTCAGGTATTACCCGTACGGCTTATTGCAGAGCAGGCCCATGCACAAGGCATTGAAGTGATCGTGGATGCGGCTCATTCCTTTGTGCATCTGGATTTCAAGGTAGAAGAATTGCAGTGCGATTACCTGGGCACCAGTTTGCATAAGTGGTTGTGTGCCCCCTTCGGTAGCGGCCTGCTGTACGTGCGCAAATCCAAAATCGCCGGTATTTACCCACTGTTTGCTGCTCCGGAGCCCGATAGTGGCGACATCCGGAAGTTTGAGCACCTGGGGACCCGGTCTTTTGCCATTGAGCAAGCTATAGGCCAGGCGGTGCAATTTCATAAACTAATCGGTAGCGCCCGTAAAGAGAGCCGGCTGAAGTATCTGCGTACGTATTGGTTAGACCAGGTTCGCGATCTGCCGGGCTTTCGCAGCTACACCCCTGAGAACCCTGATCTGGCAGGTGCGATTGCAAATGTAGGTTTTGAAGGTAAGGATGCTTTAGATTTTCATGATTACCTGTTTCGGGAACACAAAATTCACACCGTGGCCATAAAATGGGAAGGTATCAACGGCTTGCGCATTACTCCTAATGTGTACACGCTCACTGAGGACCTAGACCGTTTGGTATTGTCCATCAGGGAATATGTGAAGACAAATTAGCAATTTGATGCGAATTGCCCGTTGTAGGGCCGCTGACCTTTGTTGGAAAGGCTCGTGCCTTTTTATCGTTTGCGCTCTGTGACAAAGGTGACCAGGTCTTCCAGGGATTGGCGGGAGGGCGTTTCCGGGAAGGCATGTAGCAGTTGGAACGCCTCCTTCCTGTATTGTAGCATAGCTTCTTTTGCATAATCCAGGCCACCACTTTGGCGCACGAAGTCGACGACCTCTTTTACCTTTTCCGGTTGGTCACTGTAGCGTTTAATGGTACTAATGATGTGCTTGCGGTCCTTTTTGGGCGCCTGGTCCAGCGCATAAATAAGGGGCAGCGTCATCTTCTTTTCCTTGATGTCAATGCCCAGGGGTTTGCCCACATCATCGGTGCCATAATCGAAGAGATCGTCGCGGATTTGGAAAGCAATACCAATTTTTTCGCCAAAGAGGCGCATGGTTTCGATCTGTTCGTCATCCTGAGTGGTGGATGAGGCTCCTGCGCTACAGGCTGCCGCGATGAGGGAAGCAGTCTTTTGCCGGATGATATCGTAGTAAATCTCTTCTTTGATATCCAGTCGGCGGGCTTTCTCAATCTGCAGCAGCTCGCCCTCGCTCATGGCTTTGACGGCGTTGGAGACGATTTCCAGCAGGCGGTATTCTTTGTTCTTCAGGGCAAGCAGCAGCCCCTGAGAAAGAAAATAGTCCCCGACGAGGACGGCGATTTTGTTTTTCCAAAGTGCATTGACGGAAAAGAAGCCCCGGCGTTCAAAGGAGTCGTCCACCACATCATCGTGGACAAGCGTTGCGGTATGCAGCAGTTCTACGAGAGACGCCGCGTGATAGGTGGAGTCGCCCACTATGCCGCACACTTTGGCGGATAGGAAGACAAACATAGGCCTGACCTGCTTACCCTTTCGGCGAACGATGTAGTAGGTGATTTTGTCGAGTAGGGAAACCGGGCTGCGCATGGCTTCCCGGAAGCGCACTTCAAAGTGGTTCAGCTCTTCTTCAATCGGTTGTTTTATCGCTTCTAAGGATGTGGCCATGGACTTGGTTTTACTGCCCAAAACTACAAAACTTCATCGTTTGACCACCTGATATTTCCGGAGTACCTCCTTACCGCTCCTAATGATGAGTAAATACTCTCCTTTCGGCAGAGTGGCATTAATCGGAAATTTCTTAACGCGTTCACCAGGCTTCTCCGCAGGAATATTGAAGCGGTCACGGATAGCGTATTCTCTATCGATAAGCTGTGCAGCAACCGGACCGGGCCTGGGCATGGTAAACTTTACAGTAATAAAGTTTTGCGCATCGGGCATCACCTTGGTGTAGGGCGACCAGTCATTGGGGTCAGAAGGCTCTGTTTGGGCAGGTGGTGGTGGAGCAACGGTTTCGGGCGGAGTAGGGTTATTGTCTGCCAGCCGCTCTTCCTGCCGGTCCTGAATACGTTCGCGTACGGCATCCCGTACCGGTTGACGGGAAGTTTGAGCCATCTTGTCATTTTGAATGTAGACTACATCTCCTGTGGGGGGCGTCCAGATGTTCAGCCCGAGAGGGATTTCGAAGAGGTTGTTATGGCTCACCTCCGCCACATTTAGAGATTCATCTGTTTTCACCGTTCGGACCTCTATCCGGTCCGGCATAACGAATATCCACTTGAATTGATTGAATTTCCCATGTGCACGTGTCCATTGCTTAGCATCATCGGCATCCCTGAGTGGTGCGCCCCAGCAGCCTTCCCCAATGTATACGGTTCCACGTTCATCGTCCCTGATGAAGCCCTGATCGCTGCCTGCCCCACGGAATGGCCGGATAGGGTAGGTGGTTTTGACTACGTGTGCATCAGACTCCAGGACCAAATCTACTTCATAGCTGTAGAAAAGTCGGGCCCAGTTGTTGTAGAGCTCATCTTTTTCGGGCTTTCGCTGCGTATGGGGCCGCATACCGTGGTGGTACTGCGCCATTTTCCAGGTCACCTGCTGATTGGCATCCAAATCCCCTTCCAGCCAGATGGCCTGACTGCCGGCGGGTGCGATCATGGAGTTGAGGGTATAGAGGCGGAAAAGGTCTCCACCGAAGGTAAGCGCATAATACACGTCAATACTCGGAACGTCGAAAAGCTCTGTAATCGATGCATTTTCCCGCTCATGATTACCCCGGGAGGCCACGATTGGGAATAACCGGCCATCACTGCCGATGGTTTCCTGCCAGTCATCAAACCAGTCGCGCCAGTTTTCGTTGGTGTCCCCGCCGGTCATGTCCCCATTGAAAATAACGAAGTGAGGGCGCAGTTTGCTGACGAGGCGGTTGGCGGTCACCCTCGCCTGCCGGTTGTTCCGGGAGTCCCCCCCTGCGATGATGGACAAAGGCTGATTCGGGCTGCTGGGCGCGGTCTTAAAAGACATACGCTTGCTCATCCCTTCGCTGTCCTGAATGACAAAATAGTACACCGTATTCGGCTTCAGCCCAGTCAGGCGTACAAATTGGTTTTGCATGCCCTTTGCTCTGATGAAGCGGTCCGGGGCTTTGCGGTAACGGTAGGCATTGGCTTGCCCACCGTAGTCGATTTCGTCAAAATGAAGGACCGGATTAGAGCCGGAGACCTGATCCCAGCCAATAACCATCGTGGTGGCAGGGTCATCGCGCCACATACAACGGTAGCGGGCGGTCAGCCCCATCAGCTCGGTAGCCGTGAACAACGCCAAAGTCAGTAGCAATAAGTAAGGCAGATGATGGGGTACACGCATCTATGGTTGATTTTTTCAGTCGCTCTGGAACAGTATATTATGTGCCAAAGGTATAGGCATTGGGCTAATCCCGGAAATAAATCCGGCCAGCACCGTTATTGTTTATACTGCTGTAACGGTTTTCAGTTGCAAAAAATGATGAGAGACGATGAAAAAAGCCAGTTGAGGCACGAAAAGTTAGTTTTGCCGCCCCTCTTGCCGCCCGTTCAGCAAGTAAATCATACCGGAATTCATTCGCAGGGCTGGTACTAAAGGCTTACATTTCGGGATCGTAATTTAAAATTCAGCCATGAGATACCCACTTACCTTACTTTTGACTTGCCTGGTGCTACTGGTACAAGCCCAGCAGCGTTACTCCACGCTTACTTATTTTGAGACGGATTCTTTTTCGCTGGAGCTTGACCTGTTCCTGCCGGAAACCCCCTCGCCCGCGCTAAAACCCTTACTGATTTATGTGCACGGCGGTGGCTTTTCAGGTGGAGACCGGGCCGGCGGGCACAAGCTGTGTACCTACCTTTCGGAAAAGGGCATTGCAGCGGCAACGATTACCTACACCCTCTACATGAAAGACAAAAGCTTTAGCTGCGACGGCATCCTTTCGGAAAAAATTCAGGCGATACGCCTGGCGGCCAATCAGCTTTGGCAGGCCACTGCTTTTTTGACCGGGCAGGCGGATAAGTATGGTATCGATCCGTCCAAAATTTTTATTGCCGGGAGCAGTGCCGGGGCTGAGACCGTACTTCATGCAGCCTTTTGGGACCGGTCGGTTATGCAGCTTTATGGTGACCCTTTGCCCGGGCGTTTTCAATATGCTGGTTTGATTGGCGGTGCCGGTGCGATCATGGATATGAGTGGGATAACGCCAAAGACGGCAATTCCGGCTATGCTTTTTCATGGCACTGTCGATCCGCTTGTGCCATATGGTACCGCTGCCCACCATTACTGTAAAACAGATGCCACCGGATGGCTTATGCTCTTTGGCTCTCATTCCATCTATGAGCGCTACAGCGATATTGGTGCTGATGTTGAATTGCACTCGTTCTGCGGAGGGGGCCATGGGTTTGCCGGCGCTTTTTTTTACCAGGAGCAGGAGCGGGTCTCAGACTTTATCCAACGGGTCCTGAGCGGTGCCCACTTCCAGAACCACCTGATTTTTCAAAAGGGCAATGCTGATGCGCCCGAAGAACAGGTGTTCTGCCAGGATTAGACATCGTAAGACTTGGAAAAACAGCAGAGGGTCAAAAACGGGCTCCTGTTTTAATCTTATTTACAAAGCGCTTACCTTTGCACCTGAATCCTAGAGCGGGCGTCCCGCTGTTTTTCAAAACCGTATAGCGACATCATGAAAGATACAACCGTTTTTAACCTCATCGACAAAGAGCTGCGCCGTCAGCAGCACGGTATTGAGCTGATCGCCTCTGAAAACTTTACGAGCCCGCAGGTGATGGAAGCGGCAGGTAGCGTACTGACCAATAAGTACGCGGAAGGCTATCCCGGCAAGCGCTACTATGGTGGTTGCGAAGTGGTAGATGAGATCGAGCAACTGGCTATCGACCGGCTGAAGGAACTCTTCGGAGCAGCTTATGCCAACGTGCAGCCCCACTCCGGCGCGCAGGCCAATGCCGCAGTCTTCCTGGCTATACTACAGCCCGGTGATGCGATTCTGGGTTTCGACCTGGCGCACGGTGGCCATTTGTCCCACGGCTCTCCCGTCAACTTTTCCGGTAAGGTATACCGCCCGCATTTCTACGGTGTGGAAGAAGACACGGGCCTGATTGATATGGATAAAGTAGAAGCCAAAGCCCTGGAAATAAAGCCTAAGCTGATCATCTGTGGTGCTTCGGCTTACAGCCGCGACTGGGACTATGCACGCTTCCGTGCCATTGCGGATAATGTAGGCGCCTTGCTGCTGGCTGATATTGCCCACCCGGCTGGCCTGATTGCGACTGGTTTGCTCAATAATCCCATGCCCCACTGTCACATTGTGACTTCTACCACCCACAAAACCCTGCGCGGGCCACGCGGTGGCATCATCATGATGGGCGAAAACTTTGACAACCCCTGGGGCCGTACAACGAAAAAGGGCAATCCGATCAAAATGTCGGCCATCCTGAACAGTGGGGTTTTTCCTGGCATGCAGGGCGGCCCACTGGAGCACATCATTGCTGCCAAAGCAGTGGCTTTCGGCGAAGCGCTACAGCCCGGCTTTAAAGCATACACGGAGCAGGTCGTGAAGAATGCACAGGCTATGGCCCGGGTCTTTGTTGAGAAAGGCTATAAGCTGATCTCCGGCGGGACCGATAACCACCTTATGCTGATTGACCTGCGCTCTAAAGGCGTGACCGGTAAGGTGGCAGAGCAGAAACTGGGAGCGGCAGACATCACCGTTAATAAAAATATGGTGCCTTTCGACACGCAGTCGCCATTTGTCACTTCCGGTATAAGAGTAGGTACAGCAGCTGTGACCACCCGTGGACTCAGGGAAGCCGACTGCGAAAAGGTGGTGGGTTGGATTGATACCGTCATCACCCATTCGGAAAACGACAGCCTGATTGCGGAAATCCGGCAGGAAGTCAATACCTTTATGGCTCAATTCTCCTTATACGAAGAGGCAGGTGCCTCTGTTAGCTAGAACAAACACTTTTTCCCCATATCAATGGGATACCTAAGACGCTAAACCCGGAAGTGCCTGGCTGGCTTTGCCCACGCCGGGCATTTTCCGTTTGGGGGCAGGCGTGTGCAGTAGCCGGTTGCTGCCGATGTCATTCAGATGGTGGGCAGCAAAATGAAAAGGGCATTATGAAATTGAGGCGTATCACCTTATCTTTAGGAGACCAACCTTGATCAAAAACCAACATCATGCTAGCATTCAAACGCGCCCTGATGGCGATCGACTTGTCCGAGCTGGATTTGCAGTTGCTCCACTTTATTAAGCGGCACCACCGGGCTTTGGGCATCCAAAAGCTATATGCCCTCCACATCATGCCCGACTTTACAGACCCCGCCCACCCTGAGGTAGATTTTCAAAAGCGGTTTGCTCCGGAGTCTCCGGTAGACGAACGGGTGAAATCTGCCATTCAGGCCCGGGTAGGCGAAGTGTTTGGGGAAGCGCCGGAGCTGGAAATTGAGATAGAAGTCCGGGAGGGCAAGCCTTATGAAAAACTGTTGCACTGGACCAAAATAAAAGAAGTCGACCTGCTCATTATGGGCAAAAAACGCCTGAGTGAGGGCAGCGGTATTACGGCCAAGCGTGTAGCCCGCAATGTGCACGCTGCTGTCTTGTTCGTGCCAGATGGGGCAGGTACTGAAATCACCAACCTCGTGGTGCCTAATGATTTTTCTGAAAATGCAGCCCGTGCTTTGAAGGTAGCACTTAAGCTCAGCCGGGCCATGAAAGGGCAACCGGTGCACAGCTTGCATATTGTAGACCTGCCGCCCGGACAGTATTACAACCGCTCTGCTCCCGACCGAGGCTACCTGGGCATGCTGAAGGAATCGGCACACCTCGCAGCGGGCAAGTTCCGCGAAGCGCATGGAATTGCGGATGATGATATCGTGGACGTCTATCAGGAGAACAGCCGCAACAATCTGGCTGCGCACGTGCTGCGCTATGCCAGCGACCACAAAGAAGTACTATTGGTAATGGGAGCCAAAGGGCATACGCCGTTTGAAACCTTCCTGTTTGGTTCGGTCACCGAGCGTATCGCGCAGGGCGTGGAGGGGCAACCCCTGCTGATTGTACGGTAGATGGTGTTTTTTAAAATAACCTGTTTTAACCTGCTGACTATGGCGATTCGGTTTGCTTGCTGTTATTTTCTGTTATTGTGGACATACAACGCACCCCTTACAGCGCAGTCCCGGGCCTACTTCCCCCGCAGTGCGCCGGAAGCACAAGGGGTGGTAACGGATTCTATCCTGTCCTTCATTGATCGGGTGGAAGCGGAGTTTGATGTGGTGCATAGCATTATGGTGGTACGGCACGGCTACTCCGTGGCGGAAGGCTGGTGGGCACCCTATGAGCGGGAAGCACCCCACATTATGCATTCATTGAGCAAAAGCTTTACCTCTACCGCTATTGGCTTTGCGGTGCAGGAAGGGCTGCTGTCCCTGGATGATCTGGTGGTCTCCTTTTTCCCTGATAAAAAGATTGGCGAGCCAGACCGGTACTGGAATCAAATGCGTATCCGCGACCTCCTCACCATGAATACCGGCCATGCAGAAGAGCGCTGGCCTGATGCCAATACGGAAGATTGGGCACAGTTGTTTTTAGGCTCAGACCTGGATTTTCTGCCCGGTACGCACTTTAAGTACAATAGCATGGCCACCTACATGCTTTCAGCCATCTTACAGCGGGCAACGGGTGAAAAGCTGGTGGATTACCTGGACAAGCGCTTATTCCAGCCTTTGAGGATCCCAAAGCCAGACTGGAAAACCTGCCCCGATGGGGTCAATACCGGAGGATGGGGGCTACAGATACGTACCGAAGATATTGCCAGGCTCGGGCAGTTTTATCTGCAAAAGGGCGAATGGGAAGGCCGGCAACTGCTCGCCAGAGAGTGGGTGGAACAAGCCACCTCTAAGCAAGTGTCTAATGGTAGCGACCCGGAGAGTGACTGGGCGCAAGGGTATGGGTTTCAGTTTTGGCAATGCCGGCACGGCGCTTATCGGGGTGATGGAGCCTGCGGGCAATTTTGTATTGTGATGCCGGAGCAGGATGCCATCATTGCCATTACTTCCGGCACACCGGACATGCATCGGCTACTACAGGTTGTGTGGGAGGTGCTTCTGCCTGCTATGCGGGCCGAGCCTTTGTTCCCTCAACCGGAAAAGGAAGCTAAGCTCCGGGAGCGGCTCAGCAATCTTAAGCTGCCATTGGTGCAGGAAGTAAGTACCGCTGAGGCGAGAATAACCGATGGCGTTTTCCAAATGAAACCCAATAACGCCAGCCTGGAATCCGTGGGCTTTCATCTGCAGGAAGAAACGCCCCATATTATATTTGAGCGCACAGCCGGTACAGACACCCTGTGGCTTGGGCAAAAGACGTACCGTAAAGGGGAAGTGATCCACGCCCTGCCTTATACCGAAAACCTGGAGCCCGAAGTCGCAGCTAACGGGGGGTGGGCCAGTCCAAATATCTATGAAGCAAGGGTCTACCTCTTTCATTCCCCTGCCCGTATCACTTATACTTTTCAGTTTGAAGGCGGCCGGTTGGTCATGAAGAGCCATTTGCATCAGGCATTGCTGGGCCGGCGCGATTTGCAAGTCTTGGAAGGCCGGCGGCGCTAGTCGCACAGGAAGAGGCATCAACCGACTGCTTTGTTGAAGCAAAGTAAGCTTTCTGTCAAAAATAGCTAAACAAAAAAACGGGGTTACTGTTTCCCTCTTGTCACCAAACAATAAGCAGCCTTGGCAAAGCAAGTCATCGTTATCGGGTCTGGATTCGCAGGGCTCTCTGCCGCATCCCATCTTGCCCAAAAAGGGTACAAAGTCACTATTTTAGAAAAGAATAGTATTCCGGGTGGCCGGGCGCGTAAGTTCGAGCATGAGGGGTTCGTTTTCGATATGGGTCCGAGCTGGTACTGGATGCCGGATGTGTTCGAGCAATACTTTGCGCAGTTTGGCAAAAAGCCGTCTGATTACTACGAGCTGGTGCGCCTGGACCCGTCCTATGAAGTGGTCTTTGGAAAAGGGGACAGCATGGAGATACCGGCCAAAATGGAAGCGCTGGAAGCTATGTTCGAGCACTACGAGCCGGGCAGCAGCCAAAAGTTGCGGCAGTTTCTCAAGGAAGCACAGTACAAGTATGAGGTGGGGATGAATGAGTTCGTGCACAAACCCTCGCACTCCATCATGGAATTTGCGGACACGCGTATTCTGATGAGCCTTTTCCGCCTGCAGATGTTCACTTCGATTTCCAAACATATCCGCAAGTTGTTCAAGCACGAGCAATTGATTCAATTGCTGGAGTTCCCGGTACTTTTTCTGGGGGCAACGCCTGAAAACACCCCTGCCTTGTACAGCATGATGAACTACGCCGACATGGCGCTGGGCACCTGGTACCCAATGGGCGGCATGCACAAGATTGTGGAGGGTATGGTTAGCGTGGCGGAGGAACTGGGCGTGGAAATCAAGCTCAACGAGGAAGTCCAACAGATATACGTCCCGAACGGGCATGCCACCAAGGTCATTACCCAAAACGGCGAGTATGAAGCCGATATCGTAGTGGGTGGAGCAGATTACCACCATGTAGAGCAGCAGCTGCTGCAGCCTGAGCACCGCATGTACAACGAGAAATACTGGGATAAGCGCACGATGGCGCCTTCTTCTTTGTTGTTCTACCTGGGGATTGATAAAAAGATCGAAGGCTTGCACCACCACAACCTCTTCTTCGATGCAGACTTCAAGAAACACGCAGTAGAAATCTACGATCAGCCGCAATGGCCGAGCGATCCGCTGTTTTATGTGTGCGCCCCATCGGTAACAGACCCAAGTGTAGCCCCTGCGGGTAAAGAAAACTTGTTTGTCCTGATCCCTCTGGCGCCCAACCTGGAGGATACCGACGAGAAACGGGAGGAATATTTTAACATCGTAATGGACCGCCTGGAAGATCTGACCGGGCAGGAAGTTCGTAAGCATATTGTCTACAAGCGGGCTTTTGCCCACCGGGACTTCGAAAAAGATTATCACGCCTACAAAGGCAATGCTTATGGTTTGGCGAATACGCTGTTGCAGACCGCCTTTCTTAAGCCAAAACTCAAAAGCAAAAAGGTAAGCAACCTTTATTATACCGGTCAGTTGACGACGCCGGGCCCTGGCGTGCCACCTTCCCTGATTTCAGGCAGCGTGGTCGCCAATGAGATTTATAAAGCTGTGAAACCCTAGCGGCGTCAGGTTTTTGCGCAGGCTTTGCGCATTTCTGCTGGCAAACAGAGCGTTCAGTTGACCTGGCGCAAAATCCGCTGCAAAACTGATAACATTATGATGGAATTGTATAACAACGTTTGCCGAGAGTGCAGCAAGCACATCACAAACCGCTACAGCACCTCCTTTTCCATGGGGATCCGCGTTTTCGACAAACGCTTCCGGCCACCTATCTATGCTGTCTACGGCTTTGTGCGCTTCGCGGATGAGATCGTGGATACCTTCCATGATTACCCCAAGAAGGCACTGCTCGACCGTTTTCGGGAGGATACCTACCGGGCAATTGACGAGGGCATCAGCCTCAATCCGGTGCTGCACGCTTTTCAGGAAACCGTTCATCAGTATCAGATTGAGCGGGAGCTCATTGATGCTTTCCTCGACAGCATGGAGATGGACCTGCACTTCGACCGCTACCACGATAGCCTGTACAAAAAGTATATTTATGGTTCGGCGGAAGTCGTAGGGCTGATGTGCCTGCGCGTATTCGTGGAGGGCGATGACGAACAATACGAGCGCCTCAAGGCACCGGCTTGCAGCTTGGGCTCCGCTTTCCAAAAGATCAACTTCCTGCGCGATATGAAAAGCGACTTCGACGAGCGTGGGCGGGTTTATTTTCCCGGGGTAGACTATACGCAGTTTTGTCAGGCAGACAAGCTGGAGATAGAGGCTGACATCAAGAAGGATTTTGATGATGCCTATAAAGGTATTGTGCAATTACCGGAAGGTGCACGCTTTGGCGTATACCTGGCTTACATCTACTACACCAATCTGTTTAAGAAAATCCGTTCTGCTCCGGCTGACCGGGTTACCCAAGAGCGGATTAGGGTCCCGAACCGCCGCAAGGCAGTGCTGCTGTTTAGCTCCGCGCTGCGCAACAGCCTGAATTTACTATAGCCTATGGACTCCGTTGTTTCACAGCCGGCCCGGGTCAAAGCTCGAATACGCCCTTTTTTACAAGCCGTGGTTGCATTAGTGCCACTGCTGCTCGTGGGCTGGCAGTGGGCGACTGACTCCGTATTGCCGGGCAATTACCTGATGGAGGTGCCGGAAGTTACCCGCCTGCCCTGGCTGGAAACGAAGTGGGCTTACTTTTACCTCCACCTCTTCACTTTTATTCCGGTATTTCTGTTGAGTTTTGACAAAAACGTCCACTACTACCGAAAATGGAAGCCGCTCTTGCCTGCCATATTGATTTTCGGTGGGCTGTTTATTGCCTGGGATGTATTCTTTACCGCTCAGGGCGTTTGGAATTTCAATGAGCGCTACTTTGCAAATATCCGCCTCTTCCACCTGCCTGTGGAAGAGTGGCTGTTTTTCTTTACAGTGCCTTTCGCCTGTGTATTCATCTATGAATGCCTGAATTTTTACCTCAAAAAAGACCTGCTCGCGCGCGCAGAACCCTGGTTGACGCCACTTATGGGCTTCGGTTTCCTGCTCACAGGGCTGCTGTACTGGGGGCATTTGTACACCACGACTACTTTTCTGCTCACCGGCGGCTTTATCCTCTACCACTGGCTCTTTCTGGACGGCACCTACCGCAGCCGTTTCTACCTGTCCTACCTGGTTGCCCTTATCCCGTTTTTGATTGTGAATGGCGTGCTGACTGGTGGCTATACTGAGCAGCCGGTAGTCATTTACAATCCGGAAGAATACCTGGGCATCCGTATCACTTCTGTCCCACTGGATGATTCCGTCTATGGCTTCCTGCTGATGTTTGGCGTGGTGACGCTGTTTGAGCGCTGGCGGTAAAAAGTGATCCTTGGAACTATTAACCTTGTTCTACCATCTCACTCCCTAAACCGCTCCACCCGCTGCACCGCATTATTCCGGATATCCACATAAAATAAATTAAGGTCGCCTACATGATAATTGCGGCGCAGCATGAGGAAGCTGCCCGGAAACTGAGGTTTGCTACTCCACAGTACGGGCCCGCGTACTTCCGCACTGACGTTATTGGGGCGTACCTTCTCGAAGGGAGTCAGGACAGCACCATCATTGAGCGTGCGGGGCGCAAAAGCCTTGGTGGTATCCCAAAGCAGGGGGTTGGTCACAATGACAGCCAGTTCAGGCTTCTTTTTGGTACCCCGCCGGAAGGTTCGCCAGGAAACATAGCAGCCGGTGTCAAGGTTGTCGGTGCAGGGCGGTATATTTTCAAAATCTGTTTGGCGTACCGGAATACCAATGATGTAAGCGGCTACGAGTTGTGATTGCAGCGGCTTTCCATCAAAAAACTCCCGCAGCAATTGTTTGGCATGGGTAGTCCCCTGACTATGAGCAGCGATGATGATCGGCCGCCCGTCATTGTAGTGCTCCAGGTAGTATTCAAATGCCCGCCGGATATCGCTATACGCCAGGTCAAACGCCTGTTTGGCGCTTGTGGTATCTTTGGTGAAGTAAGCTTCGAGGTGCGCCTGCCGGTAAAATGGCGCATACACCTTGCCCGCGGCATTGAAGGCGCTCGCCTGGAATAAGATAGGCCCTTCGAGGGTACGCTCCTGCAAATCGGCTTTCCCAACCGGCCCGTTCCAGAGCCGGTCGCCCCGCTTACCGGTGTAGGTGGTGGGATGGAGGAAAAACACATCGGCGGCTGCACTATTCTGTTGATCTTCCAGCCCGTCAGGTGCCCGGTCGGCAGGATCGGTTTTGGTAGGCAGGGCCGCCCAGGTGTCTGCCTGACTGTAGTCCGGTGCCATCGGCTTGGTCGTGGTGGAAAAGGTGCCCGAAGGCTTGGTGGCGCACCCCCACAGGAGCAGGCTTAAAATCAGGATGTTAAATCGTGTTTTCATTGGATAGTACTTTTTTCGGATTGTTTGGCCATAGCCAACTGCCCAACAGCATGCCCAGCAAACTGCTCAGCCCGCCGTAGATCAGGCTTGGGATTGCAGTGGACTGCCATTCACAAATTAGCCAGACCGCCATACCGATGATAATGGCCGCAAGGGCGCCAATGTTCGAAGCGCGCTTCCAGTACAGCCCTGCCGTTAGTGGCACAAACAGGCTCACGAGGCTGAGGGCGGAAGACTGCCCAACGAGCTCGTAGATATTTTGAGTGCTTGCGGCAAGGAGTGCAGAACAAATGGCAACCCCTACCACAGACAGCCGCATCACCAACAGCAACCGCTGATCGGACATGTCGGGAAAGTAGGGGCGTACCAGGTTTTCCCCAATGACGGTAGCCGGGGCAAGCATAGCGCCGGAGGTCGTACTGAGGATTGCCGACAGCAACGCTCCGAAAAAGAGGATTTGCACCCACATGCTACTGTGTTCCAGCACCATAAAGGGCAGGACCATCTGCGTGTCGTCCACCATTTGCAGCTCAGGGTAGAGCATTTTGCCGCAAAGGCCGATGAAGAGTGGAATTGACCCAATGGTCAGGTACATGAAGCCCGAAAGATAGGAGGCCGTTACCGCCGTTTTTGCCGACCGTGCCGACATGACTCGCTGAAAGACATCCTGCTGCGGGATAGACCCCAGCCCGATCGTGATCCAGGCCGCGATATAGTGCACGATGCTGTGGAAGTCGCCCTCCGGCCAAAACCGGAAAAAGCCCTCCGGTACCGAAGCGGCCACCTTTTGTACGCCTCCCACCTGCTCAGACAATTGCCACGCAATGATCAGCAGCCCAATGATGATCATGATGGTCTGTAAAAAATCTGTGATGGAAACCGCCCACATCCCGCCGATGTAAGTGTAAAAGACCACGATCAGCGCACAGAGCAGGATGCCCTGCAGCAGGGTGAGCCCGGCTATAGTATTAAGAATGATCGCCATAGCCACGAGCTGCGCCGCAATCCACCCGAAGTAGGAGGGGATCATGAACAGGGCGGAGATAACCTCAGCCTGCCGGCTGAAGCGGATACGGAAGAAATCATTGAAGGTGATGATGTTCAGTTTGTACAGCGGGCGGGCAAAAAACGCCCCTACAAGCACCAGGCAAAGCGCGGCACCAAAAGGGTCTTCGATTACCCCAATCAGCCCATGCTCCACGAATTCTGAGCTGGCGCCCATAATGGTCTCTGAACCAAACCAGGTCGCAAAAAGAGCGGAAGCTGCCACCACCATAGGTAGATTACGCCCGGCAATAACAAAGTCTTTTGTGGAGTGCACCCGGCGGGAAGCCCACCAGCCTATACCGAGGGTCATCAGCAAATAGCCACCGATGAAAAGCAACAGCATGGCCTACTTCGTTTCGGGTTGGAAGCGAATATCCTGCAGATCCATCAGCCGGCCCACGGGATAAAGCCGGTAGGTAGGCTCATAGTGCGGGGATCGCTCGTAAATGAAGTTGAGCTGAGCCCGGGCTGACTTTGCAAACTCCGGGTCTTCCGCCCTTTTGGCTTCAAGCGCTGCCTTTAGTTCGGGATCTGCTGCCAGCATAGCGGCTGCCTTATCTTCAAATACGTAGGCTGAGAAATACTCTTTCTGCATCAGTATGCCGTCGAAAAAGTTCCAGGAGAAGAAGGCGTCCGGCGCCTGAGGTTCCAGGGTTTCCAAAATGTACCGGTTGAGGGGCTGATTGGTCAGGACCATAAGGTCGCCTTTTTGGTAGCGCTGTTGGCGGTCTTCGGTGGTTACGGTTGTGCCGTAGTGGAGGTAGTGCCCTTCGTAGGCAGCGCGGTCTTTGTAATCTTCGATGCGGTATTGTTCCACCCTCAGCGTTTGGTCTTCCGTAAGGCGGTGCAGCGTGACATTATTCCACCGCAACCGTTCGATAACCTCCTGATAAGCCTGCGGAATGATATAGGCGATGGGCTTTTGGACGGCTACCGTGGTATTGTAAAACTTAAAGTAGGGAATTTCCCTGGTGTAGGGCGCCTCCCGGTCGTAGTAGAGCCGTTGCAGCCCGGAGACTTCGCTTGGCTTGTATTTGGCCGTATAGCCTTTGAAGATTTGAGGTACCTGACGCTCCATATCGAGTTCCCAGTTCAGGGCAAAGGTGTCTTTTTGGGCTGTATGCTTTCGGGCTTTGCTCCGGGCTTCCTGAATGGCTTCATGGTCGTCCCAGGCGGCCTGTAGCAGGTTGTCCATAAACGTGTACGTGCTTTGTACCCGGTCTTTGAAGGGCTTCAGCATATGCGTCTCGGGCATGAATCCGATGGTATTGTGCAATGCCGCATAGCCGGTAGAATAGCGGGGCAGGTCGAGAAAAGCCGCAATGCCCTCATCCGGTGTACTGCGGGCGTAAACGTAGGGCGTCATTTCCCACCCATCGGCTTCCATGTCGTCGTAAAGGCGGGGGAGCAGGCGGTTGTCCAGGTAATCAGACAGGTGGGGATCGAGCTTGTCGCTTTGGGAGGGAATGAGGGTGATGGTATATTGATAGTCGGCCCCATTTGACGTATGATTATCAACGAACAGGTCCGGCTGCCAGTCAGCGAAAATTTGATTAAACGTCTGCGCATTGCGGGAATCGGCTTTGATGAAGTCCCGGTTGAGGTCGAGGTTGCGGGCATTGCCCCGGAAGCCATGTGCCTCGGGCCCGTCCTGATTAGCGCGGCTGTGCGGCCCGCGGTTGAGCCCTCCACCGATATTGTAAAACGGGATAGCCACCACCACAAGGCGGTCGAGCAGCGCCATTTTCTCCGGGCTTTGCAGCCAGTTGCGGAGGAGCAGCATCGTGGCATCCACACCGCAGGGCTCTCCGGGATGAATGGCATTATTGATAAAGATGATCGTTTTGCCCTGCGCTTTTGCCGCTTCCGGTTGCCAGGCTCCGCCGGTGGCGAGCACGGCCGTATGCAGGGGGAAGCCTGCGTCAGTGTGCCCATGTGCCTGCAGGTGCAGCTGTGGATAAGCCAGGCTTAGCGTCTCGTAAAATGCAATCGTTTGTTGGTAGGTCGCAGTGGTATTGCTGTCCAGTTCGAAGGGAGCGGTAAGGGCCTGCGGCTGTTGGGCAGACAACTTCGCTAATGGGATTAGGGCCAGCAACAAAGGCAGTAGCAGCGAGTTTCGCATCTCGGATCGTTTTAGTGAGGATAGTGTGGGATAAAAGTAGCTCAAAATACTACAACTCCGGCGCCCCCCGCGCCCCCCGCGCCTGCTCAAAATCATACGCCAGCCCGATCAGCACCGGTTCGCTCCATGCGCTCCCATAAAAAGACAAGCCTACCGGCAGTCCTTCGATAAAGCCCATGGGTACGCTGATATTGGGGTAGCCTGCCCATGCTGCCGGAGATGAACTGCCCAAGGTGTAGTGGTCGCCATTAACATGATCGGTTTTCCAGGCCGGGGCACCGGTGGGGGCGATGAGGGCATCCAATTCGTATTTCGCCATAATTTTGTCAATGCCTTCGGCTCGGGCCAGGCGCTGCATTTCTGATACCGTACTCCGGTAGTCGTCGGTTTCCAGCGGACCCATTTTAGCGGCTTGCTCCAGGATGTCCTGATGAAAATGCCTTAGTTCCACCTCATCCGCTTTATTGAAGGCAATCAGGTCTTCAATGTTTTTTACCGGTGCGTCCGCACCAAGGCTGGCAAAATACTGATTCAGCCCGTCTTTAAACTCATACAGCATCACCTGATAGCTCAGGCTGCCGGTCTCACGAGGCAGGCGGTCCTCAATCTCTATCACTTCGGCTCCCCTTGCGCGCAGGGTCTGCATGGCGCTTTCCATCAGGGTGTCCACTTTATAGTGGGTGCCTTTGGGGGCGGTGTAGTAGCCAATCCGCTTGCCCTGCAGGGCTGTACTGTCGAGGTAGGGCGTGTAGTCGGTTTTGAAATACCCTTCACTGGCGCTTGTTTTGGCATCCGTTTCGTCTACGCCCGTCATCATACCCAGCGCAATAGCCGCATCGGTTACTGTGCGAGCCATAGGTCCGGGGGTATCCTGTGTAAAGGAAATGGGGATGATACCATCGCGGCTCAGCAGCCCGACCGTAGGCTTAATGCCCACAATCCCATTGGCGGAAGAAGGGCAAACGATGGAGCCGTTGGTCTCTGTACCCAGGGCCAGCATGCACAGGTTGGCCGCAACTGCTACGCCGGAACCCGAGCTAGATCCGCAGGGGTTGCAATCCAGCTGGTAGGGGTTGTGGGTTTGACCGCCCAGGCCGCTCCAGCCACTGCTGGAATGGGTGCTCCGAAAGTTGGCCCACTCGCTCAGGTTGGTCTTGCCCAGAATGATGGCACCCGCCTCCCGTAGTTTAGCCACGACTGTTGCATCATCCGGTGCAATGGAGCCCGCTAGCGCCCGGCTGCCTGCAGTGGTCGGCATTTGGTCGCCCGTATCGATATTGTCTTTGAGGAGTACCGGAATGCCGTGCAGGGGGCCACGTACCTGACTGTTGGCTCGTTCTTCATCCAGCCCCCGGGCGATGTCCAGCGCCTCCGGATTGACCGTAAGTACGGACTTCAGGCCGGGCCCAGACTGGTCGATGGCTGCAATACGATCCAGGTAGTACTGTACGACCGTTGCTGCGGAAAGAGCACTGGCTTCATATTTTGATTGCAGTTCGGGAATGGTGATCTCCTCCAGGTTAAGAGCATTACCCTTGATTGGCTCAGAAGCGGTAGCCGGCTGACAGGAAGGAAGCAGGGCGGATAGCAGCAACAGCCCAAAGCAGTAGTGAGTAGCGATTCGGATCATGATAAGAAGCGTTGATGTTTCAGTTAACGAAAATAGTCGATAATTGTTAAAACTGTTCATTTGTACCATTATTCCGAAAAGCCTACAGGGTTTGCAAATCGCAAATTCATGGAGCTGCCGCCACAGCTAGTGCGACTAGCGCTAATCTTAGAGCATGTTTGGAGCTTGCTCCTATTGCAAACTAAGAGCGTGTGGGACTTTTGTCTTCTAGTCGAAAACTAACTATTGTTTACTCCAAACATACTCTAATAACGTTCGTTGGATTTAGGCCTGTGCGTGAAGGATTTATACTACGACATTAATCCTCCTTCAACTTCTGCAGTCTAAGACCTATCTTTAAGGCAGAAATAACAGCCCACATGAGCGATATCCAGCTTTGGGATGCCCTGCGCAGGGGCAACAAGTCAGCATTGGAGACCATCTACCGTCAGGAGGTAGCGGATTTGTTCCGCTACGGCCGCCGCATTATTGATGATGAGGCGTTAGTAGAGGACGTGATACAGGATCTCTTTATCGGGCTGTGGCGCCGTCGGGATGGGATAGGGCCTACGGATTCCATTCGCCGTTACCTGTTTGTTGCGTTGCGGCGGGACCTCATCCGCCGGCATGCCCGCTTGCGCCGCATCACCGGCGAGCTGGATGAAAGCATTATGGAGGAAAAAACGGTGACCGCAATTGATATGGAGATGATCCGGGAGGAAAATCAGGAATTGCGGAGTGCTCAGCTTCAGAAAGCTATGGATAAGCTTAGTAAACGGCAGCGGGAGGTGCTCTACCTCAAATACTTCCAGGGTATGGATTACCAAACCATTGCTGAGGTGATGGGCATCAACTATCAGTCGGTTCGGAATGTAGCTTCGGCGGGCCTTAACGCCTTGCGCAAGCTTATCGGGCTCCTGCTGCTATGGTGGCTTTAGAGGGTTTTTCGTTGTCTTAAGATCAGCAACAACAAGCTTAAGATTAATACTCCACTGGCCAGCCCAATCTGCATCCACCGGGTTTGTTGGGCGCGTACCCTGCTTTCCACGTAGTAAGGGTTGGCTCCGTTTGGTGTGCCGGTGCCCGGGCGGAAAGCCCAGTTCTGAGGGTCTGCGTTATTGAGGTCGGGCAGGAGCAGGCTCAGCACAAATGCAGAATCGACGGGTGGTGCCTCGTAGCTGATGCTATCGACCATAGCCCCCAGGATGGAGTACAGTGCAATCGACTCCTGCCGTTTGTTTAATCCGAAATTCATGCCGCCTATCACATTATAAGCTTTCGGGTGCTTGGCCCGGAAGCTGGCAGAGTCCTCCGCGATCACCAGATAGTCATTAGGCTCTATGGTGACGGCAGGAAAGGTAAAGGTGTTGTGCTTAAGGTCGCTCAACGTCCACTTGGCCAGGTTGAGGCGCTCATCGGAGCCATTGTACAGCTCGAGCCAGTCGCCGGCATCACCGCTCTTAGGCGAAATTTCATTGATTACCAGTTTGCTTTCCAATGGGTGCAGATAGGGCTCAAAGACCGCATAGAGCTCCGTATGTTCCTGGGTTAGCGGCAAGGTGAGTTCCCGGCGGTCTTCTCCTTGCAGTGCGCCTGCCCAATGCGAAAACCGGTACCCATGGTGCGCCACGACCCGCATCGTTATCGGATAGCGCTCAAAGTAGGTACCTTGAAGGGTATCCGATGTAAGCGTCAGGTTGTCGTTCAGGATGACCTGGCCGCCTTTAGTGCTCCCGATCGTGAGCTGTCGCTGTGCGCCGGTTTGGAATTGCTCCATCAGGTGCATACGGACAAACCGGGACCGCTCCTGAGCAAACGTCCGCATCACATTGACATGAAAGTTCCAGTCGGTCCGGCTGAGTTTCCAGCGCTCCAGGTGCCTTGGTATTTCCGGTTTCAGCCGCTCATGGAATACGTTGATTTTATCCAGTACCTGCTTGGGTTGGAAGGACGTATTCAGGCGGTCGGCAAACCGGTTGACGAAACGGCGGCGGCAGTCCTCATTTTCCAGCAGCTTGCGCAAAATGAAGGTGCTCCAGGGCGGATTGGGCCAGGCAGGGCCATTGGGGGCGGTATGGAAAGCCAGGCTGTTGTGTTCATAGGCACTGGGCTCGTGCAAACCAAAACCCCAGTCGGTATCGTAAAGGATCCACCGCCAACGGCCGCGCTCCGTCTGTGGGCGCCAGTACCGGATATTGCCGCCTGCATCCTGATTGTCAAAGTAAATCTGGGCAATTTGGTAGTCCAGGAAGTTGTCTATTTCCATCTGAGCAGCGACATGCCCAAAATGCTCCGGCTCGCTGAGATCGTGGCGTTCCAGGTAGCGCAACAGAGAACGGTAGTGGCGGACACTGCCTTTTTTCACCGTATAGCGGTGCTCCATGATGTCTACGCTGTCGTTTTCAACTTCCTCAAAGTGGCTGTCAATAAAATAGCGGTTGATTTTTTCCCGGATGTTGTAGATGCCCCAATATCGCCCGTTGATGTAGACATGAGCAGGCCGGTTGTCCTGTGTCTCCAGGTCCCAGTCTTCCACCAGACTGGTCATCAAGGCATCCCGAAAATGGCTTTTGCCAAAATCGCTACCCGAATTGCGCAAGACCAGGAACTTAAACTTTTTTTTGCCGGGCTTTCCAAAAATCTCATGGTCGATACGGTGCTCTCCGTACTCATCGCGTGCCACCAGGGCAATGGATTTCTGTGGGAACAGCCGGCTCATACCTCCAAACAGCCGGAAGCCGGAAGGGCTGCGGTAAACACACTGCCCGTCGCTTTCGAAAATCTCCAGGTTGCAGGTTACCTCCCGTTTGCTCCAAAAGTTAGCACCGGGCTTTTTCCAAAGCGTATCTACGGCATTCGCGCCCAGCATGAATAGCCCGTGAAAAGGGTGGAAAAGCGTTGTGGGGTTAATGCCAATAGAGATCACCGCAAAATCCGTTTCCGGTTCTCCAATGAAGTAGGTGTGACCTTCCCGCAGGTCCGCCCGCTCATCCTGATAAGTGGCGAGCAACCTGAGCACGGTGGTCTCCCGAATGGTGACCGGTTTTTGGTACGGCTCGGACTGTGGTGTCGGCTCGGTGCCATCAAGCGTAAAGTAAACTTGCCCCCCGGGGCATTGGATATCCACGGTGACCACATGTGGGTAAAATCCGGCAGGTACGGACAGGATGAGCTCCGCCGGGGGAGGGGCTGCAGGCTCCTGAGCAGTTAGGCACAACGTCAGGCCCAGGAAAAAAAAAGTTGATATCAGTCGCTTCAAGGTGTTCGTGTGTTTAATAGCGTTTATGAACACCAATTTTGTATGTCCCTGAATCATCTTTTTCGCCAGCTTTGTATCACGTCCTCACCTTCGTAGTTACACGAAGAAAGGGAATTAAAGGGCTCCCTTTCTGAAGTCGAGGTTCCGGGCGCTCTTTAATCTGGCGAAAAGTCTTGATCCATTGCCTATACAAAACCTATATTCATAAACGCTAATCGGTTCCGGGTGGAATGGCTGCAAATTACGTTTTTTTGCCAAGTGTTGCCGTTGGCATTGTTTTTATCTTCAAACTTCTCTGAAAATTTCGCTTCACGTCTATTTCGTAGCATTGCGATAGTCAAAAGGTCAGTTTCAGCCAGCGCAAGTCATTCTTAGCCCCGTTCTTCTTACGCAAAGCAAAGCGGGGAAGTTGCATTTTCCAAATTTGATTATTTTAGTTGCTGCAACAGCGACTAAAAAACATGGGAAGGTATATCAGTAAAACTCTGCTGCGCTGCCTGGGCTGGCGCATCATCACCGAGTATGAGGCCCTGCCAGCCAAGTATTTGCTTATCGCCGTTCCGCATACTTCCAACTGGGACTTCCCGGTAGGCCTGTTAGCACGGGCAGCTTTGGGTTTAGACATCCGGTATGTAGGCAAGGCAAGCCTGTTCCGCTCGCCGCTCGGCTGCCTGTTTCGCTGGCTTGGCGGTTATCCGGTAGACCGGAGCCGGAGTACAGGCTACGTGGATGCCGTAACTGATCTCTTCAACCAAAAAGAAACATTCGCCATTTGTATTGCTCCTGAAGGGACGCGGCGGCGGGTGGAAAAACTAAAAACCGGCTTTTATTACATCGCGCTTGGCGCCAAAGTGCCCATCATCATGGCCCGCTTTGACTGGGCGAATAAACGGATCACCATTAGTGCCCCCTTTTACCCTACGGGCAACCCAACGCTTGATTTTGAGGAAATCGATAGCTTTTTCATCGGCACCCTGGGCAAAAATCCCGAACAAAGCTATGGCTACCGTCGTCAACCCGACCTCTACAACGAATAACACGCTCGAAGCAAATGCAACTCTAAACCTTTTTGAACTACCCCTGTCTTAACTTGCATCTGTTAGACTCAAAACCAACAAAGATGAAGTTAAGGTTACTCTACACTCTTTTTGCGCTGGCCGGCGGCGCATTCCTGTTTCTAAACAACAGCTCCGGCGCAGGCGCTGCACAAGGGCAGGACCGGACCGGTTCACCGTTGAGCAGTGCGACCTGCGGGGCTTGCCACGGGGGCAATAATTTCTCGCCTACCATAGAGCTGCAGGTGCTGAAAGACGGGGAAGCCGTTGCGGCCTATACCCCGGGCGAAGTCTACACCATGCGCGTTTCCGCTGGCTTTTCCGGAAACCCCGCAGCCTTCGGCTTTCAAGCTGTGGCCCTGACCGGCGAAAATAACGCACAGGGAGGGGATTTTCAGAACCCGCCTTCCGGTACTCAGATTACAATCGTCAACGGACGGGAGTACCCCGAGCACAGTCAGCGCAGCCCAAACAGCGCCTTCGAAGTGGAGTGGATCGCTCCGGAAGCGGGTACCGGTGATGTGCGGTTCTACAGCTCTGTGTTGGCTTCGAATAGTGCGGGTGGTTCTTCTGGTGATGGCGTGGCTTCCCTGGATACTCCGGTTGTCCTTACGGAGGATATGACGAGCAGCACAGCCGGCCCGTCAGTGCTCAATGCAGAAGTACAGGTCTTTCCCAACCCGGCGAAGGAGGAGGCTACGTTACAGATTAGCGAAGCCACGGCAGGCACCTATCAGGTGGAAGTGATATCCGCTCAGGGACAGCTGCTGTATGCACAATCGGTACAGTTGAGTGGCGCTGCCGTGCGCTTGCCCTTAGACCTCTCCGCTCAGCCCGGTGGGCTCTACCTGGTCAGAGTGAGTAATGGCAAACAGGCTCTTGTCCGCCGTTTGATTAGGCAGTAAGATATGTCGCGGTAGGGTAGTGCTGCTGCTCTACCGCAACACTATGCCTGATGCAGGTCTCGGGCTTGCATCAGTAACGTATTGGTACTGCTCAATGGCTTCGTAAACGGTGCTGAGGATCCGGTGCCGCACCCGCATTTTATTGAGCCGGTAGTTGTTCATATCGGGGAAGCTACGGTTGGATAGGAAGACGAATACCAGGTTTTCTTCAGGGTCAGCCCACGCACAGGTGCCGGTGAATCCGGTATGGCCGAAAGCGGCATCAGAGGCATCAGCAGGTAGGTTGATCCATTTGCTGGGGTCGAGTTGCCGCATGTCAAAACCAATACCCCGCCGGGTAGACTCCGGATGCCGTTGGGTAAAAGCCTGTATGGTTGCAGGCTCCAGGAGTTGCTGATCGCTGTAAAGCCCGCCATTGAGCAGCATCTGCATGATTGCGCCAAGGTCCTGAGCGTTGGAAAAAAGCCCGGCATGCCCACTGACCCCGCCCAGCATCGCAGCCCCCATGTCATGCACATAGCCCCTCAGCGCTTGCTTACGGAAGTAATTGTCAATCTCTGTAGGCGCAATATCCATCGGTACAAAATATTCGAGAGGGCGGTAGGTCGCCGTCTGCAGCCCCATTGGCTTATAGAACAGGCGGCGAGTGAATTCATTCATCGGCATACCGGTGAGGCGGTCTACTATTCTAGCGATTAGGTAAAACCCCAAATCACTGTATTTATACCCAGGGTTTTCCTGTACTTCTGAATCGTAGATTTGCTGGAAGAGCGCTGTACTGAAATCATCACGCAGGTACAGGTCCGGCGCTACCTCTACCTCGTATCCGGGAGCAGGGCTTTTGCGGTAATAGTCTTTGCTGTGCAGGAGCCGCTTACGGGTGTGTACCAGGGTTTGTTTGTAGAAAGGAATCCAGTCTTTGAGCCCCGCCCGGTGCGCCATGATATCTCTTAGGCAAAGGGGGGCTTTGTTGGTGCCTTCCAATTCCGGCAGGTAGCGGACTATGGGCGTGTCCAGGTGGATTTGCCCATGTTCCTGCAGCCACATGACGGCCAGGGTGGAAGCGGCTACTTTTGTGACCGAAGCAAGGTCGTAGAGGTCGTCCGGATGTACAGGCTGCGCTTCTGAGTACGTGTGGTGGCCGAATGCTTTTTTGTAGATGATTTGCTGGTCTTTAGCGACGAGAATGACACAGCCCGGTGTGGCGCCTGCTTCGATAGCATCGTTGGCAATCCCGTCAATTTTGGCGAGGGTGGCAGCATCCATACCTACAGCTTCCGGGGGCGCAAACCCAAAACGTGCCAGTCTGCCCGTAATGACACCATCGCCAAACTGGCTTTTGGGCGAAGCTGTAATGGGCAGCCGCCCTTTAATGGCCTGTGCGCCGAATAGAGCTTCAGCAGCCAGGTCTTGCATCATTGGGCTGTCTTCGTAGGCTTCCAGCACCCATTCCTGCTCATCAAAAAACTTGAGGCTGTAGGGATTGCCGAAGACAACGAGTACGACTTTGGTCTTTTGCTGCAATTGCTGCAGCATTTTTCGGGCTGCTACGGAAATACCAAAGCTTTTGGAGGCACTGCTGCTCATACCGTGCAGGCCGACGATGGCCACATCCGCCTTACTCAACTCAGCGATAATCCGGTCTTGCTCGCGCTCTGATGGCGACTGACCGCATTGCAGAGCGGGCATCCTTTTGTACTCCTGCAGCCGGTCTTGAAACGGGGTGGCTTTACTGGCATTGATGCTCAGGCTCGCCATTTTGATGCCCTCCAGTTGCCGGAAGGGGATCAGGTCATTCGGGTTGCGGACCAGGGTCATCGCATTGGCAAGCAGCTTGCGCTTGAGCAACAAGGCATCGTCAGTGTTCAGGCGTTCCCGCAGGCTGTCGGTGCGCAGGGGCTCGAACTTCCGCAGGCCTAATTTGTATTTGGCGCGCAGCACTTTTTTTACCCGGGGCTCCAGCGTTTCCCAGCTCAGCTTTCCGGACTCAATGTAGTTGCGGATTTCCCGGAAAGCCGCGCCCATATCTTCCGGCAGCAGAAGTATATCGTTGCCTGCCACAAGAGCTTCGGCTTCCACTTCCCCGCTTTCAAAGTGCTTGGTCACCCCCTTCATTTCCAGGGCATCGGTGAAGATCAGCCCGTCGTACTCCAGCCCTTCGATCAGCAGGTTGGTAATGGTATTGTAGGAGAGGGTGGTAGGTCGGTTTTTACGTTCGTCCAGAGCGGGCACATTCAGATGGGCGACCATCATGCTGCCGATACCCTGCTTCGCCAGTTGGCGGAAAGGGAAGAGCTCGATGCTGTCCAGCCGGCTGAAATCATGCCGGATGACCGGGAGGTCGTAGTGGGAGTCCACATCTGTATCTCCGTGCCCGGGAAAGTGTTTGGCGCAGGCCATGACCCCATGGTCCTCCATGCCCTGTGCATAGCGCCAGCTTTTGGCTGCCACATTCATCCTGTCTTCTCCAAAGGAGCGGTTGTTGATCACGGGGTTGGCGGCGTTGTTGTTGACGTCGGCTACCGGTGCGAAATTGACATTGATTCCGGCGAGTTTCATTTGCCGGGCAATTTCAGTACCCATCTGATAAATGAGGCTGTTGTCCTGAATGGCTCCCAACGTAAGCTGCCGGGGGAAGCTGATAGTGCTGGATTTCATACGCATGCCCAGGCCCCATTCGCCGTCTATAGCAATCATTAAGGGTACTGGGGAGGCGATCTTCTGGTACTGATTGATGAGCTCCACCTGCCGTTCCGGTGTGCCCTGAAAGAAGCACAAGCCCCCGACTTTGTATTTTTTGATTTGGGCTTCCACGGATTGTATGTGCTCTGGCCCCAGGTCGGAGTGAGCGCGTATCATAAAGAGCTGCCCCAGCCGCTCGGTTTCGGTCATATTGTTGTAGACAGAGTCGGCCCAGGCACTAGCCGGGTTGGTTTGTGCATGGAACTGGCCAGCTAGCAAAAGCAGGCAGAATAAGGTCAGTTGTCGGGTCATTGTATTAATTATTTGACTGCATTTTTTCGAGGAAGCTGGGGTCAAGTTCAAGTGCTTTGTTCCGGTATTGCTGCCCGAGCTGTTGATTGCCGGCGTTGTAATAGGCGGTGCCCAGGTCAAACCAGGCACTAGGGTTTTGGGGGGCTACTTCGGTCGCTTTTGTGAAGTATTCAATGGCTTTGGGGGTGTTGCCCCGTATGCCGTACGCCACGCCCAACAGGCGGATGACTTCGTACTCCTCTGGCATGATTTCGTAGGCTTTATTCAGGTAACTGATGGCTTTGTCTACCTGCCCCAGCTGCTCACCGTAGTATTTGCCGGCATCTTTGTAGGTGATGCCCAGGTTGCGGCGGGCATCCTGGTAGTTGGGGTCAATGGACAGGGCGTTTTGGTAAGCCGCAATCGATTGGTCATAGGCCTGCAGATAATTGTAGGCATTGGCCATGAGGAGGTACGCATTTTTGTAGTTCGGATGGATGCGCACCGCCTCTTCCAGATGGCCGATAGCTTCGCGCAGCATCGCTTCTTTTCGGGTGGCATTTTCCGGCTTTACGGATTGTGTGACGAGTTCGCCCCCTACTGCATTCCGGAGTTTGGCGCTATTGGGAGAGTGCTCAATATCAGTAGTGAATAAGGTGTAGTTGTCCGCCCATGCCGGGTTGCGTACGATAGTCCTTACGCTGAATAGCAAAGCAAGGGCCACCACCACTCCAAGTACCGGCTTGAACCGGCGGTAGGCAGGGATTTTGCCGGCAGGCGCACCCCGCACGGCCCAACGGTAGCCCAGCAGCGCCAGTGCCAGACTGAAGCCCACCGAAGGCATGAACAACAGGCGCTCCGCCATATGCGTACCTACCGGGAAAAACAGGTTGGAGACGATGGCCAGCGTAATCAGGTAAAAGAGGATGGCGAAGCTCATCGGGTCGCGTTTGGGCAGCCGCCATACAGCATAAGCGCCCAGCGCCAGGTAGAGCACGAGGCTGAGTACCGCTCTCCAGTCTGAGAAGGTCATCACACCGATGGCCCGGGGGTAATAATCGTGGGTGAGCGTGACCGGCACAAACAACAGCTGCAGGTACCTGCCAAGGGAGTACATCACGGTAGCGAAGCGCTCCTGCGCGGTGAAAGCCACATAGCCATTGCCCTGTACCTTCACAAAAGGATTGTTCATCATCTCCATGGGCGGATCGCTCAGCCCAAAGCCCAGCACGGAAAAGCGGATGGCAAGAAATGCCCCGGCGGCAAGCGCAAAGGGCAATGCTTGTTTAACGATGTTGCCAGTCTTCGCCGAAGTGAAAAAGTAGTACGCCAGGGGGGCAACGAACAGGAACATAATGGCATTCTCCTTGGCCATCAGTGCCAGGAAAAACGCTAGCCCTGCCAGTAGGTTGTAGAGCGGTTTTTTGTCTTGAAAAGCCCGCAACGACAGGTAGAGTGCGACCAGGCTACCCAGGAGCGTGAGGATCTCGTCCCGGCCTTTGACATTCGCCACCACCTCGGTATGTATGGGGTGGGCGGCAAACAGTAAACTGCCGGCAATGGCTATAAAATAAGCCTTCACCTGAGCCTGCTGCGGGCGGAACAGCTGCAGGAGCACCAAATACAACAGCACAGTAGTCGCGCCGTAGTAGAGCCCGTTGAACAGGTGCCCGATGAGAGGGTTCTCGCCAAAAAACTGCACCTCAATCGCAAAGAGGATTAGCGATAGCGGCCGGTAGCGACCACCTGCCACTAGCGCCGCTTTGCCTTCCTCCTTGAAGAAGCCAAAGAAAGTATCTTTGCTCAGTATGCCCGGTATGCCGCTGATGCCCTCCTTGACGAACATATTATCGTAAATAACGATAGCATCGTCCAGGGCATAATCGTGCCCAAGGGTATTGGCATACAGCAAAAAGCTCAGGGCAAACAAGCCCCAAAGGTGGAGTTTTGGATTGGTAAACCAGGCCGGATACCCTTTCAGGGCAGCGGCAGGCTGGCTTTTGGTTTGGCGCTTTGGCGTCCTTTTTCCCATGGTCAGTGGTGTCTGCAGTTTGTTGTCCGAGGTAAAATAGAGCTTTTTTCCTAGGTGGGGAATTATCCGGGGGAAGAATTTGAAGTGCTATGCGAAGCATAAGTAAGGACAAAAAAGATTAGCCTTTTATCTTTGCAAAAAAGGAACCACTCTATGAAAGACATCCAAGCCCTCCTCCAACTACTCGACCTGGAACCTATCGAAGAGCATATCTTTCGTGGCCAAAGTGCCAGTATCGGCAGCAAGCGGGTGTTTGGCGGGCAGGTACTCGCGCAGGCCCTACAGTCGGCCATGCGTACCGTACCGGAAGACCGCTTTGTGCACTCCCTGCACGCGTACTTCATCCTGCCCGGTGATGTAGCCCAGCCAATTATCTTTGAAGTGGACCGCATCCGGGATGGAGGGAGCTTTACCACCCGCCGTGTCAAAGCCATACAGAAGGGGCGCGCGATCTTCAATATGTCGGCTTCCTTCCAAAAGCAGCAGGAAGGGTTCGACCATCAGATCAGTATGCCCAATGTTCAACCACCGGACGCGCTGATGAACTGGGATGATTTGCTGGAGCAGATGGGCGACCGCCTGCCGGAGGGTATCCGCAAATTCCTTGAAATTGCCCACCCGATAGAGTTTCGCCCGGTGGAACGGGTGCACCCGATGCTGAGCGGCAAGCAGCAGCCTATCCGCCACGTGTGGATGAAGTCGAAAGGGGCTATGCCTGATCAGGTCACGGCTCATCAGGCGGTACTGGCCTATGCCTCCGATTACAACCTGCTCACTACCGCGCTTTTGCCCCACGGTGATCAGATAGCTAAAACCAAGATTCAGATGGCGAGCCTCGACCATGCGATGTGGTTCCATCGCCCTTTCCGTGCCGATGAGTGGCTGCTCTATGCCATCGACAGCCCGAGCGGTTCTAATGCGCGGGGCTTCACGCGGGGGAGCATTTTTAATCAGGAAGGCGTGCTAGTGGCATCTACCGTTCAGGAGGGGCTGATCCGCCCGGTGGAGGGGTGATGTTTGTGGTGAAAGTTGTATAGGGTTAGCATCATAAGTGATCATAATCTAAGAGCATGTTTGGAGGAGCACTTCTGCTGATAACCAAATCCGCAAAAAAACCGAAGAGTTGCCAGATGGTACCCGGGGGGCTTGACCTTGCTCGTTTGAAATGACTATAAACTACTGTACTTCTATACCTTGTTCGATTAGAAACTCAGCGCTCAGCCCGTACATAAGGCCTGTAACGAAAACCATGATCAAAACGAAAAACAGCGGGCTAAGCCCTTTCCATACGCCCTGCAACTGGAAAGTCTGTATTTGCAATACCCAGGCATAGCCCAGGAAAAACAGGCCGAATATATTATTGAAAATGCTGCTGCCTTCAAGGAGTGGGAAGAGCAATATGACCAGGTAAAACATCAAATTGAGTAGTAACAATTGCCCCATGTAGTAGGCATAGATGACCAGATGCTCTGCAAAATTGAATCCCGCCCGCCGGTAGATCAGGCGGCTGATGAGGGACAAAATCGGGATGGATAGTAGGATGAACGTTAGTGCCA
Source organism: Phaeodactylibacter sp. (assembly GCF_040219495.1). Classification (GTDB taxonomy): domain Bacteria; phylum Bacteroidota; class Bacteroidia; order Chitinophagales; family Saprospiraceae; genus Phaeodactylibacter. The sequence goes on along the minus strand of NZ_JAVJSK010000154.1, from coordinate 10,121 downwards.
GAGGCCGTAGTTGCCGGGTCCGCTCTTCTTCTGACAGTTCGGAGGCTTCGTTGTAGGAGGTAAATCCCAGCGCAAAATCCTCATGGAAATAGCGGACTTCTCCATCTGACAGTAGGATCATCACACCATAAAGGCTGGCAACAAAAAACAGATAAGCCATCGGCCTGAGGTAGCGCTTCCGGACGCCTTCAATGTAGCTCCGGCACACCCTTCCCGGCACATAGCACAGGTGCGCTAGTGTTCGCCATATACTAGAATCTGTATTGAAAACCGTTTGGCTGAGCTGGGCGAAAAACCCCCAAAGGGTTAGTCTTCTCCGGACAATTCTGGCACCACAGTGGTGGCAAAAGTGCCCGGTTTCTATAACCGGCTGCTGGCAGTTAAGGCAGGGTGGCATTTTTTGAACGAAAAAATACGAATAAAAACGGGAAGACTACTGGCGGAGCAATTAATTACCCGTACCAGTCAACAAAAATCTGATACGGCGCTTTAAGCAGTAAATCTTAAGCTATGAAAAAGAACTGGACACCCGACGACATACCCAGCCTTAAAGGCAAAGTCATCATCATTACCGGAGCCAACAGTGGCCTGGGTCTGGCTTCTGCTAAAGCCCTGGCTCAAAATGGTGCAGAAGTTATTCTGGGCTGCCGGTCGGAAGAGCGGGGCACTGCCGCCCTGAAGGAGGTGGAAGCAGTACAAACTACACCTGCCCGCCTCATGGTGCTGGACCTGGGCAGCCTAGCGTCGGTACAGGCTTTCGCCGAAAACTTCAAAGCAAAATACGAGCAGCTGGATGTCCTAATGAATAATGCCGGCATCATGGCCACGCCCTACGGCACTACTGAGGATGGCTTTGAAAAGCAAATTGGTGTTAACCACCTGGGGCATTTTGCGCTGACGGGCCACCTGCTACCAGTTTTGCTAGACACTCCTGGCAGCCGCATCGTCAATGTCTCTAGTTTGGCGGCCCGTAATGGTCAGATGGATATCTCTTCTTTCAAGGATCCAAGCAACTATCAGCCCTGGAAAGCCTACGGGCAAAGCAAGCTGGCGAACCTGATGTTCACCCTGGAGCTCAACCGCCGCCTTCCGGAAGGTCAGACCATCGCCGTGGCAGCCCATCCGGGCGGTGCTTCCACTAATCTGGGGCGCAATGTGGAGAGCAACGCCGTGTTCCAGTTCATCGCCGAAAAGGTACTCCTGCCTCTGCTGCCCACCCCCGATCAAAATGCCCGCCCTCAACTCTACGCTGCTGTCGGAGAGACCGTAGAGCCCGATCATTACTACGGTCCCGGCAAGTGGGGGGAAATCGCTGGCCCGCCCAAACTCGTCGACCTTCCTCCTTCCATTGGGCAGCCGGCCGACTGGTCTGCTCTGTGGGTGGCTTCGGAGGAACTGACTGGGGTGTCTTTCCTGTCTCGAGCGGTATAGGCAGGAGAGAGCTGCCCGCCCAGAGCTTAACTAAAAAGGACTTTAGTTAAGTTTTGAGGTATTTTCCTTAATTAAACCCTCGTTAAGTTAAGCTTTAGGGCATTTTTATTAACTGAAATCTTGTCGAGTTAAGTTTTTGGCCTGGAAACTTAATTAAAGAGTTTGACGTTTTAAGCTACATGAAAGATTTCCAAGCAGGGCACTATGTCAATCAGGGGTACTACAAAGCCTTCATCCCCAAGCCTATATTCACAAATTGGGAGATAGCAGATATGGAGGTGATACAGCTGCTGAGTAAAGCTGACCGCCACCTCGGCAGACTGGACATGTATTCAGCTTATGTTGATATTGACCTTTACATAAGCATGCACATTGCCAAGGAAGCCACTCAGTCTTCGCGCATAGAGGGCACGCAAACGAACATTGAGGAGGCTTTTATGAAAAAATCGGATGTTTCTCCCGGTCTTAAAGATGACTGGGAAGAAGTTCAAAATTACATAAAGGCGATGAATCTTGCGGTCGACTTGCTTCAAGAGCTGCCTTTTTCCAGCCGATTAATAAGAGAGGTCCACAGAACGCTTATGCAAGGTGTCAGAGGAAGTAAAAAAATGCCCGGTACCTTTCGTACCAGTCAAAACTGGATTGGTGGGGCAACCTTGGATGATGCCACCTTCGTGCCACCTCCCCATACTTACATTCCTGAACTAATGAGTGATCTTGAAAAGTTTGCCAATGATGAACTAGCTCCGATCCCTGATCTTATTAAAATTGCACTCATTCACTATCAGTTCGAAACGATTCATCCGTTTCTCGATGGGAATGGCAGAGTTGGCCGCCTGTTGATTACGCTTTATCTTGTAAGTAAGGGGATATTACATAAACCTATCCTATACCTGTCAGACTTCTTCGAACGGCATCGCTTGTTGTACTACGATAACCTCACACGGGTCCGGACACACAATGACATCAATCAGTGGTACAAGTTTTTCCTGACCGGTGTGATCGAAACTGCCAAGCGTGGTATAAAAACCTTCGATGGCATCCTTCGGTTGCAAAGAGCAATGGACGAACGCCTCGAGAGCCTGGGAGGGCGTTCGAAGGGCGCGAAGCAGGTCCTGGAGCAGCTCTTTAAACGTCCTGTCACCGATGCAGACCAAATTGCAGAGATTATCGGCAAGTCAAAAGTAAGTGCTTATAAGCTGATATCGGACCTGGAAGAAGCAGGTATACTTGTCCAGCTGCCGCATGGCAGGCGGGCCAAAATGTACGCCTTTAAAGCATATTTGGATTTGTTCAATGAATAGAGCGTATAGGGGTGAGCCACAATCGCCTCGCCATTTATGCTGATTGTCATCAGGGAGGTACTGGTAAGAGCTTTAAAAGAGGAGCTAAAAAAAGACAGCATCCAACAAGGATGCTGTCTCTTCTCAAGCCTGTTTTGATCTCTTCCCTTTTATTCCTTGATCACCTTCTGCCGGCCAATCACTTCCTGACCGCTGACGACTTCCAGGACATAGATGCCGGAAGGAAGCTCCGCTATGGATAGCGCCGGTGTTAAAGGCTGCGCTTTCACCAATTGCCCGATTGCAGAGTGGATACGGATTTCATAGCCATCTCCCAGCGCCTCCAGGCCACGAATATTGAGCTGCCCGGTGGTAGGGTTAGGGAATACCGTGAAATCTTGTACCGTGGCATTTCTGGTGTTGGTCAGATTTTCATCTACATAAATGGAATGGGTATGGTTGGCATCACAAGTCTCATGTACATCCATATTGATCAGGTGCACATGAATATCGTGCCAGCCAGCTGTGGTGTAAGTGGTTACCGGCGTAGCGTGATCGGCGGTTTCGCCATTCCCGAAATCCCAGGACCAATGGGTAGCTTCTTCAGTAAGCCCATGTAGGTGCACTTCCTGGCCCATCGCTACTGTATCTGGTGCCGATATTTCTGGTGTGAGCTTGTTGGAGTAGATCATGGTCTCCAGTGTTTCGCAGCCCTCGTCATTACAAATTGTCACCTCGATGTTGTGGATGCCATTATGGTCCAGCGTATGTTCCGGATTGGCCGCTGTAGAGGTGTGCCCATCTCCAAAGTCCCAGCTCCAGCTATTTACATCGGTATTGGTATTGACCCCAAACGAGCGAATACCGTCACACATTTCTGCATTAGCCACTGTAATCCGGGAACCCGACAGGTTTAAGCTGCCCTGGCAACTGTAGTTGATCTGAAAGCCGCTTTCATTGTTGATGAAGTCGCTAATCTCAACTATGGTGATCACGGAACCTGTAGAGGTAATGGGCGCTGGTATTTCATTGCCGGTGAAGAAATCTAAAATAGGCGCCTCTAAAGTAGCACCATCAAAAATCGCCACCCCGTCAAAATCATTCTCAAAATTGAAGGATTCAAATTCGAGGGTAATCGGCCCGACCGGGCTGTAGATGGTCGTCACACTGGTATTGTCGTTTACATAGTTGCCATCTGCTCCGCCAGAGTCGTACAGGCTTCCGAAACAACCGGTGATGACCTGCTGTCCATTCACGGGCATGTTTTCGATAATACAGTCGGGGTCTACCGTAAGGGTGATGTTCTGAACGATAGTGTTGCAGCCTTCAGCGTTGCAGGCGGTGAGGGTCACCGTATAAGTACCTCCTGCAGGGTAGAAGTAGATAGGGTTTTGTTCGTTGGAAGTGCCGCCATCACCAAACTCCCAGAACCAGGAAGTGGGGAACTGAAGGCTCTCATCAATAAACACCACCGGCTCATTGGCACAAAGAAGAGTGTCTGCAATGGAAAACTGAGGCTTGGGCCGCTGAGGTGGAGCCGCTGAGCAAGAGAAAGTAGCTGAAAAACCACTTAGGTTGACAAAATGATCGGTGTGTTCCTGTACCGTAAGCACGCCGGACGCAGCGGTCAGGGTTTGGCCTGCCAGCTCATTGCCGGAAAAGGTACCCAGAAGAGTCCCTCCGTTGAGTGGCCCATCATATACAGAAACAAAATCGGCATGTTCCTGATAGTTGAATTCGCTAAAGGTAATACTGACCGAGGTGGCTCCCGGCGGAGCAATGGTTACACTGCCAAAGCTGCCTTCCAGATAAGGTGCATTGGGGCCGCCTGAGTCGTAGAGGTTGCCGGAGCAAACGGTGACCACTTCATTCCCATGCTGTGGGATGTTTTGGGTGTAGCAGTCGAGGTCTACTTCAAGGAAATTAGGCAGGTTTATCACATCACAGCCGAGTACATTGCAGGCTTCGAGGGTAATGGTGTAGGTACCGCTTTCGCTATAGGTGTGCACCGGGTTTTGCTCAGTGGAAGTGGTGCCGTCACCAAAGTCCCAGTTCCAGCTAGTGGGCACATTTGTACTGACGTCCGTGAATTGAACAGGTAGGGTGCCACAGATAAAATCAGGGGCTTCCACCCCCGCAATCACCGGGGCAATGACAAAGAGCGTCACATTTATGGGAACCAGCGGCTGCAATGGGTCATTGGTCTCCAGCTCATAAACCAGATTGTAGACACCGGTCGCCAAGCCGGTAGCGTCCAGGTTGATCAGAAGCGGGGTGCTGTCGTTGAGGCCCACCGTGCCGTTTGCCGGCGAAATGTCGGCAAATGCCGTCTCACCGGGGCTGCCAAGCGCAACCGCATCCTCGAAAATATTGCCAACAAAGGCCCCTTCAGCCACAACCGTACCGGATGATACATCCACCACCGTATAATTGGGCAGGGCACCATCCCCCCAGCTATCAAACAACTGCAGTGTGTAGGCCTCATCTGTCGATAGCCCCAAAAGCTCGATGCTATAGTCGGTATTCGATTGGTAAGTGGTCCCCTGTGAGCTTTGCACGACTGTGTTGTTGCTGTTGAGCAGATCCCAGGAGAACTCCTCGCCCCAGTCGTCGGTCGTGAAATTGAAGACAAAACCAGTGCTGTTGGAGAGCGAATTCACCGTGAAATCAAGCGGTGCTTCCCCAATATTGCCAACATCCACTGTCAGGATGGTATCCTGCCCCTCGATGAGTTCAACGATAAACTCCGTCGGATTAACCGTGAGGCTGGGTGCGGCAATACCCGTACCCGTAAGGTTGACCAAAAGGTCATCACCAGCGTTATTGACGAGTGTCAGGGTTTCGGCGAATGCCCCCAGATCGCCTGGGGTGAAGGAAACGCTAATGGTTTGTGCCGCAAACGGGGCCAGGGTAAGACTGCCAGGGCTCTCTACTTCAAAGCCAGCCAGGGTAGCCTCTAACCCACTTACTTCAGTGGGGGCGGTACCTGTATTCTCTAAAGAAAAGCTAAGGGTAGCAGTAGCACCTATTTGTACTTCCCCGAAGTCGAGGTCATTGGTGGAAATGCTCAGCTCCGGCGTCCCGTTTACAATCAGCGTCACCGGGATCGTTACGGTAGGGTTATTAGGATCATTGGTCGTAATAGTAATCGAACCTTCGTAGGTGCCTTCCGTCAGTTCCGTCGCATCGAAGGTGATCATTACCTCTTCGCAGGCAGTTGCCGCGAGCGGATTGCTGATTTCGCCAAGTGACAGCCATTCCGGACTACCACCAGTACCTGTAGTAAGCGAGGGGAAGTAGTACAATTGGTCGGGGACAAACTCTATAAAACCAGAGAACCAAACAGTACCCGTTCCCAAATCGCTAAGCGTAAATGATTGGAAAGCGATCACGTCTTCGGGTACTCCCGTAATCCCGAAATAATAAAAAACACCAGCATCTAGACCACTGATGGTTTCGCTGTAGGTGGAATTAGCCGCGTAGGTCTGGCTGTTTTCGGCGACCACGACGTTATTTTCATCAAATAGCTGCCAGCTGAATCCTCCCCCCGTCGCAGAGGTGGTAAAATCCAAGACGTAGCCCGTTTGGTTGTCCTCACTCTGACTGCTCAATGCGGCAACCAAGTCACCTTGCCCCACATTACAGAGGTTGAGCATTTCGGTGGTACTGCTGCCCGCCTCCAACTCAATGAGGAAGCTATCCGGGTCAAAGGTCAGGGCGGGCGGCTCCTGTACAGTGATTTCCAGGGGCACGCTTGTGTCGGAGCCGTTGCAGTTGGTTACGGTTAGGACGACGCTGTAGGTACCCGCTTCGGTGTAAGTGTAGCTGGGGTTTTGCTCGTTCGAGGTATTACCATCTCCAAAATCCCAGGACCAGGCACCGGGGTTTTCGGTACTGCTGTCGGTAAACTGAATGGCTGTGCCAAACGGTACATCTGTGGCATCCGCTGTAAAGGAAGCCACAGGCGGATTGGCAATGCCATTGGCTTCCCAGATCATTTCAAATCCCGGGAAGTTACCTTGGTGATCGGCAAAAAAGAACAGCGCCAGCGCCTGGGTCTGAAAAGTAATGGGCTGCCCGTTGTTGGGCAGGTTGTCGCCTAAGTAGGTAGCAAGGGGCGTGTAGGTGCCGTTATTCACTGCAAACAAAGACAACTGATCATTATTGGTAGCTGCAGTGCCCAGGTCAAAGGCCGTAAAGGTAACTGTTATGCTCGTTGCTCCCGGAGGTGCAATCAGGAACTGCCCGCTGCTGCCTTCGGTGTAGTTGCCATCGGGGCCGCCATCGTCGTACAAAACGCCATTACAAAGCGTAGTAGTTTCCAGTCCGTGGTTGGGCATATTGATACCATTGGTGCAGGCAAAGCTTTCCGGGTCAAAGGTGATCGCCTGACTGGCAGAGAAGGTATCGCAGCCGTTTTCATTACAAACCTCCAGCTGCACATCATAGGTGCCGGGCTCATCGTAAGTATGGATGGGGTTCTGCTCGGTGGAGGTGTTGCCATCCCCAAAGTCCCATGTCCAACTGGTCGGGAAAAAGGTAGAGGCATCCGCAAAGGCGACGGTGCCTGTACAACTCAGGGCAGGGAAGGCCGCCGCTGCCACAGGAGGCTCCGTAAAGTCGATGCAGTCGAAATTCATAGCAAACCCTGCGCCGGTAATGGTGAAATCACTGGTGAATACCAGCAGGCAGCTGGTGCCCGAAAGCAATATAGGGTTACCGTTGTTGGGTAGATTCAAACCGGTATAGGTGCCCACCAAAGGGCTGTTCGTCGAAGGGCCATCGTAGATGGTAAGAAAGTCAAAGTGATCCTCTACATCAAATTGAGTAAAAGTAAGGGACAGCGCCTCACCGGAGGTTCCATTGATGTAAATGTAGGCTTCATTATCATCGGTGTAAGGCGCATTGGGGCCACCGGAGTCGTAGAGAATGCCATTACAATCATTGATTTCCAAGTCTCCGAATTCAGGTGCATTGTAAGTGGTTTGTGCAGATAATGTCAGGGAGAATGACATTGCGAGGAATAGAAAGAAATTTTTCATGCCAGGGTTTGTTTAATAAATTCCATTAAAAGGTGTTTCGGTTTTTTTAAGAGCCACACTATCGCGACTGGTTCGAAATAAGGTGGCACGCTTTTCAACTGTTAAGCTTATGGGTTTGCACAACTTTCAGGCTTACAGCCATTTGAGGTTAGCAAAACCCATGAGACAGGTCAGGCGAGCTGCACTGATGCTGAGAAAACGAACAAAAGATTCTTTGGTTTTTGCAGCGCGGGTAATAACGATTGATTGCTCAATCTTTGACAAAAGAGGAGAATTATTTTGGCCCTAATACACGCTCTAAAAGGAATATCTGATATTGCCCGGAGTATAGGCAAATAAAAACGCCGCTTCCGAAGGAAATCGGAAACGGCATTTTTGTGTGCCGAGCAATGTGCTCTTAATCGCAGATTGCTAAGAACATGTTTGGAGCTCGTTCCTGTTGCAAATCAACGCTTTATGAACCCCGCAGAAATGCGGGGCAAGCTCTGACTTCCTCACTAAATTTTCGTTTAGCCCGCTAAACTCAAATTTAGTGACTTCGCCAGAACCATAAATCCTTGATTTTCATGACGAAACCGCTCCAAACAAGCTCTAAGGGAAAGCTTTGATTAGTTCTTGATGAACTTCAGCACCTTGCTACCTTCCACTGCGTGGATGGTAATGAAGTAGGTGCCTGTTGTTAAGCTTGATACATCTACCCGGTTATCCGCATTACCGTTTAGTACAGTCTGTCCCAAAAGAGTTGTAATCTCAAAGGACTCTACCTGAGCGTCGGTCTTGATGAATAACATGTCATCAGTAGGGTTGGGGTAAACACTAACCGGAGCCTGCAGGGTATTCAGGTCATTTACTGATACCATTTGTGCTCCTATGACCACACTTCCAAGTGCCGCTTCATTAGCAGGGTTGGCATTTCTGCCGGTAACACTAAAGCCGTACTGAATAAGCAGGCCGGCAGGGAGTTGGTCTGCCGTTACCGTCACTGAAAACGGACCACTCTCGGGGAGGTCTAAAATAAAGGCATCTCCCAGGGCGTTTGCGAAGCCATTGTCAGGATCAAGGGCTTTAATGAAGTACTTAACTTCGTAGCCTTCATCTAAGGTGTAAGACTGCACCGTGCCCGAAAAAGTAAGATCATTACCATTGAAGGTCGCACCCGGCTCTATGAAAGAAGAAGCTTCCATGACTTTGTTGCCTTCTCCCGTGGTCTGATTGACCCAGTTTGGATCATTCGGATTATCGGCATAGGTATTGAAATTGGGCTGCAAAATTATAGTATTGGCATCCGTGTCCAAGACCGTTTTTACGTCAGGGATTCCCCAGGCATTGCCAAAATCATAATTGCCATCCAGGAAAAACACATTCATAAAAGCAATCCAAGGGGCGTTAGCATCAACAGTGACGTTGTTCTGCGCGGTCAGGAGTGGCATTGAAAAAAGGAAGAGTGCAATGCTTGTAAAAATTGATTTCATAATTTCTCAAAGTTTTATTGATAGAAAGTTGATAGTAGCCTATGCCGTTTTTGTCATAGGCTTAAGTCAGAAAATGCATAGACAGGAAAATAGGTTCAGCGGTTGCTCATGTTTGTAAATTAAGAACATACAACCCGTCAGGCTACACCTTGCAGGTAAAGCCCCGTGATTGAGCCGCGCAACCTAACAAAACCACTCTAAAGAGGTTTAGAGCATGTTGCTATTACAAATCAACGCTTTATGAACCCCGCAGAAATGCGGGGCAAGCTCTGACTTCCTCACTAATTTTTCATTTAGCCCGCTAAACTCAAATTTAGTGACTTTGCCAGAACCATAAATCCTTGATTTTCATAACGAAACCACTCCAAACATGCTCTTAGGGGGCAGTTGCCCTACCAAGGTGCATGACAAATGAGCCTCAATGAGGTACTCATTCCAATACTCGCGATAATTGAGGTAAAGCCCAAACCACAGCGGGAATAACCGCTGTCATTAGAGGACAGGTATTTCTATTTTGAGCTACTTTGTATCTAATACTAAGGCGCAACATACGAATTATTCCGGAAATATGCTCTAGCAAAATGGTCAAAATATTTCCAAATGTTGATTTTCAAGGGGCGAGCATTTGGGTATGACGCTGAAGCTGGCTCAGGTAGGGTGATTTTGTGCCCCTGCCTGATTCGCACACTTAGAGCGTGTTGGGACTTTTGTCTTCTAGTCGAAAACTAACAATTTTTTGGTTAGACGAGGCACGAAAACCGGAGTTTAGCCTTACAGGCTGACCGAAAACACATTTTGGGTTAGTATGACGATAAGATACCATGCGTAAAAACGCAGCGGCATTTTGTGCTTTGCGCCCCAGGTTTTCTGTAAATACCAAGCATGGCAGGTTA
>NZ_JAVJSK010000153.1:0-7056 GCF_040219495.1 Phaeodactylibacter sp. | reverse complement strand
GCCCTTCTTCCGCATCCTCAAAATACTCCGAAGTCACAGAAGGGCTGCCATTGACATACCATTGGTAGGTGAATGGCGCTGTGCCCCCGGTAAGGGTAAGATTTATATGGCCGTCGTCTACTCCGCAATCAGAAGGGGGGTCGATATCGAATTGGAAGGTGGGGCCGGGGCAGGCCTCCAATACCACACTATACGTAAAAGAACAAGCATAAGCATTATAAACCTCAAGCGTATACTCGCCTGCCAGCACAATATCGTCCGGCTCTTTTGCTGTGGAGGAATAACCATTGGGGCTCGACCACTCATAGGTGAAAGGACCGGCACTGCCCTCAGCCGTGACCATAAAAGGCTGCTGTGGGGTGCCTTCGCAGAAGCAATCACCCAGCTCGGGATTGAGCTCAATCCTTATCTGTGCCTGCAGCGCACTGAGCAGGGCTACAAAGAGGACGGTAGTAATCGTGTATTTCATCATACTTGTGTTTGGGCAAAGGAGTGGCTGTGATGCGCCAAGCCGACTTGGCGGGCCGCTCCTTTGCAGTAGGTTGATTTTTTTATGACTAAAGGCACTCAGGAAGCAGTCTAAATCTTCTCCTCGTTAAACTGATTCAACCTCCTTATCGAAAATGTGCAAGGTATTCTTATTGTCGAGAACATAAAAAATGTTATCTTTTAGCTTCAATCCCCTTCCATATCTCGGTTGCTCTGACTTACTAAGTCTCTCCTGCGGTAGCTTGTAAATCCAGTCTAATTTATGGGTATAGCGATTTAATGCTCCAAGGGTTTGGCTATTCTTATCAGTAAAGTAGACATGGTCTGAATCAAAGACTACATTTGAAAAATTTTCAAGACCTGACGATTTCATATCCTCAATTGGGGTCAGACTGATTTCCAAAGATTCCAAGTCAACTTCAATAAAATCCTGATTAGCTAATTGAATCAGCTTGTTGCTTTTAAAGTCCAATTCTATGCTATTGCCAAAAGTGTCAAACTTTGGATGTCTATCATTTTTAAGAACAGTAATTTTCTCACCTGATTTTATATCCAAAAGCAATACTTTGCCACTATTTAGAAGAGCATAGATCGTATCGTCTTGAACCCCTATAATTTTGTTGACTTGTGTTTGCTTTTTGCGTCCATCATGATCCAGCCATGTACCTAAAGCAGATAAATTATAGTGCCACGCAATCGAACCATCTCTAATATCTAAAAAGACGAATTCATTTTTCCCTCTGAATTGACCTAAAATACCTTTATCAAAGCCCCAAACTCGTTGTAAATCAGTATCGATTGTCCAGTCTATTTTTAAGGATTTTATATCTATTAATTGAATTGTCTTTTTTCTATCCTGATCTTTATGCCGAGCCAATACTTTTGATTCTTGAAATAAACAAGTCAGTAAGACAGAACTCTGCAAGAAATTCAATTTCTTTTGTTGACCAGTTTTCAAATCAATACATCCTGTTCCTTCCTTTAAGCTGCCTTCTTCTCTTTGCTGGACAAATAGATTGTCTCCATATACCATTTTAGGATATTTTATGCCGCTAAATTTATGTTCCCAACAAACCGCTCCCAATTTTATAATCTCATTTGAAAAAGTCGTAACTATAAAATCATTCCCAGCCAAAGGAAAATAATGGGCAGTGATATTATTAAGTTCTCTGAGTAACCTCATCATAACATCAATTTAGGATGTCAATAAATTTATATAAACTTGGATCAAGCTCATCAACCATTGTAGCAAAATCATTGATATCGTCTATACCCAAACTATTCCACAAGCCTGAATTCACGTCGTTAATGTCATCATAAATTTTATAATCGTCCGATTGAAAGAGAGTCTTGAAATTTTGTTTAATATGGTCTAAGTCTGTCGATTTCCGGCCATTGAATATATATTCAAAACTATCCATGTTATCAATATCGGCAAGATACGCCTTGAATTGGTTTTTGAAACTTGAGTTAGTGGCAATATTTCCGATGGTTCCGACAGAATAGCTTTTCAACTCAAGCTTTTTGATAACACCAGGACTAACCTCTATCTCAATATCAAATAAACAGGTCATACAAATGCCAACAAGATTATCGGCGTCAACAATGTTTCCTTCTAGTTTACGAACTGTGACCGGATCTAAAGTCTTGAGCTTCGTTAACAGGTGACTCACTCCATCCTGAGCAAAGAAATTCGGATTTCTGAGAGCTATGACTACTTTGTTAAAACCCGGAACATTGTTGAAATTATTTATTAAGTGCTTTACATCGTCTAAATGCAAGGCTGCTTGTTTCATAAACGTATGAGAAGATCCTGTATGGGGGTGAACTAAAGATGTAATTATTACATCTAAATCTGATTGCCCATTAGGTAATTTATCGACAACAGCAGGATCCAACAACTCGGATAGTTTTTTTAAAAAAGGTACATCCGTACTATAAGCTCTTCCAATTACCTTCTCCCAAGCCTCCATCAACTCCGGCGCATCCACAAACTCGTCTAAAAATCCATCCCCCTCCTTCTGTAGATCTTTCAAAAACTCATCCACCTTTTGTGTGGCATCAAAATCAAGTATGCCATCTGCATCAAAGTGGTCGTTGATGAAGACCTCCTCGTACTTTGTCCAGAAAGCAACGCCAGCATCAGTATCCGGGTCCGGAAGCTTTTTGATTATGCTCTCCAAATCTATCCCACCATTGCAGCCTGTAGACCGGACCGCTACGGGCGTACCGCCAGAGGTAAAACCCAACGGACAGAAGTCAGGGTCCCCGTCCTTATTCTTTTTCCAAAGTACGGCCAGCGAAGGCTGCGATTTTAGCTTTCTTTGGTCGATGGGGTTGTCGAAATCACCTGCAAATTTCAGGTAGCCTTCGATCTCAGCATCGGTGAAATTGCCGTCTTGGAAGTATTTGTAGAAAGCGTCCGAGCTGATGCCATCTAAGTCTACCTCGGAGTGGTGCTTTATATCATCAAGGTCTTTGTTCCATTCCCGTACGGCAGGCTCGGTTTTTCGGGGCAGCCCCGATACTTTATCGGCTATTTTAGTAATAGCGCCTATGTTGCCACCGACCAGGAACATCACCAAGGATGCGCCATCTTCCCCAGCCGCGTAATAGGTGCCTTCTATACCATTGGGCCCATTCCCTGCGTAGGTGTCCCTCTTGTCCTGATAAAAAGCCCTGGCGGTTTTCAGTGGTTGCCGCACCATCTCTACTATATTGCCGCGTAGCTGCTTATCATTCACAAAAGACCAGGCAAAATTGCCCAATTGGACTGCACCGACTAACGGATTCTCGCTGACAACCACATTGCCAATTCCCACCAAGGCTTCTGGCACTTCATAAAGCGGCTGATCATCCGCCGGTAAATTAGCCCTCCACAGTTTATCCGTAATCTGCTGGGTTCCCATGAAGTCCACGCCAATAGACGTTACCTCACTGGCAATAGTATGGAAGTTTATATTTTCTTTAGTTGACTCAGGCAGGTTGGGCCGCAATCCAAAAAAATTAGGCCTTGAGGTGGGCGTGTTATCCTCTTCTCCCGGATTCGCGTTTTCCGCTAGAGTCTGCGGTGTCCTGACATTCCGGATCACATCCCTGATTTTTCGGACATACATGTTTTTCAAAAGCAGAGCTTGCTCTTCCGGCAGATCATAGCCCACATTAGTATGCGTATAGAAGTCCTCAGCTAAACGGACACAGAAGAAAGCCCTCCTATCCTCGGTATAATGAATTCGAAAAATGGCATCCTTAATGTGTGACTCAGCAGTACTTAGAGCAAGAGTTTGAAAACGCTCTTGGGCTTCACTATAGTCATAGCCACAGCCTCCATCAGGGCAATAGCTATTATCCGCTGTTATGATAAACGCGAAATTAGCGCCATAGACTTGAGATGCCTGAGTAATGGCTTGCTCGAAAATGCTTTTGGTTTCAGGATCTAGACCTGCAAAGTCTTGCAAATTGGCAGTCTCGCTTATTGCTGTATTCGGTGGGATGACATACGAAGGCGCCAACGCTATTTCTTCATCCAGTACAAAGCAATCTGGCTCATCCAGAGCACTTTCTTCTTCATTTATGCATTCGCTTGGGTCCAAAACTGCCTGTATGTCTTGAAGTACTCCTTGTGCGACAACATCATTTAAGGCAAGGTCAATTTCTTCATATACCCCTGTATAACAGTTGAACATGAAAGACTTAATCTGCCCGCCCACGCAAGTGAAAACAACATAGTCCAAGGTGCCATCCTCCCGAGTAACCCGGAAGGATGCCACTCGCTGGTTGATAGAAAGCAGCTCGAACGCCTCAAGGAATTCCGCCGCAGTAACGGGAGAGGTGCTAACCGGCACCCCCGGGGCGGGCGGCCCGGCAAATTGGCCGCTAAGCACGGCAGGGGCGCTGTAAAAGTCAGAGATAACAACTCCCGACCCGTTGTTGATATAATCAGGTTCTGCCCCTACGTAATTGGAGTAATTGTACGACACCGCCTCCGTGCTTTCCGGCCAGGGTGGAGACAGCTCTCCTAATGTGACGGCCAGTGTTTGACCCTCTTCAAAAGGGCTGACTGAAAAGAATGCTTCCTGGGGGTTATTGCTGGTAGTTACCACCGTGTTCATCCGGTGGTAGCCGACAAACAAGGGAGGCAGATTATTTAGAAGCTGTACATTCAAATCTACCCTACCCCTGTAGTACGTAATCTCTCCACTCTGTCCATAATTTGTAAAATCTGTAAGCCCGAGCAAAGCTCCTTCTGGTATATCAGCCCCTATCATATCGTCATTAGGCACAAATCGGGTGGTGTACCCATCTGGCACACTCATTGGTATACCAGCAGGAGAAATGGCTACCATGCTTTCTGTAGAGGACCCGTCACACAGTAACTGGTTGAGGTTGCCACTTGGCTGTGCGGCACTCAGCCCTTGGTCCATAAAGTTATTTAGGCTATTGTCCGTAATAGCGAAAATAGCTTGGATAGCTTCGCTACCGGTATTGCCGTCCCACCCGTCAATCTCGGTTTGCGCCAAGGCA
Source organism: Phaeodactylibacter sp. (assembly GCF_040219495.1). Lineage (GTDB taxonomy): Bacteria > Bacteroidota > Bacteroidia > Chitinophagales > Saprospiraceae > Phaeodactylibacter. The sequence goes on along the minus strand of NZ_JAVJSK010000153.1, from coordinate 2,043 downwards.
AAGGACAGATCGGCATGCCCTTCCAGAGATTCTCCTGGATAATGATTGTCTAAGCCCGGCACATTAGTAAGGATGTATAATTTATCTTGCCCATCCCCTTCTGCCTCAAAGAGGTGTATCCAAAAAGCGAGCGGCGCATCCCCTTCGAATTTCCCTTCTATAAAGTCAAGGTAATCCATGCAGCTGCAGAGATCGTCGTTCTTAGTAATGAAGGTTCTGACCTTATCGTAGCCATACATCGTATTGAAGTAGGACATATAAGAGTCCATAACCCCAGCTAAATTGTCTATAACTTCATCATTAACTGCGATCACCTTTTCAGCATCGTCCTTGACACATATAACATCCGATGGAGAGCAGGCCGAAGTGCACAAACTTGTGGTTGTTCGCTGAGATGTAGGCTCACCGGGAGATAAGGTTACATCCGGATCTATCTCTATATCCATCGCAAAGAAGCCTTTGCCCTGGAAATAAGCTTGTATATCATCGGTATCCATAGCCTCCCCTACTTCTACAGCAGCAACAGCTTCACAACCGTTCGCCGCTGTGACAGTAACCGAAAATTCAGGATTGGCTGCCACATCAACATCTGAGACTGTAATGGAAGTTTCCGTCGTACCTGTGGCACCTGTAGACCATGTGTAATTTGAATATTGCCCTTCAACGGATAGCTCTACCGTACCTCCAGGGCATATCACAGGGTTCTCTGGTAATATACTGACAACAGCATCAATTTCTTGTAAGTCAATTTCTGCTGTAGTTTCACATCCTGTTACTATGTTAGTGACGGTTACATCATAATTTCCGCTCCTGTCTTCGCTTATCTCACTGCCAGAAAGACCATTAGACCAATAGAACTCATAGTCTTCAGCATTACCCTCTGGAACGACATTGACAATAAGCACTGATGGAGCTCCCGAACAAACAGACGTACTGGTAGCTGAAATACTTGCACTGAAAGAGGCTTCCGTGACTTCAATGCTGCCTTCATCGGTACATCCGGAAATTACATCCGTAATAGTTACAGTATAGGTGCCCGGTTGGCCTGCTTCAATGGCTGCAGTTGACTCTCCGGTGGACCACTGATAGGTATTTGCATCTGTGCTTAACCAAGTAACTGCTTCCAACCATACTGTTCCACCCTCACAAATTGAAGGTTCGGAGGGCGTTATTGTCAGATCAGAGGGTTGATTAACTGTCACCGTCACTTCCTCCTCAATCAACTCCCCCTCCGAAGTAGTCACATAAACGGTGTAGGTAGTCGTCTCAGAAGGCGTCGCATCAGGCATGGCAGATGCAGGGTCATCCAGCCCATCTGTAGGCAGCCAAGCATAACAATAATCCACGCCACCCACCGAGTGAGGCGCTGGCAGGCAGCCCGTGCCCAATTGTACGCTTACTCCTTCACATACATTCCAATCCGGCCCGGCGACACTAGTACACGGCGGCTCCACCACCACCTCAAAGCTCATCACTTCCTCACCATTTCCATCCGTGAGCTGGAACGTGTAAGTGCCAGCGACAGCCTCTGCGCTTGGCGACAGGTCGAAGCACACCTCGTCAGTACTGCCTGCCGGGAAGGTCAGCGGCATAGTGGTGAAATCACTAAAGTGCGGGGAGCCGTCCCCATCAACACTAAGCGCTAACACCATATCCTCTGCTGGCGCGCTGTCAGGCGACAGGCATAGCATGAATGGGGTGCCGGGCTCGGCCTCTATGCCGCCTGTTATTGGGGTGCCATCATTATCTGTCAGAGACAAACTGGGCATTGGAGCTTCTTCCAGGGCTTCGACCATGAAATTATCCAGCCGGGCAAATACATCGGGGAGATTCACCCCACCATGCTCCGCAACCACCCAGTAGTTGCCATCAGCCGTTACAGCAAACATACTGCTTTCCACGGTTGCACCAGGATCATTATAGTCAATATCAGCAAGCGGAATACTCTGTGATAGGACTGTAACCTGTTGGGGATTAGACGCCGGCGCATACGCAAAATTGACCGCCTGCCCGGCTCTGTTCACCTTCCCATTTAGGGATACC
>NZ_JAVJSK010000152.1:0-18927 GCF_040219495.1 Phaeodactylibacter sp. | reverse complement strand
AACCCAGTATGCCAACGATTTATTGCTGGACCGATTTATTGCCACGTTCGGCATCGGCGCACAGCTTTCAAAAATTAATTCCATCCGCGAGCGCTTCAGGGCTATCGGCAAAATTGCCGCCTGATTTGCCACGGACTATTGAACAATATGACATTCGTAAATTTAGATAAATCAAAATAAACTAACAAGCTTTTTTAAAATTTACACTGCTAGTTTCGTCTTTTCATAAAGCTGGCATAAAACAGACGGGTGGGCGGAAGGCACTTCAAAAGTGCCTTCCTCCTAGCCGCGTCTGCAATCAATTCAACACATACTCCACCCCAATCTTCTCCAGCTCCGCAATAAATCCGTTCGCGGCATTCACTTTCCGCTGCTTGGCTTTCATCTTCAGCTTCAGGCGCTTGGAGCGGTCGATGATCTCCATGCGGAGGCTGTGCGGGCCGGCGTGCTCAGCGCAGGCTTTGTCCACAGCTTCGATGAGCTCCATGGTCAGCCCTTCCACTGGGATTTTCAGGGTGATGGCGTCGGTCATATTTTCCGCGATACCATCCAGGAGTTTGATTTCTTTCACCTTGATTTCCAGGCTTTCATCGCGCCAGCTCTTCTGCCAGCCCAGGTTGAGGTAGAGGGCTTTCCCGATTTCCAGCAGGTGCTTGAACTTCTGGTAGTCCTCACCAAATAACTTGAACTCCAGGGAGCCATTGTAATCCTGAAGCTCGAAAATGCCCCAGCCATTGCCGTTTTTGCTGATGAGGTGGCGGGCATTGATCACCATGCCGGCTACGTTGAGGGAGGGCCGGTTTTTGCTGTCCTCCACCTGGTCCAGCGGGCAGTTGGTGAAGTTTTCCACTTCTACTTTGTAGTCATCCAGCGGATGCCCGCTGATGAAGATGCCGGTGACGTTTTTCTCATTGTTGAGCTCCTCGATGAGTGGCCAGGGCTCACATTCGGGCATTGCCGGTTCCGGGATCAACACCTCGTCTGAATCCCCAAAAAGGGAGTTGACAGCCTGCGCCTTTTGTGCCTGATAGGCATTGCCGTAGCGCAGGGCGTGTTCCAGCAGACTATCGAATTTATCGGATGGCGAAAAGTACTGCGACCGGTGCGTCTCTTCAAAGCAATCAAAGCCACCGCCCATTGCAAGGCTTTCCATCACTTTTTTATTAACGGAGCGGAGGTTGAGGCGGCGCATCATATCAAAGATGCTTTCGAATTTGCCCTTTGTTTCCCGCTCTTCAACGATAGCCTCTACCGGCCCCTCCCCTACGCCGCGCAGGGCGGTCAGCCCAAAGCGGACATGCCCGCTCTCATTCACTGAGAAATCAGCCACCGACTCATTCACACTCGGCCCCAGTACATTCAGCCCCATGCGCTTGCACTCCTGCAGGAAGAAGGTCACCTTGCTGATGTCGCTCTTGTTGTTGGTCAGCACGCTGGCCATGAACTCCGCGGGGTAGTGCGCCTTGAGGTAGGCGGTTTGGAAAGCTACAAAGGCGTAACAGGTGGAGTGCGACTTGTTAAAGGCGTAAGAGGCGAAAGCTTCCCAGTCCTTCCAGACCTTCTCCAGCTTTTCCTTGTCATGCCCGCGCTCCACTCCCCCTTCGATAAACTTGGGGTGCAGCTCGTCGATAATCTTCTTTTTCTTCTTACCCATGCCCTTACGCAGCATATCCGCCTGGCCTTTGGTAAAGCCGGCCAGCTTTTGCGAAAGCAACATTACCTGCTCCTGATAGACGGTAATTCCATAGGTTTCCTCCAGGTACTCCTGCATATCAGACAGGTCGTAAATCACCGGTTTGCGCCCGTGCTTACGGTCAATAAATTCCGGGATGTACTCCAGCGGGCCGGGGCGGTAGAGGGCGTTCATGGCAATGAGGTCCTCAAAGGCGGTGGGTTTGAGCTCCTTCATATACTTCTGCATCCCTGCGGACTCGTACTGGAAAATGCCGACCGTTTCCCCGCGCTGGAAAAGCTCGTAGGTCTTGGGGTCATCCAGCGGGATCAAATCCATATCGAGCTTGACCCCATGGTTCCGTTCCGCCATAGCCACCGCCTTCTTGATGATCGTCAGGGTTTTTAGCCCGAGGAAGTCCATCTTGAGCAGGCCGGCGTCTTCCGCCACGCTGTTGTCAAACTGAGAGACGAGCATGCCGGTGTCCTTGTCCGCGGTCACCGGTACGTAGCGGGTGATGTCATCCGGTGTGATGACCACTCCACAGGCGTGTATGCCGGTATTCCGGACGGAGCCTTCGAGCTTGCGGGCCGTTTGGATCATCTGCCCGATTTTGTCATCGGCTTCAGCCAGTTGTCGGAACTGATAGGCTTTTTCGCGCTCTTCGCTGTTGAGGGCGCCTTTGAGCTTGTCGTCGATATCGCCATCCTTCAGCACTTTGGCGAGGCTGGCTTTGAGGTGGTTGGGGAAGGTCTTTGCTACCCGGTCTACTTCGGAAAGCGGCACATCCATCACCCGGCCTACATCGCGCAGGCTGGATTTGGCAGCCATGGTGCCGTAAGTGACAATTTGGGCGACCTGGTTTTGCCCGTATTTGTCGATCACATAGTCGATGACCTTCTGCCGGCCTTCGTCATCAAAGTCAATATCAATATCCGGCATGGAAATCCGCTCCGGGTTGAGAAATCGCTCAAACAGGAGGTCGTACTTGATCGGATCGACATTCGTAATCCCCACACAATACGCCACTGCCGAACCCGCCGCCGAACCCCGGCCGGGGCCAACAGAAACGCCCATCTCCCGCGCCGTGGTGGTGAAATCCTGCACGATAAGGAAGTAGCCGGGATAGCCGGAGTTCTCGATCACAGAAAGCTCGAAGTCGAGGCGTTCTTTGATCTCAGGCGTAATCGTACCGTACCGTTTTTTAGCGCCTTCGTAGGTCAGGTGGCGCAGGTAATCGTCCTGCGTGGCAAATTGCTCCGGCATGGGGAAAGCCGGCAGGAGGATATCCCGGGCCAGCGAGAGCTTATCGATTTTGTCGTAAATCTCAATGGTATTCGCCACGGCCTCTTCGTGGTCGTGGAAGAGCTCTGACATCTGCTGCTGCGTCTTGAAGTAGAAGTCGGAACTCGGGAATTTAAAGCGGCTGCTTTCTTCCAGTAAGCTGCCGGTGTTGATACAGAGCAGGATGTCATGGGGCATCCAATCGTCCTCCTCCACGTAGTGAGAGTCATTGGTGGCAATGACCTTGACGTTGTGCTTTTGGGCCAGCTTCAGCAGCTTTTGGTTGACGGCTTCCTGACTGAGGTTGGAGTAGATCGGATTGCCCTTGCTGTCTTTGCCGACATCAATATTGTCCAGGCCACGGTGGCGCTGTAGTTCAATATAGTAGTCCTCCCCAAAGATATTCAGCCACCACTTCAACTCCTGTTCTGCTTCTTCGTCTTTGCCGGCCAGGAACAGCTGCGGGATGATGGCACCGATACAGCAGGACGTCACGACGATACCCTCGTGGTACTTTTCGATCAGCTCCTTATCGATACGGGGGTACTTGCTGTAATTGCCCTCAATAAAGCCAAGAGAACAAAGCTTGCTCAGGTTTTCGTAGCCCTTTTGGTTTTTGGCCAGCATCAGCTGATGATAGCGGCGGTCTCTTTCTCCCTTGGCCCGGGAGAAAGCTTTCTTGTGGCGGTCTTCCACCATATAAAACTCACACCCGATGATGGGCTTGAGGTCGCGCTTTTCAGCTTCAGCAACAAACTTGAAAGCACCAAACATATTGCCGTGATCGGTAAGGGCAACGCCTTTTTGACCATCTTTGGCAGCTTTGTCCATCATCACCCCGATGTCAGAAGCCCCATCGAGCAAAGAGTATTGAGTATGGCAGTGCAGGTGTACGAATTCCGGCATAGTATTGATCGGTTTCGGCTAAAAAAAGGAAGGCTTTTCGAATCGTTCTTTACGATAACACCGAAATTACGGGTTTCGGTTGAAGCAAAAAATTAATTTGCCAGGTAGTTTTCCACACCTTCCTCAATGACGAGTGCCCTCCGCAGAACGGAGGGCACTTGTCGTATTTTGTTTCCTGCCAAAGTGCAGTAAGCCTATACGTACAGCTGCACGTCATACACATAATGCTGAGCACTTCAGAAGATCAAGCAGCACCTAAGAGCGTTTTGGGACTTTGGTCTTCTAGTCGAAAGCCAGCAATTTTTTGGTTAGATGAGATACGAAAACCGGAGTTTAGCCTTAGAGTATGCTTGGAGGTGATTTATGGTCCTGGTTAACGGTTTTGAAGGGAGTTTAGCGGGCTAAGTGCCCGAAAAACCCGGACGCCATAGCCCGCCCCGTATTTCTGCGGGGGTTCATAAATCGCTGATTTGCAACGTAAAGGTGCTCCAAACATGCTCTGAGGGATTACGAAACCATAACTTATCCATTTAGTCTCGTTCTTTTGCACGCTAACTACATTAATCCCGCTTTTTGAATCAGAAAGCGGGACACTGTAGCTCCACTATGCCTACGTTTCGCTTCTACTTCGTGGTTTTGCCTGTTAGTGCACAAAATAACTTCGTCTATTCTGAGTAACTTAATTATTGCGCGATCCCTAAACCTCAGGCGGCATACTTCATCAGATAGTTCGTTGCGTCTTCAACAGTCTCAATTGCATCATACTCTTCTGCCGAAAGATAGGCATTAAACCGGCTTTCCAGTTCTGCGATCAGGAGCATAAGGTCGATGGCATCGAGGTAAAGATCTTCCTGCAGGCGGCTGTAGGGGTGAATATTATCAACTGGCATATTCAGCCGCCAGCTTATCAGATCAATGACTCTGTTTTGCATCGTGTGTATAGTAGAGGGTGACTCTAGTATTATTTGATTTGTCATAGCAGGGTATTGCGTTACTTTTTCGAGGTAGATAACGAACACCGTTGCCAATTGGTTGCCTGAGGATTTTCAATTTCGTCGAAAAAAAAGACCGACTGGTCTTTTCCTGGCATCCATTCATCTGCTACACCAAGCCAAGCCCCATTATTCCTTGCTGCTCAGCTTCGGTGTACCCGTATGCTTTTGGTAAAACTGCCACACTTCTTTAGCCACATCTCTGCCCAGCTCAAGACCGGCGATGTTTTCACTTTGTATGTGATAGCCCCCCAGCACCCTCGAAATACCCGCCATCTCAGCGGTCTCTGTAAATGTAGGGAACTCCACTACAACAGTATCCCCCAGGTTATCAGGCTCGGTGAGTGCCCCCGGGACCAGCTTTTGGCTTTCGCCAAATTCATCGCTGCCGGTGTAGAGGCGCAGGGCTTCTGCGCAGGCACCACTGATGGTACTGTGCCCGGATACATAACTGGGGAAAGGCGGGCAGAGAAACTCTGCCGGAGAATAAGGGCGCCATTCCTCTCCCTTCATTTTTACAAAGCCTTTACCAGGGCCTGCCCAGCCTGTGATTTCCTTCCCTTTGAACTGATCGTGCACCAGAGCATAAGGGCGTGCGAAATCGTAATGCATCTTGGAGTCCCAGGAGGCAATGAAGGCATCCATGGCGGTGACCTGATTGAGGAAATACATTTTGACGTCCTCGTCCAGCGTGTGCTGATCACGGCGGGAAACATCCTGTGCGAATTTGAGCCAGTGGCCGGCCTGCTGCACGGACTGAGGCCCGTCACGCATGAACTCCACGAGAGCTTTTTCTGCATCCGTCAGGTTGGCTTGCATGGCCACCACTTCTTCAACTTCCTTTACCAGTTGTTCTGACCCCTTCATCGGGGGTGGGCCCGGGCGGAACTGATCCGCTGTTTTGATGCCAATGGGCTTCACGTGCTGCCAGTAGGGCGTCAGGCAGCCCGGTGCGTAGCGTTGCCCATCTTTGGTGACAAAATACTTAGGCTGCCAGCGGTTGATATCTACATTCTCTTCCGGTGTATTGATAGGGTGATAGCCGGTGTAGTCAGCATAGGCAAGCCCCTGAGCCCCTTCGGCCTCACCATATTGATTGGCACCGTCGCCCTTCCGGGCTTTAATGACAGCGGTGGCAGCGAGGTTGCCAATACCAGCCGGCGTATTGGGGTCCATGCTGTGGTTGTCCGGATCGTACCCCAGTTCTACCATGAAGTCTTTAAAAAGCAGGCTGTCTGAATAGTAGTACTCGCACATCGTACGGTATGCAGCATAACTAATGGCCTCTTCTTTATTGGCCAACGTTTGTGCTTCTGCCTGCTGTCGCTCTACGCCCTCAAGGTATACTGGCAGAGCCTGCGCATCGTACCGTGACCAGGCGTCAAATACCGCTACAAAAATGAGCCCCAGGTAACGGGAAGTAACGGTTGGGCGGGGCTTGAAACGCTCTGTGTCATTGGCAGTCCCCTGCAGGGCCATCGCGCCCCACTGATAGGCGATATTTTCTACACCTACTGGCTCTGAGGCCCCCTCGGCAGCTTCAGTTGCTGACTGGTCAGACTGGGCACAGCCCAAAAGAAGGAGCATTATGGTTACGGGTAATAAGTAGAACAGCTTTTTCATACCTCTGGGTTTCATTTATTTATAGTGTGTTTTGTTACTTCAATGAAAGCAACAATCCTCTTTGCAACAGTATTGAGAGGGGCTAGAACTAAAATAGCGAATAAGGGGGGATTTGCTTGATATCGATCCTGTAATGCACTCGGCTGGCAGCAGGCTTTGCTGTAGCCACCGAAAGAATTGCAGGCAGGCGACCTCAAAGGATTGTGGGCTTAAAGATAGGAATATATCTGTGAAGAAAAAACAGGGCAGGCGTTAGCTCGTTAAAACAGGTGCGCAAATAAAGGAGAGGGCAGGCTGGGCAAATGAGCGGCCCAGCCTGGCATTTTTATAGCTCGTAATTCGGGCTCAGTTCCTCGCCCTTGTCTGCATAAAATTTATCGATAATGGCAACAACCTCTTCAGGGGCGTCCACAATAGGCATGAGGTCGAGGTCTGCAGGGTTAATGTTTTGATGCGCCTCAAGCATCACCGCTTTAATCCAGGCTTTCATGCCGCTCCAGAATTCGGTGCCTACAAGAATGACCGGCACCTTAGTGATTTTCTTGGTCTGTACCAGTGTAAGCACCTCAAAGAGTTCGTCCATTGTGCCAAAACCACCAGGAAGCGCGATAAACGCCTGCGCATACTTCACAAACATCACTTTGCGCACGAAGAAGTAGCGAAAGTTCAGATTGGCGTCATGGTCTACGTATTGGTTGGAGCCCTGCTCAAAGGGCAGGTCGATATTCAACCCTACTGAACGGCCACCGTATAAATGAGCCCCCTTGTTGCCCGCTTCCATAATACCCGGCCCACCGCCCGTAATTACACCATAGCCGGCTTCCGTCAGGATACGTGCAATATCAACGGCTTTTTTATAGTTCGGATGGTCTGGCTTGGTACGGGCAGAACCGAAGATGGACACACAAGGCCCCATCATATTTAGGGTTTCGAACCCCTCAACGAACTCTGAGATCACCTTGAACATCGTCCAGGAATTCTCTCCTTTCATAGCGCGGCCCCATTGCCGCATTTCATGCTTCTTCACTTGATCATCGATCATAGGCATTGTTTTTCTTAGGATAGTAATAGCTGCCCTTGTGCCCGAACATTAGGACGGCTGCCTTTTCCAAAAGAAAGGGCAGCCGTAGCTATAAGCGTACTGGGAGCCTATAATGACAACTGAAAGCAGGGTTTAGTTCAATTCAAGCGTTTTGATAGACGGCAAATTGCTCATCAATAAAAGCCAGAAGAGCCTCTTTGCTTTCAAAACGGGCAAAGACATCTTTGAGCTTTTGGCTGGGCGCTGCACTAGTTGGCAGGACATACTGCTCTACCTCTTCTGCCCCAATGCGGTCTTTGCTCAGTATGACGAGGCGCTCTATGGCATTGCGCAGTTCGCGGATATTGCCGGTCCAGTTGACCTCTTTCAACAGTTCCAGCGCCTTGGGAGCGATGGGCTTTGTGGCAACACCGTACTCCTGGCAGACCTGTTTCACGAAGTGCCCGGCCAGAGTCGGGATGTCGTCTTTGCGGTCATTCAATGCCGGCACCCGGATGATAATCACTGCCAGGCGGTGGTAAAGGTCTTCGCGGAACCGGCCCTCACCGATTTCCCGGCGCAGGTCTTTGTTGGTTGCGGCTACGACCCGTACATCCACGTTGATCTCTTTATCGCCACCTACGCGGGTGATGCGGCTCTCCTGAAGCGCGCGCAGCACTTTGGCCTGAGCCGAAAGGCTCATATCACCAATTTCATCCAGGAATAGCGTCCCGCCATTCGCTTGTTCAAATTTACCGATGCGCTGCTTGTGGGCTGAGGTAAAGGCGCCTTTTTCGTGTCCGAACAGCTCGCTCTCGATAAGTTCGGCAGGGATGGCCGCACAGTTGACCTCGATGATGGGCTGATCCGAACGGGCGCTTTTTTCGTGCAGCCACCGGGCCACAAGCTCCTTACCGGTACCATTGGAGCCCAAAATGAGCACACGTGCATCCGTTGGGCCGACCTGCTCAATCGTACGCTTGACCTCCTGCACCCCTTCAGATTCACCAATGATTTCCTGTACTTTAGACTTGGATACCTTGCGCTTCAGCAGCTTTGTCTCGGTCACCAGGCTAGACTTATCCATGGCATTGCGGAGGGTGATCAGCAGGCGGTTGAGGTCTGGTGGCTTGGAAATGAAGTCGAAAGCACCTTTCTTAACCGCCTCAACAGCGGTATCAATATTGGCATGCCCGGAAATCATAACAACGGGCGTATCCGGTGCCAGGATTTGCACCCGCTCCAAGGCTTCCATCCCGTCCATTTTAGGCATCTTGATATCCATAATCACCACATCGTACTGCGCATGTTTGAGCTTAACCAGGCACTCCATGCCATCGGAGGCTTCATCGACCTCATATTTTTCAAACTCAAGGATATCCCGCAGGGTGCGGCGGATGCTTTTTTCGTCGTCAACGATGAGTACTTTAGGCATGCTTCAAATCGGTTTTGCTGCCACCTGGCTTTGCCACGCAAGAGGCAAAAGGGCGGCAGGTTTTGTTTGTATTGGACTGGTATTACAGGCAAATCAATAGGACTATATACGGCATTGAGGCCTATAGGTTTCAGAACCACATCTGCTTTTCTTCAATATAAAAAATAAGTTTAATACTAAACCCGGGGCGGCCAACTATTTGAAGTGTATTTCATTATATACAATGAACGGGATGCCCAAACAGGTGCGCGGGCGTAAAATGGATGTAATAATCAGCCCGCACCTTAAATTTAGTGCATACCGACATCTAAAATAGCGTATATTTGCAAGCTATGAAGCAGATTAGAAACTTTTGTGTCATTGCCCATATCGATCACGGGAAGAGTACACTCTCCGACCGGCTTTTGGAATACACCAAGACTATTGCCGACCGGGAGATGAAAGCACAGACTCTGGACAATATGGATCTGGAGCGGGAGCGTGGCATTACGATCAAGAGCCATGCTATTCAAATGTACTATGAACGCCCGAACGACGGGAAACAGTACACATTCAACATGATTGACACCCCGGGGCACGTTGACTTTAGCTACGAAGTGTCTCGTTCTATTGCCGCATGTGAAGGCGCGCTTTTGCTTGTGGATGCCTCACAGGGCATACAGGCCCAAACTATTTCCAACCTCTACCTGGCTATTGAGCACGACCTTGAGATCATCCCTGTCCTGAACAAAGTAGACATGGAAAGTGCGATGATTGATGAAGTATCAGATCAGATCATTGACCTCATTGGCTGCACTAAAGAAGATATTGTCCTGGCCAGCGGTAAGACCGGGCTCGGCGTACCGGACATCATGGAAGCCATTGTAGAACGGATCCCTGCCCCGACAGGCGACCCCGAAGCCCCACTGCAAGCCCTGATCTTTGACTCGGTGTTCAACTCCTACCGCGGAGTGATCGCCTACTTCCGGATCAAGAATGGCACCCTCCGCAAGGGTGACCTCGTCCGCTTTGTGAATACCGGCAAGGAGTACGAAGCCGACGAAGTTGGTGTGCTCAAAATGACGCAGCACCCCAAGGCCAAACTTGAAGCAGGCAATGTGGGCTACATTATTACCGGCATCAAGGAGTCGAAAGAAATTAAGGTTGGGGATACCATTACTACCGTTGAACGGCCTTGTGAAAAAGCCATTCAGGGTTTTGAAGATGTCAAGCCGATGGTATTTGCCGGGATTTTCCCCCTCGACAACGACGACTTTGAGGACCTGCGGGACAGCCTGGAGAAGCTACAGCTGAACGATGCTTCGCTGGTTTTTGAACCAGAGACCTCGGCTGCACTCGGGTTTGGTTTCCGTTGTGGCTTTCTGGGCATGCTCCACCTGGAAATTGTGCAGGAACGCCTCTACCGGGAGTTCAATATGGACGTGATCACTACGGTGCCCAACGTTTCTTATCACCTTATGGACCAAACCGGTGAGGAGTTTACCGTGCGTACGCCCTCGGGCTTGCCCGAACAGCACCTGATCGGTGTAGTGGAAGAACCCTATATCACCGCACAAATCATTACCAAGCCGGAGTACATAGGGGTTATTATGACCCTTTGCATGGACAAGCGCGGCACGCTGACCAAACAGCACTATCTGACTCCAGAGCGGGTAGAGCTTTCTTTTGACCTGCCCCTTGCCGAAATTGTATTCGACTTCTACGACCGGCTCAAGTCCGTTTCCCGGGGCTATGCCAGTTTTGACTATCAGCCGATTGAATACCGCGAGACTGATTTGGTCAAGCTGGACATCCGGCTAAACGGTGAGCCTGTAGATGCTTTGTCTGCCCTCGTGCACCGTTCTAAAGGAGAAGCATTCGGGCGGCAGATTTGCAAAAAGCTTAAGGAGTTGCTCCCCAGGCAGCAGTTTGTTATTGCTATACAAGCGGCAGTCGGAGCGAAAGTTATTGCACGGGAAACCATTTCTGCCTTACGCAAAGATGTGACCGCCAAATGTTACGGTGGTGATATCACTCGTAAGCGTAAGCTTCTGGAGAAACAAAAAGAAGGTAAACGACGGATGCGGCAGTTTGGAAAAGTAGAAGTGCCGCAGAAGGCATTCCTCGACGTGCTTAAGCTGTAATCCTGGTCAGCGTATGATTACGGCTAACTAAAACCGGCCGTTGTTGCCATAAAAAACGAGAAGGCACTGTACCACACAAGGTAGACAGTGCCTTCACTGTTTTAAGCACAAACCTGTACCAACGCAGGTTGGCAGAAGGCTGCATAAGGTTTAGTTTTTCGTTTTGTCGTGCAGTGTGTTTATGCAAGTGGTACGATAATTACCCTTCCTGGCCAGCAAACGCAGGCAGAAAGGGCAATAACCGTGACCTTGGTGTTTAAGCACTTTACGAAGCACATTTTCGTACTGTAATTGAACAGCAGTAAAAGTTGCTTTGGCAAAGGCTTTTGCACCAAATATGGATAGCAAAGCTTTCGCTTTGCTGCAATACGTTCATGGGAAAAAGGGAAGCAAACGAGCTTCTCAGCGTACGTTTTTTACCAGGATGGCAGCCCATACGTACCGGGCAAGTTTAGCGTTTGACTCTGATTGGGGTGTGCCATAGCTTACTAATGCAGGGAGGAGCTTTGGCGGTCCTCCGTTCGAAGTGTAAGGGGGGTATAAAATCAAATCATTAATAGTAACGGCTGCGTGTTTTCTGAGCCATAAGATTTGAAAAGAACACTAACCCTCCACCTACAACAAATGCGCCTGAGGCGATGTATAGGATCAACATAGACCGATTGGATTTAGAATTAAACAATAAAATTTGAACTATTAGGGTGGATATGTTCTGTGGGAAGTAACAAAATGGAGATTTTTTTAGACTCTACATAGCTTTTGCTGATATTTTTTTTATAAAAACCAACACTGCTTATTGGCAAGTGGTTTATATAGCTTTTTTTTATACTTCACCGTTGACTATGAGCTGTGCGACTGTGGGGGCGGTGCTTCCGCCCTGCGGCTCAATCGTTATGTTCAGGCTCTCTGCATGATCGATATAAGTCACGGCCTGTAGCCCGTCGGCATGATGGTTCAGTACGCCCATGTTGATCATTTCGCCTTCCACATCGGCCCATAGCTGATAGGTTTTCCCAGCCGGCAATTCGGGCAGCATACCGGTATTGATGTAAGCGACTTTTTCGAGCCCATTCAGGTAAGCCACCGCCTGTGCATTGGGGTTAAGGCTGGTAGCCTGTAGGCGTACGGGCACAGTTGCTTCATGCTTGAGGGTAGCAAATACCTGTTGTTGCTGCCGCAGTGCTGCTTTCTCGCGCTCGCACTCGTCCTGGAACAAGGCATACCGGCTTTCCAGCGATGCCAGTTCGAGTTCGGCTGACGTTTTGCTCTTATACAGGAAGACCGAAGCGCCTGCCAAGACCGTCAACAGAATTGCGCCCAGCCAGTTGGTCCCCGATGGGGATGGCCCGGGCGATGCTGCATCACGGTCTGAGCGTTGATCCGCACGATCTACGCCCTGCATAACTCTGGCTTTGAGCTCTTCAGGAGGCATTACCGCATACTGTTTGGCGTATTGATCCATCGCTTCGCGCATTTGGTCAATTTCTGCCTGCACTTCCGGGAAGGTCTCTGCATACTGCTTAACGACAGCCGTCTCCTCTTCATCGGTCAAGCCAAGGATGTATTGCTCTAACAAGCCGGTCTGTAGAAATTTATCTTTATTCATAACATTATCTTAAACGACAAACCACCTCACCGACAAGCATAATGCTGCAATGACGAGGTGTTTCAATCCTGGCTCTAGAAAGATTTTTTTTAATTCCCGAAGTCCAATCCGGACCCTCGACTTTACGGTACCCACTGGCAGTTGCAGGTGGTCAGCAATTTCCTGCTGGGTGTACCCCTGGAAATAAGCCAGCTCGATCACCGCTCTGTACTTTTCCTCCAACTGATTCACAAAGGTTTGAAGACCAATGTGATCTGTCTTTTGACTGGTGCTTATTTGGTAGCTGTTCTTCAGTTTTTCATCCACAGGAACAGCCTTTTGCCTTTGCCGGAACGCCGCAGAACGGGTTTTGTCAATGGCTCCGTTCCGGGTAATATTGAGTAGCCAGGTAAAAAGGGTACCCTTACGGTTATCGTAGGCCGAAGCATTTTTCCAGACTTTGATAAAGGTTTCCTGTACCACATCCTGAGCGATAGCCTCTGATTGAACAACACGCAATGCTATACCGTAAAGCGATGGAGCATAGGCATCATACAGATCAGCGATAGCTGACTTATCCTTCGCTTGAAGGCGGCGCGCAAGGTCTTCTTCATTATTTCTTACAGCCATAATCAGCGTTTGAAATCTGGATGTTGATTAGAAAAGCTTTTTTAGGGCAAAGCTTCTAAGGCGGAACAGAGCGCCTGTTCTTTTGTTCACGCCTTTAGCAGGGTTATTTGATAACCTCAAACCCATTATCCTACCTGCCCCCAAACACTGCCTGGCATTCAGAAAATCAGCGTGATCGCTTAACAGGTATACACTTAGAGCTGGTTCGGATTTTGCTTTTGGAGCGAACGCAACCAAATTTTGTTCTGATCGAGGCGCGAGACATTCAAGAATGGGATTAAAGGGGCCCAATCTTGAATCACATAGCCATAACTACGTGACCGACTTGTCCGTGTCCCGTCGCCTGTGGGCTTTGGCCACCGGAGACCGTACAAGACTATGGCAGGCGGGAGAGCAACAAAGAGCAGGACCAAATTTGGCAAGAGCAGCCCAAAGTGCAAAATCCCAACAAGCTCTTACTCCAATACCCTGATCTTGACTTCCACGCGGCGATTCAGTGCCTTAGCCGTCTCGTTTTTCACCTCTCCTTTGCCCTCCATGTAGATGTGGTCCACTTCCAGCCCCTTATTCATGATCACTAGTGCAATTTGCTTGGCGCGCTCTTCCGAGAGCCGGAGGTTGTACACATCCGTACCGATATCATCGGAGTAGCCGATAATGCGGATATCCTGGGCGTCTTTGTTTTGCAAGGTTTTCAAAAAAGCCAGTAGTGCCTCCCTTTCCTCGACTTCCATGCGGTCTTCATCAAAGGGGAAGAACACCGTATGAGCGTACTCAACAATTTGCCGGCGGGGCCGTGGTTCCTCTATAGCTGGCAGGGAATCGGGCTGAATAGCTGGTGCAGCTCCCGGGATATCAAAAGTGGAATGGAGCAGCAACTCTATGGTATAAAACTGCCGGTTGTCCCATCTCGGGATAATGAATGCGTTGTCATAAGGGTGAAAGAACTTCTTGTTCACGGAAGTGTAGAGCGTATCTCCGGCCGGCACACAAATAAAGAAGCGCCCGTCCCGCCCTACCTGAATATCCTGCCGCCCCGCAATGGAAACCGTAGCGCTTACCGTCATTTCCAGAGAGCTGTCGATCACCAGCCCCTCAACGAAAGTGATCGGCCGGCTGTACAGCTGAGTATCAAGCCGAAAGCGGAAAATATCCAGCCCGCCGGCGTTCTCCTCTGGCCGATCCGAAGCAAAATACCCCATTTGCCCATCGGCAGTCAGAAAGAAGCCCAGCTCCCGAAAAGCGGAATTTACCGGCGGCCCCAGATTGATCGGTATCGACCACTGCCCGTCTTTGTCCTTCCAGCTCATAAAGATGTCCTGATCGCCCATGCCGGGATGGCCGTTGGAAGAAAAATAGAGCGTTTGCCCATCGTTCGTGATAAACGGTGCTTCTTCATCCAGCCTCGAATTGATATTATTGCCCAGGTTTTTAGCATCCCCCCAGGTACCGTCTGACTGCCGTTCGCACACGTAGAGGTCCGTACCCCCTACCCCGCCCGCGCGATTGCTGGCAAAGTAGAGCGCCTGCCCATCACAGCTGATTGCCGCCTGTGACTCCCAACCCGATGAGTTGGCATAGCCCTCAAGGGGAGCGATAGAGGTGACCTCCCGGTCCTTATCCATCTCGACCTGCCAGATATCACAACCGCCACGCACCCCTTCCCTGCCGCACACGGTATAAAACAAGATTCTTCCATCCCGTACAAAAGTGCTCATGCCTTCATCCTTCCGGGTATTCAAATCCTTGACCGGCCGGCCTCTTGACCAATGGCCGTCTTCGTAGATACTTTCGTAAAGGTCTTCGTCCCCGTTCTCGGTTTTACGGGTAAAGTACAATCGCTTCTGATCGTTGGTCAGGAAAGGAAAATAGTCGTCCGCCTTGGTATTGACGTGCCCGCCAAGGGGCTGCACCGTAGTAATATTGATGAATTTGATAGAGTCCAGAGAAACCTGGCAGGCCCGGATGCTACCGGGCAAACGCCGGAGGTAGGCTTCTTCCATTTCGAGTTCCCGTTCTGTATTCAGGCTAAAGGTATCTACGCCCCACGCCTGAAGAGCCTCGTAACGGTTGAAGTAAGCCAGTGCATCTTCGGGCTTCCCGGCTTTGTATAGCGCCTCCCCTGCCTGAAAATACATAGCCCGTGAGAATAGTGAATCCTGGCCCAGAATCGTCTGGTACTGCTGCGCCGCGGCTTCGTAGTCGCGCTGCAACTCCAGGCAGAGTGCCAGCCCACGCCTGGCTGCGTTGAAGTCAGGCTTGGCTTTGACGGCTTTTTTAAACAGGCGGAGCGCCTGTTCGTCCTTGCCTGCCAGCAACGCTTCTTCCCCTGCTTTGTAATAATCTACCGCAGCTGTCGGACTAACCACCTGAGCCGAGCCAGACCAAAAGCAGCAAATGAATAACAGCCCGAAAAAGAAACGTGTCATGGTAAATCAGTTTTTGGAATATTGCAACAGGCCTCCCTGCTAATACATACCCAAAACTAATAGATTTTTTTATAATATTTTGAATCCGCCGCCCGTAAAACAAACCCATTTCTGACTTCGTTTTGCTTTAGGGTATGTTGCTCCGGCTAACCCCTTACTCATTCAAAACCTACTACTATGCGAGTTTCCTTGTTCTTATTCGCCCTCCTGTTTCAGCAAACCTTTGCGGTGGCCCAGACTGTAGATTTGCCTTCGAAAAGCCCGGGCGCCCAAACGGCACTGACCATTGGCTATACCCACATTGAAGTAGACTTTAGCGCCCCCTCCGTACGGGACCGGGAGATTTGGGGCGGGCTGATACCCTACGACACCCTCTGGCGCGCCGGGGCAAATGCCGCAACCACCGTTGCCTTCAATACCGATGTGCAGGTAGCCGGGCAGCCTGTAGAACCGGGAAAGTATGCGTTGTTCATCATTCCAAGAAAAGACAGTACCTGGACCGTGATTTTAAATTCCGATACCTCGCTGCGGGGCACAAGTGGATACCGGCCCGAACAAGATGCCCTCCGTGTTGAAATACGGCCCAAGTTTGCGCGTACTGCGCATCAGGAGATGCTGAGGTATGAGGTGGTCCGCCAAAATATAGAAAACGGTTACATTCTGCTGAGCTGGGAAAAGCTCCGGCTCTACCTGCCGGTCAAGGTGGAAACCATGGACCGGGCCATCGCGGAAATAGAAGAAGCCCTGGCAGCCACGCCGGATGAAGGGGAATGGGAGGTCTACCTTAAAGCGGCTGATTTTCTCTTTTGGTCAGGTGCCGTAGCCCCTGCCCTTACCTACGCCCAGAAGTCCATTGACCAACAACCGACTGCTGAGGGGTACTGGCTGATGGCCAGGATCAAAGCCGGACAAAACGCCTATCAGGCTGCGCTTGAGGCTACGTCTGAAGCCCTGAAGCTGGCCGACGAAGACTTCAAGGCCAGGTATGGCAATACCATCCGGAAACAACGCACGGCATGGGAAGCCGGCGAGCGCTAACAACCTACCCGTTGTATCAGAGCGTGTTGGAATTTTAGTAAAGAACGTACCCTATATTGAAGTACAACATGCTGGTTGCCCTCAGGTCTGCCGAAGTGGTCGCAAAGTCAGGCTCATAAGCTCTTATGATACTTGTTTGTTGGATTGAAGCGTTTTCCGGGATCCCGTCGAACTCGGTATCCTGAATAGTAGCTCCAAGGCCTATACCCAGCTCAACCATTAGCCGGTCGCTGGCCATATATTCGAAAAGACCAATATTGTAAAAGGCGGAAACCTTCCGGCTGTTGACCGTGTAGGTCAGGCGGCGGTTGTAGGAAGGCCCCGTTTCTGAGCTGATCCAAAAGTCTGCTGTAATATCCATTTCCACCTGACGGTAAACCAACATCAGCTCCATGAAATAGCGATTGCGCTGCTCCTGATAGTAATACCGTAAAGCAGGGCGTAAACGGAAGCCCTTTTTATTACTGGTCTTTAGCCCTTCTACCCAATCATCTGCATTCAGGATAACACCGCCCTCGAGCTGTGCATACCATGGACCGCCCAACTGCACTTCCCCCATCAGGTTGAGGGAAGGCAAAACGGGGTCCAGTAAGCTCAGGGCTCCCAGTTTGGCTATTAACTTTGGAGCGGGGTCTACAGGTTGAGCCTGGGCTAAAAATACTGAACTACAAAGTAGTACAACAATGCCAATAATCCGTTTCATCTATACGCCAATTGATATTTCGGAAACGACCTGAATGTTATTGATATCAGAGTAATCGAGCTGTATCAGAGCATCGGGCCCGACCACAAGTAACGTGCCGTCAAGCGGGATGACATCCACCGCGTTGAAGTCGTTCAGATAATTGATTTGCTCGGGGGCTTCGGGGTTATCCAGGTTGAAAATGCGTAGCCCGTTCGAGCCTTCACAGACAAAGAGTACGTTACCATCGAGCCCAAGTCCGTAGGGGCCGTCCAACGAGAGGGAGTTGACCAGATTGGGCTGTTCGATGTTGCTGATATTGATAACGTCCAGGGTATTGGCCGCACCAACTGCAGCCTCCCGGCATTCGGATACGCGCAAGGTAACGTAAGCGTAATTTTGGTTGGCCACTACCGGGTCGCAACTGACCACATGCTGGTATTCAGACACATAAGCCGGCAGCCCGGTGTCGCTTACGCGGTAGATAAACATACCCCGCTGTGTGCCCAACAGCAGGTGGTCCTTGAGCGGGAAAATGGTCTCGACGCCCTGGGTGACGACGGTTTCGTCTATCTTTTGGGGCGCTTCCGGCGCACTGATATCAAAAGTGGCCAAAGTCGTATTGTCTACTGTGTACAGGTAATCGCCAATAATAGTAAAACGGGCCAGTGAACCGCCAACGCCTGTCCCGCTGGAAGCAGCCGCACTAATATCTGCGCTATCCTCTGCGCAGCTCAGGACAAAGAAGGCAAGTAAGGCAAGGAGAAAAGTGGATATCTTAGTCATAATAGCATTCAGTTTTGAGATTAGCGCCAGCATTCCGGCGATTGGAGGGTCTTTTCGGTCCAGCCCACGATAGCGCCCAGGGCAGGGTCCGGGCATTCAAAGAAGCCAAAGTAGTTCTGTGGCAGGGCCGTTCCGCTTTGTGGGAAGGCCCCTTCTACCCGGCTCACCAGCTCTACGTTGTTGATGTCACTAATATTGAGGACCACCAGATCGGCAAGGTTGTTGGCATACAGCAGATTCCCCTTGATGGAAATATCAGAGTTGCCCTCAATGCTGATGAAGGCAATGCGCTCCGGTTCTGCCGGGTTGCGGTTATCAATGATGTGTATGCCTTTCTGAGCTTCGCCTACAAAGATGAGGCTGTCTTTGTAATAAATTTTGTTGAGCTCAATGATGGGCTGAGGGGGTTGGCTCTCAATGATCTTCCAGTCGCCATCAGAATAGACGGGCGCCAGCCCGACAATTTCTTCCGGAATCTCTACCGGTTCGGGATAGCAACCGGCTAAAAACGTTACGGCCAGCAGCAAGCTGACCCAAGGGGTGATTTTCATGGCAAAGCTTTTGATTATTAGGTTAAAACCAATAGTCCGTGGGGAAAATGACGCATAGCCATAAAAAAAGGGGAAAGTTGTAATTTGGGAGTTCCTACACACTCAAACCAACTTTGCCCCTATGAGCGTCAAAGCACTCACGGAACAAATATTACGAAAAATTTTTACAA
>NZ_JAVJSK010000151.1:0-3651 GCF_040219495.1 Phaeodactylibacter sp. | reverse complement strand
CCTGCAAACTACACTTTTTTGCTTATACTTCGTCCCGAAAATCCTCATTTAGCTAAGG
Organism: Phaeodactylibacter sp.; assembly: GCF_040219495.1. Taxonomy (GTDB): domain Bacteria; phylum Bacteroidota; class Bacteroidia; order Chitinophagales; family Saprospiraceae; genus Phaeodactylibacter. The sequence continues at coordinate 3,593 of NZ_JAVJSK010000151.1, read as the reverse complement.
CTAAACTCCGGTTTTCGTGCCTCGTCTAACCAAAAAATTGTTAGTTTTCGACTAGAAGACAAAAGTCCCAACACGCTCTAAATACGCCCAACTATACTCCGACTAGGTTTGGAGCTTACTTCTACTGCAAATCAAGGAATCATGAACCCCGCAGAATTGCAGGGTCAAATGCGTCAAAAAAGGTTTAGCTAGAACCATAACTCCTTGATTTTCGAGACGAATCCGCTCCAAACTTGACAGAGCACTGGCACCTTTTCAAAATCAACAAGCCGGTGCGTTCACTCCTGAACGCACCGGCTTGTATAACAGCAAAATCCCAACGGGCTCTAATCGAAAAAGCTGTCGTACCCCTCTTTACGACTACCGCCACTCTTGCGCTTTTCCGGCTCCGCTATCGGGGAGTCCAGGTTCAGCGTATCCGAGCTTGAGGTATTGCCATCCATCAACATGAGGGTGCTCTCCTTTTCCCATTGCTCCAGCATTTTCAGCCCTTCATCCTCGAAGATGCCCTGCTGCAGGTCGATGGAGTTCATCACATTGGAAGACATTTCCATGAAGCGTTCCATTTCCCCTACTTTGTTAGCCACATCGTCGGTGATGGCTTCCATGGCAGCATCAAACATGGCCCGCTTGTCAGGGTCACCAGACATGACGCTCATGGCCGACTTCATAGCGGAGTGGGAAGTCCGGATGGCTTTGCGTTCCTGCTCTTTGAGCTGCACCTGATCTTTGGTATCCTCCAGAAGGATTTCCGAGTTTTGGTGCATTTTTTTCAGGATGCGGTACATCACGTCCATGCGGTTGAGCAGGGATGTATATTTTTCGTTGCTGTCTCTGAGGCGGGCGGCCTTTCGGGTTGCCAGGACGACCTGACTGTCCATGCCTTTCTCTTTGGCGGCGCTGGCCATTTTCATCTGCTCTCCAATGGTGCGGGTGTTCTCCTCTACCAAGGTTTGCAGCTTGCGCATCTGGCCCCGCAGGATACCAATTTGCTTACGCATTTTGACGAGGTTACCGGAGAGGTCCTCCACGTAGCTCTTCAGGATACCGATAGGGTCTACCTGTACAAATACACCGGTAACGGAGCGCATGACGCTTTTGTACATATACCAGACCAGGTTGCGCATGCGCGGATCGAGGATCATATAGACGACTGCGGCCAGCACAGCCAGCAAAATAGCGAGGTATAGGGTATTCTGCACCAGGGCAAGAATAGCAGCCATATTGACCGCCAGCAAATAGCCGCCGCCCAGAATCAGTGCGCCCAGGAAAATGGCGCCCGTAATACCTTCGGGCCGCTTCCAGAACGACTTCTGTTTGAATTCAGATGGATCAAAGTTTGGCGATGATGTTGCCATAGATATTTAGATATGGTTGTTTCAAGATTAAAGGTAAGACTCCATGCTTTCGATGTCCTTTTGTATCTCATTGGAGATACTCTTCAGGGCATACTGGAAAGCATCCTTCGTAGACAGCAGTTTATCTTTAGCTGCCTGAATATCCTCATCGGCAGAGGCGATGGTTTTTTCTCCTTTTTCGATGTTCGCGCCCAGGTCTCTGATTTTAGCTTCCAGCTCTTCAATTTTGGCCTGAAAAGCAGCCACCTGCTTCTTCATCTTCTCCACCTCCTGCATTTTGGCTTTGACGCGCTGCTCCATTTGCTTGTTTAGAGACTCCTCAAAGTGCTCGTTCTCATTATCCAGCACTTTCTTGTAATGATGGGCTGTTTTCAGGAGTTTGTCCTTAGTCAGCCCCATCGTAGAAGCCGTAGCGTAGGCAGAACGGAAAGCCGTGGGCTCATCCATACCCATTTCACGCAAACGGGCGAGGGCTTGTTTGAATTCAATATAATCGAAACCCGGCAGGTTTTCGTTAGCTAAGGCGCGGGTCAGCGCACTGACACTTCGTTCATCAAGCCCATGGTGATCACCGAAGAGCGACTTCAGGTCTTTTTGCATTTAGTCGAATGTTTTTAACTGTTGCTACAAATTAAAAGAATTTGCCGGAAAACCACAGGATATTTTCGATGATCCCGGATGGAAGTTCGATATAAACAGGTTACCGGGAATTCCGTCAATAGGTCACAGACATCTAATTTTAGGTGCCAATTTGTTTATTTTTGGGCAGTATGCCTGCCTGATGGCCCCAAAGCTGGTTTTAGAGCGTGTACGCTTTCGCTCAACCTGAAAGCCATGGCAAGCTACAATTTTTTGCACCATTTTTTGAACGCCCCTGAATAAGGCGTGTATTCCAACATAAATTAAGGTAAAGCATGCCCGATCCTAAGCCATCCAAGGCCGTACCGACTGACGAAGTGCTGATGCAACGCATACAGCAGGGGCAGGAGTCGGCTTTCAACGCACTGTACGAGCGGTATGGCCATCGGATGTACCGGTATTTTTACCGCATGCTGGGCCAATCCGAAGCCCTGGCCCACGATTTCACACAGGAGCTCTTCCTGAAAATCATTGAACAGCCAGGAGCCTTCGACACCAAGCGCCGCTTTTCCACCTGGTTTTATACGGTAGCTGGGAATTTGGTCAAAAATGAATACCGCAGGAAGTCCAAACAGCCCCAGCAGACTACCTTAACAGAAGGCACGGAAGCCACGGCTACCGGCAGCGCTATGCCCGACCTCGATGCGGAAGTCCGCAAAGCCTATATTGAGAAAGCCGTACAAACCCTGCGCCCCCATCACCGGGAGTGCTTTCTGCTCCGCTACCAGGAAGGGCTGGCGGTACAGGAAATCAGCGAGGTCCTCGGTTGCCCACCCGGCACCGTAAAGTCCCGCTTGCACTACAGTCTCAAAAAATTGAACGAACTGCTCAGCTGCGTGCTGGGCCCAAACGCATAATCATGGAGCAACTAAGCACCACCATCGAACAACTGCTGGCAACCAAGAACTACGGGGAACTCACCCCTGCCGAACAAGATCAGGTAGCCGCATCCTGTGGCCGCAGCCGTTACGAACAACTCCGGCAGTCTGTCCAGGCTGGCCAATCCCTATCTGATGCCCCCGCTCCGCCACCGGCCCTCAAAGCGGACCTGATGAAGGCTTTCCGCCAAAAACACCAACGCCGGAATATCCCCCTGCACAGCATCACCCTTCCTTTTTGGCAGGCGGCAGCGATCGCAGCCTGCATGGTCCTGCTCGGGCAGGTTGTCCGCTTTGCCCCTGTTTATGCCCAAACGCCAGCCATCGCCTGGGAAGGGCAAGACTCCCTGTGGTTTAAGAAGGTAACCCAGATCGTAGCCGATACTGCCAGGGCTGTTTTCTCTGCCGATGAAAAAATAGCCCCCCCATCAGCTGCCTCCCCGGCGCTGCTCGCAGCAGATGCCGATTCTCTGCCCAGCCCTGCGCTCCTGCCCCAGCCCGTTTCGGATACGCCCGGATGGGCCAAACGGTCCGCTCTGGGCACTGTCGAGCATCCCCCCATCCTATTGATGGTTTATTAAGAGCGTGTTGGGACTTTAGTAATCGGTCTGCAAACTACACTTTTTTGCTTATACTTCGTCCCGAAAATCCTCATTTAGCTAAGGCTAAACTCCGGTTTTCGTGCCTCGTCTAACCAAAAAATTGTTAGTTTTCGACT
>NZ_JAVJSK010000150.1:0-6279 GCF_040219495.1 Phaeodactylibacter sp. | reverse complement strand
TCTAGTCGAAAACTAACAATTTTTTGGTTAGACGAGGCACGAAAACCGGAGTTTAGCCTTAGCTAAATGAGGATTTTCGGGACGAAGTATAAGCGAAAAAGTGTAGTTTGCAGGCCGATTACTAAAGTCCCAACACGCTCTAAGTATTGGGGAATATCATGGGCTGAAATTGCAAAGCCAGGGCAATGACCAGTAAAAGCAAATGGAGCACTTCAGCCATGCGGCCCGGCATGCGCACAAAGTTAAGGGACAACAATAGCCCAACAGGTGCTGCCAGGACCATCAGGTGGTCGAGCTGTATGTGCGATTGGAAGAGCAAGCTCAGCGTGAAAATGAGCAGGCCCCAATAGAGGATGTTGATTTTGCGCTGTACCTCAATATTTTGCTTAAGCATATAGCTGCGGTGGCTAAACAGCACCACGAGCACGAGCACACTCATCATACCAAGGTCCCGGTATACGCGTGCCGGAGCTGATGCCACATAGCTCAGCCACTCAAAACTGCTGACCAGCAGTTGTGTGTACGCGGGGTACCAGTCGTTCCAGAACCCCCATGCTCCGACCAGAAAAACAGGCACGAAGAGGCCTGTAAGTGCCATCAGACGCTCACTGATTTTAAACGCCCGGAGGATGTTAAGTCCAGTAAAACCAAAGAGCAGCAACAGTAAAAACGAAGGGTAAAACAAAAAACCTACACCCGACCAGAAGCCGATATTGAAGATGCGGTCGGCTGTATTATTCTTTTTGTAAGTCGCAAAAACCTCTCCGGCTACAATCAGGAAAAAGGTATTCCCCATCAATACAGGCGAAAGGTAGTGGAAGGAAGGGAGTAAGCTGCTGACCAGTACATAGAATACGCCGGGGAAAAGACTGACCTCAGTTGCCAGGCGGTGCTCCATGACCAGGTAATTCAGATAGAAGCCCTGTATCAGCAGGAGTAGCATGGCAACAATAGCCGGCAGTTGACCGCTATAGCCGATCCAGTCGTATATCCAAATGGAAAAAGGGCCTGCACCCTGAGGAATCATATCAACAGGCACAAAGAATACCGAACCTCGCACAAGCAGGATGTATAACGCGAGCAGAATACTCGCCATAAGCTGGTTGGATCTGAATATGGCTAACACAGCACTTCGTTCTGTTTATGCTCAAAAGTACCGAATTCAACCTAATGGAAAAAACGAAAAGCCTTACACCTGCCCGGAGAGTAAAATAATGTGGACCTCTGAGGCTGCCGATAGAAAAAAAACGGGACAGATTTTTTATTTAAGATGTTGATTTTCAGTAGTTTGCTGATTTTTATGCAAAAGGAATAAAAAAAGTGCCTTTTTATTTGTGGAAAACTGCCAGGTCTGTACTCTTACCTATAAATCCAAATAAAAACGGTTTTTAGCCTTGTATAACCCCAAAGGCACACTTATCAATCCCTGTAATTTTGAGAGAATAACCCCAAAAAACCAAATCTCTCCAGATTTCGTTCTCAATTTCCAAACCCGGCTTCTCCAAGCCGGGTTTTTTTATTCACAGGCTTTTCAAAAACTGTATGGACTGATCTGCCAGCTCCTGACTATGAGTGGGGAGCGTCTCTTGTTCGAAAGGGTGCCGACCGCCAAAGACATGGTCTGCGTCAGCAATCAGGTGAAGTTTCGCATCCGGCTTTTGTCGTTGCAAAGTCTCGGCAGCGGTAGCGGGTACGGCCGGGTCCTCCGTGCCATGCACAATCAGCATAGGAATATTCAGGCGCTGCAACGCCTGCTCTACGTTCAGGATTTCCCTCTTCGCTTTATAGTCGCGGTACATCTGGAAGTAGATGGGCATTTGCTGCCCGGTCCGCCCATTGACCACCTCATATTGCCCGTCCGCTTCCCACTGCGCAATCATGTGCGGCGTTTTCCAGGCATAATCCAGGCTGGCAACGGAAGCCCAGGTCAACAGGCTCGAAATCCGCTCGTCCTGGCTGGCATAGATGATTGAAATCGCGCCTCCCCGGCTATGACCGATCAGGTGAATGCGCCCAAGGTCGGCTTCTTTAGCAGGCAGCCTTTCATCACCGTGGTGCAGCCAGGTGAGTACGGCCTGCAGGTCATTCAGTTCCTTGGAATAGTTGTTCTGCCCAAATGCTTCGAGGTCGGCAAAGTCAGTTGGAGCAGCCAGCGTCGTGCCGTTGTGCGAAAAGTTGAATTTAATAAAAACAAAACCGGCTTCCGCAAACCGCCGGGCAATAAGGTCCCAGTGCCCCCAGTCCTTGAAGCCTTTAAAGCCGTGGGCGAACAGCACAATAGGCTTGGGCTGGCTGCTTGGCACGTAGTACACATCAAGTAGGAACGGGCGGGCGGCGGCCCCGGTGAGTTGCAGATTGCGGAGGATTTGCATGGAAGTTTTACAGAGGAAACAGGACAGGGGGGGGCGTTGGTTCAATAGTTGGGAAACTCCAAATTTGACGGGAGGGTTGCGGGAATAAAAATGAGAAATGCTCCAAAGCTAAATTTCGGGTAGTAGTTTTAAAGCTTATTTTTTAACTAAACTATTTACTGAATGAACCTTAGACGTTTCTACTTATTTTTTGCGCTCTTATTTGGAGGAATCCTTACGAACGCTAATGCCCAATGCTCTGTCGGAGCATTACTCACCAACGGATCTATTACAATTACCTGCGATGAGAACGACTTTTTTGACCTGGAGTTAGATGGTACAAGTACTATTCCTGCGACAGGCGGATTAGGTTGGGAGTTCTCCGATGCTCTTGGTGGCACAGGTGGGCTTGCCGGTGGTTTTACGATTACCAACTCAAGCACACCCAATTCTTTTGATGCCAGCCTTAATGGCATCATGCCCGCCAATAACCTGGATAACCTTTCCGGGACATGGGTGGTTAAAGGCGTGGTATATGAAGATGCCGGCGATCCGCTGAATACCATTTGTGCAACGACTACCGATTCGTTGATCATAGATTTTCTAAGTGAGGAAAGCCCGGTGATTACAAGCCTGGTTGACAACGAAGATGGCTCTGCTACCGTTGAGGCTAGTGGTGGAACGGAACCTTACACCTATCTCTGGTCTGATGGGCAGACCACTGCTACAGCTACCGGGCTTACAGATGCTGTATATACCGTTACTGTTACGGGCGCTAATGGTTGTACAACTACAGGAGAGGTAGCCGTCGGGAATGCTGTTACCTGTCAGGTAGGCGTATTAACTACTGCCGGGGAAGTATCAATATGTACTGCGGATGGCACCTTTGATGTTGCTACTGATGATACAGAAACGATTCCTTCGTCTGGCAGTTTTGGCTGGGTATTCTATAACGCGCTCGGCGGCACAGGAGCACTAGGGGGGGATTTTATCCTGACCAATTCACCTACCAGCGCTACCTATGACGCAGATCTTAACGGGGTGCTAAGTAGCAATAACTTCCCGGCATTTAGCGGTACCTGGGTCATTAAAGGCGCTGTCTATGAGGATGCGGGCAATGCTTTTAACTCTATTTGTTCCGTTACTTCAGACTCTCTGATTGTTAATTTCGGAGGGACGATAGCTATTCTGGAATTGGTGGATAACGGTGATGGCTCTGCTACGGTAACTGCAGAAGGTGGCACGCCACCATACACCTACATGTGGTCAGATGGGCAGGAAGGCCAAACGGCTGTGGGCCTGGAAGAGGGTTTATATACCGTCACAGTAACTGACGCAGATGGTTGCAGTGCTTCTGAAAGTATTTCTATTGGAGGAGGTGCAGAACCTTGCCTGGACTGGATGGAGCCTAATCCGGGAGTGGGCTGGCCTGATTTTAATTCCTTCTTTGGAGGTGCTCCCTGTGACGATGGGAGTGGGTGCCCTTTCAACGAGATCACAGACTTTGAAGTGTTTGCATCGGAAGCGTACTCTATAGATGGTTTCCAGGAAGGCGGAACGTACACCTTTAGCATGTGTAATGGTCCGGGTGCCGGAAGCTGGGTGCCTGAGTTTACGATTATCGCGCCCAGTGGCGGGGTGGACGCCTTTGGTGCTGGTGACGGCGATGGCTGCTCCATCACCTGGACAGCTTCTGAAAGCGGTACTTACCTGATCGTAATCAACGAAGCTGGCAGTTGCGGCGGCGGTGATAATACTGCCACAAACAATGGCTTCCCTGCACTGACTTGTACCGGCGGTCCTGAAGTGGCTTGCCCTGTAATTTCCTGCGCCGTGGGTGAGTTGGCCACTGTCGGTGAAACAGTAGTTTGTGGTCCGGAAGGGACTTTTACTATCGAAACTGACGGTACAGATACTATTCCTGAAACTGGTGGTTTTGGCTGGCAACTTAGCGATGCTCTGGGCGGTACCGGGGGCTTGGCTGGCGGATTTACCCTGACCGGCTCTAACCCAAGCTCTACTTTTAATGCCGACCTGAACGGAGTTATGAGCGGTAACAATCTGGACCCGCTTGGCGGCACCTGGGTATTTTACGGAGTGGTCTACACCGATGCTGATAACGCTACAGGAACCATTTGCGGAACAACAACCGATTCACTCATCGTAACCTTTAATCCTGAGCTGCTGGCTTCCGCAGTGGATAATGAAGATGGGACAGCAACGGTAACCGCAGAAGGTGGCACGCCTCCATATGCTTACGAGTGGAGTGATGGACAAACGACTGCTACGGCTACCGGACTGATGGAAGGCGTGGCTTCTGTTACCGTAACCGATTCTAATGGCTGCACCGCTGCAACAGAAGTGGAAGTCATTTCCAGTGTTGGTGTGATTAAAGGGTTGAATAGCCTCTATCTGGGCCCGAACCCAACGAATGGGCAGCTGACGGTTCAGTTGGAACTGGATCAGCCAAAGGTACTGCGTTTGGAAGTAGTCAATACGCAGGGGCAAATTGTTCAGCGTGTTCAGGCAGGCAAAAACGCAGCGCTGAACCATAGCTTTGACTTCAGCAACCGCGCAGATGGTCTTTACTTTATCCGCATTATTGCTGGTGATGATGAGGTGACTCGACGGATAGTCGTCACGAAATAAAGGATTGAAAATTTAGTTTAAAGCTATAAAGAGAGCGGTTGTATCAGTAATGTGCTGGTACAACCGTTTTTTGTGGGGTCAGTTGAGGGAAAAAGCAGGTGTAGCTTCAGCCGTATTGAAAGAGGTCAGTTGGTTGATTTCCACTCGCATGAAGGGCGTGAGCGGGAAGTCGGCCAACATTTCCAGCACCTCCATTTCGGAGTTGGCATTGAAGATGGCCCACAACTTTGCATGCTCCAGGGCCAGCGCGTAATTCACCAGTGTGCCTTCAGAAAGGTAGCGGTCTACCACCGCCCGCTGGTAGGGGATGAGGTCTGTAAACGCTCTGGACAGTTCCTCCGGGAGTGTGAAGTCCACCATGAATTGATTGGTTGGATTAATCATGCGCTTTTTTTGCAAACATACTCAAATTCAGAGGCTTTATGTGGGAATCAGGGCTGAAACCGGCCTGGTTTGCGTTTGATTTGACAAATTAGGAAGCGTAGAATATGCTATATTCGGCCCATGGCAGTACGTGTAACTATAGAGCCTTACAATGTGGCATGGCCGGCAGCTTTCCAGGAAGAACAAGCTCGGTTATTAGCCTGTCTGTCCGATTGGATGCCCGAAGTACAGCACATTGGGAGCACCGCCGTGAAAGGGCTGGGGGGTAAGCCCATCATCGATATTATGGTAGGCTTTGAACAGGAAAAAAGCCTGAACGCCGCAGCCAGCCTCCTGGTTGAACACGGGTATTGTTACTATCCTTGCTTTGAAGAGCCGCCTTTTCGCGACCGGCGTTTTCTGGCGCTGCTGCAAGGCTATCCCTCAACGGTTTTTGAAAGCCCGGACGACTTTCCGGACCGCGTGGCGTATCCGCCTGTTTTTCACCTGCACCTGCTGCGGCAAGGCTCGCCCTTTTGGAAACGGCACCTGGCCTTCCGTGATTACCTGCGGCGGCACCCGATCACACGCGATGCTTACTACCGCATGAAAGTCAAGCTGGCTAAGGGCGTTTGGGAAAGCCAAAATGATTACGCCAAAGCGAAAACGGCCTTCATCCGCCGGGTGGAGCGCCTGGCGGAGCTGGAGGGCTGAGTTTAAAGGTTTGGACCCCTTGAGATTGATCCGTTTGTGCATAGTGGAAGTATGTATTCTCATTTAGAGCGTGTTGGGACTTTTGTCTTCTAGTCGAAAACTAACAATTTTTTGGTTAGACGAGGCACGAAAACCGGAGTTTAGCCTTAGCTAAATGAGGATTTTCGGGACGAAGTATAAGCAAAAAAGTGTAGTTTGCAGG
>NZ_JAVJSK010000149.1:0-14414 GCF_040219495.1 Phaeodactylibacter sp. | reverse complement strand
TTGCTCATGCCTGAAGAAGCTTGCTCTTCTAAAAGTTGCGCCATCTCTTCGGCGCGGCCATTGTTTTTCATCTCTTGCCTTTTTCGACAAAGGTCGCGCTTGCGACTGGCGCAGGCAATACGGGGTTGCTCGGACGTTTACACTCTCAGCGAAGAATTCGACGGAAGAAAGTAAATCATTAGTTGTACATTCATTATCATCGTCAACTCCTGATACACAATCAAGATTGTCACAATCCCCTGAGAATACCGCAATTTTAGTATCATAATTAGAGATAGGGGAACAAGTGGTAGCCATTACCTGTGCTCCTGTTCCAAGATAGCGGTACCACTGGCCAGGGGCTGTATTCAAAGATGTTGCACAAGAAGGGACCGGCTGAGGATTTCCGGAGGTAGAACCTGTAAGAGATTGCCCACACTGAATATCAATAGCTTCATCACATGTGATCATTTCTGGAATGGCCCCTATACCTGACAGCATTATTGAAAAAATCTGCTTTCCTCCTTGCAGATTGTCTTTATGGTCAATGGTAATCGCATAGTTTCCAGCTGGTAGATTTGTGAAATGAATTTGCTCGATATTATCCCTATCATTATCCCCTCTGGTAGCAGGAGAGTTTGGAGCATTTGGGTTGAGCCTCCAGGGGGAGTATACGGTACTATTATCCAAATTTACAAGCCTTATATCTAGGTCATTAACTAACATCCTGTTATCACAAATCCACCAGCCACTATTTGATGGAGGGGAACAAACGTTCCCGGGAAGATCTGTCCATGCCACTGTTACTTTGATCCCACCATCCCCATCGTGCTGGAAAGTGTAACTGCGTGGGGAGCCAGAGATAATACTATCTCTTGAAAAAATCCAGTTTCTTCCGTCCTCATTGTTAAGAAACTCAACTGCTTTCTGAGTATTCATGAGTCCCCAGCCATATCGATAGTCTGGTCCAGGGCTTGTTCCGCATTCGTCAGCGGTGTGTATTAGCAGGGCTCTCATTGCAGATGATCTTAGGGCTGCTCCAGGGAACAGGTTGTCAACATGTTCATGTATCAGGAGTATTGAGCCGGTAACCATTGGAGCTGCCATTGAGGTGCCTTGATATGTGTTATATGCAAAATTCCCCTCAGCAGTACAGGACTCAACCCCGACTCCTTTTGCAACTAAATCCGGCTTGATCCGTCCATCATTTGTTGGCCCCCAGCTACTAAATGAGCTCATATCAACTTCACTTGGATCAGTGAAGCTTGTATAGCCATTTGAAAGTTCCTCAACAGCACCAACAACGATACTATTTTTTGAAGTCCCCATATTGTTTATACAATCATACCCACTAGTACCACCATCGGGTGGTCTGTCGGCGCTACTCCAAACCCAGTTTCCTGAGCTATTTAGAACTAGATGAGCCCCATTATAATAATCATCGCGATCGTTTCCCGCTGCGATGACTGGCAGATAGAAGGGCGCATTGCTTACAATATCATCTATAGCTTCTGCATCAGAATCATAGTACCCAAATTTATAGTCCACTTCATCGCTATAAGGCGTAAACCCAAACCATTGCCAATTCCCGCTATCCAGTAGCTCCCATCCAGCTGGAAGGCCGTAAGAATGATTAGAAACTCTAAGCCCTGCATTTGCCATACTCGCCATCTCACTGAGGTCATTATTCCAGTCAAAAGTAATAGCATCAGCATTGTAAGCCATGCCACGGGCATTTGAATTATTTCCTTTTGCAATACAAGTTCCAGTTACATGGGTCGCATGGTTGTCAAAATCACTACCACTATCACCCTGTGTAACTTTACCAGATAGCTCCGTGTGGGTAGAGAGTACCCTACCGCCATCCCACACTGCCAGCGCCCAGCCATCACCAGTAAGTGAGGTTCCAGCATCACCACCAGGCCAGACCTCATCTGTTGAAATGGTAGCCGCACCTCCAAGATTAAAGGTCCTGTAGTATTTTAATTGTCCAGCATCATCAAACCCCTGTAGTTCAAAACGACCGCCTTCAGGGAGGGAACCTTCTATGGGCAGCCCTAAACTATCTGCAAGTTTTTCTGCTTTGGCCCGCTCAAGGTAATATTCAATGCTATCCTTTTTTGCTCTGGCTAAAAGATAGTTACTATTGGTTTCTCTTAAAATATTGGTTGATTGCTCTAGTTTGATATTTGGCAGACTTTGAGCCATTATGTTTGTTGAACCAAACCAGATGGTAATAAACAAGGTGTAGCCCAACATCGGATAGGTAGTATAATGGAGGTTTTTCATAAAATTCAAGTTTGGGTTAGAGGTTGTTTTTGTAAAAGCTGTCGTCTTTGCTTTTTCATACTCCCGCTGCCCTTGATAATATACCAAACAGGGATATCGAATTCAATGACAGCTATACCATCATTCCAGTCTAGGTTGCTATCGCGGAAATTTTGGGATGAATTTTCAAAAGCAATGGCTCCACTATAGTGGGTTGATAGGAAACTGCCGTCAGGCCCCCCAATAGGATAAGCACCAAATACAAACAGCAAGCATGAGGGGCAAAGGCAGGGTTGGCAGTCACACTTTTCATCTTTGAGGAAGGGATTTAGGTTAGAATAAATTCCAAACAGAAAGGGGAGGCCCCCTTCCGTTTGGCATATGCAAAAATCAGTTTCCAAGCTAGCTGAAGAGCGCAAGAGAGCCAAGGACAATATCTTTGGTTTATAAGGGTTCGGATAAAGGATTTGGTGTTTTTAATACTTATTTTGTAGTTGGATATAGCTTTGATTTTTAGTTGTTTACGTAGATTTGGATTGACGCAGCGGTTTTTTTGATCGTAAGGGAGCAGCTGGTGTTTACTTGAGTTCAAGCTAGTACCACCTTTGATGGTCAATACAGCATACAAGGGGCTTTGTCCTCTTTTGTATTTGATTTTCCCTATCTTCATCATATCCAAAGCCACTGCACACTATAATGCACTCCACAAAGCTTGCCCGCACCATAGGCGCCTTTTCAGCAGCCGAGCTGAAGTCTGTCCGAAAGGCAATCCTGCAAAAAGCAAGGCACCGGGATTCACCTGTGGTAAAGCTTTGGGATGCGCTTGTGCCTTTCCACCCTGAATTTGATCATGAGAAACTGGACCTGAAGTACCTGTTCCGAAAGGCCTACCGAGGAGAAGATTACGAGCCGCAAAAGCTCCGTAACCTGATGACTTCCTTGCAGCAGTATATCGAACAGTACCTTATTGATACAGAGCTGCAGGCACAACCGCAGACCCAGCAACTCCTGCTTGTACAGGCCCTTCATAAAAGAAGGCGTACGGGAGGGTTCGAAAAAGCCCTGAATGATGGGCTGAAAAAACTGGAGAGCGCTCCGGATGGGCTGCTGAAACTGCAGTCGCGCCTGGCTTTATTGCACGAACGGTATTTTTTTGATAACATCCAAAAGAACGAACAGCGAACGGAGGATTTACATCAGCTAGCGCATGCTTTGAACGAAATGCTTGCCCATCAATTGCTGATTTACGGTATTGACCGTTCCGCAAGAAGGATGACACTACCCGATGACACCACTTTTCTTGGGCTGGAGGAAGCCCTGTCCTTCGCATCTTCTGATGAGGCGCCCGAACTCCTGGAGTTTTTTCAGCAACTATGGAAGCTATATACCGGGGGCGTCAATGATGCGCTTTTTCTGAAATTGAAGACTGTCTTTTTTGTCAATTATAGTTCTTGGGGTGAGTTTGAGGTCAGCCTGGCCCTTAAAACGCTTATCAATTATCTGGCACCTCTGGTTGTAGGCAATAAAGAGCCGTATATCTCTCAGCTTTTTGAGCTCTTCCAATTTGGGTATGCTCAAGAGCTTATCGTCGTAGATAATCAATTAACGGCGGCTCGCTTTTTGAATTCGGTCGTCACCGGGCTGATGGTCCGAAAATTTGAGTGGGTGGAGCAGTTTATTGATGCGCATGCTGGTTATCTGCTCAAGGATAAAGCAGAAACTTTGACCTTGGCCCAGGTTTATTTTCTTTACTATAAAGGATGGCACACCAACGCGCCAGATTTATTTGATGAGGCTTTAGGCATCATGAGTAAAACACCACATGATGGGTGGTTTTTCAAGCTTCGGCTTAGGATGCTCGAAGTACGGATATTTTGCGATACGTATGATGGATCCCGGGGGCACTCCGTTTCCTTTGTGCTGGAGCGAATTTCCAGCTTTCGAAGATTCATTGACCGGTCTGGCAATGGTGAAACCGCTGCGGGGCAACGATATAAGAAATGTTTGGGGTATTGCCGGCAGGTAATCAAAATGAAATCACTGCCATACGTTGACCCGCTTAGGAAAAAGGGCTTAACAGATGAGATAATGGCAGAGCAGCACCTGATGCTGAAAGACTGGCTGCTCTACCATTTAGATAAGCTGTGATTAGCCATCAATAATGTCGTCATTACCTACGAGATCATCGTCCTCTGGTGGCGGTGGCGGGGCATTTTCACCACCCTTCACTTTTTTACAGGCTTTTTTAGTAAGCATGGCAGAGCCAGGCAGCAAGGCTGCCAATTCAGCAATCGTTTTCATGGCACTAAAGATTTTCGAGTTAGAAAATGGCGGTAAGCCTGCTTTGGGCAGGGCAATACCGTTCAGTGCCTGCACGCCGCTCGCGATCAGCCTGGCAGGTGGAAAAGCTTATTCAGATAAAATCCACTGAGTTGTTTCAATGTTTTAGTGAAGGCAAACCAGGAAATGTCCCGGTGCAAGGGGACTTTTTTCAATTTTATGGGACCAAATCAATGAAGTAATACAGATGTGTTGCCTTTAGATAGGTTGAACTCCCTCAAAAAAGCCCTAAATTCCCCGCAAAAAAGATGATCAACCTAATCAGTGATACCGTCACCAAGCCTACGCCGGGGATGCTGGAAGCTATGATGCAGGCCGAGGTGGGCGATGATGTGTTCGGCGAAGACCCCACCGTGAACGCACTTGAAGCTAAGGTGGCGGACCTATTTGGAAAAGAAGCGGCTTTGTACTGCCCCTCAGGTACGATGACCAATCAGATTGCCATAAAAGTGCATACGCAACCGCTGGATGAGGTCATCTGCGACGAATACTCCCACATTTATCAATACGAGACCGCTGGCTATGCTTATAACTCTGGTGTAGGGATCAACCTGATCAAAGGGACGAATGGCAAGATTACGGCAGAACAGATAGCAGCAGCCATCAAACCCCGCTACGACTGGCTGCCGATCAGCCGGCTGGTGGTGCTGGAGAACACTTGCAATAAAGGTGGTGGGAGTTACTACAGGTTGGAGGAAATCCGGCCAATACAGGCGCTATGCCGGGAGAAAGGCCTGGCGTTGCACCTCGATGGCGCAAGGCTATTCAATGCCCTGGTGGAAACCGGGGAAACCACGCAGGAGGTTGGAGAGGTATTTGATAGCGTTTCTCTGTGCCTGTCCAAAGGGCTGGGCGCACCGGTGGGGTCTGTACTGGTTGGTCAAAAAGAATTCATTCAACAGGCGCGGCGTTTGCGCAAAGTAATGGGTGGCGGTATGCGGCAAGCGGGCTATTTAGCGGCAGCTTGCATTTATGCGCTTGACCACCACGTGGACCGCTTGCGGGAGGATAACGAACGGGCCCGCCGGATAGGGGAGGTGCTGCATGGGCTGAATTACGTGGAGAGCGTCCGTCCGGTACAGTCCAATATTCTGATTTTTGACCTTAAGCCAGGCAGGACTGCTGCAGCTTTTCTGGAACAATTAGAGGAAAGGGAGATTAGTGCTTCCGCTTTTGGCCATCAGACCGTCCGGTTTGTGACCCATCTGGACTTTACCGAAGCCATGATGGATAAAGTCCTGACTGCTTTACAGGAGCTGGATAACTGAAGTCACCGTTTTGAAGTGTGAAACTCAATACTTATTTTTAAAAAAAAGTCGGTCGTATAACCGCGCTTTCTTTTGATAACACGCTCTAAAAACCAAACTTATGTATTCACGAGTTCTGTTTACCGCTCTTGCAGTTTTGTTATTGCTTATTCCAGATATCGCTCAGGCTCAGCAAAGCTTCCGTCCCGGAAAAATTGAAAAGGTTGATGGGAAGGTTTTAAATGGACTCATCGCCTACGGTAATGCTTCGGCTAACCCCGAAAAATTTCAGTACAAGGCTGGCGGAGATGAACCTGTTCAGGTTTTTTATCCACTTGATATACGTTCCGTTTCAGTGGAGGGCGATCGGTTTGTCAGTGCAGTGGTAGACCGGGAAAAGAGTTCTATGAACCGGGAAAATATGGGCTTTAGTGAGGAGCCTGTACTGGAAAGAGACACGGTCTTTTTAAAGGTGTTTTACGATGGTGGAAAAAGTCTTTTTCACCTCAGGGACAACTATGGAAAGGATCAATTTTACATCAAAGAGGCTGGCACTTACGAATTGCTGATTTACAAAAAATACCTGGTGGAAGTCAGTGGTGGCAGCAACGTAGTGGCTGAGCGCAAAACCTATCTTAAGCAGCTGGAGAACTACCTCTCTGAATGTGTTGCTATTGTACAGGGGATTGCAAAGACGGATTACACTATCAATAGTATGCGGAGTGTTTTCGATGCTTACTATCAATGCATGGATGGGGAATCTGCTTTCCGGGCGACTCATGAAGAGGCAAAAATCAAATGGTCAGTCAAAGCCGGGGCATCTTATTCCACTATCTCGGTGAGTGGGGGAGGAGACGCTCTTAATGCTGCGTTAGAGGATGTAAGCAGTACCAATGCGACAGCAGGTGTATCTATGGAGGTGTTTTTCCCATGGGTCAATGAGCGTATCTCCTTAGCCAATGACCTGCTTTATACCCAATTCCGGTTTCAGCAAACGATTACGCCGGAGCGTCCCACCCTGCCAACACCAACGGTAGATTTAGGCGCGGCTTATCTTCAGCTGTCTTCGATGTTGCGGTACCACTATTACTTTGGCAACAACTGGTCGGTTTTGGGCGGTG
Source organism: Phaeodactylibacter sp. (assembly GCF_040219495.1). GTDB lineage: Bacteria > Bacteroidota > Bacteroidia > Chitinophagales > Saprospiraceae > Phaeodactylibacter. Next base: position 7,459 of record NZ_JAVJSK010000149.1, on the reverse strand, counting down.
CCGGCATTGCACTAGGGTATAAACTACAGGAATACAATAGTTTAACGGTGGAAGGGATTGGATACGTAAGAGAAGACCCTGCTGTAAGAGAAACGCGGGTTACCGAGCTTTGTGGCAGCATCGGAATTGGAGTTGCAAAAGGGCCGCTATCTGTTGAGTTGCGATGGCAAAGAGGACAAGGAATGTCAAACGTAGTCAATTTGGCACTACCTGTTACCCGGTTCTTTGCTGTAGCCGGTTATGAGTTTTAAACTTTAGGACTCCTGCTGACGCCGGTCAATTTCATCCCGGATCTCAGCAGCCCGCTCGTAGTTTTCCTCGTTAAGGACTTCATCCAGCATTTTGCGAAGATCTTCAACGGAGTAGGAAGACAGGCTGGCTTTTTTTTCAGGCACCTCGGCTTCTGCAGGCTCGCCCATGTCCTCGTCCCCTTCATCTTCCAGGACTACGCCGGCAGCATCGAGGATGAACTCGTAGGTATAGATTGGGCAATCAAAGCGGACCGCCATAGCCAGTGCATCGGAGGTACGGGAGTCGATCTCAATGATGTCACCATCTTTAATGCAAATCAGGCGGGCGTAGAAAATACCGTCGAGGAGGTTGTTGATGACCACCTCTTTGAGTTCAATATTGAAGGTTTCCAGGGTGTTTTTGAAGAGGTCGTGCGTGAGTGGGCGGTTGGGCGTCATACGCTCCATAGCGACTGCGATGGCCTGCGCTTCAAAGCTGCCAATAACAATGGGCAAGCGGCGTGAGCCCCCTTGTTCTCCGAGAACCACCGCATAATTATGGGATTGGGTTACGCTGTGAGATAAAGCAACGATATCGAGTTCTATCTTTCTCATCTGGTTTGCGTCATGACGTTTAAGGACCGAATACCTTCAAAACAAATCCTGCAAAAGGTAGTTCAGGTAATCTAAGATACATTTTGCGAGGCGCAAAGGTAATAAAATTGGCAGGGTTTCCTTGAAAAAGGGCAAATTCTATTGGCGTTTCGCTTCTTCCCAAAGGGCATCCATCTCTTCAAGGCTCATTTCGGTAAGAGCTTGGTTAGCGTTGGCTTCAATGTATTCAAAGCGCCGCTTGAACTTCTGATTGATCCGCTCGAGGGCGGTCTCCGGGTCAATGCCTTCAAATCGGGCGTAGTTGATCATAGAGAACAGGACATCGCCAAATTCTTCTTCCTTCTTTTCCTGTGACAGGCCCTGCTCGCTTGCTTCCCTGAATTCTTCTATTTCCTCCACCACTTTGTCCCAAACCTGTGCCTTGTTTTCCCACTCAAACCCGACCTGCTTGGTTTTTTCCTGCATGCGGTATGCTTTGACCATAGCAGGGAGCGAACGGGGCACACCCGCGAGAACAGATTTCTTGCCTTCCTGCAACTTGAGCTGCTCCCAGTTTTTCTTTACCGTCTCCTCGTCATCCGCTTTCACATCGCCGTAGATATGGGGGTGGCGGTTGATGAGCTTGTCGCAAACGGTATTAAGAGCATCTGCAATATCGAAGGCGCCCTTTTCGTCCGCTATTTTAGCATAAAAAACCATGTGAAGGAGCAGGTCGCCAATTTCCTCCTTGATTTCCGGGAGGTCCTCCTCCAGAATAGCATCAGCGAGCTCATAGGTTTCCTCAATAGTCAGGTTGCGCAGGCTCTGGAAGGTCTGCTTGCGGTCCCAGGGGCACTGCTCCCGCAGCTCATCCATAATCGTTAATAACCGTGCAAAAGCATCGAGTTTGTGTTGCATAGTATGGTTTTTTTGTAATTTCGCCCCTGCAAAGGTAGTGCTTCCTGTGGAGTTATGAACTGTGCCGGCCCACTACTTGTTTATGCACCAAAAGAAGGAATAGAATTATGGAATATTTATATGTTCTCGGAATTATTTTTGTGGTTTTTGGGATCAGCTTTGCCCTCATCAATATACGGCAGATCGTAACGGGCAATGAATTCCGCGGTACCTGCGCCACCAACAACCCTATGCTGAAAAGCGAAGTAGGCGACTGTACGGTTTGTGGCAAAAAGCCTGACGAAGAATGCAAAATGCCTGAACCCGGGAAGGGCGGGTTTAGGACAGCTTAGACCCAACAGGGCTCCTGTGGGTCAGTCATTGCGCTTGCCCCATAGCGAGTATCCGAATGAAAAGGTGACCAGCAGGCTACCCGTGATTAATGCGGGTACCGCCAGCCATGTTCCTACCACAAAAGGGCTCATCAGCGAACTGATGAAAACGACGCCTATCCACCTCGCATGCGGGTTGTCTATGCCCTCATGGTCTTCCCAATTCAGGAAATACAACGCCCACACATAACCATAGCGCAACCCTCCGGTTAGTAGAATCCACCCTCCGGCAGTTCCGTTTTGATAGTGAATGCCTGCCATCACCGCACTCATGAGTGCATCCGTTTCTATATCCAGTAATGCTCCGGCCCGGGTAGACTGCCCGTAGCGCCTGGCGAGGTATCCATCAATGCCATCAGAGATAATGATCGTCAGTAAAAGGGCGAAAATCAGGTAGTCGTGCCACTGATGATAACTACTGCCGACATATAGTAAGAGCAGCCACCTTGCCAGGGTGATCAGGTTGGCGTAGCCGCCGAAGGGGCGGAGCCGGCATAGGGCAGGGCTATGATTGATAAGGAGCCAGCTGAAAGTAAAGACCGAAACCAGCAGCACGGGAGCCCATCGCCCCGTCCACCATAGCGCAATCAATGCAGCGAGCATCAACGCTGCATGTAGTCTTACCCAGGTTTTATCCTTCATATACCGGGGCTGTGAATAAATCGGAATGGGTGACTGTAAGCCTTAGTTGCCGATCCTGAAGGCATTGGTGCTTTTGCTGCAGCCACTGCTGTAGCTCCTGGCCCGAATGCCCTATTGAGGCCATCTCATTCAGGCTCCTTTCCAGAAATTCCAGCATATGTTGGTGCATCGCGGCATCCCCTGGTTCAATCTGCCAGCGGCTTGGTGCACGAAGGAGCTGATCTTTAGGCAGTTCCTTATAGCAGTGTTCCAGGTAGGAAGCACAGTCTGGGCCAAGGGCCCGGCCAAAGTCCTGACTGCGCTGCATGTGCTTTTCATACAGCCCTGTCCAATGCTCGTCCGCGGCATCCGCAGGGAGGTAAGACATACTTTCGTAGTTCAACGTGGCGAGGAGGGCAAGACGGTTACCGTGGAAGGTTTGAACCAGACGCTGCAGCATCTCCTTACTGAGGAGGTCAAAAACAGCAGAGGCGGTAACCAGGTGGTAGCGTTGGAGGGGAAGCAACTGCGGGAGTTCCAGGAAAGACCCGTTTACAAACCGCACACTAATGTGTTGCTGGCTTTTTTTGAAGTGGAGTTCCTGTGTACTTTCCGAAACGGCATAACCTTTGGCAGCCCCCCATATTTTCAGGCGCTCCCTGGCGTGTTTTAGAAGGGTAGGGTTGAGCTCAAGCAGAGCCCACTGTTGTGATTGAGGGAGTTTTTCGGCAAGGTAAATGAAGTTGGCGCCGGTGCCCGCTCCAATATCAATGATACTCACAGAGGTATGATCGGAAAAGTACTGCAAGCAGGCGGCTTCTACTCGTGGGTTTCTGGCGGCTACATCAAACCTGTAGCGCTCTTCCAGCCAGTTGGTGGCAAAGTGGGTGTCAGTTGGCAAAGTCTTTTATTTGCCTAACTGTTGAAGTGGGAAAGGTGTTCAACGCCTACCGTCTAATAATTGCCAATGGAGAGCATCACCAGGGTACAACCGACTTCCACCTGAACACCTTTGTCTTTGGCTAATTGTATGAGCTCGAGGTTCTCGGTGCCCGGATTGAAAATAAGGCGTTCGGGGTTGAGGCTGAAAATATAATCGTAGTACTGAGGCTGACGGGGTGGGCTTAGGTATAGGGTGATGGTATGTACCCCTTCCACCTCAGGGGTGCCTTTGATGATTTCAATGCCCTCAATTTCCCCATCCTTTACGCCAATCGGTACCGCTTCGTGCCCTTTGGAGGCCAGCTGTTGTACCGCAGCGTAGGAGTATCGTATTGGCTTGGGGGAAGCGCCGAGGACGACTGTTTTTTTCATTACTTATCAATTCGTTTCTTTGAAAACACCTTACGCAAGATAGAGTTTTTACTGGTATACGCTGATCTTTGAATGATATTTGCCGTTCGAAGACGGTTAAGCGCATCTCTGACTGGCGGTTAGAGCTGTTCGATATAAGCTGAATTCAGGCCTGTTAACTCGGCAATGGTTGCTATTTCAAAGCCCTTTGCTTTCATGCTGCGGGCAATGGCCACTGCTTTTTTTTGTTCCCCTCGTTCTTCCCCTCTTTGTTCGCCTTGTTGTTCGCCCTTTTCATAGGCATCCTCAATGAGGGTGCGTTCCCGGCTTACACTGTCCCAGTATTTATCATAGGTTTCGAGCTCTTCTTTGGTGAAGGCGCTTTCCTGAAGGTATTCGATCGCCTCCCGGACTTCCGGTACATCGAGAAGATCGCCGGGGAGCTGTTCTGTGCCGTCTTCAATTTCGGTAAGAAACCGGAGCCAAAGTACTTGCAATCTCTTTTCCGTAATATTCTGAGCCCTGAATTTTGGCAGTTCTATAAAAACGAACTGCAGCCCCTCAATTTGCCTCTCCGGAAACTGGGTGTGCACAATGGAGTAGTGGTGGTAATAAGTATCTGTACCGGTTTCAAAGTTTTCATTGACCAAGCTCAAAGCATAAACCGGCTTAAGCCCCTTGTACTTATGCCCGCGGTCTAGTTGCTTGACGTAGGCCTTAGACGCATTGAAGAGTACTCGGTTTTTAAAACTGTCAGTCCAGAGCATCTGCATTTCTACAATAAACTGCCTGCCGCGGTTATCGGTGCACCGGACGTCAACTATGGATTGCTTCAATACCGGGAGTTGAGGGACTAATTCAGCCGGAATGTACTCCAGGGATTCAATACGCTGGTCCTCTTCCAGTGGAAGTAAAGCATTGAGAAAACTCAGCAGTAAGTGCGGATGCTCCCCAAAGACCTTCTTGAAGGTCAAATCGTTTTTTGGATCTAAGTACCTCATACTTAAAGATACAAAAAAACAGTGGGCCAGGTTCCTCAAAAGGAAAGGGCACTAGCTTTCGCCAGCGCCCTCTGCTATTTTATTGTTCCCACTGCTGGGTTTATACCAGAATACGGATGGGGTCTTCTAGAATTCCCTTCACGGTATTCAGGAAAGCCGCACCGGTTGCTCCGTCCACCACGCGGTGGTCACAGGACAACGTCACTTTCATCATATTGCCCACGGCCAGCTCGCCATTTTTGACAATTGGCTTTTGGATGATGCCGCCAACCGCCATGATACAGCTATCCGGTGGATTGATGATGGCCGTGAACTCCTCAATGCCGAACATGCCCAGGTTAGAGATAGTGAAGGTATTGCCCTGCATCTCATCGGTGGACAGCTTGCGGTTCTTGGCTTTTCCTGCCAGCGTCTTTACTTCCGTATTAATTTGCGACAAGGACTTCATATCTGCAAAGCGGATAACAGGAACCAGCAGGCCTTCATCCACAGCTACTGCCACACCGATGTTGACGTCCTTGTTTTTCCGGATCTTATCGCCCAGCCAGGAAGAATTGATGGCCGGGTGCTGCCGCAGTGCTACGGCACATGCTTTCAGTACGAGGTCATTGAAGGAAATCTTAGTTGGGGCCACTTCATTCAGGCGCTTACGCACTTTAATGGCGTTGTCCATATTGATTTCCACCGTCAGGTAGAAGTGCGGTGCTGAGAACTTGCTTTCACCCAGGCGGCGGGCAATAGTCTTGCGCATCTGGCTTACGGGCTGGTCCTCGTAATTGTCGCCTGTTGAGGAGATAGAGAACTCGGGGATCTTTGCAGCCGGTGCCTCCTGCGGCTGAGCCGGTTGTGCCGCCGGAGCAGCTGGGGCTTCCGGTGCCGGTTGCGGAGCTGGTGCCGGAGCAGACTGTTGTTGTTCAATCGCTGCTTCAACATCACGCTTAACAATACGGCCGCCATCGCCAGAGCCATTGACACTGGTCAGATTGATATTTGCTTCCTTAGCCATGCTACGGGCCAGAGGAGAAGCTTTGACGCGCTTGTCATCATCACTGCTGCTGTCGCTTGCTGCTGCTTCAGCCGGAGCCTCTTCCTGAGAAGGAGATTCCTCTTCCTCAGGCGCTTCGCTGCTGTCATCAGCACCGCCGTTATCAGAAGCAGAGGCTTCGATTGCCGCTTTCCAGTCTTCGCCTTCTTCTCCAATTACCGCAATGACATCATTGATCGGCACCGGGCCTTCTTTCACTGCAATATGGAGCAAGACTCCGTCAAAGTAGCTGTCCAGCTCCATAGTGGCTTTATCGGTTTCCACTTCAGCCAGCGTCTCGCCAGCTTCCACTTCTTCACCTTCTTCTTTGAGCCAGCTTACAATATTGCCCTCTTCCATTGTGTCGCTCATTCGGGGCATTCTGATGACTTCTGCCATACGATTGGGTATTTTGGTCGTTGATTCTTTTGATGAATGGGTCTGAAAATAATTTACAATGCCTGATTTTTGACTATCGCAGCAACTTCAGGACCTGTTCAACACGTGGTGTAACTTATACACGAAGTGCAAAGAAAATGATTATTGGTCAATAATTAAAACCCGTCCCCTCGGTTAGGGTTCACCGGAAGCATGTCCAATACTTTTTGGACGCCTCTACGCAGCTCGGGCAAGGGCTGATAACCAGTCGAAATCAGGTGAAATTGATCCCCGGTTTTCATAAAGCAAGTCGGAAAACCGCGCACACCAACCTGATTGGTGATTTTGAACTCCTGCTCTGCCAGTTTTCGGTAGGGCAGTGCTTTCATCTTGTCCAGGAATACTTCCTCGTGCACGCCAACCTTAGCCGCATAGGGCGCATACGCTTCTGCAACTGCAGGGGCTATGCCATCGTGGTAAACCGCCTGTTGCAACAGGTGCGCAAATTCGACCTGTCGCTCCGGGGCAGCTTCTTTCACAATCGCCATAGCGGTGGCTGCGGGGACGGAAGTGAAGACTGCAGTACCTTCTGCGAGCGTGCCCTCCAAAAAGGGCTGCCCGAATTTTACCCCGGTACGTTGCTCTACCGTTCGATAAGCGTCCTTAATATAATCCGCGACTTCACCAATTCTGCCTACCCGTTCACCGGTGATCATTCCGCCGGAGAGGACTTCGAAATCCATTTCCGATTCGTATTGTTGATACAGTTGGTGAATGACCGGGCTGAAGCCATAGCACCAGCCGCAAAGGGCATCGTAAAAGTAGAAAAATGCAGGCTTTTCCTGCCCGAAGGCACTAAAGGACCGGGTCATTGCTTTGGGTTTGTTGTTTAGAGCGTGTTGGGACTTTAGTAATCGGCCTGCAAACTACACTTTTTTGCTTATACTTCGTCCCGAAAATCCTCATTTAGCTAAGGCTAAACTCCGGTTTTCGTGCCTCGTCTAACCAAAAAATTGTTAGTTTTCGACT
>NZ_JAVJSK010000148.1:0-15337 GCF_040219495.1 Phaeodactylibacter sp. | reverse complement strand
GTTAAACAAACGGGAAATCACTCCGTGATAAAGGCTGTCAAAGCAGCTCAATGATTCTTTGCTTACTACTTTTTCCATCCCGCAAAGTTAAACAGACGCGCTCATTATCGGAATGATATTTAAATTGAGAATTGCTGGTATATTATCGAAAAAACAACCCGAAAAGTCATTGCATTTATCTTCGGCCCCAGGACTGACGAAGTGTACCAAAAGTTAATAAATTTACTGCCGAAAAAATTGATTGATATCTTATACACAGATAATTGGGGCAGTTACAGTAAAATTAAATTTGCCCCAATCCATATTGTTGGGAAAATTAATACAAAACGGATTGAGAGGAAGAATTTAGACTTGAGGACTAGGGTCAAAAGATTGAATAGAAAAACGATCTGCTTTTCGAAATCCGAAATTATTCATGACGCAGTAATCGGTTCTTTCATCATGAATCACATGTTTTAAAATCCTCATTTAAGCCACCACCGATTTTTTTTGACAAGAAAACCAAGGGGCTGCTACAGAAAGAAATACAAAAGGGCAACCTTCCTCCAAACCTAATTGCTAAGTCAATAGCGATCATGCTCCGTACGAATGAACTATGCAGGCAGACAAAGGCAAACCTGCTTCAGTTTGTCAAAGACTTAGCCATCGAATCAGAGGTTGTGCAGGGAGAAACCTTATCGGAAATGCTAAAGCAAAAAGAGCCGGTAGCATGCGAGTAAAGCTTTGACTTGGTATTTGCTCTGCTTTGGTATAGTTACTGGGTGAGATATACCCTAGTTATACATAGTTCTCCTTTCCGAAGCGCAACAAAAATCAGAAGAAATTTTAAACCGGCAGCGCCTCCCGCAACCGCTTCACCACCTCATAAGAGGCCGGGCAGATCGCCGTATTCTTCAGCGTTAAATCCAGGATTTGGGGAAGCGCTGTCCATAAGAGGCGACTTTGGCGTACTTCTGGTTGCCGCCCCTTGCGTATCCACTCCAAAAGGCTGTATCTTACCCCCATGAAGTACCCTATCGGCATACAGAGTTTCAGGGAAATCCGTGAGGGCGGATATGTATACGTGGACAAGACCAGGCAAATTCACGACCTGGTTTCAGAGGGGAAGTACTTCTTTTTGTCCCGCCCGCGCCGCTTCGGCAAGTCGCTCCTGTTGTCTACACTGTACGAACTGTATACTGGTCAGGAAGCGCTATTCCGGGATTTATGGATACATGCGCATTGGGATTGGGAGGCGGCGCTTCGGCCGGTCGTTTGGCTGAAGTTTGCTAGTTTTGGGTACAAGCAGCATTCCCTTAAGGAGGCACTTGAGATAGGGCTGAGGGAGGAAGCTGCGCGGCTGGGCCTTGACAGCTCTAAGGTAGGCCATAGCCATATCTTGAGCTGGCTGATCAGGGAGGCTTATAATACCTACGGGCAGAAGGTGGTGATCTTGATTGACGAATATGATAAACCCATCATCGATTACCTGGACGATATCCCTAAGGCGGAAGAAAACAGGGATACCCTGAAGTGGCTGTACTCGGTGCTCAAAGACGCTGACCCTTATATCGAGTTCCTGTTCCTGACCGGGGTGTCCGCCTTCAGCAAGGTGAGCATCTTTTCGGACCTTAACAACCTGTCCAACATCACCCTTTCCCCTCAGGGCTACACCTTGCTGGGCATCACACAGGAAGAGCTGGACACGGTTTTTGAAGCCCCGATGCAGGCCTACGACCGCAGCAAGGTACGCGAGTGGTACAATGGCTACAGCTGGGGCGGGGAGGAGCGCCTGTACAACCCGTTTTCCATCCTGCGTTTTTTACAGAGCGGGCAGTACCAGAACTACTGGTTTGAGACGGGCACGCCGACGTTTCTGGTGCGGGAAATGCGCAAGCACCGCTTTTACAACATGTCGGGCTTTCAGACCGCCATTAATGACCTGGTCAATTTTGATTACGCGCGCTTAAACCCTATTAGCGTACTGTTTCAGACCGGCTATTTAACCATCCGTGATTACGACTCTGAACTGCTCATCTATACACTTGATTACCCAAACCGTGAAGTGCGCTCCTCTTTGGAGCAGCTCCTCATGAGCGAATACATGGACTATCCGCCACAGGGTGCGCTGCCCAGGGTCGTTAATATCCTGCAAGCGTTGCGCCATCGGGATTTAGAGGCTGTGGTGGAAATCCTCAATGCCGCTTTCGCCGAAATCCCCTACGAGCACTGGCAAAAAGAGAATGAGCACTTTTACCATGCGCTCATCCACCTTACCTTCAGTCTTCTGGGTGCCTACACCCGCTCCGAAGTCCACACCGCCCGCGGCCGCTGCGATGCCCTTGTAGAAACCGCCGATTATCTCTACGCCTTCGAGTTCAAGCTCGACCGGCCGGTGGCAGAAGCCCTACAGCAAATCCGGGAGAAAGGCTACCTGTCGGCCTACGCGGATAGCCCTAAGGAGAAGATTGGCGTGGGCGTCAGCTTTTCAACTGCGCAGAAGGGGATTGTGGATTGGGCGGTGGAGGGAGTTTAGCTATGTGCTTTCGGGAAGTGTTAATATTTTCGGCTGACATTGCAACTTTCAAAATATTCGATTAAATTGAGTTTTTACTATTTTATAGTTCTTAAATCCTGCGCTCTATGAACTCCCCCCCCCGGTTCCCATTGCTTTTTCAAAACTTAATTTGGATTTTTCTATACGTTCTGGCAGTATTATCAGCCCGCTCTTGATTCCTTTAACCTTGCGCTAAATGGCAAGCTGTAGGTTGCCTAAATCTGTATATCTCTATGAAAACATTTCCGTTTTTTCTCATTGCCTTTGTTTTAATGTTGATTGTAGAAAGAGGACAATCACAAAGTTTCACCTTGTCTTATCAACAAGGAGACTCTTTGATGCAAGTTGAAGAGTATCAAGGGGCTTTGAATGCATACGCTAATGCATTTGAGATTTATGAACCCAATCATCCGCTCTCCTACATCAACCCTGCAATTGCGGCTGCTAAGGTCAACAAAGTAGACTTAGCGATCAATTATTTAGAGCAGGCTGCCCATTTCGGTCTGGATGATGCAAAGTATTTAGCCTACTTTTCCAAGTACAATGATCTTCAAGCTCATCCCAAATGGCCAGGTATAGAAAAGTCTGTCAACTCCCGGATAGATGGTATTAATAATAGACTCAAAGCGGAACTGGAAGCAATGTATGCACTAGATCAGGTAGTTCGTAATGTGAGTGGTTGCATTGATACGACAAATAGCATTAGTAAAGCCGAATATCGAGCATTCCAGCTTATTGTACAAGAAAAAGACAGTCTAAATCTGATACGTTTGGAAGCCATCATTAAAGCGCATGGGTGGCCTGGTATTTCCAAGGTTGGCATAAAGGCTAATCAAGCAGCATGGATTATCATCCAACATGCTAAACTTGAAAAACAACAACAGTACCTTCCTACCCTTAGTGCTTCAGTTGAGAATGGGGAATCTCAACCTAAACATTTAGCCTTACTTAGCGATCGAGTGCTTGTTCGTCAGGGTAAAATGCAATTGTATGGCACGCAAATAGACAACAGCGTTAACCCGCCTAAGCCATACCCGGTTAAAGATATTGAGAACGTTGATGAAAGACGTAGAAGGGTAGGATTGGAGCCCTTAAAGGATTATTTGATCAAGTTGGGCGTTTCTTTAGAAACTCTAAAAGAGGAATAATTTTGCTTTTAAGTTTCTATCTACAAAGAGCATGAGCCTGAAAAAATAAAAATGAAAAGAAACGCTTTAAACCTAATATTACTCGCGTCAATCGGGCTAATGGTTTCCTGCTTTAGTAACATTCGCTTGAGTGCATTAACAACAGCTATTCTTTTATTGACATTAATATCCTGTCAAACTTCTACCTCCTATGAAAATCACCTCGAAACCTGCCTGCAGAATGTACAAACCAGTACATTCGAAGTCGTTGGAACCGGCGAAACAGGTGTTGTTTATTCAGGGTTTGATGTGAAATGCCTGATTGGTGCTCCATTACCTGATTTTGAGGCAGTCGATATCGATGGCAGGAAGGTTAGTGCCTCCCGTTTGAGAGGGAAGGTGACGGTGATCAACTTCTGGTTCAAGAAATGTGCCCCCTGCATCGCAGAAATCCCGCAACTCAATCAGTTGGTGGACAAGTATGGAAATGGGGAAGTCAACTTTATAGCCCTGACGAGGGATGCCAAAGCTGAAGTACAAAAAGTGCTGGATTCAAAACCCTTTCACTTCAACCAAGTGCCCGATGCTGAAGCAATCATCAAAGATCGCTTCAGGATGATATTGGGCTATCCGAGTACCATAGTGGTAGATCAAACCGGGCATATTGTTGAGGTGTTCCAGGGCGCCAAATTGAAAACGGACCCTGCTGTTCCGGTGGCTGCTGCGGTTGATACTTTGCTGGGGCAGTTATTAGACAATGGTGAGAAAAAAGGGATATTTAACGAGAACTTGATTTGGAGACATTTGTCTGCCTCATTAGGAAATGATTTCAAGACCTTTTTATGAAGCTGAAATTCAATGCACTAAATTGTACTCGTTCCTGCCTCCTCTGCATCCTGTTAGTAGGTTGCAGTCCACCTAAACCATACATCCCTAATTGTCCGGAAGCACTTAGTGTCTCATCCTGTGAAGAATTTAAAGTGAAGCTGCTACAGGCGTATGAAGAGGGGGATGACTTTCAGGTAGCATTCCAATTGGCTAACCTGAAGGCTCCGAATGAACTTGTTTACAAACACTTCAAAAATGCAGTGCAAAACAATGTAAACCATTGTGAGTCCATCTTCGATATGAACAGAATGGCGGTAAATCATGGTTTTTATCAAAACCCTTACAAAGCGGATACTGCCCGATTTTACGAGGTTTTTAACCTTTGTCTTAAAATGCTTGGCGAAGATGCCTATGAAAAATTCGATCAAAAAGAAACACTTGAAGAAGAAGCCTACCGAAATAGCCGCCCTAAACTAGACTCCTCATTACTGATCCCTGATCTGATAGAAATACTGTCGCAAGCCCTGGAGGACGATCAGAAATACCGGGCTCAGCTTGGAGATCAAAGGCTGGATTTCTCAGAAAAAGACCGTGAGCAAATGTGGAGCCTGCAATCCCGGCTAGACTCGATTAACCTGCTCAGAATTGACACTGTCCTAACGCATCACGGATATCCGGGAACCCATCAAGTTGGCCATGAACTGGTCGATGTTGTCTGGCTTGTACTTCATCATCAAGTGGACATCAGCGTAAGGAAAAAGTACCTGAAAGAAATCGAAATACATCTTTCGGAGGGGCAACTAGAGGTATACAATCAAAGAACCAGAAACCTGGAAAGCAGGTAATAGTGTAGACTTGTGTCGAATCCAGAATCTGGGGGAAGCCAAAGTGGATGTCCGCTTTAACACCAAAATATGAAATGCCATGCTGCTATGATCCGGATAATGAATATCGTATAGTAAAACATAAACCTATGGACTCAAATTTAAACACCACAATCCGTCTTATTTACTTCTTTATTGTTCTTATGAGCCTATCCCTGGCAGGCTGTTCACAGAGAGGCAAAGAACCTCTAATGAAGCTATCGAGAGATGAAATATTAGAGCTGAAGGAAAATCAACGCTGGTCATTAGATAATGCAGCATTCGAGACAACCGATCGCGACAAAGCCACGGCTAGCGAACTAGAGCGCTTTAAAAGAGGGGAGTGGGCTGCTGACTACTATGTGGATGAAAGTCATAACATTCGAAGCGTTGTAATTCGGCCCGCAACGTATAAGGATAATATTTTAGCCATTCTGATTAAAAACATTGGTTACCATCCTGGCGACAAGGTTCCTCTTGTTTCTATTAATTGTGATAGTTTAGAGTTTATCATTGACGATCTCTACAGGCTGGAAACTGAAGAGATCAAGAACCTTCTCGATACAACTCCTCCTGACACATTAGATTTTTTTGACTTCCTGAGATTAATAATAGCGTCCATAGAGAAAGACTGTGGCCTTCCAACTTTGGAGGAACATGGAGAAAGAAGCGTCAAGGTATTTTGGTCGATGATACAGCATAATGAGAAGGAACAGATGGCTTATTATTACCGGTACATTGAAGGGTTAGTCCAATCCGGTGATCTGCACCCTGAAAGATTGGTTTTAGTGACCGACCGGTTACTGGTTTTCAACGACTATAAACAGGTATATGGCAGTCAAATTGTAAATGGCGAACTGCACCCTATTGAAAATCCCGACTCTGTTGATTACAGGAGGTTAGAAATAGGGTTGGAACCTTTGAGCGAGTATCTGAAAAGATTTGATTTAGAATAGGGCAAACGCACCAAAATATGAATGTGACTGGAGCACGGTTGGAACATGTCGCGGAACACGTAAGAGCGGGTGGCGGCTGCCGAAGTTGCATGTTCGACGGAGGAGTTTGCGAATTTCTAGCGTTTTTGCTTCCTTTTTTCGCGATGAAAAAAGGAAGAGCCTCACCCATACGGGCCCGGCTTGAGGTGAAGCCCAGTCAAAATCGCTTCGCTTCAGCATCTTTTCGCCCGTTTTCATGAAAAATTTATTCGGTGCGTTTGCCCTACTAGCGGTGATGTAATGCTTTGGAAATCAGATTTTTGTTTTATATTTAAGGGTGAAGACGCTTAAAGACCTGTATTTATGAAGCCAGAACCCACCGGATTTCCACCCAAGACGAGAAAGCAAATTGCAGAAGAGTACGGTATTAGCCGAAAGACCTTGTACAGGTGGCTGAATAAGGCAGGTATAGTGCTGGCACCAGGTTTGGTTAAACATGAAGACTTAAAGCTGATTTATGAAGTGCTTGGACCTCCTCCTCTCAGGAAACCTGCCTAGAGCAGAGTTGTGCGGAGATCGATAGACTTTAACCTGTCCCAAACTGTCCCAAACTGTCCCAAGTTATCTTTTTATATTTGTGTAATGAATTTTCGTAATTTATTCCTAAATGATTTAGAGGCTACATGGCAATTTAACGCCCAAGCAATATTGAACCGTAGGCGTGCCTCTCTAACAGTTGTGTACGGCATTTAACCATACCTTTGGATATATGTATTTTTCAAAATATAGCAGGAGAACAGCTCATCTGCTGGTGCTCGCCTTTCTGCTTGGCATTGCAGTAAGCTGTCAAAAGGAGCACCTTAGTGGTGAAGCTGACAGCAAAAGATCGGGTACAGAGCTGCCTGAATCAGCTGCGATAGCACTAAGCTATGATGTAATTGTTTCTACCTTTCTTATCCCTGAAAACCCGGACGATGCCGAATTGCTCAGCCCGGGCGAGCGGGCACTGGCTTCTCCCATTGTGGAAGGCAGCCGTGTAAAGCAGTTTATAAACAGAGATGGCACTATAGACGGAGAGATTCAGCGGATGGACCTGGAGGGCATGCCCAGCTACCCTGAGCCTCGCATTGGCGGTCCGGTTATGCCAAAAAAGTACCAGCCTCAGCGCATTGTGATTGAGGGAGGGGCGAGTACGTCCTACAACGCTGAGGGCGAAATCATAAGTCACTGTTTTCAGGGGGCTGAGACCGCTATGTATTTCCAACGCATAGCGGATGAGTTATCCGAAGGCACCATGCTTTCGGGGGAGGAATTTGACTATATGATAGAGGGGTTTGATGAGGCAGGTTTCGACGTATCCGTCAATAGTCAGGATAACAATATTGTCGAGCTGGCTCACGAGTTTGAGGATGCCCGCCGGACGGTCTTTTACCTGGACAAAGCACAGCAGCGCATTCGCGCACGGGCACACTACGATGCAGAAGGGCAGTTAGAGACTTTGTCCGACTATGTCTTCGAGCCAGGGGAGCCTGCCGTGCTTACCGCTCACCGTTTTGTCACTTTCTACGATGCCCCACGGAATGGAGTACGCATGGGCGTTTGGAAGACCGCCCAATTTCGCAATTTTGAATTGGAGAAAAACCTGTAATCATGAAGAACAACAAACTACTCAATACTTTTGCCTTAACGCTGCTGCTCTTGCCGGGTTGGGCGCTTGGGCAGCGCAATACGATTTGGCTGGATGGTGCAACGACCACGACATCCAAGGGATGGCGAGGTACCCCAAACGCCATGCGCGACTTTTACAATTACGATTTTGTAGACTTGGTTTCCACAAATTCAGCCGGTAGCCAGGAATATGACTTAAGTTTAGGCGTCAGGGACTTTGATATACCGACAAGCCCTACCGCTGCTATACAGATGGAGCCCATGCTAGACAATAGGAGTAATGTACTCGGCATTGCGCACGATTTCGGTGGTCTAGTATTGCGGGAATTGGCCAACCGGGACAATAGCTTGTCTGCCATGATTCTTGACGGGGTGCCCAATCAAGGCTCTTCGGCGGTCAGGATGGCTACATACCGCCAAATTCCTGATGCCAAGACTCGTGCCCAGTTGATACTTGAAAATGCTCAATCTGTCCAGGCTATGCAAGATTGCGACGACTGCAATGCTTTAGGCATTTTTGAAACTTGGATCAACGCCCTCTCCACTAGCAGTGTGGATGTATTCAACCAAATGGCGAATAGCAGCTCGCAGATAAATTATTTAAATGATAACCCACCACCCCCTGAAATTCCTTTCGCCATTCTGTGGGGCAGTGTGGAGGAGCTGTCATTAATGAGCCTCATGGACTCCCGCACATCGAATAATCCGTGGAGCACTCCTATCACAAGCTGTGCCGCGGAGGCCATGGAAAGGGCAAGAAAAGACTATGAGACAGACCTGGAAATATTGGGGCTGATCAGTACCGTAAGCGGTTTCTTCGGTAGGGCGCTGAGCGCATTTGGTGAGATTGTAGGAGAGTTTGCCGAAGGTGGAACCCCGTCTCCGGGTACGGTACTTTCCGCATATGGAGACTGGGTAGTGGCAGAACGAAGCGCGATCATTGAAGATATTGAGGCACAGCGGGAGGCCGATCAGGAGCTGGCGCGGATACTGCGCTGTGAGCTGTCTCATCAATTGCTGGCTTCCGAATGGCAGTTTGGGCTGATAGAGTATGGCACTGTAGAAGTAGGCACAGAAGAGGTACCACTGCTGCCGGAAGCCTCTCAGGCGCTTTGCATACAGTACTGTCAGGAGCAATTTACCGGCTTTCCGGGCTTATCTGTTTTTGGCAATTGTGTAGAGGATTGCATGGACGATCCGCCTACGCAAACCGTTACGGTCTACCTGCCGGAAGAAAACGATGGGCTGCTACTCAAATCTGAGCAAATGCTGGACGGCGCAGCGCACGTTTATCATTTGGAAGAGCACAACCACTTTCAGGAAACGGCCCTGTCCGGCCAGTCTTCTGAAGGGACGCTGAATCATGCTTTACAAGAACTTTTCGACGGAGCAGCAGGGCCGGCTTTTGCTGTGCCTAAACAATAATATTTGATTGGATATCTGACTTATGCGCTACCTGATTGTAGTTTGGGGGCTGCTGATAAGCTTGTCAGGCTGTTCCTCCGTCTTGCAGGAAAGCTGGGTGGTGCCCTGTTCCGGTCATTTTGAGTTTTACCCTTTGAATTGGGAGCAGTTGCTCATCCTGTCGTCAAGTTGCGATTCGGAGCCCTGCATTAAGGCGATTGATTTGCGCAGCGGTGAGGAAGCCTGGTCGCTTTCTGATACTCTATTCAAGCAGGTCTACTACAACTTTCAGCCCTACCTGGACGAGCGCTACCTGGTACTTCCGGTTGGGCGGGAACTGATTTGCCTGTCACCCAAAACCGGGGAAATACTTTGGCAAAGCCGGCGCAGCAGGTCAGGGGACTCTCACGTATTCGGGGATGGTCAATTCGTATATCGTTCCTATGTTGCAACGAGTGACAGCGCCTTTGAATGGATACGCTTTGACCTGGATTCCGGCAGGGATAGCCTGCTGCTCATGAGCCCGGTAAGCAAAGCTTCCCGCTGCCTTATGCGGTCGCCGGTGCCTTTTTTTGACGGGCGTGATAGTGGCTTGGTTAGCCCGGTGATCGATTATGAGCCCCGGGGGCTTACCGAAAGCTATCTGTTGCTTTGGAAGCAAGAGCAATCAGCCGCGGCAGTGCGCCATACCATTTATCCGGATAATGAACAAGGCAGAGGGCCTAGTTTGCCGCCGGTTGTCGCCGGGAAGCATTCCTGGTGGGTAGCCAGCCAGGATGTCGTCTCCTTTGATTTGGCCAATGAGAAAATAGTATGGAGGGTAACCTTGCCGCATGGGTTGCTCACTTCACGCCTGACCTTGCATGGTGACAACCTTTTTCTGGCTTGTGAAGATGAAAAATTGTACGCGATTGCTGCCTCCACCGGGAAGTTGCAGTGGTCATCGCCTATAGCTGGTACGCCGGGCCGGGTTTTCCATGCCCCTGAGGCCACTTACCTAATTGGTGGATCTGACCAGGTACTTTATGAAATTGACCGGCATAAGGGGCAAGTGTTAGATCGATATGCTTTTCAGGGTACCGGCCGAAAACTTCGCCGGGTGGCCTACTTTGGGCATGGTGTGGCTGTGCTCAATGATGGCCGTAATTGGCAGGCGGTGCCTCTAACTGCTTTGCCAACCCAGTTGCGAAGGCTCCAGGTCCCCGAAAACAATCGTAAATAGCTTGGGCGGGCAGGTCCGCCTGTTTTTCCGAAAAACTTGTTACGCCGGCAGCACCTCCCGCAACCGCTTCACCACCTCATAAGCCGCCGGGCAGATCGTCGTATTCTTCAGCGTCAAATCCAAAATCTGGTGGAAGCCCTTGTGGTTGGTGTGCGGGTATTCGGCGCAGGCCTTGGGGCGGTACTCGTAAATGGAGCAGTAGTTATCGCTACCGAGAAAAGGGCAAGGCGTTTCATTGAGGACGTAGTCGCCTTCGTCATCCAGGTGCAGGTACTGGTCCACGAATTCGGCAGGGCGCATTTTCAAATGGCTGGCGATGCGCTCAATATCGCGGTCGCGGAATATGGGGCTGGCCGACTTGCAGCAGTTGGCGCATCGCAGGCAGTCGGTATCTTCAAACACCTCATCGTGCAGTTGGGCAACGGTAGCGTCCAACTGCCGGGGCGGCTTCTTCCTTAGCTTTTGGAAATACTTTTTATTCGCCCGCTTATCGCTTTTCGCCCGCTGCTTGAGGTGCTGCAGGCGGGTAGGCATATCTTCTTTGAGCGGTTCCTCCTCCATCGTCACAACTTTTGATCCTGGCTCTGGTTTTTTAGTGGTCTGCATCAGAAAACAAAGATCGTAAATTTTGAACGCAACGCCCACTTCACCCAAAGCAACAATCGAACAGGACGGCCGGCCTGATCTGATGAGCTGGATTATCCTCGTTACCCTTAGCCTGATCTGGGGCAGTTCTTACATCCTCATCAAAAAAGGACTGGTGGTCTACTCCAGCACGGAGGTGGCTTGCCTGCGCCTGGCGATCTCTGCCCTGTGCTTCCTGCCTTTCCTGCTTTATCAGTTCCGGAAGGTGGACTGGTCGCGCTGGCCGTTTTTGGTTATTGTGGGACTCACGGGTACGGCTATCCCGGCCTTTATGTTCGCCATTGCTCAGACAGAGATCAGCAGTTCCATGGCGGGCGTGCTCAACTCTTTGGTGCCTTTGTTCACGCTCGTCCTGGGTGTGCTGTTATTCGGGGCAAAGGCGCGCTGGCTTAAGCTCTTGGGGGTACTCATCGGACTGGCAGGAGCGGCTACGCTCATCCTTTTCAGCCGGGAGGCGGGCATGGAGGGCAACCCCTGGTACGGGCTGCTGGTAATCGTCGGCTGCATCTGCTACGCCATCAATTCCAATACCATTGCGAAGTACCTGAAGGAGATGAAGTCGCTCATCATCAGTGCTACTTCTTTCACCATCGTGGGCATCCCGGCTTTTGCCTACCTCTTTCAGACCGATGTGCTGCCCAAACTGGAAAACACCACCGGTGCCTGGGAAGCACTGGGCTACGTTGCGCTGCTCAGCATCATGGGCACCGTGCTCGCCTCTCTGATTTTCTTCCAGCTCATCAAGCGTACCACTCCGGTATTTGCCTCTATGATCAGCTACCTGGTGCCTGTGGTGGCGGTTTCCTGGGGCTTTCTGGACGGAGAGGTGATTTCTGTGATTCACTTTGTGGGTATGGGGCTGATTTTGAGTGGGGTTTATTTGGTGAAACAGTGATTAGTTTTGCCTAAGGGAACGGCAGCGAAGGCGACTAGAGAAGCCAGTATCTGGGATGCGGAGAAGCCTCTTCTGTAGAAAAAAGCCGGACAGAACGCTTTTAGGGCAAACGCACCAAAATTTGAACGCGATTGGAGCACGCTTGGAACATGTCGTGGAACACGTAAGAGCGGGTGGCGGCTGCCGAAATTGCATGTTCGACGGAGGAGTTTGCGAATTTCTAGCGTTTTTGTTCACTTTTTGGGCGATGCAAAAAGTGAAAGCCCGCCGGCTTGAGGCGAAGAACAAACTAAATCACCATGCCCGAGAGCCTTCATCGCCCGTTTTCATGAAAACTTAGTTTGGTGCGTTTGCCCTAGAACGCTTTGCTTAAGTAAGTAGTTATTTCTCTTTATATTGAGGGTATCAATTCCGGATCAATGACAACCAAAATAAGTGTCCCACTATCTGAAGTAGACGAGCAGTTCCTGAAAGACCTAAAGGAGAAACACCCCAGCCATGCCCGGCTGTACATTCAGGTGGTTGATATGGACAGTACCCCTGCATTTAAAGAAGAGCACTTCTGGTCAATTATCGATTTGCTTGATTGGGATGCCAAAACCAGGAGTGAGGTACTTAAGCCAGCGGTGGCTGCTTTGGCACAACGGCCAAACAGTGATATCTACTTGTTTGAGGACTATCTGGCAGAAAAGCTGTTTTTACTGGATACCAGGGCGCATGCTGAAGCGGCTTATCCAAACAGCCGGATCTCCGAAGATGGGTTTTTATACGTTCGCGCGGCAGTATTCGCCAGGGGGCAGGCGTTTTTTCTTAGTGTTTTGGAATCGCCCTCGCAGATTGACCCGGAAGAAGATTTTGAGCCTTTACTTTCCCTATCGTCCCTGGCTTACGAAACTAAAAATGGAATTGTATTTGATTATACAGCTCCCGTAAGCTACGAGACTTACGCCAACGAAGCGGGATGGCAATAATCTCAGGTGAAAATCGGAAAACCAGATAAAACAATGGCTGCCCACATCATTACAGGCAGCCACCCAAAACATTACCTTTGCGTCTAAACTCGGAACGGAGGGGTTTGGGCGTTAGGCACAAACCCGACGCACGAGTTTACCGATATGCATCGGCACAGGTATGCCGACATGAAGCAGGTTTGCACCCCAAACCACTTCGTCGTCGGTATAGCTTAAGAAAAAATCTAACCAGCGTTATAGTAAAAACGCTCGTGCACGATCTGGTCACCTTCCCATTTCTGTACAGCCACCTGCTCCATCTGAACGCGGTTGCCATCCTTGAAGGTCACTTCCATCATGTTTTCAACAGTCGTGATCCCGTTTTCTTCGTCTGAAGTTAAGCTGTGTACCTGCAGGTCATGAAACTCCTGTACGTTGTTGAGGAACTGCTCCTCGTACTCCCGGCATTTCGCTTTGCCCACACGCTTGCCCGTCGGCTCTTCCATGATGACGCCCTCTGCATAGTACTTCTCAAAAGCGTCCATCAATTTGCCCTGACCGAGCATGTTGTAAATATCCTGTGCTTTTTCTTTGTAAGTCATAGTCGATTAATTTAGTGTTTAAACATTAAATGTTTGCACGCTGAAATAGTTCGCACCGGTTTGCCTTTTTTTGAAAAAAAGTACAGGGAACTGTGGTTTTGTCTATCTTTCAAGCTCTAAAACCTAAACACAATGGAAATTAACTGGATAGCAATCGCCGTAAGTGCCCTCATACCGTTGGTCGTCGGCGCCATTTGGTACAACCCCAAAGTACTGGGCAAAGCCTGGATGCAGGTAAGCGGAGTCACTGAAGAGCAGGTGCAAAATGGGAATATGCTGGTTATTTTTGGGCTGACCTACGTTTTCGGCCTGCTGGCCTCCTTTACTCTAAGTTTTCTTGTCGTACATCAGGGGCACATCTTCTCTGCTTTGGCCAATGAACCAGGCTTCGGGGAGGAAGGCTCGGAGATTATGCGCTACATTGAGGCGTTCATGGCTGCGTACGGTGACAACTTCCGCACCTTCAAGCATGGTGCGCTCCACGGCTTGATGACCGGGATCACCTTTGCTTTCCCTATTATCGCTATCATCGCACAGTTCGAGCGCCGCCCCTGGAAGTACATCTGGATACATGCCGGCTATTGGGCGCTGACCCTCATGCTCATGGGCGCTGTGATTAGCGGTTGGCAGTAGCAAAAAAAATACAGGGTTGTTGGCAATAGCAGGGTTGCAAGCAATCTTAATACTGAAGATCAAAGACTTATGAACGATGACGGTCGGTTTTTCGGCTGTTCAGAGGGTTAGTGGATTGTTTTGGACTAGTGGGTTGAGCCGGAATTGCCTGACGGTGTAAGGCTCAGCATCAGCAAGAGTTTTAGAGCTAAAAAAACTAGCAAGTAACTCGGTCTAGCCACAGCAAACATGCTCTTAGTCAGAACCATAAACCACTCTTAAATATATGCTCAGAGCCATTACCCTTGCTTTATTGGGCATTTTTGTTTAAATTAATAGTTGTAGCTATTAGGGTTTCTGCTTTAGGGTTCTACTCGGTTTGATAGAATCAAAAACAGTGCCTGGGCTGCCATAGTCAATCCTTTCTGTATCTGGGGCAGTGCCATGATTTCTCATTGTTCCCAGCTTTATAAAGCACAATACCGCAGCAATACGGTTGCCATTTCTTCCTATCGCAAGTCAATCATTTTCGAACCCCTTTCAGCTCTTGTGGCTAATTTGATCCGTCAAATGTGCTTCAGTCCAATTAGGGGGGGGATAGCTTGATTTAATGATGCCCTTTTAAGCATCATTAAGGAAAGGTTTAAAGCCGATGTTATGAAGCTATATATCAAATATATGGTCAGTCTACGGTGCAAAATGGTAGTCAGGGAAGAGCTAAAGAAACTAGGCTTGCACTACGTTATCGTTACTTTGGGCATGGTTGAAATCTTAGAGGATATTACGGAAGAGCAGAAGCGTCAGCTGAATGAAAACCTGCGTAAATCAGGGTTGGAGCTGCTGGATGACAAGAAAAGTATCCTGATTGAGAAAATCAAGAGTGTCATTGTAGAAATGATCCACTATGCCGATGAAGTTCCAAAAGTAAACTATTCTGAATACATAAGCGATAAACTAGGCTATAATTATACCTATCTGGCTAACACTTTTTCGGAGGTCAAAGGCATCACCATTCAACAGTACATCATCAAACATAAAATTGAAAAGGTG
>NZ_JAVJSK010000147.1:0-48622 GCF_040219495.1 Phaeodactylibacter sp. | reverse complement strand
TCGGCCTGCAAACTACACTTTTTCGCTTATACTTCGTCCCGAAAATCCTCATTTAGCTAAGGCTAAACTCCGGTTTTCGTGCCTCGTCTAACCAAAAAATTGTTAGTTTTCGACTAGAAGACAAAAGTCCCAACACGCTCTAAATATAAGCAATCTCAGGCCAATCAAACTTAAATACCGTTTTATTTTATTTAATAAAAATTATCTAATTAAAAAAATGCCCGAATAACCGGGGTTGGACAAAAGTCTGATTTCCAGTGATTTGTATTTTGGTTTAGTGTTTGAAGCATCTATGTATAGCCCATACACGATCTGGCAGCGGTATACTCCGCGTTCGGAATAAAAAACGACAACACTAAATGGACGAGCGAAAAATGATGGCTCTCCTGAAAAAGCAGGAAAAAAGAGCGCTCGAATGGTTGTACGAAGAATACAGCCCTATTGTTTACGGAACTGTAAAACGGATTGGACAAACGAATGATGCAACAGAAGACTTGCTGGTCAAAACCTTTATTAAAGCATGGGATAACGCTCCATCAATAGATATTGCCAAAGACCGGGCGCTGCCCTGGGTTTTCAATGTATTGATCGATACGATTGCCGGGTATGCTTCATCGTTAGACCCCACCTGGAAGGCTTCTGCAATCAAGGCTTTAAAACTGGAGCTCAATGCTGACGATAACAAACACGAGCAAAATCTTGCCCGTCTGGAGAGAGCAATAGCGCAATACCCCATGATAGATGAAGTACCGATAGCAGGAGCGGAATCCAAGGATACAAAGTTGCAACAGTCGATACTTGCCCTCCGCGCTCGCCTGAAAATCAATCAGGTCTTAATGCCGCGTTGAAAGCCGAAGGTCATTGTGATCTTGCGGGGCTTCCCAAAGTCCAGTGCTTTTTAAGTATCAAATGAAAATTAGAGACAGGTCAGTAAGCACTGCAAGACTTCGGAGAAATCGCATGTTGTCCCCTTCACAAAACAATAGTGCAGGGTCAACGGCTATGAAGGTTCAGCGGGTGTGCCCAATACCGGTCTACTGACCTCCCGGGACAATAAAAAAAGGGAGCACATCTGCATGTGCTCCCTTTCTTAGTGGGCGGTGAGAGACTCGAACTCCCGACCCCCTCGGTGTAAACGAGGTGCTCTGAACCAACTGAGCTAACCGCCCTTTTTTTGTACGCTTGCAGCTCTTATGCTGCGCTATGCGTCAATTGCGAGTGCAAATATAGAGGCGAAACAAATACTGCGCAAGCTTTTGCAGGAAAAAATTTGGAGAAAAATATTCGGAAGTGAAAAAACGTTTCCTCTTTTTAGTCTGAAAACGCTTATTTTCAGGGCTTTGAAATACTACTGCTGCCATGAAAAAAATTATGAAACGCCTGCTGATTATTTTGTCCATCACCTTCGTCCTTCTGATCGGGGCTGTGGCGGTCATCGCCGGCTTCTTCGAGGAACGGATAGGCCGGACCCTCACCAGAGCTATCAATCAACAACTGACAGCCGAACTGTCGGTACAAGGCTTCGATTTGACCCTGTTCCGTAGTTTTCCCAATCTTTCTGCTGATCTCAAAGGGGTGCTCTTGGAAGATGTTGCCGGGGACCCTTTGCTAAAGGCCGAAACGGTTGGCTTCCGGTTCGGGCTGTTCAGCTTGTTTAAATCGAGCCTGGAAATCGAGTCCGTTGTGGTAGAGCAGGGCACGCTACGTATCCTGATTGACAAAAAGGGGAGGGCCAACTACGATATTTTCAAGGCAGGACCCGAGCAGGAAGAAAGCAGCGCTTCCACAAAGATCAACCTTACCAAAGCCAGCCTGAAGCAGGTGTCCATTGAGTACACTGACCTGATGCAGGATCAGCAGGTAAAAGCGATGGTCGAAACCGCTGCGTTCTCAGGGGCTTTTTCCAATACGGCATTCGAACTCGAAAGTACAGCTCAGATCCGGTCTGAATTTGTGAACCTGGATGGCGTCCGCTACCTGCCCGAAAAAACACTCGCCTACGAGATTAGTCTGTCGGTCAATCTTGATGCCGGCACCTATGAGCTGCAGCGGGGTGCTTTGGAGGTAGAAGGCAATGCCTTTCAGGTAGATGGCACTGTGGAATCCTGGAAAACCGGCACCTATTTTGACCTTTTTGCTACCGCTAAAGATGGGAACCTTGCGGGGGTGCTGGCGCTGTTACCCGCTACCTACGCCCGGCAATTGGAGGGGTTTAGCAGTAAAGGGCGGTTTGCTTTTGATGCGATCGTCAAAGGGCAATACAATGCACAGCAGCAACCTGAAGTCCGGGTGGAGTTCGGCCTGGAAGAAGGAACGCTTCAGAGCAGCCTGCTCGAAAAACCGCTGAAAGACGTCAGCCTGCAGGCAGTTTTCACCAATGGCAAGTACCGCAATTCCCAATCCTCGGTCTTCCGGCTCGACCAGTTCAAGGCGTACTTCAACCGGGAACTCATTGAGCTGACAGCCGAGGTGCTTAATTTTGATGACCCGGAAGTAAAGTTCTACCTGGATGGTGTACTGCCACTGGAATCTGCTTACGGATTGCTGGGCAAACCCAATATCACCGACGGTTCCGGAGAGGTGGAGTTTAAAGGGGTCCGCATAGAAGGGCGGTACCAGGATATTATCAACCCCAGCCGCATCACGCGCGTAGCCGCCAGTGGTACGCTGGAGTTTGATGATGCAGGGCTGGTCATCGGCGAAGAAGAGTTGATCCTGGACCGTGGAACCCTGCTGCTCGAAGGCAACCGCTTGAGTATTGAGGGGTTGCGCCTGGAAGGGGCAGGCAGTGACCTCACCTTTGAGGGGGTCGCTTTTAACCTCCTTCCGGTCCTTTTTGCCGATTCGGCCAACTCCAGCCGCGCACAGCTGGAGTTTGATGCCCGGCTGCTGGGCAGAAACCTGGATATCGACCGCCTGATGAATGCGGTAGCGCTGACGGCCAGCACCGGATCAGAACCTGCTCTATCCCAGGACTCCCTGGCTCATCAGGAGCGGCAGGCTTTGTTTTTTGGGTTCCTCAATGGCACCTTCGATGCCAATATCGAAGCACTCAACTACCAAAAAATGGAAGGGCAGGATTTTCAGGGTAAACTTACCTTCCGGTCGAACGCCATGAAGGTGCTGGGAGAAATTGCTGCCTTCGGCGGACAGGTGAACCTGGACGGGGACGTAGCTTTTGAAACCGCTCCAAAGCTAACCGCCCGCCTCGTATGCGAAAGCATCGATGTCAGTACCTTATTCAGGCAGGCTGAAAACTTTGGGCAGGAAGTGCTCACCGATCGCCACCTGAACGGGCAGCTGGAAGCCAAAGTGGCTATCTATGCCTACTGGGACGAAAAGGGCGCTTTTCTGATGGACCGGTTGAGGGTGCTTTCCGGAGTGGCTATTTCTGATGGCACCCTGCAAAAACTCGAAATGCTCGAGGACTTTTCCGACTTTGTACACATCGGTGATCTGCGGGAAATTAACTTTGTTGATATGCAAAACTTTCTGGAGATCAGGAACCGCCGGCTCTACCTGCCAGTGATGTTCATCCGCAGTAATGCCCTGAACCTGACCATCAGCGGGGAACATTCATTTGATAATGAAGTAGCGTATTACCTCAAGGTGAATGCCGGACAGGTACTGGCGGACCGCTTCCGCAGGCACGACCCGGGTCTTAGGCCTAAGCCTGCCCGCCGGTCTGGTTTTTTCAACCTTTACTATGCTATGCTGGGCACGCTGGAGGACTACAACATCACTTCTGCCAAGAAACGGGTACAGGAAGACTTTGAACGGAGCACATTTCGCAAACGGGAAATTCAACGGGCGCTTGAACAGGAGTTCGGTATTGTGGAGTTCATCGAAGAACCGGAAGACTGGAAGGATATCCCCGAATACGAGCACGATACCTACGATCCGAAAGATGAAGAATACCTGGACTTTGAGGTCGGCGGCCGGTGACTTACCTTTGCCCCGATGAGTAACAAAACCCTGCATACCCAAATGATCCGGGAAGAGGCCCGGCGACTTGGTTTCTCCTTTATCGGTTTTGCCAAAGCAACGCGCTTGGATGAAGAAGCCCGGCGGCTGGAGGCCTGGCTCAACAAAGGCATGCATGGGGAGATGAACTATCTGGAAAACCACTTTGAAAAACGGGTAGATCCCCGAAAGCTGGTGCCGGGCGCCAAGACAGTGGTGACCCTCATGTACAATTACCACACGGCCCGCACACAAGAGGACCCCGAGGCTCCAAAGATTTCCAAATACGCTTACGGCAAAGACTACCACTTCATCCTCAAGCATAAACTTAAGGACCTGATGAAGTTCATTCAGGCGGAGATCGGTGCAGTGGATGGGCGGGTGTTCGTAGATTCTGCCCCCGTTCTGGAACGCGACTGGGCAGCGCGCTCCGGCCTGGGGTGGGCCGGTAAAAACACCTTACTGATCAATCCCAAAGCCGGGTCTTATTTCTTTCTGGCAGAGTTGATCATTGACCTGGACCTGGTGTACGACCACCCCATAAAAGACTATTGCGGCACCTGCACCCGCTGTATTGATGCCTGCCCCACAGATGCGATCAGCCCGGAGGGTTACGTGGTGGATGGCAGTAAATGTATTTCTTATTTCACCATTGAACTGAAGGAGGCGATACCAGAGGCCTACCGGGGCCAGTTCGAAAACTGGATGTTCGGCTGCGATATTTGTCAGGAAGTCTGTCCCTGGAACCGCTTCAGCAAGGAACACGACGAGCCCGAATTCGAGCCTCACCCCGATTTGCTTCAACTGTCTGCCCGGGATTGGGAAGAGATTACCGAAGACGTTTTCCGGGAGCTCTTCCAGAAATCTGCAGTGAAACGCACAAAGTACTCCGGGTTGAAGCGTAATATCGAGTTTCTGAAACACCCACCAAAAAATACGGGCCATGAAGTATAACTGGCTAATCGGCATACTCCTCCTCCTTTGGAGCTGCAGCCCGTCTGTGGAAAATACGGATGCTCCCGCGCCTGTACAGCCGGCCCCCGAACGAGAGCCGTATACGGAGGACAGGCTGCCGGATGTGAAGCCGCACGGAGGCTGGATCGTTTGTGGGGGCAGCTGGACGGCAGGACAGGGGGCGGATCTCGGAACGGGCTATGCTGATCAGTTGGGAGAAAGGGTAGTCAATGCCGGTATTTCCCGAGAGCCCCTGCCAGGGCTCCTGCAACGCCTGCCCTTGCTCTTAGAGCGAGGGCCCGAAGGGTTGATCCTGGAGATCGGCCACGACGACGAAGCTCTGGAAGCCCCTTTGGAAGCTTTTCGGGAGCACCTCAACTCGCTTGGGCAACTTCTTAGTGCCCATCCCGGGCTCCAACTGCTTATTGTAGTATCCGCCACTGACCCTGCTTACCGGCAGGCAGTTACGGCTTTCGCCGAAAGGCAGGGCGCACCCACGCTGAATAGTGACCACTTTTTTCATCCCCCTTCATCACAGAGCCATTTGGCCCTTGCCCGCCAAATCCGGGAAATGTTGTATGAATAGATTGCTTTTTGCAGGTTTTGTAAAAGAATTGGCATTTCGGTGTCTTCCGGGAGTTACATGTTAACTGACTGTGAACTTCTATTCGGCCTCTCCGTTAGAAGACACGAATGATGATAATTCTCCAATCAATTAAAAAAGCAAACATGAAAAAATTGAATTTGTGGCTACTCGCCATCTTCGCTCTTTCCGCACTTACATTTACTGCCTGCGATGACGATGACGATACGGATCCGATGCCAGAGCCTACCACTATTGTTTCTTTCGCGGTAGATAGCGATAACTACACCATCCTCGCGGATGCAGTAGTTGCTGCCGGGCTCGACGGTGTATTGTCTGGCGATGGTCCATTTACAGTGTTCGCACCTGATAATGCAGCATTTGAGGCATTGCTTGCCAGCAATCCGGACTGGAACAGCCTGGATGATATTCCAGCAGCAACGCTGACTGCCGTGCTGACCAATCATGTACTCTCTGGTGAAGTGACTTCTTCCGATTTGATGAGTGGTTACTACTCAACGTTGAGCGCGACCGGCTTTGGAGAAGCAACTACAAGCCTGTACGTCAACCTGGATAATGGTGTTATCCTTAACGGTGGTCCTGAAGTCGTAGTTCCCGATGTGGATGTAGATAACGGTGTGATTCACGGCGTAAACGAAGTGATTCTACCACCTGATGTTGTAGACTTTGCTACCTCCAACCCGGCATTATCTTCACTGGTAGCTGCATTGACTCGCAGCGACCTGACCGTAGATTTTGTAACTGCGCTGAGAGGCGATGGTCCGTTCACCGTATTTGCGCCAAGCAACGAAGCCTTTCAGGCACTGCTGGATACCAACGATGACTGGACAACACTCGCTGACATTCCGGTTGGCACACTTGAAACCGTACTGTCTTACCACGTAAGCAGCGGTGTGAATGCACGCTCTACGGATCTCACTGACGGAATGATGGTAAGCACCCTAGCAGAAGGCGAGACCCTTCAGGTCGACCTTTCTAACCCCGATGCACCACAAATTGTAGGTGGCAGCAGCACTGCTACAGTAGTTGCAGTTGACATTCAGGGCGTGAATGGTGTCGTACACGTTATTGACACGGTACTCTTGCCATAAGCTCCCGCAGTAATAAGTGAATAAGAAAAGCGCCATTCGGATTGGATCCGGATGGCGCTTTGTGTTATGGCTTAGGCGGTTTCAGGGTTTACTTAAAGGCTTCGGTTTTATCCAGTTCCTGAAACCGGGCCCACGCACGGTCGGCAATTTCCCGGGTAAGCTTTTCAATATAATAGCTGCCGGCACCGGGGTCGATGACCCGGTCAAGATGGCTTTCCATTTTGAGCAGATGCTGCAGGTTGCGGGCTACGCGCCGGCTAAAGGGCGTATCTGCTTCTTTTTGCGCATGACTGGAAGGCAGTACGTAGAGCCGGTCTATCCCTCCGATGACTGCAGACATAGCCTGTGTGCTGGCGCGGATCATATTCGCATTCGGGTTTTCATCCTGCGACTCCTGCGCAAAGTGCCCCACTACGAACGGTTGTTTGCCCTTCACCCCATAGCCTTTAAGGATGTTGCTCCAAAGGAGCCGCAACGCCCTGAATTTGGCAATCTCCACGAAGTAGCTTTTGCTGATCGCAATACCAAACTGCATGTGCTGATTGCTGGTGTCAGGGTCTATTCCCTGAGCAGTAAGTAACGACAGGTACTCAGCCCCTTTAGCCATAGTGAGTGCCAGCTCTTCCACCACTTGCTCAGGCCCGCCGTGGAAGGTTTTGGCATTTACCTGCAGGGGGCGAACCTTTGGCCACTCTGCCGCGCAGGACTTAATGAGTTCAGCCATCAGCTCAACCGGGAGCTTGGGGAAGTCAAGGATAGGGTCAAAATCAATAGTGAAGTTAGCACTGGGGCCTGTTACCCCTTTTTCCTTGTACCATGCCCGGAGCAGGGTGAAAAGTTGAGCGGGTTGCTTTTCGGTATAGTGCTCGCTGAAGTTGAGGGTGACCATTTCCGGGGCCACCCCTTCAAGCAATTGGTTTAGCCGGCCCGCATTAAGGGGGTGGAACAATCGGAAGAGGGGAGCCTGCACGCCCCCTTTAAGCCCTTCCAGTAATTCCTGATTAGCTTTTTTCGTGTCTTCGTATACGTTGATGTATTCTCCGATCTCCCAGTCATTGTCCCGCCTGCCGGCAAGGAGCGGAGCGGTAGCCTGATGGCTCATATCTTCAGGATGATAAAACGGGGCAATGGAAAGGTCTTCGCCCAGGTGCCAAAATAAATCTTCAAGTGGTTTACCTTTCAGGTCTTTTTCCACTTTGGCAACCCAGGTTGCCTTGTCTACAGCCGGAAATTCTTCAAGTAGGTTTTTCATAAGCGGCGTTTTTTGCTCACTGCCAATTTAAAATAAAAAAAGCAGAGAGCCGTTGCTCTCTGCCATCAAAGTGTCCTGTAATAAGAAACCCTTTACAAACCTACAAGCAGGAAGTAGTACCGCCTGCTTATAGATGCTAAGGGTACAGGGTCGTCAGCGGGGCATTTAGCCAGCTTTCTTCAGGAAAGATAGCTTTTGTCAGGGTGCGGTGGTCCGGTGCCCAATCATCAAAATCAGGCTCTGGAAAATCGCTTATCTGATACAAGTGAGGGATCGGGTTGCCCCAAGTCGGACAGCCGCCCGCTACTTTCAGGGTTTGAGTAGCCTGATAAGCATTCTGCCCGCAAAGGTCCCGCACCGTCCACTTACGGTAGATGATGCAAAGCCCGTTTTCAAATAGTGTTTCATCATCCCAGGTAGCCAGGAAACTACAGGATTCCTCACCCAGGTCAATCTGATCGTGTGTAGTCAACCGGTCCCCATCAGTGTCAATGACCGGAAAGCCGGTGTAGTCCGGCCCCGAACGAGCGGGGTGCTCTAATAAAGGTGCTTCAAGTCCATCGTAGGATTCCGGAAATAGAATGTTATCCATCGCCGGCTTTTCGATGGCAATCAGCTGTGTGAACGTACTAATGGGCGATTCACTGTCCATAGCCGTCCAGGAACGCTCTACCACGCCAAGGGCATTGCTCAAAAACTCGAAGCTGGAGAGCCTGATTTCAAAACCCTGATGGCCCGCTTGGGCCCAAAGCTTTAAGGTGTCTCCTGTGTTCAGGAAAGAAGAAAAAAATGTGTTGGAAGGCTGCCCGGGGCGCAATGCCTGTACAGCTTCATTATTGATAGACACTATAAAAGTGTGTTTAGACAAAGAGGAGCCCCCAACGTAACTCCAATCAAATCTGACAAATCCGTCAGCCGGAATAGCAAGCTCGTAAGCTGCCTGGCTTCCGGGCGTCAGAAGGATTGAAGCACTATTAGCCCCTTCGACTAATACTGAATTGGGAGCTCCGGTGACATCTACCCCACCGTCACCATGTCTTGCTGCGCTGGTCCAGTTGGACCAGGCAAAATAGCCTTGCCAGCCCTGGCTTTGACAGCTCAGGTTAAAGTACTGGTCTTCAAAAGAGTAAGCAATTGATTCAGACGGCGGGTAAGATAAAACCGGTGGTGGTACCTGCCATTCTTCCTGACAGGTTACAGTACCGTGTGTGCCCGTAAGTACAGGCCATTGGGGGGAACTGACCGTTGCCTCAGTCTGGGCATATAGCCCAATAGGCAACAGGCAGAAATACAGAAGTATTTTTCTTTGTTTTGGGATTACTACTCGCATGTCTTACTCTTTCTGCTAACTGGTCATCATGGTTGACCAAACAATTTCTGAGGTTGATGGAACATCAACCCAAACTTAATCATTAAAAGCTGCTTGTTGAAATAGCGGAAAGATAGATGAGTGGGACACACAGAGTGTTTAAACCAGGACATACCTGCTTTATCATGGGATTATGTAGTTTAAGGGATCAATAAATCTGAAGGCACCTTTCATGTTAGGGAATACCTAATCAATCGGGTGGTCGCCTTCTTTGATACAAATATAGGATTTACTGCTATTTATTCCATACCGCATACCCGGTATTTTGAAAATTTAAGTTATTGTTATTTGTATTTAATTGATTTGAAGGGTTTTGTGTTAGGCTCCGCTCCATAGGTCTGCAGAGCGGAGCCCAATCTTACGCTTCAGTCCGGTTGTGGTTCATTACCTTTTCCTGGTGGTTGATAGACTCTTGGTGAACCGCCTTGAGGTACACCGTGATAAATTCTTCGCTCAGGCCTTTGAGTTTACCTTTGGTGACGGCACGTTCCAGGATTTCATTCCAGCGGCTGGTTTGCAGGATCGCGATGTTGTTGCGCTGCTTGTACTCACCGATGCGTTCGGACAGGCGCATCCGGTTGCTGAGCAGGTTGAGCATTTCCTCATCCAGCTCATCAATTTCGTGCCGCAGGTGCTCCAGGTTTTCCAGAAACTCCGTATTGTCAGTGGTGAGCTGCCGGAAAATCAGCTGTTCCTTCATTTCCAGAAACTGAGCTGGGGTGATTTGCTGAGCAGCATCGCTCCAAGCCTGATCGGGGTCAGGATGGACTTCAGTCATATAGCCATCAAAGTTGAGGTCAAGTGCTTTTTGGGCAACAGACTTCAGAATGTCCCTGCGCCCACAGATATGGCTGTTGTCACAAATAATCGGCAGGTCCGGGAATTCCCGCTTCAGGTCAATGGCGATTTGCCAGCGCGGCACATTGCGGTACTTGGTATCTCCGTGGTAGCTGAAGCCCCGGTGGATGACCCCAATTCGGGTAATGCCTGCTTTATAGATGCGCTCAATAGCACCTACCCACAGTTTAAAGTCCGGGTTGATGGGATTCTTGATGAGCACCGGTATGTCCACGCCTTTCAGGGCATCAGCTACCTCTTGTACGGAGAAGGGGTTGACGGTAGTGCGTGCTCCAAGCCAAAGCACATCAATCTGATGCTTGAGGGCCTCGAAAACGTGCTGCGTATTGGCGACCTCGGTTGTCACCTTTAGCCCGGTCTCCTGTTTCACCCGGCGCAGCCAGCTCAGCCCTTCGGTGCCTACACCTTCGAAGGCGCCCGGGCGGGTGCGGGGCTTCCATATGCCCGAACGAAATAAATCGATGCCTTGGCCAGCCAGGGCGCGGGCAGTGGTCATCACCTGCTCTTCCGTTTCGGCACTGCAGGGGCCCGCAATAATCAGCGGCTTGTTCGTCGGTTTATCCTTGAGTAGAGGTTGGAAAGTCATGTCCATGATTACGTGAGTTTGAAATTATCTTAAAATGCGTTTGATATCATTAGCTTGTGCAATGAGCCTGTAAAAGGTGTCAAAATCTTTTTTGATGAGCAGCGAACGGAACCGCGCAAGCTGATTAATGTGCTCGTCCAGCACATCCAGTACGTGGTCTCGGTTTTGCCGGAAAATAGGCACCCACATGTCGGGCGAGCTCTTCGCCAGCCGGACGGTAGAACTGAAACCACCGCTGGCCAGCTCAAAAATGCGCCCTTCGTCCCGCTCCTTCTCCAGCACTGTCAGCGCTAACGCGAAGGAACTGATGTGCGAAATGTGCGATACATAGGCAGAGTGCAAGTCGTGGGCTTCCCGGTCCAGCTCCACGATGCTCATCGGGATACTGTTGTACATCGACCTGACCCTTTCCACAGCATCCTCATCGCTTTGGTCAGTATCAATTAATACAGCGCACTTGTGGTCAAACAAGTTTGGAATAGCGGCTTCCGGCCCGGAGAACTCCGTTCCGGCCATAGGGTGGGTCGCTACATAGCGCCCGCGCCTTTGGTGCTGATCCACGGTGTTGAGCAGTTCGGCTTTCGTAGAACCAACATCGATCACTACCTGGTCCTCTATCAGGTCGAGTACCTGCGGAAGCAAGGCCAGCATGGCATCTACCGGCGTGGCCAGCACGATCAGGTCAGCGGCTTTGACACCGGCCTCCAGGGGCATCGCCTCATCAATCAGGCGGCGGCGTATAGCCTTGTCCAGGTTGCCCTGACTGGCGTCTATTCCAATAACCCTGCCTGCAAAGCCATTCTCCTTTAAGGTGATGGCCAGCGACCCGCCGATTAACCCGATACCGATAATTGCAATGGTCATATTTAAATGTAAAGTGTCAGTCTGTGTTAAGGTAAAAGTGGCTAGGGTGCCACACTATTCCGGACTCCGCACCCTGCGCATCGCCTCCTCGTATAGTGCCCCGTCGCTGCACAAAGAAATCCGCAGGTAGCGATTGCCCTGAGAGCCGAAGATGCCACCCGGTGTGATGAAGACGTTGTGTGTGTACAGCACTTCATCTGCCAATGCGTACGCATCGGCGTAGTGGGCAGGGATTTCCGCCCAGACAAACATGCCCACCTGCTCCGGGTCATACTGGCAATTTAGCGCATCAAAGAGCTGGAAAACAGTTTCCCGCCGTTCGGTATAAACGGTATTCAGGCGCTGGTACCATTCGGGAGGGCTCTTTAACGCTTGTGCAGCAGCGAGCTGTACGGGCTTGAACATCCCAGAGTCCATGTTGCTCTTGAACCGCAGGACGACCTTGAGGTAATCCGCCCGCCCGGCCAGCATCCCGATGCGCCAGCCTGCCATGTTGTGGCCTTTGCTCAGACTGTTGAGCTCGAGTGCGACATCCTTCGCGCCCGGTATACTGAGAATGCTGTGCTGCTGCTCATTGAGAATAAAGGAGTAGGGGTTGTCATTGACAATAAGGATTTTGTGGCGGCGGGCAAAATCAACAATACTTTTCAGGAATGATAAGTCAGCAGACCGGCCCGTGGGCATATTCGGATAGTTGAGCCACATGATTTTTACGCGGCTCAGATCGCTGTGCTCCAGGGCATCCATATCTGGCAGCCAGCCGCGCGCAGGCTCCAGCTTGTACTCCCGGATGGTCGCTCCGGTCAGGTTGGATACCGCCCGGTAGGCAGGGTAGCCGGGGTTGGGTACGAGTACCTCGTCTCCACTTTCCAGAAAAGCCATGGCAATGTGCATTAAGCCTTCCTTGGAGCCCATAAGGGGCAGCACTTCTCCTTCGGGGTCTAGCGTAGCGCCAAACCACTGTTGGTACCATTGGGCGAAAGCCGACCGCAGCTCCGGAATGCCCGTATAGCTTTGGTAGCCGTGCATGTCGTTGTGGAGTACGGCATTGGTCAGGGTTTCAATGACCTCCTGACTGGGCGGCAGGTCCGGGCTGCCAATGCCCAGATTGAGGACGGGCTTGCCTTCAGCCCGCATTTGTGCAATCTCCCGGAGCTTCGTCGAGAAGTAATACTCCTTGACTTCGCCCAGGCGGCTGGCGGGTTGAATGATCATTTCGGTTTTGGCTACTGTTTTGGTCATTACGGAATGAAGTTCTGATGAATGAGTATTGACAGACCGCTTACAAGTCCTAACACGCTCTTAATATTCATAATGCTCCCCGCAGGCATAAACGCCATGCACTTGTAGGTTTCGGGTTAGGGGGCTGATGGCATCGAGCGCCTGCTTGTGCCCCACTTTGCCCTGTACGATGAAGTCGATGTAAAACTGATACTCCCAGGGGTGTCCGATGATTGGCGCGGACTGTATTTTGGTCAGGTTGACATTATAGGCAGCCAGCACAGCCAGCACCTTATACAAACTGCCGACCTCATGGTCCGTGGCAAAGGAAAGCGATACCTTTTCCAGTTTGCCATTGAGCTCGGCGGTTCCTTTTTCCAGGACCAGGAAGCGCGTATGGTTCTTTTTATTGGTCTCAATACTGGCAGCCAGGATCTCGAGCTCATACATTTCTGCTGCCAGTGTGCTGGCGATAGCACCAACGTGCGACCAGCCATTCTCGCTGATTTGTCTGGCACTGAGGGCTGTGTCTACGGTTTCAACTAAGCGGATATGCGGGTACTCAGCAAAAAATTCACGGCATTGGGCTATAGCCATATGGTGAGAATGCACTTCACGGAGTTCTTCAATACGCACACCTGGCAAGGCCATAAGATTTTGCTTAATACGAAGAAAAACTTCTCCTGTGATGTGCAGCCCGGATTGCTGCAGCAGGGTGTAGTTTTGCATGATACTCCCTGCCAGGGTATTTTCAATTGCCATCAGGCCGATATCCGCTTGTTCCTGAGCTTCCACCATCTTCACCAGGTCTTCAAAGGTATGTGCCGGAACGATCTGCAGTGCCTGATCCTGAAAGCAGTAGCGTGCCGCAATCTCATGAAAGGCGCCGGCGTAACCCTGAATACTGACCCGCAGTGGGGTGGAAGTGGTGTTGCCAGCAGCATAGCCGGCCTGTGTCTTGGTCATGGTCTTATGAATTGTTCTAAAAAAAGCCCCGCTGTTGGGCGGGGCTTTCGTTTCGTTCTTATGCTTATGCACGTGCACTCAACGGCAGCCCCTTTGGTGGATAACCAAAAAAGAAAAAGTAAAAAGAGTAATACGCCGCTTTTTGGCCGTACATATTGGTTTGGTTTTTTGATTAGGCCCTGAAAATAAAGAAGCCCTGCTTGAACAGGGCTTCTAAATATCTTTCAGCAATCCGCAAGATTTAGCAGCCCCTATGCTCTGGCATAAAAGTAAAAGCTAAAAAAATAGTTGCGGTAATGGCGCTGCATGTCTTAATTGTTATGCTACAAACCTAGGGATTAATTCTGCATTCCACAAAGTGAAATGCGAATTTTTTTAAATTTTGTCAGGTTTGTTGCTTTTTTATAGAGCGAACGATTGTTCGTTTGCGGTATTCGTAAAGTAATGCGCCTGTTCTTGCAAAAGTGTGAACAAACAATTGTTCGTTTACGAAGTATTGGTGTACGGATGGTTACTGCCCCTTAAACACCGGTTTGCGCTTTTCCAGAAAAGCCCGTACCCCTTCGGCATAGTCTTCGGTCTGCCCGGCGGCAGACTGCAGATGATCTTCGATTGCCAGCTGCCGCTCCAGGTCGTTGTCCAGCGCGTAGTTGAGGGCACGTTTGGTCAGGCCCAGTCCCACAGTAGGCATTTGGGAGAGTTTTTCTGCAATCGCCTGGCTCTTTTCGGCAAACTCGTCATCCGGGAAGAAGTTGTAAATCATGCCAATGCGCTCAGCTTCAACGGCCGGCACTTTGTCGCCCAGCATCATCAGGGCTGCGGCTTTCTGATAGCCAATCAGGCGGGGCAGGGTATAGGTGCCCCCGCTATCCGGAATGAGGCCGATTTTGCTGAACGCCTGAATAAAGGAGGCTGATTCTGCCGCTACAATAATATCGCAGGCTAGTGCAATATTAGCGCCGGCACCGGCAGCTACACCATTAACGGCAGCCACGATGGGCTTTTCAATGGCGCGCAAGCGGGTCACAATAGGGTTGTAGTGCTCGGTAAGGATCGTGGTCAGCTCCGGGCCGTCTTCTGCAACGATTTCACCCAGGTCTTGTCCGGCAGAGAATGCTTTGCCAGCTCCGGTCAGGTAAAGGGTACGTACCTCGGTATCTGCTTTGCATTCGTCCAGCACTCCCTGCAAAGCGAGGGCCATTTCCCGGTTAAAGCTATTGTATTTGTCAGGGCGGTTCAGTGTGATGTAGGCGACCGCACCTCGTTTCTCGTAAAGAATGGAGTCCATTGGGTTGGTTTTTTGGTGAAGGTAAGAACAAGCTCTATACTAATGGCACTTAAAGTAATCAAAAGGCTCCCGGCAATCCAGGCATCGATAGAGCGACTTGCAGGCGGTGGAGCCGAATTGACTGACCAGTTCGGTGTGTACAGAGCCACACTGCGGGCATTCGACTTTTGGCTGCTCCGCAAAGAGCGCTCCTTTATCGGCGGTGCCATCTACAGGTGGGGCGATCCCATATTCCTTAAGCTTGCGCCGCCCGGCTTCGCTCATCCAGTCGGTGGTCCAGGCCGGGTGCAGCACGGTCGTGACTTTTACCTGATCGCACCCGTGTTCCTGTAGCACGGCGCGGATGTTGATCTCAATGGTATTCATAGCCGGGCAGCCGGAGTAGGTCGGGGTGATGATGACCTCTACCTCACCGTCTTCCTGTAGTTTGACATCGCGGACGATGCCCAGGTCAGTTACGGTGAGGACGGGGATTTCGGGGTCAGCAACTTGCTCCAGCACCTCCCATATTTCATCTGTAGTGGTAGTAGTGGTCATAATGGTTAGAAACTTTGAAATACTAACGCTTGTTCGTGCACCTTGGTTGACGACCTTTACTGACGTCGTTGCTGCTGCTTCTCCTGATTGAGCCGGTAGTTGAAGGAAAGGATCACACGCCGCGTCTGCCGCCATTGAAATACGGATGTTTCCTCATAGTTGGGCAGGTTCACTTCGGAGCGCCGTTGGCGGGTGTTAAAAAGGTCCCGCCCGGAAAGAGTTACCGTACCCCGGTTGTCCAGCACATCGAGAGAGGCAGCGATATCCAACATATAAATAGACAAGCGCCGCCCCTGAGGCGTACGCTGTGGTGCCGTATAATCAAAAGAGACCTGTATCTGCAGGCGGTCAGTGGCCTTTACCTTGGAGTTGATCTGCCCGCTCATGGCGTAGGTGTCGGCACTGTAGTCGGTCCCTTCAAAACTGCCCTCAATGATAGCCCTGAACAGGTTTACATCACCGGTGATGTCCCACCAGTCAGTGGGTTGTACGCTGAGGTTGAATTCCAGCCCGAAAGCATCACGTACGGCCAGGTTGACGGGGTATACGATGGCGGTGCCGTCTGATGCGGGCAGGGTCAGGCGCTCAATGACACCCGTTGTACGCCGGTAGTAGAGGCTGGTCAGGAAAGTGCCGCGTTCCATGTAGCGCAGGTATCCCGTCTCAAAGGAGTTGGTAAACTCCGGCCGCAGGTTGGGGTTGCCGATGTTGTTATTCCGAGGGTTGTTGTAATTGGAAAAGGGCAGGAGCCGCCGAAAATAAGGACGGCTTAGCCGCCGGCTATAGCTGACCTGCAACTGGTCTCTTTCGGTAATCGAATACGAAAAAGAGGCACTCGGGAAAAAGCTGAGGTAGTCTTGGTCATTGGATTCTCCGGAGCGGAGCAGGGCAGCAGTGATATCAGAAAGCTCAGCTCTCAGCCCAACCTGCACACTATAGGGCCCAAATTCGTGCCCACCAATGGCATAGGCAGCGTAGATGTCTTCAGTATATTCAAGCTCATCGTTAAAGTCGGCCAGGGGGGTGTAATTGCCATCTGCATCCTCTTCTTCCACAAAGAAGTCGTTATTCACCGTCCGGAAGGTGGCGCGCAGCCCGCCCTCCACTTTGCTGTTTTCGCCAATAGGGTAGATGTAATCGGTTTGCAGCAGCATATTGGTCTCATCTTCTGTATTGCTGGAGCGCTGCAGCAGGGGGATTGTGGATTCCTGATCCGTCTGCCGGTAGTCGGCAATTTCGGTATCGTCATCCAGGATGTATTTGAAGTTGAAGGTCCACTTTTGGTCGGGGTTATCGTATTGGCGCTCGTAGTTGAGGGTGGTCTCCAGGTTGTGCTCCTCTTCTGCTTCTTCGGTATTACGGACGGTGGTATTCAGGAGGTTGCCGGCCGGGTCAAAGTCCCGGAAAGTGACGGTCGCCCGGTTGTCATCCTCTCCCGTCCGGTAAAGGAAGGATGCGGTGACGGTATTGCGCTCATTGAAGTTGTAATCGGTACCCATCTGCAGGTAGCCGCCCAGCCCGCCCCGATTTTGATTGGTTTCGCTGGTGAAGTACTCGGTCAGTTCCCCATTCTCAAAGAAGCGCTGCGTAGCATTGCCGCCGCCCGGTGCCCGCCGGTAATCGGCCCCGAAGTTGGAAAAGAAATTGAAGGCCTCCTTGCGGTAGTTGAGGTTGTAGGAGGCACCGTAGTTGGCAGGGTAGCCTACCGTAGCGCCGAAGGAACCGTTGATGCCCTTTTCTTCTTCCTTTTTGAGGATGATATTGATGATCCCTGCCTCGCCTTCCGCTTCGTACCGGGCAGAAGGGTTGGTGATGACTTCTACGCGCTCAATCATATCGCCCTGCATCCGCTGTAAGGCTTCAGTATCTCCGGCGCTCAGCAGGCCTGAGGGCTGTCCATTTACAAGGATGCGTACACCCTGACTGCCCCTCAGGCTTACGTTGCCTTCGGGGTCTACACTTACGGAGGGAACGTTGTCCAGGATATCCGCAGCATTATTGCCGGCATTGGTCAGATCCTTCCCTACGTTAAAAACCCGTTTATCGAGCTTGAACTCCATTTGGCTGCGTTCCGCCCGCACTTCCACCTCTTGCAGGGCGATGGCGTCGGTGGTCATTTCCACAGTGCCAAGCCTGAGCGTGTCCTGACCTGCCGCCACTTCAATCGGGCTGAGCAGGCGGTTTTCATAACCGACGTATTGAAATAAGGCGTAGTACTTTCCGGGCATCGCTTTTAGTGCAAAACGCCCGTCTGCCTCCGTTAGGGCATTAGAAACCATGTTGCTGTCGGGTAAAGCATACAAACCTGCGGTAGCAAAGGGTAGGGGCTTTTCCGTGCCCCCTTCTTGTAGCTGTCCGGTAATGGTGGCTTTGACGTTTTCCTGGGCAGTGGTGAAAAGAGGGAGGACGATTAGGGCAAGTAGAAAAGTACAGTACTTAAAGGGCATAAAATCTGGATGTTGTTTTGATGGTGCAACAACGAAAAGAGTGAAATGATTAAAAATAATCACTAAGAGATGCTATGTTTGGAGCGGTTTCGTCATGAAAATCAAGGATTTATGGTTCTGGCAAAGTCACTAAATTTGAGTTTAGCGGGCTAAATGAAAATTTAGTGAGAAAGTCAGAGCTTGCCCCGCATTTCTGCGGGGTTCATAAAGCGTTGATTTGCAATAGCAACGAGCTCCCAACACGCTCTAAAGTGCCTTGACCAGATTCAGCGACTTGATGAGGGTAAGGTAGGAGCGGGCAAACCGGGGCAGGCTGCTGAAATCCAGGGAGCCGGAAGGGAACTGGAAGTTGGGGAAGCTGCCCTTGTTCTCTTCTACAATCTTGCTGATGGCTCTTCGTATCCCACGCTTGTCCAGTTGTTGATTGACCGGATCAAAGTACTGAAAGGTGAAGCCAAGGCCTTTAAAGTAGGCGGGCTCGGTAATTTGGTAGTACAGGTGAAATAAGTCACGGTCTGGTTTAGGTACTGCGTAGTTGAAGAGGCAGAAGCCGACGATATAGCCGGGTAAGGCCATAGCCATGCGCTCGTGCCCGTTCTCCAGGTACCAGTCCATGTGGTAAAGCTCCCCATTGATAATGGAAACTACCCGGTCGTGGTTGACGGTATGGGTAATACCGAAGGTGCTGCAGCCCCGGTACATTTCCCGGTAGAAATCTTCAGCTGGCCGTTCTGCCAGCGCTTTCATGCCCCGGCAGAGGTCTTCATTCTTGCTGGCGGTATTTTTGCCATCGTTTTCGTAATACTTCCGGTGCAATTGCTCGAGCGTTTCCATCATAAAGCCTTCAGGCTTGATCAGGTAGTCGAGCCGGAAAATCAGGTCCAGCAATAAATAGCCATAACTGCTGGCGTAGCGGTTGCAGTCGAGTGCGCCGTTTTCTATTTCGCTCATGGCGCCTCCAATGGCCTGCTTGATGTACCGGTACTTTGCTTCCTTTTCAGCCTGTGGCAGTTCCTTAAGGTGAGTGATTTCCACTGGCTGCAGATTCCTGAACTCTTCGATGAGCAGGTCATCCTGCTTATCGGCTTTGATGGCCGCTTCCCGCAGGGCGTAGTAGAGTTTGTAAGGGGAGCCATCGAGGGTATAGGTGTCGAAGAGGATGACGATGTTGCCTTCCGGGTCGAGTGTGAACCGGCAGTACTTCAGGTCAAAGTTTTGCTCGAGCAGCCGGCGCAATACGCCAATATTGAAAGACTCTGCCTTGACCACCGGAGCCTGTACCCGTATCTTGTGGGGCGTAGCTTTGCCCGAAATCTTCTTGGACCCCTGATAGAGCTCGAACTCCAGCCCGCCGGGCACTTCTTTCCAGTGCACGTTGTCTTCTTCATCGTCCCGCAGGTAAAGCAGGAAATTTTTGTAGCTTTCCAGGAATTGTTCGTCTTCAAAGAGATCCTGGGCGCGGTCCCAGGCATCATAACGGGAAGGCGCCTTATAGGAATCCGTATACCGCCCGAAGCGGATCGACGGTTGTTCAGTACTGTGG
Organism: Phaeodactylibacter sp.; assembly: GCF_040219495.1. GTDB lineage: Bacteria > Bacteroidota > Bacteroidia > Chitinophagales > Saprospiraceae > Phaeodactylibacter. Next base: position 29,079 of record NZ_JAVJSK010000147.1, on the reverse strand, counting down.
GCTGCATTTCCAAAAAGACGGTCGAGTAATCCCATGTTGATACCTGAAGATTGAACCGGGAAAATACTATTTTTAAGCCATTACATCCAAACAGATGCCAAAAAAGCACCCTCAATCGCAATCCTTAAGGCTCAAGGTGCCCTTGCCGGCCTCTTTTCCGGTCTTTAGCTATCAGGCTCCTACCCTGGGCGTAGGGTCTTGTTTTGTGGAAGCGGTGGGGGCGCGTATGCAGCGGCTGAAGCTTCCGGCAGTCCTCAATCCGATGGGTATACAGTACAACCCGCTGTCGCTGGCCCGCACCTTGCAATACGGACTGGGGCAAGTGCGCTTTACGGCGGGTGATTTGCTGGAAAGCAGGGGCATCTGGCAGCACTTTGACTTTCATGGTGCGCTCGGTCATCCGGAGCGAGAGGTGGCAGCCCGTCAAATGCAAAGGGCCGTAGACCACCTCAAAGTAGCAGTGGGGGGCATGGACCGTCTGTTGATTACGCTGGGCACCGCCTTCGTTTATGAATACAAGGCTTCGGGGCAGACGGTGGCCAATTGCCATAAGGTACCGGCATCCGCATTCCGGAAGTACCGGCTTTCGCCGAAAGCAATCGTTGATGCCCTGCAGCCTGTACTGGCCGACTGTAAAGCCCGCCGGCCCGGGCTGGAAGTCGTCCTCACCGTCAGCCCGGTACGCCACATCCGGGACGGAGTGGTGGACAATCAGCGCAGCAAAGCCGCCTTACTCCTGGCGGCAGAAGCCCTCTCAGAAACAGACTATGTGCATTATTTCCCTTCCTACGAACTGATGATGGACGAGCTGCGCGACTACCGGTTTTACAAGACGGACTACGTGCACCCTTCGGAAGAAGCGGTGGATTACATCTGGTCTTGTTTTGCGTCAGTAGCCTTTGCAGAAGCTACAATGGAACAAATAAACGCCGTGGGCGCAATCGTCCGGGCGAGCGCGCACCGGCCACTGTTTCCGGCTTCCGCCGCCCATCAGGCCTTCGTACGCCAACAGTTGGAGCAAATCCGGGTGCTGGAGGCGGCTTTGCCCGGCGTAGACTTTGCCCCGGAGCGGGAAGGGCTGAAGGCCTCGCTTGCTGGCTGATTTCGCATTGTCAACAAATGGTTAAGCCTTTGGCCTGGGGGCGCGATTCCTGTACATTTTTCCTTAAACTTGCACCGGTCCAATCTGAAATCCACCTATGAAGAAGTCTTTGCACCTGGTTTTACTCCTCTTATTTGCACTCCTGTGTGCCTACGCTGGCACAGATATGGTGGAGCGCGAAGGCATGGGACAGCTTTGGGGCTACCGCCCGCTGCTGGCTTTCCTCTCCGGGTGGGGGGCTTTAGTGCTGGGCATCAAGTGGTTCCGTAATGCCCGCTGGCGCTGGCTGGGGCTTTCAACACTGAGTGGTTTGCTTTTGGGCGTTGGTTTCCCCGACTTACTGCCTGTTCCCTGGCTGATGATGGTCGGCTTTGTGCCCCTGCTTATTGTGGAAAATGAGGTGAGCGAACAAGCCGGCAAAGCCAGTCGCTGGACGGTCTTCAAATACACTTACCATGCCTTTGTGGTGTGGAACGTCATCGCTACCTACTGGGTGGCCAATACGGCTTTCGCGGCAGGCATATTTGCGATTTGGACCAATGCACTGCTGATGACTATCCCGGTGCTCCTCTTCCATACTACCCGCTGGGTGATGCCTGGCCTGAAGTATGCTGCCCTGATTGCCTACTGGCTGACTTTTGAGTACATTCATCTCAACTGGGAGCTCACCTGGCCCTGGCTTACGCTGGGCAATAGCTTCGCAGAATACCCGAGCCTGTTGCAATGGTACAGCTACACCGGTGTCTTTGGCGGCAGCCTGTGGATATTGGGGGCGAATGTGCTGGCTTTTAGCGTTTGGAAACGGTACCAGGCAAAGGAAAGCTTTCGCAAGCCTTTGCTGCAGCTTGGTGCGCTTATTGTACTGCCTATGGCCCTTTCGCTGGTCCTGTACGCGACTTTCACACCGGAAGGCGAACCCCGGGAGGTCGCGGTGGTGCAGCCCAATTTCGAGCCCCACTACGTCAAGTTCAACCTGCCGGAAGCGCAGCAAGTCGATCGTTTCCTGGAGCTGTCCAAAACCGTCGTTCGCCCCGAAACGGACTACCTGGTGTACCCGGAGACGAGCTTCGGGCTGGTCGATGACCAAAAGATCAACCCATATCCGGCTGTGCGCCGCATCCGCAATGAACTGAGTGCCTTCGAAGGGCTGAAACTCATCACCGGCATTGATGGCTACCACGTTTTTCAGGATGGCGAGCCCCTGAGCCCAAATGTCCGGGAGCAGGTTCGCCGCAATAGTGATACCCTGAGGTACGAAGTACTAAATGCCGCCGTACAGTTGGAAATTGGCAAAGAAGAAGTCCCGCTTTACCGGAAGTCCAAGCTGGTGCCCGGGCCTGAGATTTTCCCTTTCAAGGATGCCCTGTTTTTTCTGGAGCCTCTGGTGGAACAACTGGAGGGCACCACTGCCGGTGTAGGCACGCAGCCTGAGCGCTCGGTACTGAGCAGTGGCAGCGGCAAGGTCGCCCCGGCTATCTGTTACGAATCCATTTTTGGCGAGTACGTCACCGGCTATATCCGCAAAGGTGCCCAAGCCATTTTCATCATGACTAACGACGGGTGGTGGGACTATACCGCCGGGCATCGTCAACACCTCTACTTCGCTTCCCTGCGGGCTATCGAAACCCGCCGCAGCATTGCCCGTTCTGCCAATTCGGGCATTTCTGCCTTTATCAATCAGCGGGGCGATATCCTGCAGCCCACCCGTTACGATGAGGCGGCAGCCATCCGGCAGGACATCCTGTTTAGCGACCGGATTACCTTCTACGTTCTTTGGGGAGATTTGATTGCGAGGATTGCCCTGTTTGGGTCGGCGCTTTTGCTGCTGAATACCCTGGTGCGGGGATTGTTGCCGGGGAGGAGGGGTGAAGGTTAAATTTTAAGAGCGTGTTGGGACTTTGGTCTTCTAGTCGAAAACTAGCAATTTTTTGGTTAGACGAGACCCGAAAACCGGAGTTTAGCCTAAGCTAAATAGCCTGTCCCGCAGTTTTTGCGGGAAGGATTTTCAGGGCGAAGTATAAGCGAAAAAGTGCAGTTTACAGACCGATTACTAAAGTCCCAACACGCTCTAAAGCATATAAGGTTAAAGGGTAACCGACTTCGCGTCAGGCTTGCTTCGTCGGTCGGAGAAGGATAAAGGGGCAGAAAGCTCACCGGGTGCACTACGCTAAGCCGTTGGAGGGGTATTCACCCGGTGCGCTGCGTTTTGCCCGGTTCAGTACGCCAAGGCGAAGGGTCTAACTTCGTTTTGACTACGTCGGACGGTGATAGTGCCCGGTCAACATTCTTACCGGGCGCTATCAACACGCTCTAATGCTCTTCCACCGTCATACCCTCTAATTTCGGTATATTTTGCAGCGTTACCTTGATGTCGCGCTCCGGTGCATTGATCACAAAATCGTAAATCAGTTCCAGGGCGTCGGGGTCAATCTCGGTAGTCCGGTAGCCATCGATGGTGACAATGGAGCCATCCGGCAGATGGTCCAGCGTGGTTTGCAGGCTTGCCTTATTGATAAAGGAGACATGCTCGCTAAGGGTGATCTTGATACGCTTATTCGTTTGCCCGTTGATCAACTCCTCGTCATCGTAGTGGTAGGGTGTCTGATAATTCGCACGCAGAATAAAGAATACCCCAACGGCCATACCGATCGAAATACCTACAAGCAAATCAGTCAGCAGAATGGCTACGATGGTGATGATAAAGGGCAGAAACTGGCCATACCCTACACGGAACTGTTGCTTGTACAAGCTCGGCTTTGATAATTTAAAGCCGACAAAGATCAGTACTGCTGCCAGAGAGGCCAGTGGGATATAGCCCATCAGGCCAGGGATGAGCAGCACACTGCCCAGTAGCAGAAAACCGTGATATACGGCCGACATTTTTGTCCGTCCGCCAGACGCTACATTGGCCGAAGAACGGACAATGACGCTAGTCATCGGCAGGCCGCCGATTAGGCCAGCGATCATATTGCCAATACCCTGAGCGCGGAGTTCTGCATTCTTGGGCGAGTGGCGCTTGAGCGGGTCAATTTTGTCAACGGCCTCAATACTTAGCAAGGTTTCCAGACTGGCGACAATCGCAATGACCACGGCAGTTTTCCAAACCAATGGATTGAGCAATCCTGCCCAGTCTGGAAATGCCAGTGCTTTCTGCAGAGAAGCAATGTTGGTTATATTGGGTAGATTGACAAGCATTTGTGATTCGGGTGCCCATTGTGGATAGCCACTGATATAGGCGATATGCAGGCCAACACCAGCCATTACGGCCATCAGGGCACCGGGGAAGAGCCCCAGCACTTTGTGCTGCTTGATAAAAGGCCGTTCCCATAGGATCATGAGGGCCAGGGAAACCGCTCCAATAATGGCCGCGCCAGGATGGATATGCTTGATGGCATACAGGAAATGGGTAAAGGTGTTCCCACCCTCCCGGTCGGCAAAAGCCATTTCACCAAATGCTTCCATGTCTACGCCCAGAAAGTGGGGCAGCTGCTTGAGGATCAGAATCAGGCCAATAGCGGCAAGCATCCCTTTGATCACCGATGAGGGGAAGTACAAACCAATAATTCCGGCTTTGATCATGCCCAGGACCAGTTGAAAGGCTCCGCTTAGTACAACAGCAACGAGGAAAAGCTCAAAGCTCCCGAGCTCGGCAATGGCACTGAAAACAATGACGGTCAAGCCGGCTGCGGGCCCGCTTACACTTGTATGGGACTGGCTCAGTGCACCAACCACCACACCGGCAACGATGCCTGTGATCAGACCGGAAAACAGGGGGGCTCCGGAAGCCAGTGCAATGCCCAGGCACAAAGGCAATGCAACCAGGAATACCACGAGGGATGCCGGGATGTCTTTCGCATAATGCCGGGTATATTCAGAGAAGGTTTCTTTCATGGTAAGGATGTGATTTTCAGTAGCAGAAATACAGGTGTGTTCCAATGCAGTTCACTTCACCTGATTTACAAAGATCACCTTTAATCAGCAAAGCCGCATTAAGGTCGAATTAGAATGGCATTAAAATAAGATTAGAAGATTAGCGGAAAGGAGCTTAAGTCCGAAGAGGCGCGCCGCGTGCGCCCATCAGGGGTGGAATGCAGGTGGAAAATCGGAAAAGCTCAGAAGTGCCGGAACGGTACAGGGAGTTGACCGTAAAGCTTTACGGCTCAAATAAACGCCTGCTCCAGGGGCAAACGGGCGGTAGCGAGTGTCCCTTTACCGGGCTCAGACTGAATGTAGATGGTTCCGTGGTGCAATTCAATAATCTTCTGGGCAAGCGGCAGCCCGACACCGTAGCCCGGCCGGGATTGTACATTCTGGCCCCGGAAGAAAGGGGTGAAAACTGCTTCCAATTCGGACTCAGAAATACCCATGCCCTCATCCTGAAAGTGCACGCTCAGGTAGCGGCTGTCGACCGAGAGAAAAACTTTTACGGGCGCTTGGGAGTACTTGAGCCCATTCTCTGCCAGGTTGAAAAGGGCAATCTGCAGTAAGTTGATGTTCCCATTGACCACGAGTGCATCCGGATCATCAGGGAAGGTGGCTGTATCGATCCAAAGGGGGTGCTCCGGATGCGCAGCTTTGAGTTCTTCCTGTATTTGAAACAGCAGCTCATCAATGCGGATACTTTGACCTTGCGCATTCACACCCTCTGTACCCACTTCAGCCAGGTGAAGGAGCCGTAGGGTCAGGCGGTTGAGGCGTTCGGACTCTTCGGAGATGTTGTTCATCGACTCCGCCACGGCAGGAGGCAGGGATTTGTAATGCTGCCGTACCAGCTCGATCTCGCCCAAAATCGTTGTCAGGGGCGTGTTAAATTGATGAGAAGCGTGGGTAATGAAGTTCCGCTGCGTCTCTACGGAAGTTTCCAGCCGGGCGAGCATTTTATTGAAAGCTTCAACGATACTGCCGAGCTCATCCTGCGGGTCTTGCCCGGGCAGGGGGTGCAGTCGGATGTGCAGGTTGGCGGTATCCACCGTTTTCATTTTCTCCGTCATTTCCGTCAGAGGCGAGAGCATGCGCCGGGCGTACCAGCGGGCAATGAAGAAAATGGAGACGAGGTGCAGCCCAGCCAGCCCGAAAAGGATATTGCCCAATTCACGGAGTTCCTGATTGCCCTGCCGGTTGACCGCAGTCACGATGGTAAAATGAGGCCCCTGATCGTCCCGGTAGAGGATGCCAACACCAAGAGTGTCTCCTTTTTCAACCTTGAAATACTCCTGCGCCTCGGAGTACGGGCCAGACAGTTTAGCTGCCAAAAAATCAGGCAGATAGGGCAGTATGCTGTCCTTGCGCTCCAGGTGAAAGAAGTATTCCTGCTCACTCGGCAGAGTACGGGTGTGTTTCTGCCGGATTTGCTCCAGCACCTGAGGGCTCAGCTCGTCATCGTCGAGGTACATCTGAGAGGCGATCATACAGCGCTCGTGCAGGCGGGAGGTGAACTCGTCCTCCAGATAGTTGCCGTAGAGCAGAAAAATCAGCCCGCCCATCAGGAAGAGGATACCCGAGGTAAACAGTGCAAAATTGAGTGCCAGCCGGTTTTTTAGTTTCATGGCAATGACTATTCCTGGCTTAGGTAATAGCCTGCGCCAATCTTGGTATGCAGGATGCGGAGCGAGCCATCGGCTTCGAGCTTACGCCGGAGGTAATTGATGTAAACATCCACCACATTCGTGCCGGTATCAAACCCGATGCCCCAGGCGGCCTCCAAGAGTTGCTCGCGGGTGAGCACACGGTTGGGGTGTTGCATGAAGCATTTGAGAAGCTCGAATTCTTTGGCAGTAAGGGGAATGACCGTTTCCCCACGCTTGACTTCCATTCGGTTGAGGTTGAGGGAAAGGCCCGCCGCCAGTAGCTCATTGGGCGGTACGGATGCGTATTGATGGTTGCGCCGGTTGAGGGCTCTGACCCGGGCTGCCAGTTCATCAATCTTGAAAGGCTTGGCAAGGAAGTCATCGGCGCCAGCGTCGAGGCCTTTGATCACATGCTCGGTATTGCCCATAGCCGACAGCATCAGGATAGGCACCGGGAGCTGTAGCGTCTGCCGGATGTATTTGCAGATTTCCCACCCATTGATTTTTGGGAGGATAATATCGAGGATGATGAGGTCAAAAGTTTCTGACTTCATTAGCTCCAGGGCTACCTCCCCATCAAAAGCTGCACTGGATTCAATACCGTACTGCCGTAAGCCCTTACTGATTACGTTGCTGATCTTAATCTCGTCTTCTACGATAAGTACTTTCATATCCAACCGGTACGCAACGGCAATGCACGGGCAATGCGGTTATGCTTCTAGCGCATCTTCGGGCGCCGGCGCTTTCCGCCCGGGCGGAACCCGCCCATTCGTGACGCCTGCTGAGCCGCTCCGCGGTTTTTAAATTGCTTCTCAAACACCGTAAACTGCTCTTTGATATTAGGCTCGGTAATCTTGCAGGCTTTTGCAACCCGGTAGTGCCGTTCCGCCTGTTTCCAGCGGCCCTTGGAAGCCGCAATATTCGCCAGCTGCAACTGAAGCATAGCCCGCTCATTGTCGGTAGGCACTTCCACCTCTTCCGCTTTCTTGAGCCAGTGTTCGCCCTCTTCCACGTTTTTCTGAGCCAGTGCGGTAGAACCCTTGATCATATAGAAGTAAGCACGGTTGGTCGCATAGAGCCACTCTGGCTTCAGGGTGAGGTCAAGGCGCTTGTTGGCACCTTCGAAATCAGACTGCTGCAGCATTTCCGCTGCGGATTGTACCGTCCCCAGAAAGATGTAGGTGGCCAGCATGGCGATTCCCATAATGACGAACCAGATACCGTACCATACCCCCATGGTAGCCCAAAGTGCAATGCCACCGATGAGGCCCACAGCAATCAAAGCAAATTTGAGGTAGATATTAATTGTTAACATGCGATCAGTTAATTTTTGTCAAATGTAGTAATATTGAACGGGCAGTGCTCAGTTTTGGGTAACATCTGTACACCTTTAGTTGTTTCGTGCAGCGAGTGCCTGCTCCAGTTTGTGAAGGTTTTCTTTCACCAGCAAGTCATCCGTTGGGAAACTCCGTGCTTTTTCCATCCAGTGTTGTGCCTGCTCGGGCTGCATCTGCACATAGTGGATGTGCGCCAGGTTCAGGCAGGCCAGTGCACTGTCATTCGGGTGCTCCAGGCCGAGGTCTACTGCTTCAGTGAGCATGTCGTTCGCTTCTGTGAAGTCTTTGCGCTGCAGGTAAATGAGCCCCAGCGAAAAGTAGTAGTAGGCCCGGTTGCGCCGCAGCAGTAAGCGGGGGGACCAAACCTGGTCAAGCACCCGCTCGGCATCTGCGGCTTTGCCCCTCTTCAACAGGCTGTGCGCAGTCCAGACATTACCCATAAACACCTGGGTCAGGATCAGCATGCCGCCGCCCAGGTAAAGGTACCAGGCCTGGCTGATGCCAAGCTTGAATTGCAGGACAGCGCCCAGTATGAAAAAAAGTGCAATCAAAAGGTATCGAAGATATACGGTAGCCATAACTTTAATTTCTGCAAATATACTCGCTGACCTTGGGTTTGCAATATTACATTCTGTCAATATCCCTCACGGAGTGGCAGCTGAAAAGCAATGCTTTTTTCCCAAAAATGGAAAAACGTCCTGTTTTGGCACAAAAGGCAGGTGGCTGTGCATTGCAAGAAATTGGTTGTCAGGTTTTTATGTTTTTGGCACGAGATTGGTAGCCTCTTAATAGATTTGAGCAAATAAATACTAAAGTTCCTAAAAGCAGGGATACGATTGGAGAATAGCTCCAACAAACACTCACACAAACACCACTGGACAACACTTTGAAAAAGAGAGAGGGTTTAGCCGCCCTCCCAAAAGAGCTTTGAAGCAGTATTGCTTCATTAAGAATAGGTAAATAGGTTAAGCTAAGTAGACGGGGAATAGCCAAAATGGTTATTCCCCTTTTTTTGTGTGCTGGCTTCCCTTACTTTTGCAGGAAATAACCTGCTTATGAAACGTCTGCTACTCCTGACCGTGCTTATCCCTATGCTCGCCGCTGCTTTTGCGCAACCCGAAGTCGGGTGGGCCCACCGATTCGCCGTAGAAACCCCGATCTTCTCCTTTGGCAAAAACCTCAATATTGTTGATATGGATACCGATGAGGCTGGGGCACTTTATCTCCTGGGTTTTCACCGGTCTGATTTGGAGCTGGATGGTGTTCCAATCAATGAGCCTTATAACGGTGCACAAACGGGCTTCCTGCAAAAGCTGTCTGCTGAAGGAACACCCATCTGGTACCGCCGCCTCACGATGGGCGATATGCGTACCCTTGCCGTAAAGGCGGGCAAAGTGTATGTGGGGGGAGAGATTGCATCTGCGGAGTATGGGCCGCTGCAGATTCAACGGGACACCACGGGCGCTACACAAACCCTCTTTGCTGAGGGTTACCGGGATGCCTTTGTGGCAAGGTTTGACACCACCGGCGTGCTGGAATGGGCCAAAGCTTACGGTGGAGCGGATAGCGAGTCCTTCAATAAGGGCGACCGCCTCAATGCCCTGGCGGTTGATGATGGCGGGGGCATCTATATCACTGGCAGCTACCACCGCGATATGGACTTTGGTGGAAGTGTGGTGTTTAGTGAGCCCTCCGACCGTGGCAAGACCTTCTACCTTGCCCGTCTGACTGCGGAAGGCAACCTGGTATGGGCAGAGCAGATCCAATCGCCTCTGCCTATCGACGGCGGGAATGCTGAAGGATTGGGGCTTGCCCTCAGCCCGGAAGGGGCACCGGTCGTCTGTATTGCTTACAGCGCAGGAGGCTTACTGCTGGATGGCGAGATATTGATGAATGACAACCAAAGCGGAGACGATGGCTGCCTGCTGGTGCAGTACGACACGCAGGGCAACCGGTTGTGGCACCGCAATATGGAGCCACAGGAAGGGCTGATTGTACCGTTTGGGCTGGAGACGGACGAAAATGGGCGTATTTACCTCGGCTTTTCTCACGAGCAGCAGGTCTTGATTGAAGAAACCGAAACCTTACAGTATTTTCAAACCGAAGACGACTTGCTCAAAACAGCCCTGCTTTGCTGGGATGAGAACGGGCAGTTGCGCTGGGGCAACACCCTCTTCTGCTCCAATGGTGCTATGGATGTGCACCCCGATGGGAATGTCTACCTCTCGGCAGCAGCCTTCCGGCAAGGGGTGGCGCTTTCTGAAAACACCACTTTGTCCTTCACCCCGGGGGGCTCGGTAAGCTTTTGGGCGCGCTTCCTGCCGGACGGGCCGCTTTCCTGGGCGCATCAGCCCGAGCTGCTGGAAGACCCGCCCTTCAGCACCAACCATAATATAATGGTAGACGCACAGGGCCGGGCTTATGCTTCCGCGAACTTCAATCAGCCGCTTACGTTTGGTAATAGCTGGACATTGACTACGGGTTACGATACGCCTGACTTTGATGCCTTGTACCTTATCCAACTCGATGACTCCAATATAAGTAGTACGAGGGAGTCGGCCTTACAGCCGCTGCAGGTATTTCCAAATCCAGCCTCGGGCCTGCTGCAAGCCACACTTCCGGAAGCAGGGCAATTGCAGTTGTACAATATGACAGGGCAGCCTGTATGGGAAAGCGCTCATGCGGGCGGGCTGCAGGCCTTTTCGCTTCCTGCATTGCCTTCTGGTATTTACCTGCTGCATGCCCGGACAAGCTCGGGGCAATTTCTGGCGCGGATTGCAATTCAGCAATGACCCTTGCCGGTTTAGCGACGGCAGAAGGCCATTCGCTCTAATAAATACCCGTATATGTCGAATCCATTTTACCTTTACGGGGAATAAAACTTAATCTTGTGGCCGAAAAATACACCCGGCTTTAATGTCAAACAACACCGAAATAAACCTTCTTTCCCGCCTCAAGGCAGATGATCGAACGGCGCTTCAGCACCTCTTCGAGGATCACTACGAAATGGTCTGCCAGTCGATCTACCGCTTTGTCCCTGATACCAGCACTACTGAGGACCTGGCACAGGAGGTCTTCCTGCGGTTTTGGGAAAAACGCCACAAGATCGAAATCAATTCCTCCGTTGGCGCTTATATCCGGCGCATGGCGATCAACGAAGGGCTGGGCTACCTGCGCCGCAATAAGCGCTGGCAACAGGAAGCCTTTGAGCCGGAGCACGAGCCTGGCGTGGACCATAGTGCCGAGGAGCAGTTCCTGCACCAGGAAATGAAAACCAGGATCACCACTGCCATCAATCAGTTGCCACCCAAATGCCGCATGGTTTTTCAGCTCAGCCGGTACGAAGAGCTGACATACAGAGAGATTGCCGACCAAATGGATATTTCTGTGAAAACCGTGGAGCACCAAATGGGCAAAGCGCTCCGTGTGCTGCGTGGCAAGTTGCAACAATACCTGCAACTCATCCTATTGTTTAGCTTTTTATGGGTTTCGGGCTGTCAGCCGGCTGAAGCCCAGCCGCCTTCAAAACAGGAAATCAACGCTATGGAGTACACTACTTTTCGCCTGAAACCAGGGGAGGACCAGAAAGTAGCCCTGCAAGACTGGGTGGATGACAATGAGGTGGAAGCTACCCTAGCCCTGAGTGTGGTGGGCAGCCTGACCCAATATGCCATCCGCTTCGCCAATCAGCCGGAAGGCAGCCTGGGGCAGGGGCATTTTGAAATTACGGGCATGACTGGCACGCTTTCCAAAAATGGGTCACACCTGCACCTGGCTATTGCAGACGAGTCCGGGCAGTGCACCGGCGGCCATCTTATGGAAGGGTGCCGGATTTAGAGCTTGAAGTCAGAAAAAAAATAAAAAAATGATGCGTGGAATAGGGGGGACCAAAACCCGCATGCATCACTATTGCGGAAACTAACAACAACATGAATCAAAGGGACTACCTTGAACTTATAGGGCGGCATCTCTCTGGGGATATCGGTAAGGCGGAGCGAGAAGCGCTTATGCGCTGGGTAGAAGCTGATCCTGCAAACCAAAGGGTCCTGGAGGAGGCGGAAAAGCTTTGGTCGATTACGGAGACGGTAGATGTGCCCGACTTCTCGGCCGGGAAGCCTGCTGCCTGGAATCTGCTGGAGGAACGCCTTGCACCGGAGCACGGTACTCATGAAGCTCCGGTAATCGAACTTTTCGCCTGGAAGGCTTACCTAAGATATGCGGCTGCAGCGGTTTTTTTATTGCTGGGTGGATACTGGCTGTACTGGAACTCCGGCCTGGTGGAACATACACCTGTTTACGCTATGGTTCAAACCGCCGGTGAGGAAGAGCGCACCATCACTTTGCCGGACGGCAGCACGGTAGTGTTGAATGAAAACAGCACCCTGCGCTATCCACAAGACTTTGATGTGCGGGAAGTCGAGCTGACCGGAGAAGCTTTCTTTGAGGTGGTGAAACGCAATGGCATGGCTTTTACCATCCTTTCAGAAGGTGCCCAAACCACAGTTCTTGGAACCTCCTTCAACGTCCGGGCTTATCCGGATGAACCGGAAGTGACGGTAACGGTGGAAACCGGTAAGGTTGAAGTGGCCGCCGTACAAAAAGAAGCCGAAAAAGTACTGCTCATCCCCGGTAAGTCGGGTCGTTACGATAAAATGCTGGAAAAAGTGGAAGAAGCACCGGTCTCTAATGCACTGGCTTGGAAAAACGACCGGTTGCTATTCAATAATCAGCCTCTAGGCGAGGTGGCAAAAGCGATTGAGCGGTACTTTGGCCAGAAAGTGGTCCTCGCTAATGACCAATTGGCAAATTGCCGCTTTATGGGGGAGTTCCCGAATCCGAAGCTCCGGGAAATGCTGGATGCCATAGCCTTTACGATGGAGCTGGAAATTGTCGAAGAAAATGGGCAAATTGTCATCAAAGGTGATGCGGCCTACTGCCAATAAGTACGAGAAGCCATGAAGAAACTACTGCTACTTACCGGGTTATTTTGCTTTGGGTGCACCCTTTCGGCCCAGTCCAATGCATTACTGGCCAGCTACCGGATGGTTAACCAAACGTTGGAAGAAGTCCTGGGCGACCTGGAGCAGCGGTACAAGGTGCATTTTTCTTACAGCCCTGACTTCATTCCGCTGGAGCAGAAGGTGTCTGTTAATTCGGAAGCGGCTACGCTGGAAACCATCATGGATGAAATCTGCCGGCAGCTGCCCATCTCCTACCGGAAGATCGGAGATCAGGTCATGCTGAAGCCCAGCCGCCAAAAAGATCAGCTGGGCCAATTGGCACCTGCGAAGCCTAAAGTACGGCAGCAAAGCCCCATTTACCCTGCGGATATCGACGAGGAAGAGCGCGAACGGCTCAGTCAACGGATGCAACCGATCCGCCGCTCAGAGACCAAAGTGATCAACGGGCCAGGAGGGGATGCTTACAGAGAACTTAACTTTGACCTGTACCGCCTTCCTCCTCCTCCTCCCTCTGCAGTGACCGCAACGGATGACGAAGATGTTTTTCAGGGCGACCGCCGCCTGGCTCAGATTTCGATCCTGCCTTATGTAGGCACCAATCTGAACCGCAGCGCCGAGATTACCAACAACGTTTCCCTGAATGTACTGTGGGGCACCAACGGAGGCGTGGACGGACTGGAAGTTGGCGGGTTCTACAATGAAGTTATTAATGATGTGGAGGGCGTACAGGTGGCCGGCGTAGGCAGCAAGGTAGGCGGCGACGTGACTGGCACACAGGTGGGCGGTATATTCAACATCAATAAAGGCAAAGTACAGGGCGTACAAGCTGCCGGTATATTCAATATCGCCGGCGAAACGCAGGCAATTCAGGCGGCAGGCTTGTTCAATATCACTCAGGGCGACGCTGCCGGGCTGCAGGCCTCTGGCTTGTTCAATATCGCTAAAGGCAAAGCAGACGGGATGCAGGTGGCGAGCCTGTTCAACAAGAGTGAGGGGTTTACCCGCTCTCAGATTTCCGGCCTGTTCAACAAAGCCGGTGATGTGGAAGGTGGTCAAGTGAGTTCCCTGCTCAATGTTGCCGGCCGGGTGGACGGCTTTCAAATCGCTTTGATAAACGTAGCGGATACGGTAAACGGTGTGCCGGTGGGGCTGCTCAATATTGTCAAAAATGGCTACAATCGCTTTGAGCTTTCTTCCAATGATGCCCTGTTTGCCAATGCCGCACTGAAACTTGGTGCGTATTCCTTCTACAACATCTTCAAGGTGGGGATGCGCTGGGATTCGCAGGAGACAACCGGTTTTGCAACCGCTGGTAGCACACCGGTAACGGAAGACGAGCGGGTTTACACCTGGGGGCTTGGATATGGTATCGGCACCACCAAGCGTTTCAGTCCAAACCTGATGATGAATGTCGAGGCTACTTGTATGCACATCAACGAAATAGAAAGCTGGACAAAGGAGATGAACCTCCTGAATCAGCTTAGCCTGACCCTGGGCTATAATGGAGCTGACCGCAAGACGAGCTTCTTCGCAGGCCCGGTCGCCAACCTGATGGTTTCAAGGGTAATGGATCCCGAAACGGGCGAGCTGGGCTCCCGGGTGATTGATCCGTCTTACACTCTTGCAGATGGCGGACGCCGTACGAATTTGCGGTTTTGGATCGGCGTACAGGGCGGTATTCGTTTTTAGAACAACTGCTCCGGATTAGCCGGGCACTGAATTGACCATTATTTTTTGAGATTAATAGAGGCTTCGGGACATCTCGGACCAGCCACTTTTATGTCTTGTCGGGCCGGAATGAGAAGCTTGGCAAGATTGGGAAGCTATTTTTTTAAATCAACGAAAAGCAATAAACCATGAAAAAATTAGGATTGCTCACGATGGCCCTGATGCTGGGGCTGGCTGTACAGGCACAGCACGAAACGTTATTCAACAACGCCCGCGTCGTCGGCGGATTTGGCGCACCTATCGTAGAGATGGGGCTGGGCAATGATATGTCTACCGCAGTAGGCGGTGGCGGCGGTGTGGTTATCGATAACTTCTTCATCGGTGGCTACGGTGTGGGCAGCATTGACTTTGAGCGCCTGATTGAGGATGATGACATTCAGGAAATCGAGCTCGGGCACGGTGGTTTCTGGCTGGGCTACACCCTGGCGCCTCACCGCGTGCTGCACCTTTACACCAGTGCCCGCCTGGGCTGGGGCGCAGTCGGCATTGACGTCTCCGACAACTCCTCCTTCCCGGAAGACAATGACAATGTGTTTGTCGTGACGCCCGAAATTGGCCTGGAACTGAATGTCACCCGCTGGTTTCGCGTAGCAGGCACCGTAGGCTACCGCTATGTAGACGGTATCCGGGAGGACAGCCCCTACAAGTCCAATGCATTCGATGGCACTCTGGCTAATCTGACCTTCCGCTTCGGCTGGTTTGGTTGGGACAGAGACAATTAACAAGCGCATAATCACCCGACATTTTTCACTCACTGTAAAAAAACAAGAAACGATGAAAACGATTCAAATGATGCTATTCACTCTAGCCACAGCACTATTGGGCAGCGGCTGCTTTATCAACATCGACGACGATGACAGCTTCTCCATTGGCTGCCTGAATGCCGACGGGCCATTTGTGAGCCAAAGCCTGGTCCTGGACGACTTTTCCGGCATCAAAAACGAAACCTCCGTGGAGGTCTTCATCCGGCAGGGGGATGTGCAGGAAGTTATCGTGGAAGGTAAAGAAGATGCAATTGACGAACTGGAACTGGATGTCAGCAACGGCATTTGGGAAATCGAGTTCGACCGCTGTGTGCGTGACCTGGATAACATGCAGATATTCATTACTTTACCGGTACTGCGGCAGGTTTACAGCTCCGGCTCCGGCGACATCATGGGCGAAAACCTTTTCCTGGCAGAAGACATCGACTTTCAGCTTAGTGGCAGTGGCGATGTCCGCATAGAAACAGAAGCGGATGATATTGATGTGAAGATCAGCGGCAGCGGCGACCTGATCATTGACGGCCTTTGTGATGAAGCCGTGTACCGCCTCAGTGGCAGCGGTGATGTGCAGGCTTTTGGCATGCAGTCGCGTACGGCCGACATTAACATCAGCGGCAGCGGTGGCACAGAGGTCAATGTGGCGGAGTTCCTGAAAGTCCGCATTTCCGGCAGCGGGGACGTGCGCTTCATTGGCTCGCCCGAGATTGACGTCAACATCACCGGCAGTGGTGATTTGATTGATGAGAATTAGACGATAAAAGGGAACTGAAAAATACAGCTAAACCTGACAAGATCACGGGCTGATGCCTGCGGATACTTGTCAGGTTGCTTTTTTTTACCGCACCACGATTCGCTCTGTCCGCACCTGATCTCCATTTTGCAATTGCAGCAGGTACAGCCCACCGGGGCAGGAGAGGCCGAGTTGCCCGTCAGCAGGCAGATGAGCCCATTGCTGTATCAGTTGCCCCTGTACGTTGTAGAGTACGCCCGACCATTGAGTGGGGTTTTCCGTTTGCACCTGCAGGGTTTGGCTGGCAGGGTTGGGGAAGACTTTTAAGTTCGGTTTTGCAGTCGTGTTGGCACTGGTTGGCGATGCTACCCGGAGCCAATAGTAAGCCAAGACATTTGAAATCCTTTGCCCGTTGCGGAACTCTTCAAGATGATAGGGTACGATGTAGGATTGACCTGCTGTACCTGGGCTATCCCAGACCGTTCCCCCAAACAAGGGGTTCTCTACAAGTAGCGTGCCGCTCCCTCCGGGATCAACAACATTCACAGGTTGATATCCCGAAAAGGAATCATCTAAATCAGGGATAGAAACCGAAATAGAATCATTATCCGTATCAAAAGGAGTAGGTGAGAAACTCAAAGGCTCATTCACGGGGCCTGTCTCCTCCAAATCTGAAACGACAACCGTAGTATTGGTTCCCTGAAACTGAGGGTTGAGAATGGTATAATGGGCTTGAAGAGGCATGGTTGCCCCCGGATCAAGATTTACGATCGTTTCAGAGAAACAGCATACGGGTGAAGTAATGGTATAGGATGCTCTGGCAGGATACGTATGGGTGTTGCTATATAACCGTCTGACTAAATCCGGGGGGATATTCGCTTCCTGCAGGAGCAATAGCCAACCCGAACTCCCGTCTCCCCAAAAAACAGGTATACTATCTTCTACAGGACTATCAATGGGGCTGATGAGTTGTACCCGGGCTTCCAGCGTCAGATTCGCTTCAGGGGCGTCTTCCTGAATAATACGCATGTTGCCAGCCAGATACGAACTTTGAGCATGACCAAACAGGAAAGCGCCAATCGTCAGCAAAAGCGCGTAAATCACTCTTTTCATAATACTTTGGGTGTTTGATGATGAATAAAGGTATTAGAGGCCAATACCTTGCCCCGCAATAACTTTATGGTTAAATTCGCGTTCTTTATCTTGATTCTATTGGCTAGTGAGCCCGTAGAAGATACGTGAAAAACAGACCAAAAGCAACCCAAAGAATATATGCAGTTTCTCTTCCCGGCTTTTTTGTTCGCCCTCGCCGCACTAGCGATCCCCGTGATCATCCACCTGTTCCACTTCCGGCGGTTTAAGAAAGTGTACTTTACCAATGTGCGCTTTTTGAAAGAAGTCAAGGAGGAGACGAGCGCCCGCTCCCGCCTGCGCAACCTGCTGGTACTGCTGATGCGGCTGCTGGCGGTGGCGTTTCTGGTATTCGCCTTCGCTCAGCCATTCATCCCGCAGGAAGATGCCGAGGTGCAGCAGGGCAATAAGGCGGTCAGCCTGTTTATCGACAACTCCTTCAGCATGCAGGCCCTGAGCCAGGATGTGCCTTTGGTGGAGAAAGCCAAACAGCGCGCCCGGGAGATTGTGCAAGCCTACGCGCCTACCGATGAATTCCAAATCCTGACCAACGACTTTGAGGGGCGGCATCAGCGCATGGTTTCTCAGGAAGATGCCCTGGCGCTCATTGATGAAATCGAGCCCGGTCCGGCGGTACGGCAGCTTTCGGAAGTCCTGACCCGCCAACGGCAGGCGCTTTCCACGGCGGAGGCCGATAACGAAGTGGTTTACCACATTTCCGACTTCCAGCGTAACATCACCGATATCGAAGCCGTCAGCGACACCACGCTGGAGCTCAATCTCGTGCCCCTGCAGGCTGTACAGGAAAAAAACATCAGCATAGATTCGGCCTGGTTTACCAATCCGGTGCCTATGCCCAATCAGCCTAATCCGCTTGTTGTTCGGGTGCGCAACCTCACCGAAGCAACTGCGGAAAATGTCCGCCTGTCTATCCGCTATGAAGGAGAGAATAAACCGGTAGGCACGCTGACCGTTCCCGCCGAGTCGTCCGTGGTAGATACCGTCAATATCTCCATACAGCGGACCGGCTGGCACGAAGCCCGCCTCAATATCACCGACTTCCCCATTCAGTTTGACGACAATTACCACATTGCCTTCAATGTGAAAGAGCAAATCCGGGTGCTGGCTATCAATGAACAACAGCCCAACCGCTTTCTGACGGCGGCTTTTCAGGGCATCAATAACTTCAAAATTGACAACCTGCCCAGTCAGGCGCTGGACTATTCCCAATTTGGGAACTACGACATGATTGTGCTGAACGACCTGCGGACGGTATCCTCCGGGCTGGGCTTTGAGCTCCGTCAGTATGTACAGGATGGTGGAAACCTGCTGGTTTTCCCCAGCCGTAATGCTGATATTGGCACCTACCGCACCTTCCTGACCGGCTTCCCGGCCAATGAGCTGCAGCAGTTTGAAGAGCGCCCCCGTCAGGTGGGGCAGATCAATACCGATGCCTTCATCTTCAATGATGTTTTTGAAAACCGCTCTGCCAATCTGAAGCTCCCCGCCACACAGGGCAATTTCAGCCTGAGCAATTTTGCCAACCGGGGCGAAGAGCCGCTGCTCACCTACCGCGATGGTTCGGTATTGCTGGCCCGCTATCAGAACGGGCAGGGCAATCTCTACCTCAGTGCCGCCCCGCTTTCGGATGAGTACAACGACCTGGTGCGCAACGGAGAAATCTTTGTGCCCATGCTGTTCAAGATGTCGGTATCCTCCCGTCAGGGGCAGCAGTTGTCCTACACGATTGGGCAGGATGCTACGATCGTCGCTCCCCACGATGCCACGAGCAGCGATATTGTCTACAAGTTGCAGGGCGAAGCTGAAGAGTTCATCCCCGAGCAGCGCATCATTGGGGCGAAAGTCTATCTGACCGTAGGGCAGCAGGTCGATGAAGCCGGCTACTACGATCTTTTCCTACAGCCGGAGAACCCACTGGGCACTTACGCCTTCAACTACGACCGCCGGGAGTCCGACCTCGACTACTACAGCCCGGATGAGCTGGCTGGCTATGTAGGGCCATTGGCGAACCTCATTAATATAGCCGATAACGCCGTGCTCACCGCTACGATAGAAGAGCGGAGTCAGGGCATTCCGCTATGGCGCTGGTGCCTGATTTTGGCGCTGGTGTTTTTGGGCGTGGAGGTGTTGCTGCTGCGGTTTTGGGAGGTGTAGGGGGGCTGCTGCTACGGTTTTTTCCTCTGTAAATTTGCTTGTTTTCCTTTCCCAGGCAGGAGGAATTGACAATGGCCATGGAACAAAGGCCTTAGGGGCAAAACGGTCCCCCAATGCCATTTTTCTAAATGTCCACGGGAACTGGATTTTGGTGAGTGATGGGGGCGTGGTGGGGTAAAAAGCGGTTTTTTTCGTGCAATTACATTAGCGAGCGCTGCCTGAGCAGTGATTTGGCTATAGCTACAGGCTTGATTATTAACTTAATATCTTTTCTTCCATTTGTAATTGCCGAAAATCTGCCCTGTCTTTTTTCGGGGAAAGTGTTACAAAAAAGTTTCCGGAGCCTTCTTATCTTTAGGGTGACAATAGGATAAGCGCTTATTCTTTATCTATCAAGTTTTAAACACTGAACAATGAACTTGCTTAATCTTTCCCGTGGCGCTGTTATTACAGAAGCCACACACACATTCCATCCGCCGAAGCCAATAGGCGAAGGAAGACACACATACACACACACACACACACAGCGTTCTTAAGTTTCTGCTTGCCACAACGCTTTTGTTTATGATGACCGCTTCCTACGCACAAAAAGACAATTGGATATTGTATCCGACGAGAATTGATTTTGACGCCGGGCCCGGGTATTCCCCGGCCGGGTTTTCAAACCCCAACCTCACTCAACCTTATGCGGTAGAAAACAGCGTATTCGATGATGCGGGGAACTTGCTGTTTTATATTCAGAATGAAAGAATTTATGATGCTTCCGGAACTAGTGTAGCAACTTTTTCCAGCGCAGGAGTTTATGGGCATGAAATTGGCATTGCGCCTGTGCCGGGGCAATGCAATGCGTACTGTGTTTTCTTTATTGAGGCGATGCCATTGGCGACTATCAACTTCGGGTATATTGAAGTTTTTGTTGGCCCTAATGGTGTAATTACTACGAGTGGTGTAACCCTTATCCAAAACACTTACTATGCTAGTGGAGGGTTAACCGTTTCCCCAAGGATCCCTGGAACGAACGGGCATCGTTATATCTATGTGTATGGCGGGAATTTTCCTTTAGACCGCTATATCATGACAGAGAATGGTGTAGCATTCGATCAGACCATAACCGAAATTGGCGGCGAGGACTTTGGAGAACTGGAGCTGTCTCCCTGCGGGCGCTATTTAGCCTGGTGGGGTGTAGGCGGCATCACCATTTATAATCTCGTGGCCGGCACTGTTCAGCAGAAACCCATAGATGACATTACCGGGCTGGAATTTGACCACACTTGTACCAAATTGTACTTTGGGTCCAAAAATGCAGGTATTTATAAATGGGAATTTACCACCCCGTCGTCTTCGTTGCAATTGCTCCCTCATACCCGCCCGTTTAGTAATTCTCATCTGGAGCTGGGCAAGAATAACCTTATGTACCTGGTGCGGGAAACCGGAAACGGGGGAGAACTATGGACTTTAGAAACGACAGGAGACGTTTTTAATCTAGCCTCCTCCGAGTTCGTAGTCCACTCCAATGCCAGTGTCTGGCTGAGCACCTACACCCTTCCTGATCAGATTGACGGAGAGGGCGATGATCTGTTCTGGGGCGTGGAGCCTCTGGTGGTCAATAGCTGGGGGATCAATGAATTGCCGCTGGGGAGCTCAGTGACTGACCCGGCCCTGCCTGTGTTTTACAATTGTGCCCCAATGGAATTGCTGGCAGATTACACAGGGGATGCTCCATTTGCATTTGTTGAGATTCAAAGTGTTGATGCTCAAACGGGCCTGCCCTTGCCATTTCTGTCGTATTCCAGCGCCGTAGATTTTAGTAACGGAAGTGTTGATATCCGTTGCCTGGAGGATGCAGTAAACTGTGATTTGTTTTCCAATGACCTTGGGCGTACTTTCAAAATCACCCTGGGGCTGGAAAACCGTTGTGAAAAAGAAATAGTGGAAGGCTACTTTAAAGTAGAAGGCGCTCCGGTAGCCGTATCGGATATCGGGCTTACTGTTGGAGGAAATGGGCCCAACTGCCCGGCAAGCCAGGATATAGCGAACCCCTGCGAAGCGCATACCCTTTACGGGAGCATAGATTTTACCAATGCAGTCGGCGATATTACGTTCTATCAGGTAGATATTTGGGAAGTGGACTGCAGTACAGGAAGTACCCTCACTCATTTATATCAGGGGCCGGTAGTCAGTGAGTCGAGCACAACAGGCTTTAATTTTAATTTGAACTCCTTTGATATTGACCCTAATACACAAGGTGATATCTTTTTCTTTGACAATAATTATATAAACCGTTGCATCAAAGTGAGTGTGGAAGTGGGCAATGATTGTGGTTCACTGGAAGATTTCAGTTACATTGAGTTTACAGATAATATACCTCTTCAGGGAGACCTGCAGGCGTTGCGGCTGATGCAGGATGGCCGCCATAAAGGGCAAGAGGTCAGCGTATTCCCTAACCCTTTTAACAGAGAGCTTACCCTCGCCCATGATTCTGCTCTCAAAGGGCAGGGTATATTCCGGTTAATCAATATGGCAGGGCAGACAGTATATCAGGAGGTATTACAGGCAACACCGGCGCAAACCCTGCAACTGCCGCAGCTGCCAGCCGGGATATACCTCTATACCTGGCAATCGGATGGTGAAACTGCTCAGGGCAAGCTCATCCGGGAATAATTCATTTTAATACCTTTTTAACCGGCATAGCGGAGGGGCCTTCCACTATGCCGGTTTTTCCATATTTATCATTTGTTGATTATGGTAGCAAAGATCAAAACCTTGATTGTGCTGGCTTTTTGGGCTCTAAACTTACCTGCCCAAAACCTCGTGATTAACCCTTCCTTTGAGGAATATTTGGATTGCCCGACTGGGGTGGATTTGACGGGCACACATACCGGTATGGACCTTGTAGTGGGGTGGACGACGCCTACTGTTTCTTCGGATTACTATCATGTCTGTGGAGATGAATGGGCGGGGGTGCCTACAAACATTGGCTTTGGGTTTCAGTACCCGCGAAGTGGAGATGCTTATGCAGGGTTCATCATTCAATGTGTTGGCTGTATCCCATCAACTGGAGGAGAATATATCCAAGGAATTTTGTCATCGCCATTAGAAAAGGACTCCATTTATAAAGTTGAAATGTATGTTTCTCTCAAAGAAGGTTATTATCAGGCTACTAGTGAATACGGTATTTTATTCACAGATACACTGTTAACTGTAGAAATGGACTCTTTTGATTATACCAGTAAACGCCTGGTACACCTGCCCCCCGATTTAAGCAATGATCCGGACTTCTTTATTACCGATTACGAAGCCTGGACCCCCTTAAGGTGGCTGTACAAAGCCAGGGGAGGAGAGCAGTTCTTTACGATGGGGTCCTTTGCAACCGACGAGGAAGCAAATGTGTTACTTTTAGACTCCGGATCAAGCCGACTAACCTACTATTATATCGACGACGTCCGCATAGAACACCTTTCCGCCGACATTGCCAATCTTGGGCTATCTGATACGGTACTCTGTGAGCAGCCCTTCAGTACGGAGCTGTCCGTAGCGGGCCCCTACAGCAGCTACGCCTGGAGCACGGGAGACACCACAGGCAGCATCACAGTGACAGAGCCGGGCGTGTATACGGTGGAAGCCGTTTATGAGGAATTTGTCATCCGGGACACGGCTATCGTGCAGTACCTGCCAGTTGAGGAATTTAGCCTTGGGCCGGACACCACCGCCTGTCAGTCGCAATTGCCCCTGGCACTAAGCGGCCCGCCGGGGCTGGGGCATTACAGCTGGAGTACGGGCGACAGCAGTCAGCACATCCTGGTCAGTGCCCCGGGTCTTTATGCCCTGAGCTCCTCCTATGCCTGCGGCATTGGCAGCGACACGATTGAGGTAGCCATTGATACCCTGCCGGCTTTATCGCTGGGGCCGGATACTTTGCTTTGCCAAAGTCTGCCATTGCAGTACACCCTGTCCGCCCCCGGCAGTTATGATGCCTATGCCTGGAGCACAGGTGCAGCTACCCCGCAGCTACAGGTAGATACGCCTGGGCTTTATACCCTCACGGCCAGCCACTACTGCGGTATACAAGCAGATACTATTCAAATCCTGCAGCAACCCATACTAAGCCTGGGCCTGCCAACGGACACGCTGCTTTGTCCAGGAGCCCCGTTGTTGCTCGAAGGAGCGCCTGGTTTTGAGGCTTATCAGTGGTCGCATGGCCCGGCGGAGCGCAGTACAATCGTTACCTCGCCCGGTCTTTACCGCCTTGATGCCAGTTATGCCTGTGGCCCTGTCAGTGCTACGGTAGAAGTCATGCCCTGGGAGGTCATCCCTCTGGGGCTGCCCGGGCAGGCCAGCCTTCCCCTGGGCAGCAGCATGCCCCTTCCTGCTGCACCCGGCTACGACCGCTACACCTGGTCGCCCCCCGAAGGGTTGAGCTGTTCCGATTGCCCCGCACCAGAGGTGAGCCCGGTGGTTTCCACCACTTATACCCTTCAAGCCGAAAGCCCGGCCGGCTGCCTGGTGGAGCAAACGGTAGAGGTATTTGTCACGCCCCGCCGGCGCATCTACGCGCCCACCGCCTTCAGTCCCAACGGAGATGGCCGCAATGATGTCTTTCAACTTTTTCCCGGCCCGGAAGTTATGCAAATCACCACTATGGAAGTCTATCACCGGTGGGGCGGCCTGGCCTACCGGGGCACAGCCGGCTGGGACGGCAGGACAGAGGACGGGCAGGCTGCCGAAGCCGGCCTCTACGCCTGGCGTGCCCGCGCCCTGCTGCTCGATGGTCAGGAAGTGGAGCTGAGCGGGGAGGTGCAATTGGTGCGGTAGGCTTTAGGGCCTGCAATATTTTGAAGAAAATGGTTAGGCACGCAAAAAGTAATGCCTAACAGATAGCGGAATGTTTAGCGCATAAAGTTAAAACTGCCCTCCTGATTTCCAGAAAGAACGGTAATGCATCTTTGCACGCTCTTTTCAAGGGGAGGAGGAATTTCGGAAATCAGGAGGGCTAAAAATATAGCCATGAAACACTACTTCAAACGCACCTTTACTGCTTTACTTCTACTGCTCAGTGCAAGTGTCTTGTACGGGCAGACCTACCTCAGTCTTCGGCTGGGTGGGGGATTGACGGATATAAAGGGGGGGGGGATTTTCACACAGTAGAGCCTCATTCAGATTTGTACATTGTGGAGGAGCAGTTCCTGCCACACTGGTCGGTTGGTTTGAGCGTAGAACAACAAATATATAAAGCGCTTTTTCTTTCGTGGACAAATAGTTATTACTTCAATCGGGTATTTGGAATTGACGTATTATCATTAACTGAATTTCCTATTAGATTTCATCGCTTTGATAGCTGGCGTACAGACTTTGCTATTAAGCGATCATTTGTAGATGCATTTCTTATAGGTGCCGGGCTTGGTCTGAATTATATTCACAACCCTAGGATAAGCGTAGATGGGGAAGATTATTCGGAAGTCAGGAATTTTGAGGGCAACGCTCCTGATCATCGTTATTTCGAGTACACCTCACACTTGTCGCTCGCCTACTGGTACAAAAGGTATATGGTAGAGCTTTCCTACATTCATGGCCTGGGGCTTAGGAACAGAGACCGGGAAATGCTCCGCCCGATCAATGAGCTTAATCTTACGCTGATCCTTCAGTTCAAGGCGCCGTGGTCTGGTAAAGGGCGCAGGGGGATGGAGCTTCGGTTTTGAAAATATAGTCATGAAGCCTTACTTCGAACGTACCTTCACTGCCTACCTTACTCCTACTACTTAGCATCGCTGCCCTGCACAGGCAGACCTACTTCAGGGGGATGCCCCTTGCTTGTTCGGCTAAATCATTTATCCTAAATACCAAACTGGCCTTCTGCCTACGGAAGGTCAGTTAGGCAGATGGAAGGACCGGCATCTACTTTATAAATGCTCGAAAGTTTTCTCGGTTAATCAGGAACCCTTCGGCATCATAAGCTTTAGTGAAAGTACTTGAGATTTTAGCGCGCTTATTTGGGTTCCATTTAAATTCGTAGGCTTTCAAATTCAGCCCTCTTTGCTCAACGTAATCAATTTCCTGCTGCTGGTTTGTTCTCCAAAAAAAAGATTTTGCAAGGGTGAATTGATATTTATTCATTTTTATTCGCTCTGAGATAAGAAAGTTCTCCCAAAGTTGTCCGACATCTGATCTTAATGCCAGGTGGTCCATGGCACCAATTACAGCATTCCGAATACCATTATCATAAAAATAGATTTTCCTTCCTTTTTTGATTTCATTTCTAACGTTTCGGTTAAAACTTGGTAGCCTGAATACGACATATCCTTGTTCCAATATCGTTATGTACTTCTCGATGGTGTTCCGGTCCACCCCCACTAACTGGCTCAACTCATTGTAACTGACTTCACTTCCGATTTGTAAAGCCAATGCCTGAATCAGCTTATCCAATACCTGAGGTTTTCTTATTCCAGCGTAAGACAAAACATCTTTGTATAAATAACTGCTAACCAGATTTCCCAAAATTTCCGGCTCTTCATTAGGATTGTTGATTACATCTGGGTACATGCCGTATACTAATCTTCTTTCTAATTGCTGGTCGGCTTCAATAAACCCTACATGATGCTCAAACTCCTCCCAGCTTATTGGAAATAGTTCGTATTCCCATTTCCTCCCGGTAAGTGGTTCATTGAGCTCATTGAATAGTGAAAAGGAAGAGGAGCCGCTAATCCATAATTGAACATCCTTTAGCTGATCAATTATTATTTTCATTGTTAGGCCTATATTGTTGATCCGCTGTGCTTCATCAATAAATACGACCTTGTGATCGCCTATAAAGGCACGTATTTGATCCGTATTTGGGGTGTCTAATAATGTTCTGATACGTGGGTCGTCACCATCAAAAAATTGATATCGCTCGCCCCTGAGCAATTTTTTGATCAATGTTGTTTTGCCAACCTGCCGGGGCCCAATTATCATAATCGCCTTTCCTCTACCGGCTTTTCCGCTTATTCGTTCTGCAAGTATTCGTTCAATCATACTGCAAACATAGTGAAATATGAATATAATCTTAAAAAAGTATATTTTTTTATGATTTAGAACTTATGGAACGATTGTATAGGGGGAATCTTTGGCGTCTAATACTGAAACCGGCATGGACGAGGAAAATGCAGGAATCTAGGGGGCAACGCTCCTGATCATCGTTTTTTCGAGTACACCTCACACCTGTCGCTTGCTTACTGGTACAAAAGGTATAGGGTAGAGCTGTCCTACATTCATGGCCTGGGGCTAAGGAATAGAGAGCGGGAAATGCTCCACCCGATCAATGAGCTCAACCTCACGCTGATCCTTCAGTTCAAGGCTCCGTGGTCTGGTAAGGGGCGCAGGGGGATGGAGCTGCGGTTTTGAAAGTAATTGGTTTTGAAGGCTTATTCTTCGTGGTAACTCAGGCGACGATTATGGAATCGTGGCCTGAGCATGAGATATAAGGTTGCCTGTCAGGTCGCCCCCGTATAGCTATCGGGGCTAAAGTCGCCGCCTGACTGGAAGCAAAACAAAAGGTATATGGTAGGGCTTTTGGTTTCGGTTATGCTTTTTTTTACAATGTATGCTTGTCTTTTTAACTGCATTGTTGTAATTTAGGAGCATCATTGCATCTCTAAAACCAATAACGCGTATGAACCATTCAACAAACGGTAGTGTGACCTTATACACACACACACATTCCATCCGCCGAAGCCAGGAGGCGGAGGAGGACACCCATTGCGCCCCTTCTGATACTCCTCAGCATAATCATGCTAGGCTGGAGTTGTGAGAAAGAGGCACTGCCTACACCCGCAATGGCAGAAACAGAGGCTTCACCGGAACCCAGTATTGTATTCCGGTCTGAGAAAGACTCAGTGTCCACTATTCTGGGCGCACAGCGCAACAACCCCTACACCGTACCGAATATGACGCAGGCTTGGAACAATCTTTTCGGGCAGCACAAAACCTACGCCGCTTTGCCGGCCACCCACCACTATGTAAAGTTTGACCCACAAAGCCTTGAGGAATACAAGGCACTTGCAGAAAGCGGGATTACTTATGTTGATTTTCCGCTGGGCTACGAGGTGGTGCAATTGGGCGATTATTACCCACAGGAAGGCCTTGGGCCAGAGGGGATTCCGGATTTTTATGGCGTTCTGGAAGCCGGAGAGCCGGTGCCGGCTGTAACGCATCAGGTGTTGGAAGACCTGGTTCTCCCACCCTACGAAACGCCATTGACCGCTCGTGCCTTTGAAGAGGTTGGCAGCCTTTCTGCCTATTTTGAGGGGTTGGGCGGCACAGGTGTCAGCGCCATACCGGACCCCTGCGGACAGGAATGCCCGAATTATCCCAACTGTTTTTACTTCCCGCAGCACTTTGGCTGTTCTGGCCCGCCGACTTACAACGGGGACTGCACGCCAGACAGCCCGGACTGGCCGGATTGCCTGGTCATATACGACGATGAGGAAGAGGAGCTCAACGATTGCGGCTGCCCGGTGCCGGGCGATGAGCGGATGCCTGCGGGCTGTATACAGGTGCAAGACGTGCAGCGCAACGGCCTCTTTCCGGTAGAAGCAGTGCGGGTGACTTGGTGGAATGGCTGGTTTACTTTCAAGACGGCCGAAACTGATGCACAGGGCTGCTGGCAGATCAAAGATCACCGGGAGCATGGCAAAGCCTATATGTGGGTCAGCTTCATGAACGACCGGGCGCGGCTGCGGGGCTTTGTGGGGAATACAGCCCAGGTTTGGCGACTGCTGACGACTGTAACCGATTACGGCGGGCAGCTCGGCGGCGGCTCTTACAACAATATTGAAACCGAATACAATAGCTGGAACAATCAGGGCGGGCGGGACCACCGCAACTGGTCGGCAGCCACCGTCATAAATGCCCTGCACCATTTCCATACCGAAGCCCAAAATGACGGCATCAACCCGCCGCCGATGGGGCTGGATATTTACCTGACGGCTAACCGGACAGATGGCATCGCTTTGATGGCTTCACAAATACCGCCACAGTTTATAGAGCAATGGACCCTTCAGGGGTTATTTGGCTTGACCCTACTTCCGGAAGTCATAGATAACCTGGGGCTGTTTGGTTTGGTTCCGGATGTAGCGATCGGCTGCAACTTTCAGAACTCTGACCGGCAATGGGCCATCACACAGCACGAGATTGCTCACACCTCTCATTTCACCAATGTCGGCGCCGTATTCTGGGGGCAATTGGGCCTGGCTACCTTCAATGCCCAGCTTGCAACGGGCGACCCGTGGGGAGACGAAAATGTCGCTGGTGCCGGTCGCATCGCCATCTGCGAAAGCTGGGCGGAGCATTTGGAGCATGTGTATACGGATAGGGCGTATACTGGATTTCCTGCTAGTATCGGGGAGCCTTGGTTAGACAGATTGGATGGATGGAGGAACCACCGTCCCAATCATGTGCCCATTGGGCTGCATTTAGATTTACTCGACAATGCAGAGCCAGCGATTTCAGATGATAGATTTGGAGGAGGCAGTGGCGCAGTAATTGATAATGTAACGGGCCTGACAAACGGGCAGCTATTTTCCGTTCTAGATGCAGCCACTGATGATCCT
>NZ_JAVJSK010000146.1:0-46943 GCF_040219495.1 Phaeodactylibacter sp. | reverse complement strand
CTCGCAGCCGTTCGCGTCTGTCACCGTTACGGTGTACGTGCCTGCAACCAGGTTGTCTATATTCTGGGTGGAGGCGCCGTTGCTCCAGTCATACGTGTATGGCATCGTGCCGCCGCTTACCGTCAAGTTGGCTGAGCCCGTGTTGGCGCCGAAGCAGTCTACGTCTTCGCCGGTGATGCCCAGTACCAGGTCCGCTGGCTCTGCGACAGTAGCCGCCTCTGTGGCTTCGCAACCGTTCGCGTCCGTCACCGTCACGCTGTAGTTGCCCGCAGGGACATCTGTCAAGTCTTTAGTGGAGGCGCTGTTGCTCCATTCGTAGGTGAAGGGGGCTGTGCCGCCATCTACAGTCAGGCTCACGCTGCCGGTGGGGGCGCCGAAGCAGTCCGCGTCTGTAGCGCTGATGCTCAGGGAAGGGCCGCCGATGTTATTGATCGTTACACTGCCTTCATTCTGGCAGCCGTTCGCGTCGGTTACCGTTACCGTGTACGTACCCGCAGAAAGGTCTTCAATCAGGGCTGTCGTTGCTCCTGTACTCCACTCATAATTAAATGGTGCGTTGCCGCTAGCTGCGGCTTCAGCGCTACCATTCGTTGCTCCACAGGTTGCATCGGTACCATTGACCGTCAGGGAAGGCGGATCATTAACGGTTACAGTCGCTGTAGCTACATCAGCACAGCCGTTTGCATCGGTTACGGTCAGGGTATAGGTTGTTGTCTCAACCGGTGTAACAGTAATCTGAGCGCTTGTCGCACCGGTGCTCCATTGGTACATGTAGCCAGGCGCGCCTGCTGTAGCATTTGCGAACAACTCGACAGATTCGCCAACGCAAATTTCGAGACAGCCGCTTGCCAGTTCTTCCGGCAGCGTAGCTCCGGAGAGGTTGATATTGAAGTCGCCCATAGCACCTGCAATCAAAGCAGGGCCGGAAGCCGGCTGACTATTGATTTGGAGATCTAGCCATCCGGATGCACCAAATTTGCTGGCATCATTCAGGTTGGCACCTGTACCGACCTGGAAAGCAGGGCCCTGTCGGGTGAAAGAGACCTGAGCACCGGCAAGGTCGCCGGCACCAGCCATGTTGCCCTTGGTCACGGTGTAGTAGTACCAGTCGCTGTTGTCCAAATTACCTACACACTGTGTATTCTCCTTCGGGCTATTGGAAGGGGTGGTGTAGGTCCGACCAGCAAATACAACGTTGATATTGAAAATAAGGTTAGCATCACCATTATTGACGGCAGTAGCACTCATAACAGCTGTACCATTGGAATACTCCTTGAAGTCGGTATCGCTGATGGTCCAATGCTTTTGTCCGGTCCAGTTGTTGAGCATGTTGCCGGTGTAGAAACCGTAAACCAATGACTGGCAGGTTTTGCTGCTGTTGGATGCGGTGCGGTGGACCACGGGGTCGTCGACGCACTCAATATTAGCCAATGGGCCGGTGGTGGTGCCTACTTCGACCTGACCTGTGGCTGTGCAGCCGAAAGCATCTGTGACCGTTACGGTGTAAATGCCTGCAGACAGACTGGAGACCGAGCTCGTTCCCGCTCCGTTATTCCACTCATAAGTGTAAGGAGCAGTACCACCGGAAGGATCAGCAGAAGCCGTACCGGTGTTGTTATTGCAACCGGTGTCCGTACTGAACATAGCTACGCTGACATCACAGTCAGGGAAGTTATTCGTTACCGTTGCTTCAATATACATCCCCTTAGTCAATACAAAGGTATTGCCATTAATGGTTTGGTAAACCGGGTAGTTGGGATCATTGGGGTCTTCGACTGCACCAATTTGAATATTGTAATCAACGCTCTGAGCACCTTGGTCATTTGTTTCGTTGATGGTATAGGTAATACCGCCCGGATAAGGCACGCCGCTGTTTGGCAGGCCGGTAAATAATGGAGTAGGGCCGTAAGCCAACTGCCCTGGCAATATGATTTTAGCGGAGGTTTCTCCGGCTTCAAGCATTACGGTTGCCACAACATCTCCATTTTCATCTACCACTTCAACCGTATATTCCACACCACCAGGAACGGCTTGGCCTTCAACTACTTTGGAAATAAATAGCTCACCTTTACAAGGCTCCTGATTAAGGGCCTTGGTGGTACTTTGCTCTCCACAGCCGTAAGGGGTCCACTTGATGGTAACGGAGTTTACATCCGGTACAGGGAAGAAATATTCGCTATTGGCCGGGATAGTGTAGGTTTCCTGCAAGCCTCCGGAATAGTACACGTCAAAGTCGATATCAAAGTCATTTTCGTTGCGCGTGCGCATTACGTGTGTACCGTTGATATCGCCATCCTGCCAGCACATGGAAGTGAGGCTCAGCTGAGGTGCAGGAGTGACTGTAACCATGACTTCATCGGTATCCGAACAACCATTAGCGTCCGTTACTGTGACGGTGTAGGTCTGATTGGATACCGGGGAGACGGTTTGGCTCGCTCCTGTACCTAAACCATTGCTCCATTCAAAAGTATATACACCGGTGCCCCCACTGGCTGAAGCAAGTAGTTGAACATCACCTCCGGTGCAGACACTGACGTCTGCTCCGGCCATTGCTTCCAATCCGCTAATAATAGTCACCTGATAGTCTTCTACCTCACCATCATCTGAAGCATCGCCAGAATTACAAAAATCACCGGTCGGTCCTTCATTAGGATCGCTGGTGATAATGAAACGGGCGAAAGTGGCACCACAGGCTGCATCGGAAGGTACGGTAAAGGTGAAAGATTCAGAGCCGGTAGTGGTATTATTGAATGCGCCCTGCTTGAAGTCGTCGATAACTTTTTCGCTGGCATCGAACGTACCGTTTTGGTTAAAATCGATCCAGGCAGAGATGTAAGAGTCATTATCATTAGTCGACCAGGTAACGGTAACTGACTCTGAAGCGCCCGCTGTCAATCCGGAAGGATTAGTAAAGGTAACGCCGTCATCATCATTATTGCCATCGTTATCATCGCCATCAGCGTTAGCGCTACTCTGGAAATTGTCGTCGCTGTCCACCGTTGCGCCCAGGCGGGTCGGGTTGGCATCGTCGATGTAGTAGCAGATGCTGCCGTAGGAATCTGGTGCGTCTCCATAGTCGGCGACTAGTGGTTCCGGGCAAATTACATCTACATAAGTTAATCCGGCAATCACCCAGGACTGGCCACAGCCACTTCCATTGGGATTTTGACTGCTGCGGGTATCTACTTCAATCTCCACCGAGGAAGCAGAACCGGGCACATCCTGTAGGTTGATGACCGGAGCGCCCTGACAGCACTCACCATCTGGCCCGAAGATTGTTGTTGAAGCCGTGACGCCACCTGCGGTCGCTCTGATGGTCAGGAATCGCCCGTCGTCAGTAAGTTCAGAAATGGGTAGCAAAACCGATAAATCCCTGGACTGATCGTCAGTAGGGATATTAATGGAGAAAGTCTGAAGATCGCAGTATCCGCTCAGTTCGGTAAACGCTCCGGAAGAAGCCCGCTTAATCGTCGTATTTCTGAAGGCGTATGCGGTGAGTGACTGTAAGCCATTTTGATTGCCGCAGCCGCTAGTTTCTGTATTATGGCTAACGGAGCCAACGGGAGCTGCAATTAGCCCTCTGTAAACGTAAACGTTTGAGCTGGTACCCGAGATATCGACCTGTGGGAGCGAATAGTTCGTCCCTCCAGCTGTAACCACTACTGTACTTCCCGGGTATTGATTTTTATACACCACTTCAACCACGGTTTGGAACGCGCCGGCGGTATTGTTAATCACCACTTCTGCATCAGGGTTATCAGCGCAATTTGCACCACTACCGTAGAAATCGATAATCACACTGTCATCACATCCGTACGCCCAATTGTCGGGGGCAGGAGTAGTGGGCACCGGTGGTGTCCCCCCGGGGAAGATAGAAAAAGAAATGGTCTGTTCTGCACAGAGTACTCCACCTGCATTTGGCAGAGAGTACACCTTGATATTAACTGTATAATTACCTGCGCCCGGGTTCCAAAGATTTGAACCGCCCGGAGCGTTATAAGGCGCGGAGTTTTCAGTATTGGTATTGCTATCATCACCGGATATGGTAAACTTCACACTACCAACAAGGCCGCTCAATTCTGCTTCCAGGCGGAAGTTATTAGGTAGGGCATTCAGGTCAAGCTGTGCACCATCGGTAATTTCTAATACGTTATTATCACCGTTATCATCATTCACAAACAACCCATCAATGGTCGCAACACAGGCACAGCTGTTCACAATGAACGGCTGAATGTTGCTGTTATCGGGAATGTAGACTTCCATTTGGCTATCGATACCGCCTTGCACTGTATTCACAGCACTCTGTGCAGCCTGGCAGAGGTTGTTGCAATTGTTGCGCCCACTTGAGAAGTGCCAGATGGCATTATTAATATCTGATTTGGAATACCCCTGAGCCGGGCCATTGCACATGATCCAGTTAATGCGTTCTGCATCTAGTTCTGATATACCAAGATTGCTGACCAGTCCTGTCTCCTTTGTGAAGAGGACATCACCATAATCGTAGCCGTTGTTAGGAGTAGGCTCTGAAAGCTGATGATCACCACAGTACACGTCCTCTTCCTGCCCAATTTCACAGTTGGCGTTCACATAACCGATGCAGCCCAGGTAGTCATCATCCAGATACATATAACTTTGAGCGGTGATATTGCTCCCATTAATATTTATGGTCTGCATTTCACAGTTTTGGTGCGGGAAATCGCCCCCACTGCAGGTGTTAGTCCGCATGCTTGCCGGCAGGCAGGCGTGTTCTACAAGGAAATACTGCTCCAAAAAGGCAGAAGCGCAGTCGTCTTGTTCTCTTATAACCTGCAGCCCTTTAAAGCCGGCAGGTACTATATCCTGAATCAGGATAGTACCGTTTGAAGCCGAAAGGCCCTGGTATTCGTATGTTGTTTTATCCTGAGTAAGGACAACAGTATACGTTGCACCACGTTCATCATTCTGGATCTGAATACTCACCTTCCCATCCTGATTGCCACAAGCCGTCTCCTGTGCGGTTGAAACCCCAAGAATAACCGGCTGTTCACAATTGACAGAAGGCGAAAACGAGCTAAGCCCGTCATTAAGCTCCTGTGCTACAGCAAGGTTTAGTGAAGAAAAGAGCAGCAGCAATTGCAGCCCGAGTGAATTCGAGAAGCCCCTGAATACAGACGAATTAACGCTCAGTACTGGCTCCTGATTTGTGCAAAGTGATTTGTTAATGTAAGACATGGTGCAATGAATTAGTGTGAACAACTGGTAGCTCAAGGTTACCTAATGACTTCCTAAACTCTGGGTGTTATCTCATCCTGCATTGTGTGCAAGCTGCAACAGACCTAATGCTCTGAGTGCTTGTCTCTATGCACTAAATTATAAGGCTTGTCAAGGTCAAAATGACTTGACAAAGCAAACAATGCCTTAAGACGAGCAGTGCTCATCTATAGGGAATTATCACAAAGCATTTAACAGGAAAGGAGGTCAAAAAAAGTTTCAATAGCAGCAGGGAACAAATTATGGCTCGAAAAATGGGGAAACTTTGAAATCCATGTATGTAGTGCCTGCTTAGGCTGACCTCAGAATGGTTTTAGTGTTGTGTTTGTGTTAGTATATCGCTAAATGCTTTACAATAAAAATCCTCAAGGGAGGCTACCTTCTATCAGTGATAAGCTATTCGTCAACAGTGGAGAATAGAATAACTGATGCAAGGGCTTCACTTTCGGAAACCGTAACGTTTAAAGGGGAATCATTTTAATGGTAAGGAGGGACAGTTTCCTGTCTCGGTACAAATGTAAGAGAGTTTTTTGTGATCGCAAAAAGAAAGGAACATAAAATACAACTACCGTGACAGTAATACGCCGTCTTTTTGGTTAAAAAAAATTCTATAACTTCATGGTAACCATATATATAACACCAATAAAATGGTTTTCAATTGTTACATAAACACGGTACCATCAAGCGCTCTTTTTAGGTCTATACTTAAAAAAACAGGCTTTACAGCTTGGCTGTATGGGGTTTATCCCTTCCAAAAACGAGTTACAGGTTGCAGATTTCAGAGCGTGTTGGGACTTGAGTACCTGGAAGACCAAAGCCCCAACACGCTCTGAACCGGAAAATACCGGTGGCTGTGGCAAGGTGCCCATTTTCACCAATCCTATATTGGAGGACTATCGTTTGTGGAGATGATAAGGGGTATAAAAAGCGAAGGCCGAAATCGTTTAGATTTCGACCCTCCAACATTAAACAAATATGCACAGTCTTGAATATCTTAAACACCTTCGAAAAAGATGCCTTGTGTTATTTCGTATATATACAAAAGTACACTTTTTATTTAAAAAACCATACCTGAGTACGCCAATATTAATAATTTCAGGTGTACACAAGTAAAATGCAACACCTTGTCTATTATTCTAGTTCAAAAATGGAAGAGTTATCAAAAAGGGTTTGAAGCCTATTTATTGTTAGAACTGTCTCTGTCCCGGAACACCTCTGCGGCATACCTGAGTGATTTGAGCAAGCTCATCCGCTATTTAGAGCTCAATGATTATGACTGCGGGCCCACCTCCGTTGAGCAGCACCACCTCGAAGGCTTCCTGGTTTGGCTTACGCAGTTGGGGTTGGCAGAGCGCTCTCAGGCCCGGCTGCTGTCGGCACTCAAGACCTTTTATAAGTATATGGTGCTGGAGGACCTGACCGACACGGACCCCACTCAGCATATTGACGGCCCCAAGCTAGGCCGGAAAATACCGACAGTGCTGAACTACGAAGAGATCAGCCGCCTTTTTGAAGCCATAGACCTCAGCCATCCACAAGGGCAACGGAACCGCGCTATTTTGGAGACGCTCTACGCCTGTGGCCTGCGCGTAAGCGAACTGGTCAGCCTGCGCCGTTCAGACCTCTACCTCGACGTTGGCTTCGTAAAAGTAGTCGGCAAAGGGAATAAGGAGCGGCTCGTCCCTATTGGAGAAGCCGCTGCCCGGCATATACAGCTCTACCTGGACGGAGGGAGGCGGGGCCGAATGAATGTCAAGCGCGGGCATGAGGATATTTTGTTTCTCAACCGAAGAGGGGCAGCACTAAGCCGGGTGATGGTATTCAACATCGTTAAATCGGCTGCCAAAGAGGCAGGGATAGATAAGAACGTCAGCCCGCACACTTTCCGGCACTCCTTTGCCACCCACCTGATAGAAGGAGGTGCCGACCTAAAGGCTGTTCAGGATATGCTCGGGCACGAATCCATCATTACCACAGAGATTTATACCCATTTGGATACCGACTATCTGCGGGAAACGCTGTTGCAATATCACCCCCGATATCGCAAACCATAGCATTGATTTGCCACTCAGGGGCACTCCTGTTCAATTAATGATAGGTTTCTGTAACACAAACCAAATCGTGTAGAGTATATTTACGCCTCAAAAAATGAGATGAAGGAGTGGGAGCTGGATTATAAATGGCTGCGTGTAAGGCACCTGGTGAAAAAGACGTTCGACAGGACGGCCCTTCCAGACCTGAATGCCATTTTGTTCCTGATCGGTATTCAGGAGCTGGGGCGCTGGCCGGATAGCTTTACGAAAGAAGAAAAGCAGGACCTTATGCATATTGCAGTATGCCGTTTACTGAGTTACGGAGGGCACTATGCATTTGCAGGCCGGGACGCAGACGGCTGGCCGCACTACGAGCTCCGGCGCCCGGTGGAAACCAAAGGGCTGGAAGCACAGGAAAACCTACTGAAACAGTATGCCATTCAATACTTCCAAGAGTTGGAGCTGGAGAATGGTGGATTAGAAGAAGAATAACAACCAACCTATGAAAAGTTACTTATTCACGCTGCTGGCCGGGCTGGCCCTGACAACAAGCCTTTTTCAATGTGCCCCAAAGGGCGACGGGTACACCTATGCTGTCATCAGCACGGAGTACGGCGACATGAAAGTCAGGCTCTACAACTCCACACCCAAGCACCGCGATAATTTCATCAAACTCGCCAATGAGGGCTTCTACGACAGCTTGCTCTTCCACCGTGTGATTGAAAACTTTATGATTCAGGGCGGTGACCCGGATTCAAAGAATGCCGGCCCAAACCAAATGCTGGGGCAAGGTGGACCAGGCTATACCCTGCCAGCCGAGATCGGCAAAGTGCATTTCAAAGGAGCGCTCGCTGCTGCACGCCTGGGCGACCGCCAAAACCCACAGCGGAATTCCTCCGGCTCGCAGTTTTACATCGTGGACGGGCAGCCCCTCACTGAGGAGAATATTCAGAACCTGGAACAAAACTTTAACAAAACCTATACGCCGGAACAGCGGCAACGCTACCTCGAGAAGGGCGGCTCCCCGGTGCTCGATGGCGAATACACGGTTTTTGGTGAAGTGGTAGAAGGAATCGATGTAATTGATAAAATTGCTGCCGTCCCTACCGGGCAAGCCAACCGGCCTGCGAGAGACGTGCGCATGACTGTAAAAGTGATTGACAAATGAGGCATACACCATTATATATAGTAGTACTGGCCGTCGCCCTGAGCAGCTGTGCCCGCCCGGTAGCCAAGTTTAACCTGGAGGGCGAGCCATCCGTTTTATCACCTCTTGACTTTGACAACCTGTCAGAAAATGCCACCACCTACGAGTGGGATTTCGGGGACGGCAACACCTCTGCCAAGGCGGAGCCAAAGCACACTTACCGGGAATCGGGCACCTATACCATCGCCCTGAAGGCCGTCAATGAAAAAGGCAAGGCCAGAATTGCTCAACAGGAAGTTTCTATTGCACCACCTGAAGTTTGCCTGGTGGAAATCGAAACCATACACGGTAGTATGCTCGTACAACTTTATGATGCCACGCCAAAACATCAGGACAACTTCCTGAAGTTGGTAGAAGAGGATTTCTACAATGGGCTGCTCTTCCACCGTGTAATTGAGAACTTCATGATTCAGGGCGGTGACCCGAAGTCAAAGGATGCACCGGCGGGGCAGCCTCTGGGGTCCGGTGGCCCGGGCTATACGATACCCGCAGAGTTTGTCGACTCTTTGATGCATATCAAAGGAGCGCTTGCTGCTGCCCGCACCGGTGATGCCGTGAACCCTCAGAAAAGGTCTTCCGGCTCGCAGTTTTATATTGTCCACGGCCGCAGCGTAACCGAACAGGATCTGGCTCTGCTGGAGGCGAAGAAGGGGTTCCGGTACACCACTAAGCAAAAGGAAGCTTATCTTGAGCGCGGGGGCACGCCTTTCCTTGACCGCGACTATACTGTTTTCGGGCAGGTGGTGGAAGGTTTTGATGTGCTGGACAAACTCGCAGCGGTGCCTACAAACCCCGGAGACCGGCCCAAAGAAGACCTGAAGATGAAGGTTCGGTTGATTCGGTAGAAGCAGAGGGTGCTGTCTTCCGGGCGATTGAGCACAGGCAAACCATTGACTTCTTTGCAGGAAAAATAAAAAGATATGTACACAGGAAATCTCATTCTGGGCGTAGACGTGGGTGGCTCTGGCATCAAGGGGGCTATTGTCGATATTAACTCAGGAGCATTACAAACAGAGCGGCTAAGGCTTGAAACGCCACAACCTGCAACCCCCAAGGCTGTCTCTGAGGTCTTCGCAGAGCTCGTTCAGATGCACGATTACAAGGGGGTTATTGGGTGCGGGTTCCCGGCTATCATCAAGCAGGGAGAAGCCTTATCGGCAGCCAATATCAGCAAGAAATGGATTGGCACAAATGTTATTGAGTCTTTTTCCCTGGCCTGTAACAATCCCGTAGAAGTGCTGAATGACGCTGATGCTGCCGGCCTTGCTGAGATGCGTTTTGGTTTAGGCCGGGGGCAGAACGGAGTCGTGGTGCTGATTACCATCGGTTCAGGTTTGGGCTCAGCGCTGTTCATTAATGGGAAGCTTGTGCCGAATACGGAATTTGGGCATATGCAACTGCACGGAGACATTGCAGAGGCTTACGCTTCGAGCAATGCGCGCAAATCCGGTGAACTGAGCTGGACAGAGTGGGGAGAGCGTTTTAATGAATACCTCCACTACCTATGCCGGGTCATCAACCCTGACCTTATCATTCTGGGCGGTGGAGCCAGCAAAAAATTCAGTAAATATTCGGAAGTGATTGATGTGAAAGTCCCCGTGAAGCCGGCGGAGCTGCGCAATGCTGCAGGCACCGTTGGTGCTGCTGTTCATGCTTATCAGATCGCCAGAAGCTAGAGCTTGTGGGGGTGTTGCCTTTGGTGCGAACGCCGCCAAATTTTGTTCTAATTGAGGCGCGAGACATTCAAGAATGG
Organism: Phaeodactylibacter sp.; assembly: GCF_040219495.1. Taxonomy (GTDB): domain Bacteria; phylum Bacteroidota; class Bacteroidia; order Chitinophagales; family Saprospiraceae; genus Phaeodactylibacter. Next base: position 36,700 of record NZ_JAVJSK010000146.1, on the reverse strand, counting down.
GATTAAAGGGGCCTGTTCTTGAATCACATAGCCTTAGCTACATGAGCAACCTGTCCGTGTCCCGTCACCTGTGGGCTTTGCCTACCGGAGACCGAAGACTATGGCAGGCGGGAGCGCAACGAAGAACAGGACGAAATTTGGCAAGAGCAGCCCAAAGTGTAAAATCCCAACAAGCGCTTAGATCGCATAATTTTTGATCATCGCCATCACCTCGGTATCCACCTGCAAGTCGGGCATGAGCTCAAACAGGGACGGGTACATACCATAGTCCTCCTGCAAGGCTTCGCCCAGCCAGTAAAGCGCTGCATTACGCTGCCCAATTGCAAACAGGCAGGCAATACGGCAGTAGAGAATTTCGGCACCGGGCACGGTCTCTATACCGGTCTCCAGTACTTCCATAGCCAATTCGGCCTGCCCACTATCCATTAGGAAAGTTGCCAGTAAGATCCAGTACCGCGCTTCGAGGTCATTCAATGCGATGGCCTCTTCGAGGTGCTCGATGGCCATTTCCGTATTGCCCATATTGAAATAAGCTTCGCCCAGAGCCGCATAGTACTCTTCGCGCTCATCTTCTACCTCAATGGCTTTCTCAAAGTACTGAATGGCATTCATCCACTGCCCTTCGGCAGCGTAGCATTCCCCAATGGAGAAGAAAATTTCGTCATTGAGCGGATCGAGCTGTGCAGCCCGTATGTAAAAAGTCACCGCTGTTTGGGGCCGGTCGAGCCTCAGGTTGCAGTGCCCAATCTGAATATAAAGATCGCTATCGGCATCCGCCCCTTCCTGCTCCAGGAGCTCGAGGTAGTAATTCAGCGCCCGGTTGAACTGCTGAAGTTCAAGACAAAGGTCTGCGCAATCGCGGCAAGCCTGCAGGAAATCTTCTTCGATGGTGAAGGCAAAGTCATAGGCTTCAATCGCCCGCTCGTAATCTCCGGTGTAGACCCGTGCCTGCGCTAGGTTGTACCATGCCAAAGCCAGATAAGCATCTTCTGCCAGTAACGCTTCGTGCAAGTCAATGCTTTCCTCAAACTTCTTACTCTGCACCACACAGATCCCCATACGCTCCAACGCACCCTGATTGGCAGGGTCTTTAAGTAGCGCTTGCTTCAGGGTATAAAACATCCGCTCGTAGGATTCTTCCTGCTCGTAGGCGAGCGACTCGACAAGCAGTATGCTGCTCATCTCTTCATCATTGGCTTCTTCCTTAAGGAAATCGAGAATTCTAAAGCCATCTTCCGCACGCTCGTCCACAATTAAAGCCTCCGCATAAAGCAGCTCTACTTCAATTTCGCCCGGTGACATGGCACGCGCCTTGTCCAGGTAAGGGAAAGCGCACTCCACCGACATGTTGTCGATCAATAGCTGAGCGCTTTTGAGCAGGAGGTTAATAGAAGAAGGGTGCTGATCCATTCCCCGCTCAGTGGCTTCCAGTGCTTTGGACTGCTGACGGTCCGCTTCAAAATAGCTGATGATCTTCAGGTAGGCTGCTTCCTCAAAATAAGCATCTTGCCCGGTCTTGAATTGCGCTTCGTACCGTTGCAATAATTGCTGAATAGCCGTTCTGTGGTGTTGAAATTCGTTTTCAGGATACATGGTCGATCTGCTTATTTCGGTGCAGGCGTAGTAATTAATGATCTGTGCATCAGAATTATTTTAAAGATATGCAATATTCGCCCACAAAGACCAGAATTTAACACCCTCATTCCCCTCCATTAATGGAACGGTAGGTTTTGGAAAGGAAATGGCAAATTTTTACCGACAAAAACGACACTATTCAGATAAAAAAACTTTTAAATTGTCGTTTCTTACATATATTTATTTTATGATATCGTATTTTGACAAATATGTAGCCTTTCTTTTTGGCTGGGATTTCGCCTTTTACACGCGTTAATGTACCCTGCCCCGGCCCGATCAGCCCGAAAAGTTTTCCAACTTTACAGCTGAAATCAGAAACGCCCTCCCGGCCGGCGGTTGTCGCGGATTTTCTTTAGCAGCTCCAGCCGAAACTCCCGGTCGGCACGCTGAAAAAGTACCAGCTTCCGGGCCGGCAGCACTGAGCTAAACCGGGCCTGATAGGTTTTACGCAGCTCCAGCAGCTCCGCTTCAGCTTTCAGTTGGTCTTCCAGGTGTTCGCTGGCTTGCTCATTGGTCATTTGTTCCGGAGCAATTGCCGGTTTGTACTTTTCCTCGATGGCCTGCCGGGCGTCCTCATACTCATTATTGAGGGCCCAGAAGGCCGACGACTCCCCTGTGGTCAGGCCTAAGCGCTGTGTAATATAAGCCACCCGGGCCGCCTTTACCCGCTCGTTTCGCTGACCGTCCCCGAAGTCGAACTGACGGTCAGGTTGTGCAAAAGCAGCTACTGCGGCCAGTAGTAATAATGTGGTCAGTAATACCCGATTATTGTTTTTCATTTTTCTGATTGGTTGGGTTAAAAAAGCGCCTCAATATCCTTGTAGTCCAGATTCTCCAGGTAGTCTTCTATTGGGATCTGATCCAGCTCAGGGAGGACCTCTACATTTTCAACAGTTGTTTCATCGAGCAAGTCGGCTTCTTCCATCAGGCTCAGTTCAAATTCACTAATGTTAGCGTTGATGTACGCAGCGGCTTCTTCCCGCTCCACATCGGCCAGGCTGACCTGTGCGGTACCGGGCGTGCTTTGCCAGTTGTACCAGAGGCCAGCAGCCGATATAAGTGCTACTGCCACGGCTGCGGCCCATCTGTGCCATCCCGGCTGACGAGACCGCTCTGCGGTGTGCACAACCTTCAAAAGCGAAGCTTTTTCCGCTTGCGCTGCTTCCAGGACCCGGTCAGGCAGCGTCTCGAAGTACCCTTCCGGCACTTGCTGTTGCCCGGCTGTTTTGGCAGTCTTGCGCAGCTGAGCTAAAAAAGGAGCACATTGCTGCAGTTCTTCCTGAATATTTTCTTTTTCCTTCATGATCCCGCTGTTAGGGCCGCTTCTACTTTCTTCACGGCGTGGTGGTAGGAAGCCTTCAGGGCGCCCTGAGAAGTTTGTAGCATGGCCGACATCTCTTTGTAACTCATTTCTTTGTAGTACCGCAACCGGAAGACCAGTTGTTGTTTTTCCGGTAGGCTCGCTACTGCGGCATTCAGTTTTCGCTCGATCAGGTCTCCGTCTACAGGTGCTTCGGCCTGCAGTTGAAAAACAGAAGCCTGCCCGTCGATAGCTTCCGTAGCCTGCCGCTGGTTTTTTTTCAAAAAAGTCAGGGACTCATTGGTAGCGATGCGGTACAACCAGGTATACAACTGCGACTTGCCTTCAAAGCTATGGATATTCCGAAAGACTTTGATCAGGCAGTTCTGCAAGACATCGTCTGCATCATGATGCGTACCGACCATCTTGCGGATGTGCCAGTACAGGCGTTCCTGATAGGCCGACATCAATAACCGGAACCCCTGCTCCCGGCTGTCAGGCCGCTGCAGGAGGATAAGAATCTGTTCGTCGGATATTGCCGTCAATGTCGCTTGCAAGTTGTGTGTTTTGAAGGTAAGACTTTCAAAACACAAGGGGGTTTAATGGCCCATCAAAAATTATCCGTGCCGGATATCCTGCAGCCCAGCCGTCAGCTCCCGGATGATGCCCTTTTGCCTGGGGTTGTACACCCAGTTGGTATCAAAAAACTCAAGCACTTCGGGGTTGGCCTCCTTGCTCAGGGTCAGGCTATGGAACTGCGTCCCTTTATTTTGCTGAAAATAGCGGACTTCCCGCAGCACATCGTCATCTATTTTATACATGATGAAATCGGAAATAATCAGCACATCGGCATCTTCGTAATCATTGCCTTTAAGCTGCCGGACCGTCTCGTACAGCGCCAGGCTGACATCAGTACCTCCGTAAAAGGACATGCGCAGGAAGGCCGCAATCTCGTCAATAGAGTCGGCGATATTGTAGAGGTCCAGGGTTTTGATGCCCCGGGAGAAGTTGATGAGGTAAGCGCGGCGGTTTTCATTGATCGCCATTTTGAGGATACCCATGCACAGGACCTTTGCAATCTGCTCAGGGCGGCCGGTCATACTCTCGCTCGTATCCACACACACGATGAAGGGCCCTTTTTCCTTTTGGCGTACCCGCTGATTGATTTCGGTGAGCTGATCCTCACTGCGCACCAGCTTGCGGTCTTCATAACGGAAAGTCATCAGGTTTTTGTCGGCGTACTTTTTGAGGAACAGCAGCTCGGTATCCTCATCGCCCAACAGGCTCGCTTCGGCGCTCAGGAGGTTACTGAGGTCATCGCTTTCGTGCACGCCAACGATTTCGGCTTTGGCGGTTTCGTCTACTTTCCACTCCTGCCGGATGATGGTTTTTTCAAAGGTCTCCTCTTCGATTTCAATTTCGGCTTCGCGCATACGCCCGAGTAGTTCGGCGAGCTCCTTCAGGGACTGCTCATCCTGCAGGAGGTCGTTGTACTTTTCAAGGATATCGAAGGAGGTCTCTTCCCAAAGTTCCCGGGACATATCCCAGCCCAGGTAATCCGAAAAGGGCGACACCAGCTCAAAGAGTTTGTAGTACTCGTCCACTTTTTTCTCTACCAGTGCGGAGAATACCTCTTTTTCTTCCTCCAGCTTTTTGAGCTGAAAATCCAGGATTTTGGCGTAAATGCGGGCGTCCCACTGAGCGAGCAGGTCTTTGAGCAAACGCTCGGTACTTTCCCGGTCATCCCCGGAAAGCCCTTCAAAGGTTTTATTGCCGATAAGCTGCTGGAAGCGGTCCTGGTAAAAATGACTGTCGATGGCTTCCCGGCTGTACTGTGTGCGCAAGTAGGCCGGCAGGTTGGGCCATCGGCGCACAAAAACATGCAAAGGCGTCACCGCCCAACCTTCCAGCCGCTGCAGCTCGTCTTCGTAGGGATGCTGCGCGCGCGCTTTATCGTAAGACTTACGGAGCCAGCGCAGGATGTCCAGTACCACTTGTCGGGTAATTTTGGCATTGCCTTCCGCCAGGTTCAGCAGGCCCGGTATGGAAAAGAAGTCATCCAGCGCCTGCCGAAAATAGGCGTAGTATTGGTCGCTCAATTCGGGGACGATGTGGCGGCCGGGGGCCAGTTTATTCTGGAGGTACTGCACCAGATAGCGGCGCATCTTGCGGTCCAGCAGGTTGCCAAACTCTACAAAGCGCTGGTATTCCTGCTCCAGCTGTTCTTGTATCTCTGTTGTTGCCATACGCTAAGCGTAACACGCAAAAAGGCGTTGTGTTGATCAGGTCAGCTCCCGGGATTCATTCGCCCGCTCGGCTTCCAGGCGCCCCATCTTGTTGTACAGGGCCAGCATCAGGGTGCCAAACAACACACCGATGGTAATGAGTACGGGGTTGAATAAGCCTTCTGCGGTAAAGGAAAGGCGGATCAGGACCGTGGAGATGACGAACCCGGCATTACGGATCAACTGACTGTAGTTGTCGGTGTACTGCAGGGAAATCATGAGGATGAGCACATCAAAGAGGATCATCAACGTGAAAAATTCATTGTAAAAAACCTTGTTGATGTCCGGCAGTTCCTCCAGTTGCCCGACGTTGAACTGCTGCAAGTCGAGCAGCCAACTGCTGAAGCTATAAATGGCCAGGACAAAAAGGATAGGTGCCAGCAGGCCGCTGATCCCTTTCTTTTTCACCACAAACTCATCAATATTGGAAGGCTGCTTGAGACGGGGACGCTGTTGCCGGAGCTTGTAAAACCAGAAAATAAGGCCAAACAACAGTAAAATACAAAGCATATCAGCTCCGAGCAGTTGATTGCGGTAGCTGCTGCCCCATTCTTCGGAGATATCCAGTTTGGAAATATCTTTGAAAATCCGCCGGACGACGATCAGCGAGATGATCTCGTATTGTTTGCCGATGGAAATGGTAAAAGAGTCGGGCAAATGGTAAACCAACATATAAACCTCGTACACCAGAATGAAGGAGAAAGGCGTATAAATCGCTGTGATGGGGCTAATGAAGAGCTCGTCTGCCGACTGACCGAAGTCGACCCACTGCAGGTCGTGCAGAAAAATAAGCAGCAAATGGAACAGGAAACTGCCTATAGACAGCGACAGGATGATGCGCTCGAACCGGTGCCGGAAAGAGGGGTTGAAAAAGAAGCGGAACAAATTTTCGGCCGCTTTCCGGGCATTAGGGTGCATGAAGTCGAGGCATTTGATACAGTAGGGGAAGTAATAAAAACTCATTTTGTTCAGTCCGGTTGGCTTTTCCAGACAAGAAGGGCTCTTACTTCACCTTGATCGAAGAAGAGGCCTCCAGAGATGCCCAAATGTTTTCGAACTGCGAAAACCCCGTTTTTGCGCCTTCTATGACTACAGGCTCTTCCTCGATCAGGTAGTGGCCCAGCACTTTTTGGAAAGTTTTCCAGCGTGCCGAAAGCCCATCTTTGCTACTTTGCAGATAACGCTGTGCATCGAGTGCCCGGAAAGCAGGAAGCTGCAGCAGCGCTTTATGCATCATCTGATTGCCCATGGCAGCGCCCTCGGCCACATAGCAAAGCCCGACCACAAATGCGGCATTGGGAGACGATATTGCCAACGAGTCAGGGGCCTGCTCCGGTACCGAAACCCCGAGCGCCTTCAAATCAGCCTCTATATCCTGCATCCGGGCGGTATCCGGCCAGGTTGGCAGGGCCACCTCAAAGGAAATATCCTGAGTGAACTGTGCATTGATCAGCCGGGTGAACCCCAGGTGTGCTTTCAGCAATTTTGCGTAATGCAAAGGGTCGAAGGGCGGCTCCATCAGCCGGGCACCATCCACCAGGCTTTCGAGGCGGTCGTGCAAGGGGCGGGTGGCTGCTCTTAGATTTTGAAGGCGTTGCTTATCCATATTGCATCAGGAATCTGCCTTGTTTTTCGACAAGTAAGCCTCTACGATTTCGGATAAGGCTTCTTCTGTCAGTGGTTTGTGCAGGTAGCCATGAACGAAAGGGTAAGCCTTGGCCTTTTCCTGATCTTCCGGGTTTTGAGAAGTAGACAACATCACAACCATAGACTGATGAGCACTCTCTCCCATTTCCTTCAGGGCGTTGAGCACATCCCAACCATTCATTCTCGGCATATTGATATCCAAGAAGATGATGTTTGGGCGGACAGGTTCGCTGGGTTGTTGCCAAAGCTCCTGCAGCACCTCCAGCGCTTCAGAGCCATCTTTGGCTAAGGCGACCTCTTTAACGAGCCCGGTGCTGCTGATCACCATTTTATGAATGTAGTTGTCGTCAAGGTCATCATCTACCAGCAGTATATGGTCAATTTGCGCACTCATAGGCGTGTTTTATGGTTTATAGCTTTTTATCCGAAAGGGAAAGGTGAAAAGTAGTGCCTTCCCCAAGCTTTGATTTGGCATAAATATCACCAGCGTAGGCCTCTACGATCTTCTTGCACTGTGCCAGCCCTATGCCTGTACCTTCGTACTCATCTTTGCTGTGCAGCCGCTGAAAAAGCAGGAAAATCTTTTCCAGATACTGCTCTTCCATGCCGATTCCGTTATCTGACACCTCAAACAGCCATTGGTTATCCCCCTTGCGGGCTTCGACCCTAACCACAGGTTGTACCCCTTCTTTGTGGTATTTCAGGGCATTGGAAATCAAATTCTGAAACAATCGTTTGAGTTCAATAAAATCGCCTTTCAATACCGGCAGGTCCACAGCATGTATTGTAGCTCTGGTCTCCTTTATTTTATGCTCATAGTCCTCTCTGATTTCCTGAATGACCTGATTCAAATTCACTTCTTCCACTTCCACAGACCGCCCGATACGGGAGTAGTCCAACAAGTTAGTGACCAACATTTTCATACGGTCGCTGGCCAGGGTGATGCGTTCCAAAAAGAACAATTCATCCTGAGTAAGTTTAGCCGAAGCACTGCGCACCAATAGTTGAGCAAAGCTCCGGATCGTACGTAGTGGCTCCTGCAAATCATGAGAAGCAATATAGATAATTTGATCTAACTCTTTGTTTAAGGTCGCAGCAAGGCGCCCATTCAGCGCACGGATAGCAACCCCTGAACGCTGCAGTTCTTCCCGGACGAGCCTTTCCCTGAACTCTTCAGCGATTTTCACTTCGTACTCTTCCCAGGGTGCAGACTTATCCCGTACTACTTCCTGCCATTTCGCAAAGGACTTCCGAGGACTCAGCCGAACCTTGTCGTCATTTTCTTTCTTTTCCACAAGCACGGCCTCTTTCGGGTTCCCGCCCCAGCTGACCGTTTTATTCATGGGGTTTTTAAACCAAAGCACATTCATGGATTGCTCTACCGAAATACCGAGTACCATTACCCCCGGCCAGGATGGCATAAAATCCGGATCAATCCCCAGCGTTTCCACCACTGACCTTGTAACAAACAAATTGGACTGCTCTCGCTGCTTCAATATTGCCAAAAGGTTGACGATGGTGTCTTTGGGCGGTGTACTCCCTGTTGTCCTGACTTGCTCTCCTACCACCAATGCCACACCATCAGCAGCACATAGGTCTTTGAGGCCAGGTTCTGCATTCCACAATTGCGCTTCGTAGGTGAGGTTGTTAGTCGTTTGCAGATGCTCCACGAAAGCCTTTTCTGCCATTCTGTATTTTTGCCCCTGCCGGAGCATCCGCTGATTTTCGAGGTACACCACCCGCGTGGAAAAGACCATAGCCATCACTTCACAGAACCTTCTTTGCTGCAAAGGAATAGAATAAGCCGAGTAGTGGTGGTTAGCGATAAGGCCCCATAGTTGCTGATTCACAATTATGGCCACGGACAGGGTGGCCCGGACGCCCATGTTGTGCAGGTATTCCAAATGTATAGGCGAAGTAGCCCGGTGCTGAGCATGGGAAAGGTCCAACCCGCCGGGCAAGTCGTACGGCTCGGCCAGATAAATGGGGCTGTGTGGGGTATAAATATCGGGAAGTATCCGGGAACGGTTGTCCAGAAATAGCTTTCGGGCAATAGGCGGAATATCTGTTTTGGGGTATCTAAGGCCAAAAAAAGGCTCCAGATGCGCTTCCCGCGCTTCCCCAACCACTTCCCCGTTCCAGTCTTCATCAAACCGGTAAACCATCACCCGGTCATAGCCCGAGAAATGCTTCACCTCCTGTGCCATCTGATTAAACAGCTCCTGTTCATCCTCACAGTCGTCCAAGACACCGATGATCTGCTGCAGGTTTTTAGAAAACAGCAGGTCCTGATCAGGCTTTTGCTCTTCGAACTCAATGATGAGGAATTCTCCAGACTGATGCCCGATCGCATCAAACTGCCGGCCAGCGATTTCCACTTCGAGGGGATTGATTCCGCCCCACTTAGACCGTTCTATATGAGGCATCAGTACAGCGTAAACCGCATCAGGAAGACTATCTTTCCAGGGCTGTCCCAAAAATGAAGCTTTTTCCAAACCCAGTAGTTCCATCAGGTTTTCGCTCGCGCCAGCTACCGTGAAATTGGTCCGGTCGATCGCCAGTAAATAAGCGCCTCCGAAAATAGCGGATGGGCGGTGGATAGGCTCTTCGCTACAGTTGTCCAGCGTGGGGCTAAAATTGCTATAATAAGTTTTTGAATTCAAAGCATATTATATTTGGGTTTTAGGGCAGCCTGCCCCTATGCATATATTCAGGAAGGCCCTTGGATGTATCAATTCGGGAAGTAATATAAAAAAAATCACATTAAGACTATCCACTATACCCATTTTTACCCTGTCAACGGGGCTTTTCCTGATATACTGTCTCGTACCGACCGGTCAAGATTAAAACAATCCTCCTCAGATTTCCCTACCTTTGTGCCTGGATAAAAAAACACCAATACGATGTTTGGAAACATGCTTGGCGACATGGAAGAGCGCCAAAACGAAATGCGCCAAAAACTGGCACAAATCATGGTAGAAGGCACTGCACAGAACGGTGCGGTCAGGGTTACGGCCAATGCCAACCGCGAGATCACTGATATTCAAATTGACCAGGAAAAGCTGGACTGGGAAGATGTGGAAATGGTTCAGGACCTGGTCCTTGATGCCACCAACAAGGCCCTGTCTGCTGCTGCCGCTAAGGAAGCAGAAGCCACACAGCAAATGGTCAAAGACATGATGCCTCCGGGCATGGGCAACCTCGGCAATCTGTTTGGCTAAGCCAAAATATCGCCCCGGCATTTCCGTTAAACTAGGATGAAAAGCAATCTGTACATGAAGACGATCCCAATCACGACTTTACTCTTCGTATTGGCCATGCAGCTCAGTGCCCAAACCACCGCTGGCCTGATAGCCCACTACCGCTTTGACGGCAGTACCAACGACGCTACGGGCAATACAGCCAACACAGGAGCGATAACGGGCAACCCTTACTATACCTGTGGTGCCGAAAACGATGCTATCTCCTTTGACGGGCAGGACGATGAGGTGGTCATCCTGGGCGGCCCGGTCAATGATGAGTTTGACAATGAGGATGTCTCCGTGAGTTTTTATTTTAAACCACGCGGCGGAGCCGGTACGCAGTATTTGTTGTCCAAACGCAGCCCGAGCTGTTTTGGCGGCAATGAATTTTACATCCTTTACACGCCTGCCAGCCGGACCATCAGCGCGTTTTTCTTCGAAACCAGCGACCGGCGGGTTATTGCCACCCATCAGATCAGCAACACCGCCTGCTGGCAGCACCTGGCTATTGTGCGGGAAGGCGGAAGAGTGCGCCTGCACCTCAACGGAGCGCTGATCAGTGTGTTCAGCACCCTGGAGCGTATTAACGTCAACAACGATGGCGACCTCATCATTGGTGACAGCGACTGCAAAAACGCCACGGAGTCCCCCTTCAGCGGCCTGATGGACGAACTGCGGGTTTACAATCGTGCACTCAGCGAGCTTGAAGTGCGCGAGCTTTACAGCGCCCCCGACCGTATCGAGCGCGACGGGAACATTATCAACATCTTCCTCGGCGATGCCTTTGATGTGGAAATGAGCAACACCTGCGGTACGGTATTCAGCTGGTCCCCGACGGATGGCGTCTCTGACCCGTTCCTTGCCGAGCCTTCCATCGAGCCCGTAATGGCCGGGGAAATCACTTACGAAGTGTCCATCTCTGATACGGTCACTTCTTGCATTGCCCGCGATCAGATCACTTTCAATGTCATTGATCCGGATGACCTGGATTGCAACACCATTTTCCTGCCTACGGCATTCACACCCAACAATGACGGACTGAATGACACCTACGGCGTGAGCAATCCCTACGCTATTCCTCAATTACTGACTTTCGAGATCTATGACCGCTGGGGCAACCGGGTTTTTGCTACGCAGGACCCTTTTGAGCGCTGGGATGGTTTTTACCGTGGCGAGCCTGTCAATGCGGGGGTGGTGCAGTATGCGCTGCAATGGGTGTGCGATGGTGAGGAGAAGGTACAGACGGGAGAGGTGGCCGTATTGAGGTAGCGGGGCAGTCTTACAGCGGCACAGGTTCGGTGAAACTCTTTATTTTTGTGTATGTTTCAGCAAAAAAATAAAGGGATGATGATGAATCAACGTTGGTGGGCATTGGCGGCGCTACTTTTGCTTGCTGCCTGTACGCCTAAGACTACTGAGCCTGTAACCGAAACGCCTGCCGAAGTGGCGGCACCTGCTCCGGAGCAGGAGGAAGACCTGAGCCCGTGCCCTAAATTCCGGGATGCGCCTAACCCGGATGATGCAGAAACCAATTATGTGCTTTACCGTGATTTTCTGCGGGCTGGCGACTGGGATCAGGCGTTCGCATTGTGGAAAAAGGTCTATGCGGTAGCTCCCGCAGCAGATGGACAGCGCAACACCGTTTATGCGGATGGCATCCGCTTTTACGAATACTTCATCAGCCAAACGCAGGATGAGGCGCTGAAGGATGCCTACGTGGACACGATCTTCAGTATTTATGATGAGATTGACCGGTGCTACCCGGAAGGCGGCTATATCAAAGGGCGCAAAGCCTTCGATCTTTTCTACAAATATCCGGGCCGCGCTACCAAAGAGGAAATTTACGCCCTTTTTAAGGAATCCATTGACATTGACAGTTTGGATGCTCCCGACTTTGATGTCAACCCCATGGCTTCTTTGCTGGTAGATTTGTACGACGCTGGTAAAATTAGAAAAGAGCAAGCCTATAAGTATCAGGCCATTCTGCGGGCAATGATTGAGAAAGGACTAAAAGAGTGCAAGGGCACGGCCTGTGAGCGCTGGCAGATCATCGAGGAGTATACGCCGGTACGCCTGGAGTACTTCGAGACCGTGAAGGGCTTCTACCCCTGCGACTACTACATGGATAAATACTATCCGGAATTTGAGGCCAACCCAACGGACTGCGATGTGGTGCGCACGGTTTATAGCCGGCTGAAGTTTGCCGAATGCGCTACCGATGACGAGCGCATGAAGGAACTGATCCGCATTGGCAACGAAAACTGCCGCCCGGAGGCCGGCAAGGCGGACTCTGCTTACATCTACCTGCGGGAAGCCGAGTACCAAAAAGCCATTGTCGCCTTCCAGAGAGCCATTGAGGAAGAGGAAACCGCGGAGAAAAAAGCCAGGTACGCCCTCAACAACGCCAAAATTTACGAAGTCCACCTGCGCAACTTCCCCAAAGCCCGCCAATGGGCAGAGCAAGCGGCTGAGATCCGGAAAGACTGGGGCGAGCCTTACATCCTCATCGGCAGGTTGTATGCCTCAAGTGGCCCGCTTTGTGGCCCGGGCCGGGGCTGGGACAGCCAAATCGTCACCTGGCCGGCTATTGATGCCTGGCAGAAAGCCAAACGCATCGACCCTTCGGTGAGCGAGCAGGCCAACAACTTCATCAACCGCTACCAACAGTATATGCCCAACCGGGAAGACGTCTTCATCCGTAGCCTGAAAGCGGGCGAGTCCTTCTTTGTGCCTTGCTGGATTCAGCGGTCTACTGTTATTCGCACGGCGGATTAAAGAGTGAAGGCAGGTTGCTTTTGGAATGGCATATCCTGGTGGCTTACTGCCCAGGTTAAGGTCTATTTTTGAAAGCAGCCTGGCTTTTCTGCTTAAAGAAGGTATTTCGAAACTGATTTATCAGAAAACTTGTTCTTCAAAGTTGTAAAGTTAAGTACAGCAAAAACCACTTAAATGGTCCGTATATGAGCAGTTTAGAAATCAAAGGTGGAATATTAGAGATGATAGCCAATATTGATGATGTCGAATCCCTGGAGGAGCTCAAGAAACTGGTTACTGAATTCGTTGGCAACCGGGTCAAATCAGATACAGACTTCTGGGATGAACTTAGCGAAACAGAACAAGCAGAACTGGAGCAAGCCATTGCCGAAAGTGAGGACTCTGCTAACCATATCACCCATAATGTTGTAATTCAGAAGTACAGGCAATGGTTAGGGAAGTAGTTTGGAACAAAAAGGCATTGGAAAGCCTTGATGAAATAATTGGATACCTGGAAGAACACCATTCTCCTTCGACTGCTGAAAATTTTTTAACCAGCGTACTTGAATGCATCGATAAACTAAGCCGGTATCCGGAAATTGGAAGAAGAACAAAACGCTATAAAACTGTACGGCAGTATAAAGTCGATAAGAATAGAAAACTCTATTATCGGAAATATGGAAAAAAGCTTCTAATCGTTTTACTATTCGATGAACGGCGAAATCCAAGCGCTAACCCTTACCGATAAACCAGACGGCGCGGGTAACGTACATGTTTATCAAATGAACTGTAACAGTAACCATCATCAACTGCTAGTACAACTCCACCCCCCGCTCCTCCGAAATGTGCAGCGCCCGCACTTCCGTAGCCCGCTCATCAATATCCACACTGCTGTTCTCCAGCCGGAGTACGCCGCGCGGGCAGACCGCCGAGCAGACGCCGCAGCCTACACAGGATGACCGCACGATATCCTGCCCCCGCTGCGCATACCAGCGCACGTCGATGCCCATTTCACAGTAAGTGGAGCAATTGCCGCAGGAGATACACTGCCCACCGTTGGTGGTGATGCGGAAGCGAGATTTGAACCGCTGCACCAAGCCCAGATAGGCAGCCAACGGGCAGCCAAAGCGGCACCACACCCGGTTGCCCATGAGCGGATAAAATCCGGTGCCCACCACGCCAGCAAAAGCCGACCCAATCAGAAAGCCATACCATTGGCGAGTCTCTCCGCTGCTGAGAAAGAAAAACTGCTCGCTTTCCGTTGCCCAGTGGTAGCCTGAGATGCCGATAAGCAGGACGGTAACGCCCAGCCCTGCATACATGCCCGTAGCACCGATGTCTACGCCTCCTTTCCGCCAGCGGTACCAGGCGTAGCCCATGGCACCGGCCAGCGTCAGCATCATAAGCAGCAGGAAGTTGCCCCGGCTGAACCATACCCCGTTTTTGGGCAGGTAGGAATAGAGCACGCCCACCGTCATGATAACCGCGAAGACCAGGACTCCGTGGATAATCCAGCGCTCGTACTGCCAGGCGCGCAGGCTTTTGTCTGACAATTGCCGGTAGGGATCGCCTACCGTCTCGGCCAGGCCTCCACAGCCGCACACCCAGGAACAGTACCAGCGCTTACCATAAAAATAGGTAATGATGGGCACGCCCAGTACAATCAGCGCAATGCCCCAGCCCAGCATAAAAATGCCCAGTCCCCCGCTGTTGATGAGGTTGTCCAGGTTCCAGTCGAAAAAGAAGGTATAGTTGAGCGGCCAGATGTTCTTGAAGTCGTAGTACGGATAATTCAAACGCACCAGTATCTCCGGAAGGAGGAATGCAAAGGCCGTCTGAAAAAACATCACCGATGCTGTACGGATTTGTTGATACTTGTTGTGCATGTACTTGGCAAACATGCGCACGCCCATCACCAGAATGACTAGGGTATACAGCATACCGTAGAGAAACCACTGACTGGCTTCTCCCCCGTTCAAAGCATAGCTCAGTGGGTCTGAGAGGAGCATCCAGCTCGTGATATGCTGAGGCGACCAATACAACAGCACATAAAAAGCGATGAGGTAGAGGCCCACCCCTACGCCCAGCCAGCCTGTAAGGTCCGGTGAGGCAGATTTAGCCGGAGTGCGCCAGGCGGAACGCTGCGCAAAAAATACCAGCCCGGTGATCAACAGCCCGATCAGCACCGTGATGCCCGACCAGAAATAGTCTTTGCCCATGTAGTAGATGCCGTACACCAGCACACCCAAAATGGTCGCGCCCAGAAAAAAGCCACGCACACTCAGGCGCAAGCCCCGGGTAAGGCTACGGTGGTAAAGGTGGTCGTGCTTGATGCCGGGAATGAGATTGAACTTAGGCAAGATGTACAGCAACCCGCCCAGTATCCCCAGGCCTACAGTCAGCCACCAAAACAGTACCGGCTGAGCGGAAACCGGCCCTGTACTGGCCTTTTTCACTACTGGCAGGAGGTAGTTTTTGGCTTTCCAGGAAGGCAATTCGTAGTCGGAGCGGTTACCATCTTCCGGTAAGCTGGCTGGCGGAGTTTCCTTGAGGTCTTCCCCAGTCTGTTTGAACAAGTCCTGCATCACCGGCACAAAGCTAAAACTCGAGGCATAGGCCTTGCCCAGGATGCCCTTCTCCTTTGCTGCTGCTACGAGGGCGTCCACGTGGTAGTTATTCTCAATCGCCTCGCTCAGCCGGGCTTCAGAAAGCTCGTACTTTTCCAAACCGAGCGTCGCGGTGAAAATCAGCAACGCTGCTGCGAAAAATGCCAGTCCGATCTTTTGTAAAGTATGCATGGGTTGATTTTGGTCAATTTGAAAAAGAAAACGCTACGCCTGCCCCCGCAAAAAGGCCAGCGCCCGGGATAGCCCCCGCTTTTGCTGCAGCTTTAGGTACTTACCGGTCTGCTGATTGTACTGCGCCACCACTTCGCGCTCGAATTGGCGGTAAAACTCGGGGTCAAAATTAGCCAGGCCAAGGTTTTGGAGGACCTCCTCTACAGAGGCCTTTTGAGCCAGCCAGCGCTCACAGACTTCGTGGCGGTAGCGAACGCCCATCAGGTTGAAGCCCACCACCTGCTCCGTATTTTGGTCGTACACGATGCGGATGCTCTTGCGCCCATCGGCATGCTCCCAGTAGACCGAGGCATAGTGGTCCGGCATGCGGCCGCTCACATCGCCGTACACCTGGTATTCGATATCTAAAAACTTGGCAGAGTTGAACCAGATACCCGGGTCGTATTCTGTAGGCCGCCCGCTGATAGTATGCGCCACGGTCTCCCCCATCATGCGCCCCGTGTACCAAACAGCTTCGATAGGGCGGCGGCCAGGATTGGGGTTGCGTATCTGCGTGCAGTCGCCGATAGCGTAGACATCAGTCAGGTTGGTCTGCAGGTAGTCATCGACTAAAATGCCCTTATCGGTCTCCAAAGCAGTACCCTTCAACCACCCGATGTTGGGGTGCACTCCCGCCGTAAGCCCCACGTAACCGCAGTCGATGCGCTCGCCCGTGGATGTGATAACCGCACAGGCGTTGCCCTTCCCATCGTCCACAATTTCCTTCAGCTCGGTGGACAGGCGCAGGTCGATGCCGTGCTCACGGATGTGGCGGGTCACCATTTCCGACTCCTCCTTTGGCAGCACGGCATTCCAATAGGCCGATTCTCTTACCAAAAAGGTAACCGGAATGTGGCGGGAGTGGAACATCTCTGCCATTTCGATACCAATCAGCCCGCCGCCCACGATGACGGCGCGTTCCAAGCCCTCGCTATGCGCTTCCATGTATTCCAAATCCTGATAGCTGTACAGCCCCCGTACGCCCTGCAGGTCCTGCCCCGGCCAGCCAAACTTATTGGGGGCCGAGCCGACCGCCATGATGAGCTTGTCGTATGCCATTTGCTCGCCTTCGCGGAAATGCAGCTGCTTGTGCTCAAAATCAATCTGCTCCACAAAGCCCCGCTTCAGCCCGATGCGGTTTTTCTCCCAAAACCAGTCTTCGTAGGGTTTGATGTCTTCGTACCGCATATGCCCCATGTAGACATACATCAGGGCCGTGCGGGAAAAGAAGTGATCGGTTTCTGCCGAAATCACTGTGATCTGATGGTCGGTCAGCTTCCGTAAAAAACGGGCAGCGGTAATGCCGCTAATGCCGTTGCCGAGGATGGCGATATGCATAGGTGGTGCTTGTTTATCCCAAAGATAGGAATGGAGATGGGAAAAGCGCAGCTCTGCCGGTATTGATGTCTTTGGGGGGACAGATACCAGGTAGGGCAACCGTACCAAATAAGTTTTTCATTAAAACGGGCGAAAAGAGGCTGAAGCAAATCGATTTTGACGGGGCTTCACCTCAAGCCGGTGAGGCTCTTCATTTTGGCATTGCCCCAAAACGAAGCAAAAACGCTAGAAATTCGCAAACTCCTCCGTCGAACATACAATTTCGGCAGCCGCCACCCAATTTAACGTGCTCCGTGGCATGTTCCGTGGCATGTTCTCATTCTGATGCGCTTGTCCTTAATACCAAGCGTATTAATTAATCCTACAGCAATCTTTCCCTATATTGGCAGGCAAAAAACAAATCATGCGGTTACCCTCTACCCTTTTCCTGAGCTTATTGTTGCTCAGCATCGGTCTATTGCAAAGCTGTTCTTCCCTCTCCCCGACTTCCTCTGCCAATAAAATCCCGGTCTACGCCTGGGATGGCGGGCTGAATGACAAAACCGACGATGAAGTCCTGAAAACCCTGAGCGACTGGAAAGCCAAAGGGGTGGACACCCTTATGTACAACGGCGGGCAGGACCCGGCTGACTACGCGCGCATCGGGAAACTGGCGCAAGCCGCCGGCCTCGGGCTCCACGCCTGGATTCCCACTATGGTGCAAAAGCCCCGCCCCGAACTCAAGCCGGAATGGTATGCCGTCAACCGGGCCGGGGAGTCGGCTTATGACAAGCCTGCTTATGTGCCTTATTATACCTTCCTGTGCCCAAATGAACCTGGCGTATACCAATTTTTGGAGGAGATGTACACCAGCGTTGCTGAAGTGGAGCAGGTGGCTGCAGTACACCTTGACTACATCCGCTTTCCGGACGTCATCCTGGCGCGCGGGCTGTGGGACAAGTACGGCCTGGTGATGGACAAGGAGTACCCCAAATATGATTACTGCTACTGCGACCGCTGTACCTCAGGCTTCGAGGAGCAAAGCGGCATTGATATTAAATCCGTGGAAGACCCCACACAGGTACAAGCCTGGAAGCAGTACCGTTACGATCTGATTACGAGTATCGTCAACCGGCTGGCAGAGCAGGTACACGCCCAAGACAAGCGCATCAACGCTGCCGTGTTCCCAGGCCCGCACTCCGTAGCCAAGCGTATCGTGCGGCAGGAATGGGACCAATGGGACCTTGATCAGGTCTTCCCCATGCTCTACAATGATTTTTACCTGGAAGATGTGGAATGGATCGGCGAGATGACAGCAGAGGGTGTGGAAGCACTTGACGGCCGGGCTTCGCTTATCAGCGGTTTGTTCATCTGCCCGGACCCGAAGAGCAAGGCCCGGCAGCCGGACCCGGAAAACCACGGGCTGATCCCGGAGGAGTTGGGAGCGGCAGTGCAGGTCTCTATGGATAATGGCGCGGCGGGCATCTGCCTGTTTACGCCCGGGCGTATGACGAAAAAGCACTGGAAAGCGTTACGGCAGGCGATTTACCGGTAAGGAAATTGCAACGTTGGAGACTAGTGGTCTGTCAAGGCTAAAACTAGGGGTTGCCTGCGGCGACTTTTGAGGCTACTCTTCGTTGGATAACCCCTTACGTAGCGCTGCTATGCGCGGGAACATCCGCCTTGATTAGCCTCAAAATTCGCTCCCATTCAACCCATAAATTAACACTTGACAGACCACTAGGCAAGTGAGGTTATCATTTTTTTGACAGCGTTAAACCGTTCTAAGGTTTTGGGGTTGGTAAGCGTGCCACCTTCAGAGCTTCAATGACTTCTGGAAGATGCAGGGATTCTTTCGCTACTGTTTTGCAGCGAAAGAACCCCTATGGCACAATGCCT
The DNA here is from genome assembly GCF_040219495.1 of Phaeodactylibacter sp. GTDB lineage: Bacteria > Bacteroidota > Bacteroidia > Chitinophagales > Saprospiraceae > Phaeodactylibacter. The sequence continues at coordinate 17,784 of NZ_JAVJSK010000146.1, read as the reverse complement.
GCTTCAACAAAGATTTCATGCCTTTGCCTACTTGCTACCCAATGATAAAAAGATTATACTTGCAATATGACAAATGAAGAGGTTCACCGTATCATTAGAAACTATCTTGCTCAATATCCAATTTCCAGGATTGGGGTATTCGGGTCTTTTGCCAGAAACGAACACACACCGGAAAGTGATATTGACATCTTAGTAACCTATGATGAACCTGTTAACCTTTTCATACTGGCACGCATGCACCGGGAACTATCAGAACTACTTGACCGCGAAGTAGATATCGTTAGTGAAAAATACCTTGACCCCAGAATAAAGCCGGAAGTGGAGCAGGACCTAAAAATTATTACTGTGTGATGAGTGCCTTTCGTGATCTCACCTATCTGGAACACATTGAGGATTCAATTGAAAAGATTCAATCTTATCTTGGATAAGCTGGAGCAGAGCGGGAAGCTCTACCCCAGCAAAAGAAGCTATTTTTGTTTAATCCACTGAACACTTTTTAGCATTTTTGTTTAATCGGTTAAACAAAATCAGATGCCGCAATCGGAACACTGCGGGAAACGTTTTTCTACAATCAACTCCATGCCCTCACGCATCAGGGCGCTGCACCGGCTCAGCTGTTACTGCCCAAAAAGGGGGGGCTTCCTATTCGCTTTGCCCGGGCAGGAATATCTGTTTGAAATTGGCGGCCCAAATAAAGAGGCCAAACAAATCGGCACCGCCCCTCACCATTACGTGGTCGTCGATGCCGCTGCTACCGCCCACCCACAACGTATCCCGCTTTGGATGTTTGGGCTGCTGTACTAAGAGAGGATCTCACTTGCCCTCTCCTTAACAAATAGGTTTTGTATGTATTCCAATAGGAGCCATTGCTACAATTTCGGCTTTTGAATGCCCATCTTATCTCCACAAAGCAGGCGTGCTTCGGGCCCGACTATGCCAGTTCTTAAATGTCAGAAAGGTTACAAATCATAGAAAAGCGGTAAACAAACTGTACATTCTTAAAAACAGCGACCACCACCCTGGCCCAAAATCCAATTTTTACTTTAGCTTTGCGGCATTCCCTTATTGGTGGCGGGAAAGCCCGTTGCCATGATTTTATTTCAAAATCTTCACTAAATCCTTTCTTTACATGAGAGCAGCTATACTCTTTATTCTCGCATTATTTATGCTGCAGGCGACTGAAACGACTGCGCAGGTACAAAAGCGTGTACTTGTAGAACACTTCACTCAGGCCTCCTGCCCTCCTTGTGCAGCACAGAACCCAGCTTTCAACGACATGTTGTTTGACAACTGGGAGAAACTGGTGACCATTAAGTACCAAACTTCCTGGCCCGGTTTTGACCCAATGAACGAGCAAAACCCCGGTGAAGTACAGTCCCGTGTAGACTACTATGGTGTTACGGGTGTACCTAATGTCATCATGGGCGGTACGCTTGATGCCGGAACTGCCGGTCAGGCAACCGTTGGCCAGATTGACAACATCCACGCTGAGATGACGCCTATCGAAATGGATATGAGCCACAGCATTTCTGCTGACCTGGACTCTATGTTCATCACTGCTGTAATCAAAAACGTTTCTGCAGAGGAGTTTAATCCTGGCAATGCTGTTGCCCAAATCTCTATAATTGAGCAGGAGCTGATCTTCCCTGAGCCTCCTGGTTCTACTGATGAAGTAGACTTCTACAATGTGATGCGCAAGATGCTCCCTGATGCAAACGGCACTTCTCTTGGCGCCATTGCTGCAGGTGACTCAACTGTTTTGGAGTTTGCAGTAGCACTTCCAGACTATATTTATGACTACAGCCAGCTGGGTGCGCTTGGTTGGGTACAGAACAACTCTTCTCAGGAAGTGTACCAGTCTGAAATCAGTGAAACCCTTGGTGTACCTGCAGGCTATGGTGATGTAGCGCTGGACCTGAGCATACAGACTCCAAGCAGCTATTGCGAATATGAAGTCTCTGCTTCTGCAGATATCGAGAACGCCTCTGAGAATGAGGTGACTACGCTTGAAGTCCAAATGATCGTGAATGGTACGCCTATGGCTACGGAAACCTGGGAAGGTGTTCTCGCTCAGGGAGAATCTACCACCATTGACTTTGCAGCGATCAACGTTGATCCGGGTGCCACTGAAGTCGCTTTTGAAGTCACTGCTGTTAATGGCTTGCCTGATTATAACCAATTGAACCAGCTTGTGAATAGCGTGGAAGTCTTCACCTTATCTGATACACCATTTGCTACAGAGCATGCAGAAGGTTTTGAGATGACACCTAACCTTGCTACTCCTGCTAATACCCTTATTGAAGCCAGTGCACCGGATCGCATGGGCGTTGTAAATGCCGGTTATTTCCAGCAAGGTGGCCAAATCGGAGCTTACGGAGAATCGAGCAAAGCGATCTTTGCTAATTTCTACCAGTGGAATAACTCCGGAGAGCAGTCCCACCTGATCTTTGACAAGCTTGACCTGACGGAAATGACGGATGCAATTATCACCTTTGACTATGCTTTTGCGCAGTATTCAGGCTTTGCGACCAATGACCGTCTAATTGTTTCCGTATCCGAGGATTGCGGTGCGACATGGACTACCGTTTACAATGAGGGGGGCGCAAGCTTTGCAACTGCTCCGGCTTCCGAGCCATTCTTCATTGCCGGCAGTGGTGACTGGGCAGCAGACACTATCGACCTGAGTGCCTATGATGGAACAGCAGAGCTTAACGTTCGCTTCTCTGCTCAAACAGATTGGGGCAACAACCTCTTCCTGGACAACATTACTGTTGAGAGCGGAACGATTGTCAGTGCTGACGAAGCCAACAAACTGGAAGGCAAAGTCTTCACTTACCCTAATCCGGCAACTGATCTGGTTTATGTCGACTTCACCCTCGTGGAAAAAAGCGATGTTACTGTAGAAGTATTCGACATTTCCGGTAAAGCCATCACCACGCTTGCTGCAAACGTAGCACTGGGCTCCGGTGCGCACCAATTGCGCTGGGCTCCTCAGGAGGCTGGTTTGTACCTGATCCGCGTATCTACACCTGATAGTGCGCTCACCAAGCGTGTTACTGTTGTGAAATAAGCGCTTTGCTTACCTGAAGTAGCACACTCAGGAGCTGTGGACAATGATCCGCAGCTCCTGTTTTATTTTGTAGCGCAGAGGACTTTTAGATATGTTTAAGATTTAAGCATTTGGAGTATGCCCATTTATTCGGTACTTTTGTAGTGTGAAAGTATATTTCTATTGAAACTAAGCCAAATCAACATAAGCTGATGAAAAAAAATCTACTTCTCTTTTCTTTCCTACTCTTATTTACGCTAAGTATTGAGGCACAAATCACTCTTACTTTTCAGCCAGATACGATCAGTGTATCAGACTATATTGATCTAAATGACAATGAGTATGAACTAGTAGGCTACGCTACAGTTACTAACACAAGTGATGAAGCTTTTTCACTTCGATGGAACAGAGTTACGGAAAATGCGCCAGCCCAATGGGATGTGCAAATATGTGATGTTAACTTTTGCTATGAGCCAGATGTCTTTTCAAACTTTGTTCCTGGCGAAGTTGAGATACCTGTACTACTAGAGCCAGGTGCATCTACTAACATGGATGTCCATCTCAAACCACGTGGTGCATCTGGTACCGGTCGAGTTACCATAGAAATAACATCTACCGATAACCTGGACGAGGTAATTACCACTGGCACCTATGATTTCGAAGCGCTCGTAGTTACCAGCACCAACGATCTCAACACAACCCCACTCACCGTCTTCCCCAACCCTACCGCTGACTACTTCAACATCCGCGGTGGCAATGGTGTAGACCGGGTGGTACTGTACAATGTGTTGGGCCGTGAGATGCGCAGCTTCAACGTAGCGCCCGGACAGCGGTACTACATCGGTGACCTGCCGAATGGCCTCTACCTGGCGAGTATGGTTGACAACAACAAGGGCATCGTGAAGACCTTGCGCCTGAAGAAAAGTACGGTGCGTCCGTAAGTTTTACAGACTTACCTGCTTAAAAAGCCTCTGTGGATTGCCGCAGAGGCTTTTTTGTTCTGTGAAAGCACAACTATTATGAATGATTGGTATTTTCATCCTGACAATTAATCAAACTGAGCATTACAGGTGAGTTAGTTTGCAGACCGATTACTAAAGTCCCAACACAGCCTTAATCTTGCCAGGCTTAATTAAGGGAACTAACAACCCTGAAGAATTGTATAGCTAAAAAAAAAGAAGATGGAATATATATTTGAGAGAATTACATTGGATGCTGAGCTATGTAATGGTAAACCTACAATAAGGGGATTAAGAATTACAGCTCAAACTATACTGGAGTATTTGTTTAATGGAACAACCGAAGAGGAAATTTTAGAACAATATCCAATTTTAGAAAAAGGCGACATTGAGGCCTGCAAGAAATTTGCACTTGAAATGATGAATAAAAATTACCGGATAAAAGATGTGGCAGCCTGATATTTGATATGACTAAATATTTGATTGACGTAAACTTGCCTTATTATTTTGGGTTGTGGAATACACATGAATATATACATCAAATTGATATTGATGCAGGGATGAAGGATAAGCATGTTTGGAGTTATGCAAAAAAACATGACTTAACCATCATTACAAAAGATAGCGATTTCTCAAATCGAATAATGTTTAAAGAACCTCCACCAAAAGTGATCCATATCAGATTTGGGAATATGAATATGAAAGAATTCCACAAAACAATGAAGGAAGTTTGGAGTGGAGTTCTTGAAATGAACAAGGATTACAAATTAGTCAATGTATATAAAGACAAAATAGAAGGGATCAGGTGAAGTCCTTTGGGTGTATGCCAGGCACTCTGCCCGCCTTCGCACAGCTATGGCGGACGGAGTAAAAGACTATCCTAACTGTCTAGCAAACATTAGGTGGGTGTTTATTTCATCAGTCGCTGCGCTCGTGAACCACAGCCACCTAATTTTAACCTCAATAAGTTAGGGCACTCTGGAGACGAGCGAAGCGACTCACGTAGTAAAAGACTGCCCTAACTGGCATTACGCCGGAAACTCCACATAATTCCGAGGCGTCTCGTACAGGCGCACGCCGATGTCATACTTCTCATCCAGGTGCTCGCGCAGGATTTGCCAGATCACGTAGCAGATGTGCTCAGCAGTAGGATTTAGATTTCTGAACTCCTCGGTATCCAGGTTCAGGTTTTTATGGTCAAAGCGCCGCTCGATTTGCTCTTTGATGATGTCCTTGAGCACCTTCAGATCGATCAGGTAGCCCGTTACGGGGTCCACCTCTCCGCTTACCTTGACCTCCAGTTCGTAATTGTGGCCGTGGTAGTTGGGATTATTGCACAACCCGAAGACCTCCTGATTCTTCTCATCGCTCCAGTTGGGATTGTACAGCCGGTGGGCGGCATTAAAATGGGCGCGACGGAAAACAGCTACTCTCATGCTTGATTTGGATTAGATTCGCTTTCCACAACAAAAAAGGATGGCGTTGGTTGGGACAAGGCCCGGAACTTCTTTCCGGCCGCATGCGCGAAAAGCCCTGCAAATTTTTCAATCCTCCCTAAAAAGCGTAATTTAGCCCGGAATCATTTGGAAATTGCTGAGATAGCCCGGCGTACTATTTTTTTTTGGTGTTTTGGGCTCTATTAGGGTCAGTTTCCATTTTCATCATTCGCTGAACAGCAATACCGTGAGGAATTTTCACGCCTTTAAGGTGAATAGCATCAGTGGAACGCAGATCGACTTTTCCGGCTTTTCGGGAAAGAAAATTATAGTGGTTAATGTTGCATCGGAATGTGGCTATACGCCGCAGTACCAGCAGCTACAGGAATTATACGACGAATTCAACGATAAACTGGTCATCATCGGCTTTCCCTGCAACGATTTTGGCGGGCAGGAGCCGGGCAGCGAAGCCGACATACAGGCTTTCTGCGACCGCAACTACGGCGTGGCTTTCCCGATGACTGCCAAAATTGGCATCAAAAAGGAGCCCCACCCTATTTACCAATGGCTTCAAAACAAAGCCGAAAACGGAGTGCTTGACCATTCCGTAAAGTGGAATTTCCATAAATTCCTGATCGATGAAAAGGGCGGGCTTTATGCCGCTTATGCCTCCTCGGTCAGCCCGTTTGACGATCGTATACTTTCCTGGATTACCGACTAGTCGCACTTGCGTCCCACTTGCATTGCTGCTCCGCACATAAAACGAGCAAAGCATGCGCTTTAGCGACATCATAGGGCAACCTGCTGTCAAAGACCGGCTCCGGCGTATGGCAAGTGGTGGCCGTATGCCTCATGCCTTGCTTCTGATTGGCCCGGAAGGTTCCGGCAAACTGTCACTGTCGATGGCCTTCGCGCAGTATGTCCTCTGTCCGGAAAAAGACGAAGCGGATGCCTGCGGGCGCTGTCCCAGCTGTATCAAAGCTGGCAAGCTCATCCATCCCGACCTCCACTTTTCCTACCCTACCGTAGGGAGCAAAATCACCAGCGAGACTTTTCTCCCACAGTGGCGCTCGGCTATTGCCGAGAACCCCTACCTCAATGCCAATGAATGGCTGCAGCAGATCGGTGCCGAGAACAAACAGGGGAATATCACCAAAGAGGAGTGCGTGAATATCATCCGCAAGCTCAGCCTCAAAACCTTTGAAAGCAACCACAAAGTGCTTATCATGTGGCTGCCGGAATACCTGGGCAAGGAAGGCAACCGCCTGCTCAAACTCATTGAGGAACCGCCGGAGCAGACGCTATTTGTGCTGGTCGCCGAGCGGCAGGAACTCATTCTGAATACCATCCTCTCCCGCTGCCAGATTGTGAATGTGCGGGCGCTGAGCGATGAAGCCATTCAGGAAGGGCTCGTGCAGCGCGGGCTATCTGAAGTACAAGCTGCAGGCATCGGCTACCTCGCCAACGGCAACTACAACGAAGCCCTGAAGCTGGCTCAACATAACGAGAACGACCACGCCCAACTATTTTTGCAGTGGATGCGCAATGGCTATCAGGGCAAGCCCGTTAAAATGGTCAAGTGGTCGGAAGACTTTGCCGGGCAAGGCAGAGAAAACCAAAAGCATTTCCTACAGTACGCCCTGCACTTCCTCCGGGAAATCACCCTGCTCATCGCAGCAGGCCCGGAAGTGAAAGTACGGCTGCAAAACCAGGAATTAGAGTCGGCCAAAAAGATGGCCGGCGTGATGGACCTCGATCAGGCAGAGCAGCTGATGAACCTCTTCAGCGACTGCATCTTTGCGGTAGAGCGCAATGCCAACCCCAAAGTGCTCTTCCTCGATGCGTCCATACAAATGAACCATATCCTAAAACGAAAGCAACCGGACACCTACAAGGGCCTGAGCGCCCAACGGCTGTATTAGCCTGCGAGGCGTCCGTTCATATAAATTGACAATTGACATTATGGGATGTACAGGATGTACGACATGCGGCACAGGCACCCCGAACGGCTGCAAAAGCAATGGCGGCTGCGCCACCGGGGGCTGTAACCGACTCAATACCTACGACTGGCTTTCGAGCATGGACGTCGTAGACACCGATCCTTTCGATATCGTGGAGGTCAGCTTCAAAAACGGTGCACATAAAGGGTTTTACCGCAATCAGGACCATACCCGCGCCCTCACCGGGGATGATGTGGTGGTGGAAACCGGTACCGGGCTGGACCTCGGCAGGGTAACCCTGTCCGGAGAGCTCGTACGCCTGCAGATGAAGAAAAAGAAGACCTCCGAAAAGGATGTCCTCCACAAAATCATCCGCAAGGCTAACGAAAGAGATCTGGAACGCCTGGCAGAAGCCCGGAGCCTCGAAATGACCACGATGGTCCGCGCCCGGGCGATCGCCCGGAGCCTCGAGCTGGACATGAAGATCGGGGATGTGGAGTATCAGGGCGACAAGCGCAAGGCTACCTTTTACTACACCGCTGATGGGCGGGTGGATTTCCGGGAGCTTATACGGCACTATGCTAAGGAGTTCCGGGTAAAAATCGAAATGCGGCAGATTGGTGCCCGTCAGGAGTCGGCTCGTATTGGAGGGCTGGGGTCCTGCGGCAGGGAGCTTTGCTGTTCCACCTGGCTCACCGATTTCAAATCAGTCACAACGGCAGCCGCCCGCTACCAAAATCTGGCGATCAATCAGTCCAAGCTATCCGGTATGTGCGGCCGCCTGAAGTGCTGCCTCAATTACGAACTCGACACCTACCTCGATGCCCTCGAGCAGTTCCCCAAAAATGCGGACAAGCTGCAAACAGAAGCCGGTACGGCTGTACTCGTCAAAACCGATATCTTCAAGGGGCTGATGTACTACGCCTATCAAAAGGAATCGGGCCGGGGCAAGCTCTACACCTTGGAAGCCAGCCGGGTGAAGGATATCAAGGCTATGAACAAAAAAGGCGAAAAGCCGGCTGATCTCGTTAGTCTGCAGGTCATCTTTGAGACCGATGCCGAAGATATCGATATGGGCTTCGAGGACGTCACCGGCGTCATAGAGCTGCCCGAAGAAAAGCGTTCCAGCAAGCGCCGGAAGAAAAAGAAGAAGCCGAACAACCGGGACAGCCGCAGCAACAGCAGCCAAAACAAAAGCAGCAACAATTCTAAAAGCCAGGCCGGAGACGACGACAAAAATTCCGGAGACCACAAAAAAAGCGGCGGCAAGAGCCGTTCGCGGGGCCGGCGCCGCAAAGGCGGCCGCGGCCGGGGCAACAACAATAGCGGGAATAAAGGGGATGGGGATAAGTCCTAGCCCCGGGATAGGTTGAGGTTGCGCCCATACATTTACAAATTTTACAAACCATTGATGGGGTTGACGCTTTTTTGATCAACCTTGTCGGGTTACCTTTGGTATTCATATTAAAATAACACGACGCCATGAAATACGATGTTACCGTTATCGGCTCCGGGCCCGGCGGTTATGTGGCAGCCATCCGGGCTGCTCAATTAGGAAAAAAGACTGCGATTATCGAGCGCTACAACAGCTTGGGCGGCACCTGCCTCAATGTAGGGTGCATCCCCTCCAAGGCCTTACTTGATTCCTCCGAGCACTACCACAATGCCAAAGATAAATTCGAAATCCACGGCATTGAGCTCAACAACCTCAAGGTCAATATGCCGCAAATGATCAACCGCAAAAATGAAGTGGTTGCCCAAACGGTCAAGGGCGTGGAGTTTCTGATGAAAAAGAACAAAATCGACGTCTACCACGGTCACGGCTCCTTTGTGGATAAGAATACCATCAGTATTGCAAAGGAAGATGGCTCCAGGGAGGAAATCACCTCGGACAAGATCATCATCGCAACGGGCTCCAAGCCCATCGTACCGGCCGCGTTCAACTACGACAAAGAGCGGGTCATCACCTCTACCGAAGCCCTCAATATTGATGCCGTGCCTAAACGCATGGTACTGGTGGGCGGTGGCGTCATCGGGCTGGAGCTGGGCTCTGTTTTTGCCCGCCTGGGCACCGAAGTGGAAGTCGTGGAGTTCATGGACCGCATCCTACCCACTATGGACAAGGACTGCGGCAAGGAGCTGATGCGCGCGCTGAAGAAAATCGGCGTAAAATTCCACCTCAAGCATAAAGTCAGCGACGTTAAAGTCAACAAAAAGAGCGTAACCGTTACGGTGGAGAAGCGGGACGCTGAAGAAACCTTCACCATCAATGCGGACTACTGCCTGGTAGCTATTGGCCGCCACGCTTACACCGACAAGCTGGGGCTCGAAAACGTAGGTATCCAAACTGACGACCGCGGCCGCATCGAGGTGGACGACCACCTGAAGACCAACGTGGACAACATCTACGCCATTGGTGATGTCATCCGCGGGGCCATGCTCGCCCACAAAGCCGAAGAGGAAGGCGTATTTGTTGCCGAAGTCATTGCCGGTGAGAAGCCGCACATCGACTACAACCTCATCCCGGGCGTAGTGTATACCTGGCCGGAGGTGGCAAGCGTTGGCCAGACCGAAGAACAGCTCAAGGAAGCAGGCATCCCCTACAAGTCCGGTAAATTCCCCTTCAAGGCACTGGGACGGGCACGGGCAAGCACCGACACCGAGGGCATGGTGAAAATCCTGGCTCACAAAGAGACCGACGAGGTTCTTGGCGTGCACATGGTCGGCCCACGCACCGCCGATATGATTGCCGAAGCGGTGACGGCTATGGAATTCCGGGCGTCCGCTGAGGATATCGCACGGATGAGCCACGCGCACCCCACTTACACCGAAGCGACTAAGGAAGCGGCACTGGCAGCTACGGCTGACCGGGCGTTGCATGTCTAAATCCTTTCGATCAGATACCGGGAGCGGGATCAGGCATAACGCGCCTGTTCCCGCTTTTCTTTTGGCAGGGCCTGAAAGGATGGAGCATTCATAACAAATTGCACTTTTTGTATAGCCTGGCAGCATTTGCTGTTGGCCTCTTGGATAAGCTGGAGCAGAGCGGGAAGCTCTACCCCAGCAGGCACAGTCTTTAGCCTATGCCTAAACCCCAACCTCGATTCATCTGTTAGACAGTCATCTAATCAATAAGACCATGATCGATATACAGGAGGCCACACAGCTGGTCCTCAGCCGAAAACGGGATTTTGGTACAGAAAAGCTGCCCCTTGAGCAATGCAGCGGGCGCGTATTGCGGCAGGATATTCGTGCCGACCGCGACTTCCCCCCCTTCACCCGGGTTACGATGGACGGCATTGCCATTCAATGGGTAGCGTATGAGAAGGGGCAACGCAGCTTCCCTGTGGAGGGTATACAGGCTGCCGGCAGCCCGCAGCTAACGCTAATGGATGCAGGTAGTTGCCTGGAAGTAATGACCGGGGCCACCTTACCGCACAGCACAGACACGGTCATCCGCTACGAAGACCTTCAAATTGAAGCCGGGCAAGCGCAAATCATACCGGAGGCCAAAGTCAAAGCGTACCAAAATGCGCACGGGCAGGGCACCGACCGTCAGGCAGGCGATCTTATTGTAGCCTCCGGTGCCGTGCTATCTCCGGCTGAGATTGGCGTTGCGGCTACGGTAGGGCTGCCCGAGCTCGAAGTCGCCCGCATGCCCAAAGCCGTGATCGTTTCCACCGGAGATGAGCTGGTACCTGTAGCAAGCACGCCCGAGCCCCACCAAATCCGGACCTCCAACTCCTACACCATACAGATGGTCTTGTCCCGCTGGGGCATCCCCACAGACCGCCTGCACATTGACGATGAGCTGGAAGCGACCAAGGCAGCACTGGCAGACTGCATCCAACAGTACGACATCATTCTGCTGAGCGGTGGCGTTTCCAAAGGCAAGTACGATTATGTGCCGGCCGCATTGGAAGCGCTTGGCGCAAAGAAGCATTTCCACAAGGTAAAACAGCGCCCCGGCAAGCCGTTCTGGTTTGGGGAAGTGGAAGGGCAATGCACCATTTTCGCACTGCCCGGTAATCCGGTCTCGTCCTTCATGTGCACACAGCGCTACGTACGCCCCTGGCTGCGCGCTAGTCTGGGGCTGGAGCCTATGGGTTATGCACATGCGTTATTGGCCGAAAATTTCCACTTCAAGCCCGACCTGACTTATTTTCTGCAGGTCAGGACACATTACGATGCCACCACCGGCCGCCTTATGGCTCAACCTATGGAAGGCCGCGGCTCCGGCGATCTGGCCAACCTCGCGGACGCCGATGCGTTCCTGGAATTGCCCCGCGGGCGCAACGACTTTACTGCCGGGGAAGTATTCCCCCTTATTTTTTACCGATAAACCACATAAGCTATGAGCTCTTTTACCCACCTTGACGCCGATGGCAACCCCAACATGGTCGACGTTGGCACCAAAAAAGTGACCCGCCGGACGGCACGTGCCCGCTCAATCGTCGTCCTGAGCGATGAGATCATGGATCAGCTGGAAGGGCAGGAACTGCACACCAAAAAAGGCCCGGTTTTCCAGACAGCAATACTTGCAGGCATCATGGGCTCTAAAAAAACCGGCGAGCTTATTCCGCTCTGCCACCCGCTGGGGCTGGACAACTGCGAGGTCCACATCCACGTCAATAAGCAGCGTGAGGTGGTGATCGACTGCACGGCCCGCATTACCGCCAAGACCGGTGTGGAGATGGAAGCCCTGACCGGTGCGACGGTAGCCGCTCTGACCGTCTATGATATGTGCAAAGCCTTCTCCCACGATATTGTAATCAAAGCGACCAAGCTCATGGAAAAGACCGGCGGGAAGCGGGATTTTAAGCGGCCGGAGTGACCGGGTTTGCTGCGCATTTACTACATTGAGCATTGTGAATTTTGAAACCGGCAGTTTACAAAACACTACATTATGGCCAATTCTGATAAAAAGCACCAGAAACACACTAAGCTTGCCCGACCCGCACTGGGTCACTTCCACCGTAATGAATGGGCTATAATAGGCACGCCCTGCGGCAACATACAGCAATTGGGCTATGCCATCATCGACCGGCTGAGCGAGGTGTACAACGTAGGCTATGTAGATGCCGATCATGCCCACGGGGACGACAAGCCGGCTTACGAAGGTGCGATGGCTCACGGCGCCCGCCTCAACTATACCGACAAAATCCACTATCACCGCTTTGATCAGCAGGCGGAGCTGGGCACGCATCAGTTCCGCTGGCACTTCAACAATCAGGATGCGGTGATTGTCAATGGGAACCACTTTCCGGCCAAGCGGCAAATAGTGGTCATCGACCCCAAAAAAGAAGACTCCCTGCGGCGCAAGCTCGACCGGCTGACCGATGTACGGCTGGTCCTGCTGGCGGAAGGCGTTAAAGAGCCTTACCCCTGGCTGCGGGAAGCACTGGAGGGCTTTAGCAACATCCCGCAAATGAAGCTGGAGGACCATGCCGGTATCCCGCTTTTTGTAGAAAAAGAGCTCAATGCTTCAGCCCCGCCCCTGTACGGCTTGGTGCTGGCAGGCGGTAAAAGCGAGCGCATGGGCGAAGATAAAAGCCTGATTGAATACCACGGGCGGCCACAGCGCGACTACGTTGCCGACCTAATCGGGCATTACTGCAAAGAAACTTACCTTTCCTGCCGACCGGAACAAGCCGCCGAGCTCAGCCGTCCGCTGGCAGACACGTTCTCAGGACTGGGGCCATTCGGGGGCATTCTTTCTGCCTTCCGGCAAAACCCCGATGCCGCCTGGCTCGTGGTAGCCAGCGATTTACCATTGCTCGACGACGCCACACTTTCCCAACTGGTGGGTTATCGCAACCCCTCCAAAACAGCCACGGCCTTCAACAGCCCGGCCACAGAATTTCCGGAGCCCCTGATCACGATCTGGGAGCCCCGGGCCTACCCTATCCTGCTACAGTTTCTGGCACAGGGTTACTCCTGCCCGCGCAAGGTGCTCATCAACTCCAATGTAGAATTGCTGGACGCAGAGCGCCCGGAGGCACTCCGCAATGTCAACAGCCCCGAAGAGAAGGAAGAGGTCCTCAATATTATCAGGGAAAAAACAGCGTAAATGGAGGGCGGATTCGGACAAACCCTTGCGCTTACCTTCCAACTGGCAGCGGTTACCACCCTGTTGCTGCTCTTTATTGGCATCCCTATCGCTTTCCTGCTTTCGCGTACCCAAAGCCGTATCAAGCCTATACTGGAAGCCCTGATCAGCATGCCACTGGTACTGCCGCCCACGGTGCTCGGGTTCTATTTGCTGTTGGCCTTCAGCCCGCGGTCCGCACTGGGCAACTGGCTGGTTGAGACGGCAAACATCCGGCTTATTTTTTCCTTTTCCGGGCTGGTGATCGGGTCCCTGATATACAGTCTGCCCTTTATGGTGCAGCCCATTCAATCCGGATTTGAAAGCCTGCCCAATCACCTGCGGGAAGCGTCCTACAGCCTTGGTAAGACAGTATGGCAAACCCTGCTACGGGTGGAGCTGCCCAATATCAAACCAGCTGTGCTCACCGGTATCGTCCTCGCCTTTGCGCACACGGTAGGCGAATTTGGCGTCATCCTGATGATTGGTGGGAATATCCCGGGCGAGACCCGCGTAGCCTCGATTGCCATTTACGATGAAGTGGAAGCCCTGAACTACGTAGCCGCAAATCAGTACGCGCTGGTGCTGGTGGTTTTTGCGTTCAGCATCTTAGCACTGGTTTATACCATCAATCGCCGAATGCTCCGAACGATCTAACTTATGATTCAGATTCTCCTGCGCAAATCCCTGCACGCGGCCACTGGCCCAATGACCCTCGAGGTACAGCTGGATATCCTGACCGGGGAGTTTCTGGCCGTCACGGGGGCTTCGGGGAGCGGGAAGACCACCCTGCTGCGCTTACTGGCTGGACTGGAACAACCGGAAGATGGCCACATCATTGTAGACAACAACGTATGGCTCGATCAGGCAAAAGGCATTCAGTTGCCCATTCAACAGCGGGAAGTAGGGCTGGTATTTCAGGAATACGCTTTGTTCCCCAACATGACCGTGCGGCAGAACCTCGAATACGGGCTGCGAAAAGGGCAGTCAAAAGCCATCGTTGACGAACTGATTGGCATCACCGAATTGGACCAGCTCCTCGACCGGTATCCGGCTAAACTATCAGGCGGGCAACAGCAGCGGGTGGCGCTGGCACGCGCACTGGTCCGCCGCCCCAAACTTCTGCTGCTCGATGAGCCCCTCTCGGCCCTCGACTCGCGCATGCGCGCCCGCTTGCAAAACTACATCCTGCAGGCACATCAGGCTTTGGAGCTGACCACCCTGCTGGTTAGCCACGACTACCGTGAGATCTTCAAACTCGCCGACCGGGTTATTGCGCTCAAGCAAGGCAGGATTTCTCAGCCTGACCTGCCGGAAACCGTTCAGTATGCCAATGCCAGCGACGGTGCGTTCCGGCTTAGCGGAGAGGTCTTGCATCTGGAAGAAGCCGGCAGTGGATTCTCCGTCAGCGTGCTGATTGGCACCAATGTCCTGCGCGTGCTCGTGACGATGGAAAGCCTGCGGCAACTGCAGCCCGGCGACCGCGTAGAGGTGCTGTTTGATGCACAACGGACAATGCTCACCAAAGCGTAAGAAACATTAGCCCCTTGTTTTTATTTCCCATATATAAAAGTTACATTTGTGCTGCATACAATCAGCTAAATCGGTAAGAAGATTTGTAACCTTTGCAAATTTCTGCCGTAAATCAGTCTATCCATCGCCGCTACTCTAAACCACACACAGTTATTAAGCCTCCGCCATTAGGGTGGCTTAACAAATCTGCACACTACCCAAAAAAATCAGGTGGCACACCCTGTGCGTTAAGCACAGCAAACATTGTTTACCCCCTGTCATAATTCCATTAACTAACTGCTTTGCTAAAGTTAAGCTGACGATTCTATGCAAAGATTTGGTACACCTGAACCTGTTCCCAACCCATGTCTTCCCCTTCTGCATGTTGTCTGTATTGGTAAAGCACCAACACCGTTCAACACTATGAAACATTTTATTCATCCCAGGTTCCTGATTATTGGAGCGCTGCTACTGGCAGGCTTCCTTCTTCAAGCCCAGGGCAATTCAACCGGTCAAGTAAACGAAACACCCCAGGAAGACCTCGTGGTCCACAACTATGCCCCCTGGGAAGTGGGGCTTTTTGCAGGCGCAGCAAATGCGTACGGCGACCTCGTGGACACCCGGCTGATTCAATTCAACCGGACCAATTTGGCCTACGGCGGCTTCCTCCGCTACAACGTCAGCCGCAACCTAAGCATACGTGCCAGCTACCTGCGCGGTAAGCTTGAAGGCTCGGACATGGATTCCGAATCCCTTTCCCAACGCGGGCTGAGCTTTGAGTCGACCATCAATGAGATCGCTGTGGTTGGCCAGTGGGACTTCTGGGGGCATAAGCGGTATGATGACCGCGGCAGCTTCAACCGGACCATCTCACCCTACGTATTTGCCGGCTTTGGTGTAGGACTTACCGATCTGACCACGGACTACTCCAGCATACTGGGCGATCCGGCTATGGAAGAGAAAGCAGCCCGGGATATGCAGAACACCAAAAACACCCAAGTTGCTTTTCCACTGGGTTTAGGGGTAAATGCAGACCTGACCGAGCGCCTGATTTTGTCGTTCGAGTTCGGCTTCCGGCCCGTATTCAACGATTACCTAGACGGGGTGAGCGCTACGGCGAACCCCAACCGCAACGACTGGTACAGCATGGCGGGGGCAAGTGTAGCCTACCGCATGACCGGGCAGGACAAAGACCGGGACGGGTTTCCTGATCACAAAGACCCCTGCCCTAACCGCTGGGGCTCCAGGGAAAACCTGGGCTGCCCGGATAGTGACAAAGATGGCATTGCTGACCGCCTTGACCGTTGCCCCGAAATGGAAGGCCCGGCAGCGACTAACGGTTGCCCGGACGGCGACGGGGACGGCGTTCCGGATGACGAAGACGAATGCCCCCGCATTCCCGGATCTAAAGCTACCAATGGCTGCGCGGACTCAGATGGCGATGGCATTCTGGACTCCGTAGACGAGTGCCCCACCATAGCCGGTGTACCCGAGTTTAACGGCTGCCGGGATACGGACAAAGACGGGCTGCCGGATTCCAAAGACCGCTGCCCCTATGAGAAGGGCGATATTGAGTCTGATGGCTGTCCGCCACCACCCGACCCCAACGACCCTACCGTAGATAGCGACGGCGATGGCGTACCCAACATCAAAGACGAGTGCCCTTTCCTCCCCGGCGACCCGGAATTTAACGGCTGCAAGGATGTTGACAAAGATGGCATTGCCGATCAGCACGACCGCTGCCCCTACGAAAAAGGCAGCCCCGAACATAACGGCTGCCCGGACCCCAACGACACTTCTTTGGACACCGATGGGGACGGTATTGCCAATGCAGAGGACAAATGCCCGAGCATTCCGGGAAGTGAAGCCTTTGGCGGTTGCCGGGATAGTGATGGTGATGGCATAGGAGATGCAGAAGACCAATGCCCGGACGAAGAGGGCCTGGCCAAGTACGAAGGCTGCCCCACCCCGGACCGGGACAAAGACGGCTTCCTCGATGCAGAGGACCGCTGCCCCAATACGCCGGGCACCATCAAAGGCTGCCCCGATACCGACGGCGACGGCTATGCCGATAACGATGACCGTTGCCCGGAAATCGCAGGCGATGCCAACGGCTGCCCGGACTCCGATGCCGATGGCCTGACCGATGATGTAGACGACTGCCCCCGGGTAGCAGGCCCCAAGAGCCGTCAGGGCTGCCCCGAGCTCACTGCGGCCGACAAACAAGTGCTGAAAACGGCAGTGGACAACGTGAGCTTTAATCAAGGCAGCTACAGCCTGCTCAGCTCTTCCCACGAAACCCTGGACCTGTTGGCCGAGCTGATGAAGCGTTACCCGACCTACCACCTGAAAATCGAAGGGCATACCGACAATCAGGGCAATCCTCAGGCGAACAAGCAGCTGTCTCAGCTTCGGGCCAAAGCCTGTATGGAATACCTGGAGCAGCAGGAGATTGCCAAAGAGCGCATGACCTACAAAGGCTACGGTGGTGAGCAGCCCAGAGCCACGAATGATACCCAATCTGGCCGCCGCCGCAACCGCCGGGTAGAATTCGACCTCTTTGACCCGAAAAATTAAGCCACATTAGAAGCTAAGAGCTTGTTGGGATTTTACACTTCGGGCTGCTCTTGCCAAATTTTGTCCTGCTCTTCGTTGTTCTTCGGTCACGTAGCTAAGCAGGCTGACCGAAAACACATTTTGGGTTAGTATGACGATAAGATACCATGCGTAAAAACGCAGCGGCATTTTGTGCTTTGCGCCCCAGGTTTTCTGTAAATACCAAGCATGGCAGGTTATCCGA
>NZ_JAVJSK010000145.1:0-40461 GCF_040219495.1 Phaeodactylibacter sp. | reverse complement strand
ACGGTAGAAGACGAAAACAGCAACATCAGCACCTGTACGGCAACGGTGACCGTGGAAGATACGATTGCGCCGGTTGCGCTTTGCCAGGACCTTACCGTACAATTAGATGATGGGGGTGCCATAGTGCTGACGCCCGCTGAGGTCGATGCCGGTTCTACTGATGGCTGCGGCCTATCGGGGCTGTCACTGGATGTAGATGAGTTTGGCTGTGGGGAAGTCGGCTTGCAGGTCGTCACCCTCACTACAACCGACACCAATGGCAACAGCAACACCTGCACATCCAATATCATAGTGGAAGACAGCGTGGCCCCTGTGGCGCTTTGCCAGGACGTGACCGTACAGCTGGATGCTCTGGGCAACGCAAGCCTTACCGCGGCAGAAATCGACAACGGTTCCGGTGACGCCTGCGGTATTGAAATCCTGACCCTGGATGTTTCCGCCTTCGGCTGCGGTGATGTAGGCTCCGAAACTGTAACCCTGACCGTGGAAGACGAAAACGGCAATACCAGCACCTGTACTGCAGTAGTTACAGTGGAGGACAACATCGCGCCAAGCCTGGACTGCCAGGATATTACCGTTCAGCTTGATGGCGATGGTCTGGCCAACATCAGCCCTGCCCAAATTGGCGGAAGCCCTGGCGATGGTTGTGGGGTGTTTAGCGCTGCACTGGATGTCAGTGGCTTCGACTGTGGCGATGTGGGCCCGAACACCGTGACTTTAACGGTAGAAGACGAAAACAGCAACATCAGCACCTGTACGGCAACGGTGACCGTGGAAGATACGATTGCGCCGGTTGCGCTTTGCCAGGACCTTACCCTGCAATTGGATACCGGAGGCGCTGTATTGCTGACGCCGGGTCAACTGGACAACGGTTCAACGGATGCCTGTGGTATTACACTTGCATTCGGAGATGCCCTGCCTGCCGTAATTGAGTTTGGCTGTGGGGATGTCGGTGTACAAATCATATCATTGATCGCAACCGACACCAACGGCAACAGCAACGCCTGCACATCCAATATCACAGTGGAAGACACCGTGGCCCCTGTGGCGTTTTGCCAGGACGTGACCGTACAACTGGATGCTCTGGGCAACGCAAGCCTTACCGCGGCAGAAATCGACAACGGTTCCGGTGACGCCTGCGGTATTGAAAGCCTGAGCCTGGATGTTTCCGCCTTCGGCTGCGGTGATGTAGGTTCCGAAACCGTAACGCTGACCGTGGAAGACGAGAACGGTAATACCAGCACTTGCACTGCTGAGGTTACGGTTGAGGACAACACCGTACCTGTAGCCGTTTGCCAGAACCTGACCGTTGAGTTGGATGCAAGCGGAATGGCTTTCATCTCCGTCAATCAGATTGACAACGGCTCATTTGATGCTTGCGGTCTGGCTGAACGAGGGCTAAATATTGCCAGTTTTGATTGCGAGGATATTGGTCCGAACAACGTTCTGCTCACCGTAGAGGACTTCAGTGGCAACATGAGTGCCTGTATGGCCGTAGTGACCGTGGTAGACAATACGGCTCCTGAAGCCTTATGCCAGAATGTGACGGTTCAGTTGGATGCTGCGGGAATGGGCAGCCTGTCTGCTGCTCAGGTAAATAACGGCTCGAACGATGCCTGTGGCGTTGCCGAAGTCGCAATCGACCAATCTGAATTCACCTGTAATGATTTGGGAGCCAATTCAGTAATTCTTGCGGTTACAGATAATAACGGCAACAGCAACATCTGTACCGCCACGGTAACCGTTGAGGACAACGTTGCTCCTCAGGCGCTTTGCCAGGACATCACCGTTGCGCTGGATGCCTCCGGAAATGCTACAATTACTGCCGGTCAAATTGATAATGGATCGAATGATGCCTGCAGCGTTCTGCAACTCAGTCTTGATCAGACCGTATTTGATTGTGGTGATGTTGGTGAAAATACGGTCACGCTTTCCGTAACGGATGTAAATGGCAATCTTAGCACCTGTACCGCTACGGTTTCGGTGGAGGATAATACGATTCCCGCGGCACTCTGCGAAGACCGGACCGTACAACTTGACGCTTCCGGTGCAGGAAGTATTACTCCCGGCCAGGTCTTCGAAGGTGAGATTGATCCTTGCGGGCTCGCCAGCCTCAGTCTGGACAAGACCACTTTTGATTGCAATGATGTAGGTACAAATACAGTCACACTTACCGCAACTGACGTCAATGGCAATACCAGCACTTGTACTTCTACGGTCACGGTAGTGGATAATGTAGCTCCACAGGCGCTTTGCCAGGACGTTACGGTACAGCTTGATGCCTCTGGCAACGGTGCTCTGAGCACCGCCCAGGTAGATAGCGGTTCTGGCGATGGGTGCGGCATTTTCAGCCTAAGCCTGGACAAGACTGCTTTTGATTGCGGTGATGTAGGTACAAATACAGTCACGCTTACCGCAACAGACGTTAATGGCAACACCAGCACCTGTACTTCTACGGTCACGGTCGTGGACAACGTCGCCCCACAGGCGTTGTGTGAAGATGTGACGGTACAGCTCGATGCCTTTGGCAACGGTGCCCTGAGTGCCGCCCAGGTAAACGGCGGTTCCAACGATGCCTGCGACATTTCCAGTCTAAGCCTGAGCCAGACGAGCTTCAATTGTGAAGATGTGGGCAGCCAGAGTGTTGAGCTGACAGTAACGGATCTCAACGGCAACAGCAGCACTTGCACGGTCAACGTAACGGTCGTGGACAACGTCGCTCCACAGGCGTTGTGTGAAGATGTGACGGTGCAGCTTGATGCCTTCGGCAGCGGTGCTCTGAACACAGACCAGATAGATGGCGGTTCAGGTGATGCCTGTAGCCTTTCCGGCCTGAGCCTGAGCCAGACGAGCTTCGGTTGTGTGGATGTGGGCAGCCAGACTGTTACCCTGACCGTGACTGACCTCAATGGCAACAGCAGCACTTGTACTTCTACGGTCACCGTGGAAGACAACATCGCACCAGAAGCGCTGTGTGAAGATGCGACGGTACAGCTTGATGCCTTTGGCAACGGTGCCCTGAACACAGACCAGATAGATGGCGGTTCAGGTGATGCCTGTAGCCTTTCCGGCCTGAGCCTGAGCCAGACGAGCTTCGATTGCAGTGATGTGGGCATCCGGAGCGTTACGTTAACAGCCACGGACGTCAACGGCAACAGCAGCACTTGTACTTCTACGGTCACGGTCGTGGACAACGTCGCTCCACAGGCGTTGTGTGAAGATGTGACGGTGCAGCTTGATGCCTTTGGCAACGGTGCCCTGAACACAGACCAGATAGATGGCGGTTCAGGTGATGCGTGTGGCATTTCCAGCCTAAGTCTGAGCCAGACGAGCTTCGATTGTGAAGATGTGGGCAGCGCGAGTGTTGAGCTGACCGTGACTGACCTCAATGGCAATAGCAGCACCTGCACGGCCAATGTGACGGTCGTGGACAACGTCGCTCCACAGGCGTTGTGTGAAGATGTGACAGTGCAGCTTGATGCTTCCGGCAATGCTAGTCTGACTGCTGCCCAGGTGGACGGTAGTTCGTCGGATGCCTGTGGAATCGCTACCCGTAGCCTGAATGTGAACAGCTTTGACTGTGGTGATATTGGTACGCAATCCATCACCTTGACAGTGGTTGACAACAACGGCAACAGCAGCAGTTGTACGGCCACCGTAACGGTAGCAGACAACGTAGCCCCTCAGGCCCTTTGCCAGGACCTCACCGTTCAGTTGGATGACTTTGGCGAAGGTTTCCTTACCCCCGGACAAGTCAATAACGGCTCCAACGATGCATGCGAAATCGCTACGCTAAGTCTTGATAAAACGGAGTTTAGCTGTGACGATGTAGGGGCTCAGACCGTCACGCTCACCGCCACCGATGTCAATGGCAATAGCAGTTCCTGCACGGCCAATATTACTGTAGAGGACAATATCGCCCCGGTTGCCCAGTGCCAGGACCTGACGATTCAGCTGGGTATGAATGGTTCGGCCAGTATCACCGTTGCAGATATTGAAAATGGCTCCACGGATGCCTGTGGGGTATCAGGGCTGGCTTTGGATATCACTACTTTTGGTATTGCTGATGTAGGTGATAATACTGTTACGCTCACCGTAACTGACGATAATGACAATAGCAGCACTTGTACTGCTACCGTAACTGTAGAGAACAACTTCGCACCCCCAACAGGAGGCATAGAAAGCAACCGTAGTCAAAGTAAGGATTCAAGTGTGCGCTACCAGGCTAAAGTCTTCCCGAACCCGACACTTGGCGTTTTCACCCTGCGCTTTGAGCAGCCACTTCAAGCTCCGGCCCACGCGATACTCCGCAATGATTTGGGACAGGTGATTAGTCAGGTGACCTTGCCGGAAGGAACCAAAGACCACAGATGGAGCAACGTCTACCTCGCTGCCGGTCTGTACTATCTCGAAGTGCAACATGCAGATGGTAACCGGGAAATACTGAAAATTGTCCGGAAGCAGTTCTAAACCTGCTATTTTGTTTAGGCTTTTGAAACCTGATGATGAGGCTGTCTCTTGATACAGAGGCAGCCTCAATGGTTATTACCTGCTTTCCAGTTTTCATGCTCGCCAGGAATGCCTGTAGTCTGCTCTTGGTTGCCAGAGGAACAATTTCCCGGAAATGTGTTGCCGATTCGCTAAATTGTGTTCTCCGCAAAGCTGGAATGTGCTCACCTTTGCACTAAAGAAATGCAGTAATAATGTCTGACCAGTTTTTAAAGATCGAATCCATTTCCCAGCTCCATGAACTTTTGGGCTGTGATAAGCCCAAGCACCCGCTCATCACCGTACTTGACCCGCAGGAGCTACAGGTCTCCCCTCAAATGAGGAATGTACGCGTAGTCTCCAACTTCTACGCTGTATGGCTGAAAACAACCGATTGCGGAATAGAGTACGGGCGCAACCACTACGATTTCGAGGAAGGCGCACTGGTCTTCACCGCTCCGCAGCAAGTCGTATCGGTAAGCGGGGAAGTGGCAGAAGATGAAGAAGGCTGGATGCTGTTTTTTCACCCCGACCTGATCCGCGCTACGAGCCTGGGGAAAAAAATCGGGCAGTACACGTTCTTCTCCTATGAGATCCACGAAGCCCTGCACCTGTCCGATGCAGAAAAGGACACGATCACGCAGTGCATCCGCAACATCAAAGAGGAGTACGAGCAGCGCATTGATGATCACAGCCAAAACGTTATCGTTACCAATATCGAGCTGCTGCTCAACTATTGTGCCCGCTACTACGCCCGGCAGTTCAATACCCGTACTACGGCTAATAAAGGCCTGTTGACCCGCTTTGAGCGTGCATTGAAAGACTACTTTGAGTCTGAGCAGCTGATTCAGCAGGGTACGCCCTCTGTACAACACCTGGCAGAACAGGTTCACCTTTCAGCGGATTACCTTAGCGACCTGCTGAAAAAAGAAACCGGCCGGTCCGCTAAAGACCATATCAATAATTTTGTGGTGGAACGGGCCAAATACCTGCTCCTGAACAGTCAGGACACCATCAGCGGCATTGCCTATGAGCTGGGCTTTAATTACCCGCACTACTTCAGCCGCCTGTTTAAAGCAAAAACGGGGCAAACACCACAGGAATTCCGTTCGTTAAATTAAGCATCATTTCTGCCGTAGTCAGCTGTTCACCGGGTGCTAAAGCCATTGGTAGAATAGTCTGCTGCGGCCCATTCCATACAAACATTAAAATTCAAACTCGATGACCACGATAGATCAAAGTAAACCCGTAATGGTAACCGGCGCTACCGGGTACGTAGCCGGATGGCTGGTGAAGCAACTCCTCGAAGCCGGCCTAACGGTCCACGCTGCGGTCAGGAACCCTTCAAAAACCGAAAAAATTGCCCACCTGGAGCAGATTGCTGCCGCATCAAAAGGCTCCATCAAATACTTTAAAGCTGATCTGCTGAAAGACGGTTCCTACGCCGAGGCTATGGAAGGCTGCGAACTCGTTTACCACACCGCTTCCCCCTTTACCTCCAACTTTGAAGACGCACAAAGAGACCTTGTAGACCCTGCGGTCCTGGGTACAAAAAATGTGCTGGAGCAAGCCAACAAAACGGCCTCCGTCAAGCGGGTAGTCCTCACCAGCAGCTGCGCTTCCATCTATACCGATGCCATTGAAGTGAAAAATGCCCCTAATGGCGTACTTACCGAAGACATCTGGAATACCACTGCCTCCCTGGATTATCAGCCCTATTCCTACTCCAAGACCATGGCGGAGCGTGCCGCCTGGGAGATTAATGAAAAGCAGGACCGCTGGGACCTCGTGGTCATCAACCCCTGCCTGGTGATGGGCCCGCCCCTCAATCCTAAAGCCACAACTTCCGAAAGCTTCAACCTGCTCAAGCAACTGGGCGATGGTACCCTTAAGACCGGTGTACCTAATGTCGGTATCGGCCTGGTGGATGTACGCGATGTCGCTGATGCTCACTTTCAGGCGGGGTTCCGCCCGGAGGCAGAAGGCCGGCATATCACCTGCGGGCACAATACCAACTTTCTGGCATTAGCCCAGGCTTTACAGCCCAAATACGGCAAAGACTATCCGGTGCCTAAGAATGCCCTGCCTAAGTGGCTGGTGGTTCTTGCCGGCCCGTTGTTGGACAAATCTCTGGACCGCAAGTTTCTGCGCAACAACGTCAACCACGTCTGGCGTGCGGACAACAGCAAGAGCCGGGAGAAGCTGGGGGTCACATACCGGCCTATGCAGGAAACGATGGAAGACTCCTTTGCAGCGCTTATTGAGGCAGGGGTGTTTTAAAGCCCCTCTTTCTGTAAGCAATCAGGCTCAGAATAAGAGCAGAACCTGAAATCAGGGTCATGATGGTGCCAGGAATAAAATTCACATATCCCCCCAGGTCCAAAAATAAAAAATACCCTAAGTCTGCCAGGCCTCCGACCAGAGCGGCCAGGCCTACGGCAAGCCATTTTTGTTTCCAGACCCAAAAGCTGCCAATCAAAGTGACCAGCCCAAACCACAGGAGGTTGAAGCCATGCTGGCTCAGTATGCCGGCTAACGCATTTGGATAGGATTGGTCAAGCTTGTCGCCTGATACCGCATCGGCAATGCCACCAATAGCAGTGCTTATTTCGCCACTAAGCGCAAAGGTGATAGTCGCTGCACCGGCAAAAACATGAACGATGCCCCATATTGCCCATAACACGGCAACGATTTTAAGAATTAAGGATGGATTCATAAGAATTGGTTTTGAATGGTGTGGGGGCAAATACCCTCACCTGCGATGACTTACAACGTTTTACAATACACAGCCTCAAATGCAATGCGCTATTTGAAGCCTTGCTTTCGTAGGTTAAGGAGTTCTTCTTTTCTCAGCCAAACCAGTAGCCCGGACAAAATCAGCAGTACGAGGGGTGGAATAAAAGGCTCCCCAACGCGAATATGGGTGCCGATTGCGCCCAGCAGGAGTAAAGCAAGCCCGATAGCTGCAAGCGCTCGCCATTTTTTCAGGTACATGCCAACAGCAGCTGCTATTTCACAGAGACCTATAAAGTACATCATATTTTTGGAGATCCCCCACCGTTCAAAGTTCAGGACCATTTCAGCCTGCCCGGTTATTTTCGTAATGCCCGCCATAAGGAATGCCAGGGAAAGCAGTACTGCAATTATCCAGGCTAGTATATTCTTGGTTTTCATAATAAATACCGTGTTTGGTTTTCAAACACAATATTGGGCAGAACCGGGGAGAATAGCATTAATCTAGATTAAGGATTTGGCCCTATCATTTGAATAGAGCGTTATCGCTTTCTATGCCATTCACTTTTGAGCTTACTCAGTGCCTCAGGCGTTATACCGAGGTAAGAAGCAACCATTCGCTGGGGTACTCTTTGCAGTAAGTTGGGGTAAGTAGCGGTAAAATGCTGGTATCTTTCCAGTGCGGGAGTGCTCATCAACATAAGCACCCGCTCCTGTAATACGGCTATCCTCCGGAGCAGGGCAGCAGTATTCAGGTTGGGGCTTTGCAGGTCCTTTTCTAAAATGAGCACTTCGGTATCTTCAAGGGCATCAATAAATAAATCACAGGCAGTATCCGGTGGATGGCTATCGGCAATAATCCAACCTTCCGGAGCAAACATGAAGATATGCTCCTTCCCTTTGGCATCTATGATATAGCTGCGCAATAAGCCCTTTTTGACCCGGTATACCTTGGTGTACCGTTCGCCAGTGCGTTGGAGGATTTTTCCTTTGGGAATGGAAGTTAAATCAGGCATAAGTAAGCATTACATCAATATTCCTTTCCTGGCTTTGATTGCCGGAGGCAGATCTGTTTCCCCCAGCATTTCTCTAAGGTCAATCTCAATCACCCTGCATAGCGATAGCATCGGAATATCGTTTGCCATGCCCTGGAAAGGGTTTTCAGAGTAATCGCCAACCACCTCCATCATCACGTAGACCCAGCCAATAAGTGCTGTGATCGGAATAGACATCCAGAAGCCCCATTCCCCGAGCTCCATGAGTTCAGGGATCATCGCGAAGGGTAACAGGAAGATGAAAATCCCCACAAAATACCGGCTCATATTGGCATACTGCCGGGGCAGGGGGAATTTCTTGATACGTTCGCATTTGCCCTGATGATCATAGAAATCATAAAGGAGCTTCATGAGTTCCATATGACGGAAATCATCAATTAGCCCCTGTTCGCGAATGGCTGTCAGGTCCCGGGACTGCGCATTAATGATTTGGGTGGCGGTGTTGACATTATTGATAAGTTGGTCATGTTCTGCTTTTGGCAGGAACAACGCTAACTCTGTCCGGGTCACCTGGTCATCCACAAGACCGACTCCGAACTCTCTTTGGTAGAAATCAGCCGTTCGGGCAAGGTGTCCACCCTGGCTGATATGTTCCCAAGGTGTGGGCATCAGCAGTTGACTGCGCAGCGCGTAAAGCCAGCCAATGTGCCGGTAAATCAGCTGCTTTTTTATATCTTTAATCACCTTATCGGGTTGAGGATCGTCTGCAAACAAATTGGAGACAAAGCTATCAATATAGGTTCCCCACGCCCGACTGGTATTGATGATCGCTCCCCATATTTTCCGGGCTTCCCACATTCGGTCGTAGGCGCTGTTGTTTTTGAAGCCAACATAAAAGGCCACAGCCGTTCCAATGACTGAAACTGGCAACCAGGGAATACTAAAGTTGAGCCATTCGTAGCGGTATAAAAAGGCAATAGCGGTTGCCCCGCTCACTAACCATAGTATATGGTGGCCAGACCATCGGATGAGTTTTCCTACACTGACACTTTTGGTAACAATCATATGAATTGGGGTTTAGTTGTAATCTTCCCACCACGGACTGGTCGGTAGCGGAGCTTCACTGGTTAACCTTTGCCCGATTTTCGGGACAGCAATTGGCAACTGCTCCTGTTGTGCCGCCTTAACAAATCTTTGTACCGGATCCCGCCAGTCGTGTGGGGCAAGCTTGAAGCCGCCCCAGTGTACCGGCGTGCTCACTTTTGCACCTGCTTCAATCGCCACCTGCACCGCTTCCTCCGGCAGGGCATGTATCTGCGTCCAGAGTTTGTAGTACTGCCCGCATTCCATAAAGGCCCAGTCGAAGGGGCCGAAGCGCTCCCCAATTTCCCGGAAGTGGGTGTCATAACCGCCATCGCCGCTCCAGTAGACCTTGTAGTCCGGTACCTGAAAGACCCAGCCGCCCCACAGACATTTGGTCCGGTCGGTCAGGCCACGCCCGGAAAAGTGACGGGAGGGAGTAAAGGTGAAGGTTATGTCACCCAACTGCCCCTGATCCCACCAGTCGAGTTCGGTGATGCGTTCGGGAGCAATACCCCAGCGTACCAAATGGCGCTTGACCCCAAGGGCAACGAAATAATGCCCAACCTTGCCTTTGAGGCGCTGAATGCTCTGGTAGTCCAGGTGGTCGTAATGGTCGTGGGTAAGAAATACGGCATCCAGTTCCGGCAACTGCTGAATAAGCCCAAGGGTATTTTCGCTAAACCGATTGGTGCGAATGGGGCCAACTGGTGACGCATCCGGGCCAAACATAGGGTCAATGAGTAGGTTCTGACCGCCTAACCGCATCAGACAAACCGAATGCCCGTACCAAATAAACTGGAAAGGAGCCGTTGAGCCGGACCAGGCTTTCTGGTCAAAGGGCTCAACCGGGATGGGGCGCTGTGGAATCTTGCGTTTGGCATCTTTCAAGTTGGCTCTGATCAGTTCGGGGAGATTGGAGAGGTTGACGTCATCGCTTGTCGGGCTTTGGTTAACAAAAATCTGCCCGTTCCACTGTGGCGACTGAGTGTACTTTTGCTGGTGCTTAGCCGTGACCGGACCGCCAAACTGTGGGTTGTAGTTCAGGTAAGCCCAAAGGGCAACCGCGCAACTGGCAAATAAGAGGAGAATACTGATTAAGATCAAAGCGATTTGGTTTTTAAAGGTCTGTGAAAATCCTGGTTCTGGCACTTTCCAGGCTCAATCCGGTGCGGTCTTGCTTTAAAAAGCGGCATACCCTGTTCTGTACGCCGGGTTCTCAACGCCCTTGCTCTGCTCGTGCTGTTGATGCAGACTGCTATTCAAAAGGGCTGTACTGCGCTCAGTTTCAAGCGTTGGAGTTTCAAAGAAAAGTAAAGTTTGAGGGTTATTGCGGGTACGTGGGCTGATTCCCGGAAAAATGTTAGGATTTCCTGAATAAATGCGGAAAAGAACGATGAGAATCCCCGAACTTGTGGCTATAACGTTCAACCATCCGGCATGTTCTGTCAGTAACCGGGAGCAGACTGGAAAGAAAGGAAGAAAGATTTTGCCTTACTTTTGGAGATAGCTGCCTTCCGGATAGATCCGAAAAAATGAAGTACACCTAAACCTTTGATCATGATAAATAGAACTTACCGTGTCTGCTTAGTAGCCTGTTTGGTTATCCCCGGGCTCGTTGTAGGGCTGGGCTATTCTAAGGAGCCGGCTTCTGGCCCTGTGCCTACGGTACCCTCGGCCTCAGCTCAGACCGAACTAACACCGGAGAAAGCCTTCGACCTTATGATGCAGGTGCTGACCCATAAGCGCTGTGTTAATTGCCACCCATCCGATGATTATCCGCGACAAGGGGAGGACAGCCATATCCATAATTTTGAAGTGCAGCGAGGCCCTGAGAACCATGGAGTTGCCGCGCTACAGTGCCAGACCTGCCACCAACAGGAGAACAACAACCACTCAGGGGTACCCGGAGCGCCGGAGTGGAGCCTGGCGCCCCGGAAGATGGCCTGGCAGGGGCTGTCCCGTGTAGAAATTGCAAAGTCAATGCTCAATCCGGAAAATAACGGCGGCAGGACGCTGGCCGAAACGGTACACCACCTCACGGAGCACGAGTTGGTGCTCTGGGCCTGGGAACCGGGCGTCGATGCGAATGGCACCCCGCGGGAAAAGCCGCCCGTACCTAAAGCGGAATACATCAAAGCCGTGAAAACCTGGGCTGCGGGCGGCGCTCCGATCCCCGAAGAATAATCTGATCAACCGGAAAATAAACCATCATGACTATTTCATTCAACATAAAC
Organism: Phaeodactylibacter sp.; assembly: GCF_040219495.1. Lineage (GTDB taxonomy): Bacteria > Bacteroidota > Bacteroidia > Chitinophagales > Saprospiraceae > Phaeodactylibacter. The sequence goes on along the minus strand of NZ_JAVJSK010000145.1, from coordinate 28,928 downwards.
GGGAAGCCCACTTCCCTTGACGTGGACGGCGATACGCCCCTGCTGTGGGTCGTTCGGGATATGCTTGACCTGAAAGGCACTAAATTTGGCTGCGGCAAGGCGGCCTGTGGCGCCTGTACCCTCCATGTGGATGGCAAGGCAATCCGCTCCTGTTCCTACGCCGTGAAGTACGCAGAGGGAAAAAACATCACCACCATCGAAGGGCTCTCCGATGGGGATCAACTGCACCCCGTTCAGCAAGCTTGGATGGAAGAGGTAGTCCCGCAGTGTGGCTATTGTCAGCCGGGTTTTATGATGGCCACAGCAGCTTTGCTGGAACAAATTCCCCACCCTACTGATGAAGATATTGACAACAATATCGTCAATGTTTGCCGTTGTGCTACTTACTACCGCATGCGGAAAGCCATCCACCGGGCAGCCGATATCCAATCACAAAACGCCAAAACCCAAACCTCATGAGCGACACAAAACCTAAAAAGAAATTCTCCAGAAGGAAATTTATCATTCGGTCGACCGTAGGGGTGGGCGTAGCCATTGGCGCTACCTATTTTACCCGGCCGCTGTGGCGGCGCACTCTTGCCAGTCTGGCTAATTCTGCGGAAACACCCTACATGGGCAATACCGATGAGCCTCGCTTATGGTTTGAAGTCACTGCTGAAAATGAGGTCATCCTCAACTCGCCCAAGGTGGAAATGGGGCAGGGCACCTTCACCGGGCTTGCCCAAATCGCAGCGGACGAATTGGAGGTGAATATTCAGCAAATAAAAGTCATACATGCACCAACCGATTCCGGCAATATCGATGGAATGTCCACGGGCGGGAGCCTTTCGATTTCCGGACTCTGGCAACCCCTGCGGGAACTGGCTGCAACTATGCGCGAGATGCTGAAGATCGAAGCGGCAAAACAGCTGGGCGCAGAGGTCACTGCTTTGAGTGTCAGCGATGGCGTAGTATCAGCCAACGGCCAATCATTAACCTACGGCGAGATCGTAAAGAACGTAACCGAGTGGGAAATGCCGGACACGCCTCCGCTCAAAGATGTTTCGGCCTATAAATATGTGGGTAAGCCAATCCCCCGGGTTGACCTGAAAGACAAAGTTTTGGGCGCTCCGATGTTTGGGATGGATGCCAGCCTGCCGGGTATGCTTTTTGGCGCGGTCGTTCGTCCGGACCAAGTCGGTGCCACCTTTGTGGAGGCAGATACGAGCAAGGCTGAAAATATGCCCGGGGTGGTCAAAATTGTCACGGAGCCCGACTTTGTAGGCGTAGTTGCCACATCCCGTATGGAGGCCGAACAGGCCCGGCAGGCCATCAAAGCAGTCTGGAAGACTGACCGGAACTGGCAGTCGGAGGATATCGAGGCTATGATTAAAGTGGGGCAGGGTGATCCGGTGACCATCCAAAAGTCGGGCCGTGCCAAACGCATACTGAACAATGAGGAAGATGTCGTCACGGCTGAATTTACCAGCCCGATTGGTGCACATGCCCAACTGGAGCCCAATGGCGCGGTCGCACATGTAGAGGGAGATAAAGCAACGGTAATTATGTCCACACAGGTGGTAAATCTGACCCGAAAGGAAGTAGCCGACCGGCTTGGACTGGCTCCGGAAGCTGTGAACCTTATCCCCACTTATCTCGGTGGTGGGTTCGGGCGGCGGTTGCACACGCCCAACGCGGTTCAGGCGGCTGTGCTTTCCAAGGCGGTGGGCAAGCCTGTGAAGTGCTTTTTCAATCGGAAGGAGGAGTTTCAGAACGATACCTTCCGGCCACCAACCCACCACATTATGCGTGGCAAGCTGGATGAAAACGGCAAAATCAAAGCGATTGAGCATAACTTGTCTAGTGGTGACGTCATGTTCGGTTCCCCTATGTTCCCCGGCATTGCAGAGCCTATTCTGGGGGCCGATATTGGCGCCTGGCGGGGTGGTATGATTCAGTACCGGGCTATCCCCAACTTACGTACCGTTTCATGGCGGGTGAAACTCCCTTTCGCGACCAGCTGGTGGCGGAGCCTGGGCCTTCTGGCTAATACCTTCGCTATCGAGAGTTTTATGGACGAACTGGCCATCAAGGCAGGGAAGGACCCTGTGCAGTTCCGCCTGGAGCACATTCAGGACGATGAAGCAGGCTACCGGTTGAGTGAGGTGATTAAAGCAGCGGCTCAAAAAGCGGGGTGGAAAGACGAAGTCGTCAACGGCAGAGCTATGGGGTTTGCAGCTTCAACGGATGCCAATACCCCCTGTGCCCACGTTGTTGAGGTGACGATGGAGGATGGGCAAATCAAAGTCCAAAAAGTTACCTGTGCGATTGATCCCGGTATGGCGGTCAACCCTGATCAGATCCGGGCACAGTGCGAAGGCAACATCATTATGGGGCAGAGTGCAGCCATGTACGAGCGCATGATCGTGAAAGATGGCCAGCTTCTGCCCAGCATATACGGGCCTTACCGAATGGCGCTGATGCGGGATGCACCCCGGGAAATTGACGTCGTCATACTGGAAAACGGTGATGCGCCAGGTGCCGTTGGTGAACCCCCGATGGGACCCATTGGTGCAGCGATTGCCAACGCAGCTTTCCGGCTCACCGGGGAGCGGCTTCGGTCTATGCCGTTAGTCAGCAGTTAAAAGCAGATTAGTAGCGGTAATAGCAGGGGGGGCGGGAGGAGCAGGGAACTGTAACCCTTTTGCCTGAGGTCCGGTTCTGGTCTCGAAATGAGCCTGTAGAATAAAAGGCCTGCCCTGGCCGGTTCCCAAAAAAAATGCCATATTTGTCCAGACTACAAAACGGCATACATGAGCAATCCATACCTCGATCCTACCGGCGAAGAGTTTTCGCCCGATGAGCAAAGCACTGAAGTACAGCTCCGGCCCCAGGCCCTGGATGACTTTAGCGGGCAGCCTAAGATCGTGGAGAACTTACAGATTTTTATTCAGGCGGCCCTGGGCAGGGGAGAAGCTCTGGACCATGTACTTTTGCATGGCCCTCCGGGCTTGGGCAAGACTACCCTTTCTCATATCATTGCCAACGAACTGCAGGCAGAGCTAAAAATGACCTCCGGGCCGGTACTGGAAAAACCGGGCGACCTGGCAGGCCTGCTCACCAATCTGGAAGAAGGCGATGTCCTCTTCATTGATGAAATCCACCGCCTCAATACCGTGGTGGAAGAGTACCTGTACTCGGCAATGGAGGACTATCGTATCGATATCATGATTGACAGTGGCCCCAATGCGCGGAGTATACAGATTGCCCTCAACCCTTTCACCCTGATTGGGGCTACCACGCGTATGGGCCTGCTCACTGCGCCCATGCGTGCCCGTTTCGGCATCAACTGTCACCTGGATTATTACGATACCAAAACCCTTAATCGCATCATCAAGCGATCAGCCGGGATACTCGATGTTCCGATCACGGAAGATGGTGCCAAAGAGATTGCCCGCCGCAGCCGGGGTACGCCACGTATTGCCAATGCGTTGTTACGGCGTATCCGGGACTTTGCCCAAATTAAAGGGGACGGGACCATCGATCGCAAGATCGCAGAGTATGGCCTTTCTGCACTCAATGTAGACGAAGGAGGCTTGGATGAGATGGATAACAAGATTTTATCGACCATCATTCATAAGTTTAAAGGTGGCCCGGTGGGCATCACCACCATAGGTACGGCAGTAGGAGAGGAGGCTGGCACGATTGAAGAAGTACACGAGCCTTTCCTGATCATGGAGGGCTATATTCAACGGACGCCCCGTGGGCGGGAAGCAACGGAAAAGGCCTACAAACACCTGGGCGCTGTACCTCCCGGACGGGCTGGTACTTTGTTTGATGAGTAGGGTGATTTTTCAAACCGACCAAGGCGTCGCAATAACCCCCCTTCCGTGTATTCCGTGTATTCCGTGGTTCACCCCCTGCCCCCAGCGTGCTGTGGATAGAGGACCACAGAACACACAGAACACACAGACGATGTTTCGTGCTTCCAAGGCGTCGCAATTAACCCCCCTTCCGTGTATTCCGTGTATTCCGTGGTTCCCCCCCTGCCCCCAGCGTGCTGTGAATAGAGGACCACAGAACACACAGAACACACAGACGATGTTTCGTGCTTCCAAGGCGTCGCAATAACCCCCCCTTCCGTGTATTCCGTGTATTCCGTGGTTCCCCCCCTGCCCTCCAAAGCGTCGCAATACCCCCCCTTCCGTGTATTCCGTGTATTCCGTGGTTCCCCCCCCTGCCCTCCAAAGCGTCGCAATAACCCCCCTTCCGTGTATTCCGTGGTTTAAAACTCCCCCCCACCCAAAACGTCACAATTAATCGGCAAGTATAAAATCCCGGACTGAGAGTGGGCTATCGGCAGCAAGTCAGGTGGCGACTCAACAGGTGCCACTTAACTTAAAGGGGGAAGGAAGGTATGGTTTTTGGGCACCGGTATATCCTCCAGAGGAACGATTACATGAGGCTCGACGTTTCCACTTGAAATCTCCGGATCATGCCAACGATACCCATACCCAACTTCCAGACAGCCTTCCGGCAAAAAGCATTACAGAGACGAGACCTACAGCTGCGTCGCCTGACCAAAGCAGACGCACCACAACTGACCACCTATGCCAACAACCCAAAAATTGCCGCCAACCTCATGGACCGGTTTCCAAGCCCCTACACCCTGGAAAGTGCGCATTGGTTTATCAACTACGCAGCAGAAAATGAGGGAGAATCGGTTTTCGCCATCGATCGGGGAGAAGGGCTCATAGGCGTCATCAGCCTGATCTTCAAGCCCGATATTTACGCGGCCTCAGTAGAGCTAGGGTACTGGCTGGGCGAGCCATTCTGGGGACAAGGGATTATGACCGGGGCTATCTCGCTGATTGTCCAGCACGCCTTTGAAGACTTACAGCACAGCCGGGTGTATGCCAATGTCTTTCATACGAACACCTCTTCCCAACGGGTACTGGAGAAAGCAGGTTTCGAACGGGAGGGCATTGCCCGTAAAGCGATCGTGAAGAAGGGGCGGATATTAGATGTATGGACGTATGGGAAGGTGAACCCCAAACTGTGATGGGCTGTTAATCGTGGGCCCGGCCTTTCTGGCCACCCGTTCGGACTTTTTCTTCCAACACTTGCAGCTCTTCCATCTCTTCTGGTGATAACTGGTATTTATCGATAGTATTCAGGTCAGGCTGCCCGGCATCTACCCAGGCGGTGTACCAGGCGCTGCCAATGGAAAGGATCGTAGCCCGCATCCGGTCCTCCACCATGCCCTTCATGCGCTGCTGATAGGCATTGGCATATTCCCGACATTGAGTGCGTATCGTCCGGCCCAGGCGCTCTTCGTAGCAGTATTGCTTGTCTTCCGGGAACGTCTCGCTGAGTTCCCGTTCTATTTGCAATACGCTGTCCACCAGTTCATGGCTGTCCAGCACCACTTCCCAGTAGTAGTCTTTAGGGTTAGAGATGTACTCCGCCTTGCCTACAAAGTAGTCGTACATTTGGTCAGCAAACAGCTCCGGGATGCGGCTTTCCCAAAAAGCGTGTATACCCACCTGATCGGTGAGCTGCCCATTGTAGTTTGTAGTGGTGTGAAGGGGCACATGTGCATCCCCGATATAATGTCCAAACTCAGCAGAGGTACGAAGAATACTGGGGATATCCCGGTTGCGGAAGGCCGCAGTAAGGCGGCGCTGCATAGCGGGCAAATGATAAGGCACAATACCATACTCCGAGAAGTGGTCCACCGCGTAGGCTTTTTCGCAATCAATCGCGCCCGGGCTCAGCCCGAATAGCATCGCCAGGGTGTCGCAACTCAGCTTCCATTCGTCCTCATAGTACTGTGGCATGATTTCCTGAATGAAGTAAGTCTTGTAGTCCGATTGATAGGGGATTTGCAACGCTCCGCCTTCCGTCTCCAGGCTGATTAGGACCTGCCGCCTGATGGTATCCCGATAGAGGCGGGTGGTATCTCCTGCCGCATTCACTACCCCTACTTCCGTGAATTTCATCAGGGCTTCTGTCCAATCTCTTGGCACTTCAGGAAACGGATAAGTGCCCCAGTGGTCGATATCAATATAGTGGCGCACGGCTTCATGCCGGGTGGCGTAACGCCGTTTGTCGGGGTCTACGGCATGTTCGGTGACGTACTCCAGGTTTTTCTTGTAGAAGACGATCATCTCCGGCGGGAGGGTGAATACCGCCATTCGGTTGAGCCGGCGGTGCCCCCAAAAACCCCAGCGCTCAGAAGGTGCAGCGCCTAGCCCGATGAGCAGGAGCAGCGTTGCGATGAGGGCATTCCGGCCTGCTCGCTGAGGGGTGAATGGCAGTTGATGGTTCATGATCCGGCTCGGTTTGGTTTACGGAATGGGCTCCAGCAGGCTTTTGAGTACTCCTCGATTATCAATTCAGCAGATTCGTATCCTGATAGAAGGAGCCGTACCCCCAAAAGACCTTTTGCACCACGATTTGCTGTGCCAGCATAAAGTCCTTTTGGTTGCGGAGCACAAAGTAGCGGTCCAGGTACCCGCCTGTGGTGACGTAGTCTCCGGTTTTGCGATCCTGAGTAGTGATGGTTTCCTTGATAATTGGGTAGAAGACAGCACGCGTGGTGTCTTCGCTCTTGTTGACCAGCGTGATGCTGCAGAAGGGGATGGTCTGCAAAATAGAGTCCCGGCCCGAGTGTTGATTGCGGAAAGCTTCTGCGCCGACGCTTTCGAAGTTGGTCAGACAGGCTTCTACACTGCCCTCCTTGAAAGGGCGCTGTATTTCAGGCGTGATATCGTAGAACGGCTTCACCGTAAAGTCGCTGCCCGAAGCCTCCAGAATGAAAGACTGGTTCTTCTGTTTGGGGTATTCGACCGAAAGGTATTTGATGTCTTCCACCTTTTTAGAAAACAGGTTCTTATCGCGCCATTCGTCGCCGAGGCGGTCAAACCGGACGCTTAGGTTGCCTGAAAAGCCCGGCATTTCGGCTACATACGGCTGTTCTGCGCCGTCCATAATAATGTAGGTGCCCCGTTCGTCCGCTGTTGAGCCGCCAATGTAATAGGCTTTGAGCAGGTTCCCTTCCTTGTCGTAGAGTTCCACCTTTTTGCTCTGTGTGGCCAGTACATTGACCATGTTTTTCAACGCATTATCTGAGGGCTTGTATTTGATCCGCACGTTATGGATAGCCTCCAGTAGGGGGTTCATAACATTAGGGTTGGTTTTACCGCCCCCCTCGACATCCCAGCCGCCTTCGTCATTGCGCAGCAGCGTCGTGCGTTCGCCTTTGCGCCCGGCGATGAAGATTTTATGCAACTTGCTCATGTCCTCAACGGCAAAATCCCGGTCGGAGCCAGCCAGGGTCATCTTATTGCGTTCATCATCTGTGGAGAGGTACCAAAATGCCCCGCCGCCCAGCAGCAAGAATACAATCAGTAAAATTAAGGTTCTTTTCATCTCTGTGTTTTATACCTGTTGTTTGATTAGGCAGCGTATCGGCGCCGCCGGACAAAGTTGTATACAAATCCAAAAAGGGCGAGGAATAACAAAGGCACACCAATATTCAGAAATTGCCAGAACCCTTTTTGCTCCCGGGCTTCTACCGAGTCCAGCAATCGTAGCTTGACCTCCTTGCCACGGGCCTGTATGACACCCTCCTCGTTGATCATATACTCCAGGGTATTGACCAGCAGGTCTTTATTGGCAAAAAGGTATTTATCAAATTCATTGAAGCCCAGCGGGCTGAATTGCTTGCCGTCCCGTCCTACTTTATTGCGGGCTATATCTCCATCGGAAATGACCACCATTTTGGTGGGCTCGCTTTGCGCCCGGAACTCGAGGTTGAGGTCTCGCAGTCCCTGTAGCATACTCTCCGTGACCCGGTTTTCGTAAAGGGATGGGAAGGTGCCTTCCAGCAACAGCCCCAGCGTTTGGGGTTCTGCTTTAAACTTGTCGGGGTCCAGGTCGTACTGCAGGAATTCAAAGTTCATCTCTACCGGGATGTACTGTACGCGGGTATTGTCGGAGGACTGTAGCAGTGGGGTTTTTTTGATCTCGGTTTTTGTTGTTACATCCAAATCTATGGTACTGGGATACTTAAAGTTGACCAGGCCGAGGTTGTTGACAATAGGGTGGCGGGCTTTGGGGGCGACCACCGGGTGGTAGGGGTAACGGAAGTTCTCAAACTGCGGCGCATTGCCCTGCATGCCTACCACCAGCGGGATGCTTGAGCACTGCAGGTCCAGGACCAGGTTGGGCTGAATACGTATCCCGTAGCGGAAAAGCAGGTCGTCCAGGTTCAGGTCGTACTCATTGGGATAGTACTTGGCGCGGCCCTGCAGGCTGTCGAGGCTTACCCGGACTTGATCCAGCAGCCATAAAACTTTGCCGCCCTGCATAACGTACTGGTCAATTTTGAATTTGTCTCTTTCGGAAAAAGGTTGCGTGGGCTTGGCGACGATGAGCAGATCAGCCTCTTCGCCAATGTAAACGACGCTGTCCAGGTTAATGCGCCCGAACTCGTAATAGCTTCCCAGTGTTTTTTGCAGGTCAGCGGTTTCTATAGGCTCAAGCTCCCCGTGCCCGGTGGTGAATAGCACGTTGGGCTGAATCGTGGACCGCAGCTGCTGAATGGCATTGGCCAGCTTGTACTCCAGCAGGCCTACAGAGTTATTCAGGGTGCGTTCCTGTGGCATGCCGGGTACATCGTTTTCCAGCAGGTTGACGGCCAGCTCGCGGTTTTTGTAATAAATGATGGCATAAGGATAGATCACCTTGCGTTCAGTGCCCTCCACTCCTTTTACGGTCAGTTGGGTGGGTGTAATCCCCTGATCGCTCAGGTTTTTGCGGCGCTCATTGATCTCTTGTGTCGTACCCTGATTGGGGTTTTCAAACTCATACTCCACATAGCCCGAGACGCCCCGGAAGTCGTCCAGAATATCTTGCGTAGCATTGCGCAAACGCTTAAAACCGGCCGGGAATTCACCTTCCAGCAGCACGCGGATGTAGACCACGTCGTCCAGGTCTTCCAGCAGCTCCCGGGTTGGCTCTGTCAGGGTAAAGCGCTTTTCCTCCGTCATATCCAGGTAGCCATACAAAGGCTTGCCCGCTATCCTCGCATTGGCCAGGATATTGAGAAACAGCAGAATGCCGAAAAAGAGCAGCAGCTGAATTACAAATTGTGTCTTTTGTTGCTTCTTAGCCATTGGAGCGTACAGATTACGTTCTTTGAGTCAATGATACAATTAGAATTGTGCGAGGGTTGCCTTTCAGGGTGTGAATCATGCCTTTTGTCGATTTACCACTTGCGGCGTTCCATGGAAAACAGGGTGAGGCCCAGAAAAAGGGCAATCACAGACAAGAAGTAAATGAGGTCCCGGCTGTCAATCAATCCGCGGCTGATAGAACGGTAGTGGTAGTCGATACCAAACATTTGCACCACATCGTCTACCTTACCTACCAGGCCGGGCAGCCGGCTCATGAAATCAAAACCGTAGTAGAGGAAGAAGCCCAGAAAGGTGGCCAGGAGAAAGGCTACAATTTGGTTGTTGGACAGGGAGGAGGCAAACAACCCGATGGCTACATAAACCGCCGCCAGAAAAAACAGCCCGATGTAGGAGCCAAGCACCGCTCCACCATCGATGTTGCCCACCGGTGAACCCAACTGATAAACGGTGTAGTAGTACAGCAAGGTAGGGAGCAGGGCAAAAAGCACCAGCACGATACACGCCAGGTACTTGCCTAAAATGATCTGCAAGCTGCTGATGGGGCGCGTGGCCAGCAGCTCAATCGTGCCGTTTTGGTATTCCTCCGCAAACGAGCGCATTGTGACCGCCGGAATCAGAAAAAGGAAGACCATCGGGCCAATCTCAAAGAGCGGGCCAAGGCTGGCGTAGTTGACATTCAGCAGGCTCGTATCCGGGAAGACAAAAAGAATGAGCCCGGTAACAACCAGAAAAACCCCGACGACAATATAGCCGATCAGGGAACTGAAAAATGCGTTGACTTCCTTTAGGAATATGCTTTGCATGTACGCTTAATTTTTTGATTTTGAAGCATCCGGGACAGGGATGAAGATCGGGTTCCGGTCATCGTAGATCAAGACACATTTATAGAGCATTTCTGTGCTGCCATTTTCGGGCAGTTCTTCTACGGTGCGGTACATTTTGGTATCGTCTCCAATCATGCCCATCAGGGTAGACCGGTCCAGGGGCCCTTCCTGACCAGTGGGCAGGTGCAAAATACGGGACTCATTGATGATCTCCCGTTTGGAAATATTACCGCGCCGGAAAGGGCGGCCCGTGAGTGGATTGTAGGCTTTGATCTCCACTAGGCGTTCTTCCTCCCGCTCGAATTCATAGTAACAGATCCGCCCGCGTACCCGCATCCCGGCAAAGTGCAGGATGGTGGAGTCATTCGTAACCTCCCTGGGCAGGCGGACATAAGGCAGCCCGTCGAGCACGATCCCCCAAATCTGCTCATCCGCAAGTGGAGGGGCATCAATTGGGCGGATGTATTCTGCCTGTGCCCGGTAAGATTCCGCATTCGCTGCGAGTTTGGCCTGTAGGGCTTTCCATTGGAAGTCCGGTTGATTGGCCTGTAGGGCAGCAATAGATAAATAAACCCCATCCTGAAAACGAAACGCGGCTTTTAACTGAGCAGAATCAGCCTGTGCGCCCAGCCAGAGCGGCAGGAAAAAGAAGCAGCTAATCGTGAGTAGTCGTGTTACAGGCATATAAGATTACTTTGTGAGGCGCTGGAATACTTCGTCCATTTCAAATACTTCTTTGCGCATTTCAAGCAGCTTCACTTTTTGGTCCACTGCGAAATCAAAGACCGATGCCCGCAGGTCCTCCTCCGCTTCTGCCAGGATTTGGTAACGATACCCATTGAGGTGACGGACTTCGCGCACACCGCTGATGCGCTTTAATTGCTGCTGTGATATTTTAGTTTGGAACTCTACCGTAATCACCGACTCTCCGGTAGTGACGGACTGCAGGTGGTCGATGGTGTCATCCGCTACGAGATTCCCCCGGTTGATGATGACCACGCGGTCGCAGATGGCTTTCACTTCCTGCATGATGTGGGTGGAAAAAATCACGGTTTTCTCTTCCCCCAGTTTTTTAATCAGTGCCCGGATATCAGCCAGCTGATTGGGGTCAAGGCCGGCGGTAGGCTCATCCAATATCAGCACCTGCGGGTCATGCAGCAGTGCCTGCGCCAGCCCTACCCGTTGCCGGTACCCTTTGGAAAGGGCACCAATCGGCTTGCGCTGCTCCCGTTCCAGCCCCGTCATTTCTATCATCTCGCTGATGCGCTGACCGGGTTTGCTGATCTTGTGGAGCCCGGCAATAAACCGGAGGTACTCCCGAACGTACATATCCAGGTACAGGGGGTTATGCTCTGGCAGGTAGCCGATGTTCCGGCGCACCTCCATAGGCGATTCCTGTACATCATACCCGCAAACGGTGGCTTTGCCGCTGCTTTGCGGGATGTAGCAGGTCAGCACCTTCATGGTCGTGGTTTTCCCGGCACCGTTTGGGCCCAGGAAGCCTAGTACCTGCCCGGGCTTCGCCTCAAAGGAGATATCGTTTACTGCTTTTTGCTCACCGTAAATTTTGGTCAGGTTTTGCACCTCTACCGACATAGATTCGAGATTTTATTCCGCAAAACTATAAAAAAATGACCGCAAGCTTGCGCCTGGAGCACTATTGCAACGGTCTTTGTCGTACGACAACCTGCGCGCAGGCTTTGGAACGTCGCAACGACAACCCAAATTGTGCCAGTGATGACCGTGCGGCAGCGATACTGCTGCAGTCCAGGTGCCCGCGGAAGAGCTGCACTTCCCCGACGGATAAGTTGTTGTGCACAGGCACGCCCAGTTCCCGTTGCATGAGCTGCAGTACTTCTGACAATGGGGCCCGCAGGACTAGTGCCGTGCGTTCCTGTGCATCCCAGATGATGCGTCCGGGGTCTTCAGTGGTCAGGTGCTCCTTCAAAAGCAGGCTGTCGCTCAGGTGCAGTTCGTACTGTGGTGGCGTTGGCCGCCAGTCTATCTCCAAGCGGTATTGATCTTCCAGTTGCTCCAGGATCATCGCCCGCCCGTCGGACAGGGAGTATCGGCTGGAGGCAAAAGTGATATTCAGCTCCGGATCTTGGTGAAGGCCGCCAAGGTTTACCTGACTGCTGTCGAGCTCTAACAATTCCAACAGGGCGTTTGACAAGGTCACGCCCTGAATAGATAGCCGGACGGGCGATCCGGTTGTATCCTGGCCGGAAACAAAGAAAGGTTTTGCGGAGGCCGTTTCCTTAAGGACAAGCCGGAAGGGGCGTGCAGCTTCGATATTGAAAGCAAAAGCCTGGGGGAAGAGTTGCAGGCAGCCGGGCTCGGGTTCTACAATAATGCGATTGACGTAAAGGGTCTGTGCGGGCTGCAGTTGCCACAGGCGTTTGGCAAGTTCGGTCTGTTGGAGGCTGCTCGCTACCCACATTTCCGGTTGCTGTGCCTCCCCGGCAATAATAAGCTGAAAGCTGTGGATGGGCAGAAGGCGCGGTCCTACAAAAAGCTGCAGGGCTTGTTGCAATTGCCCTTCGATTTGCCAGAGGTGATAATTGGTGCTCATGGGGTTGGCTACAAGCTGGCCCCACCGGAGCTCAACTTCCGGTCCCCGGTAGTCCATATAATCTGGCAGCGCCCTCCAGTCGATCGGGTCGGTGAGGGCAGTCGTGCGCCGAATTTCCTGGGTAGAGAACAACTGATCCCGGTCGGCAATGAGGCGGTTATAGGTGCGGAATCCCGGGATATTGATGATTTTGTACAGGGCATTTTGCTGGTAAAGCTCATAAATATGGCGGGTGTGGGTTGCGGCGGTATCAATGCGCAGCATAGGGCGTTGCCCACTTTCCTGAATCACCTGAAAGCCGAACGCTTCCTGCGTATGCCGGGGGTGGGGCACCTTGACCACAGGGCTGTAGGGCAGTAGGGGGTCGATAATCCGGATCCGTAAGTATTGAATCCGGATGCTGTCTGCTGCATCAATCCGGAGATCAATCACATTGCCGGGGCGTATCCCGCTTTGGAAGGTGGAAACGACCGAGGCATCGAAACCCTCCCCGGGTGTATAGTCGGGGTAGGAAAACCAGAAGGCCCCAAAGCGCTGATAGGGCTCCCGATGGATTTGAACCACCTCAAAAGGCAGGGATTGCCCCTCGTGAAGTACGCTTAATGGTTGTCCGATAAGGGTCCTGAATTCGTCCAGGGCCAACTCGGCTTCACCTTTATAGACCTCAGGGTTGGCGAATTTGGAAAGAGGGATGCGGAGCGAGCCCCATTCAATGCGGTAGGGGCTGGGTGCCAATGTTTCTTCATGAATAGGCAGATAACCCGGTTGGCCTTCAGGTGTAGCCTTATAGGCGGGCTGTGAACAGCTCGCGGTAAGCCCGATCATCAGGGCTGCAATAAATCCGGTTAATCCGCGCATAACTCAGTGAATGTGCTTCTTTTTAGCATCTCTAAGTTAACGCGTATTTCGGACAATTGCTTAGTTTGCCTTCCTAACGAAACGTTAAGAGGGAATCCGGAGGCTACCGGCCAATATAGTTGTGTGGTGTTATCTGCTTCAGCTCTGCCTTGATGGCCTCGGCTACGTCCAGCCCGTCCACAAACGCATGAATATCAGCTTTGGTAATGGCGGCCTTGCCCCGGGTCAGGGCTTTCAGAGCCTCGTAAGGCTGCGGGTAGCCCTCCCGCCGCAGAATATTTTGGATACCTTCGGCGACCACCATCCAGTTTTTCTCCAGGTCGGCCTCTAGTTTGGCGCGGTTCAGGAGGAGCTTGCCCAGCCCTTTCCCGATGGACTTGAACGCAATCAGGGCATGCGCAAAGGGTACGCCAACGTTGCGCAGTACAGTGCTATCCGTCAGGTCGCGTTGCAGGCGGGAAATCGGAAGCTTATCGGCCAGATGGGTGAACAGCGCATTCGCAATGCCCAGGTTACCTTCCGCATTCTCAAAATCAATGGGGTTGACTTTGTGGGGCATAGCCGAAGAACCAACTTCTCCCTCCACTACCTTTTGCCCAAAGTAATCCATAGAGATATAGGTCCAGATATCCCGGCACAGGTCGAGCAGAATGGTATTGATACGCTTTTGTGCCATGAAAATGGCAGCGAGGTTGTCGTAATGCTCAATCTGCGTGGTGGGGAAAGCCCGGTGGATGCCCAGGGCTTCTTCCACGAAGGCTTTGCCGAATGCGTGCCAGTCGATATCCGGATAGGCGACATAGTGGGCATTGAAATTACCGGTAGCGCCCCCAAACTTAGCTTTGAATGGAATGCGGTCCAGCTGCTCCAGTTGTTCGTCAATACGAGAAACGAACACCTGTATTTCCTTGCCCAGTGCCGTTGGGGAAGCCGGCTGCCCATGAGTGCGCGCCAGCATGGGGATGCCCGACCATTCTTCTGCAAGGCCCGACAGTTGGCTACGGATCTCCTTGAGCGCCGGCAGCCATACCTGATACAGGGCGTGCTTGATCATCAGGGGGGTCGCCGTATTGTTGATATCCTGAGAGGTCAGCCCAAAGTGGATGAACTCTTTGTATTTTTCCAGCCCAAGTGCATCAAACTGCTCCTTGAGGAAGTACTCCACCGCCTTGACATCATGGTTGGTGACCTTTTCGATGGCCTTGATGCGTTCCGCGTCTTCCGTTGAAAACTGATTAGCTATCCGCAGCAAGTCATCGAGCTTGGCTGTTGGGAAGTCCTGCAGTTGGGGCAGCGGGTGGTTGACCAATGCCGTGAAATACTGAACCTCCACCAGCACCCGGTACTTGATCAGGGCAAATTCGGAGAAAAAATGAGAAAGGTCTTGAGTCTTGGCGGCATAGCGCCCGTCGACGGGGGAAATAGCGGTGAGCATAACGTCCTTGATTTTTGCGTGCGCAAAAATAGGAACAAAATCATGAGTTTTCCAGTAATTCCAGGATTTCCCCAAAGGCATCACTCGTGAGTTCATAGTACGCATAGCGCCCGTCCCGCCGTGGACGCAGTATTCCCGCCTGCCTCAGGATCTTCAGGTGGTGGGAAGCCGTAGCCTGCTCAATGCTCAGGGCCTCGTGGATATTGGTTACCGTAAGGGGCGCCTGCCGGTGGAGCAGGTTGAGTATGGCGAGCCGTACGGGGTGGGCAATTGCCCGCAGCTGTTCTGTCTGCCGCTCAAAAGATTTAAAGTGAGGTGTTGCAACCATGTATCATGAGTTTTCAAAGTGGGTAGGTTGGGGCAGGAGAATAGCTCAAACATAAGGGCATTTTCCATCCTTCCCGCCTTTTTCCGGGAATAGGCAGGCTTGACAATAGGCGGTACACCCTCCTAAAACCTAACCCGCCCGCTTAGCACCATATTCCGTCCGGCGCCTGCCAGTCCTGAAGAGTAAGGCCGGTACCGCTGATCAGTCAGGTTTTCCACCCCGGCACTAAGGGTGAAGGTGTCATTGACCCGGTAAAGCGCCCGGAAATCCAGCGTGTACCAGGCCGGTGCATAAGGATTGCCATTAGCGTCAGCGGCGTACAAGTACGGCTTATCCTGCTCTGTCAGCGGCAGGTCTTCGAAAGCGAAAGCGCTGTGGTACTGCGCGTTCAGTTCCAGCCGGAAGGCCTCCTGCTCGTATTGCAACCGAAATACTCCAAACCAGGGTGCCGCATGGCGCAGCGGCGTGGTGCCCCCTTCCTCCAGTTCTTCCTCCCCTTCCTGAATGTTGAAGCGGGCGTGCATGCCTAAGCCGTTAGCCCACTGCGCGTCCACTCCTGCTTGTAGTCCGTAAACCCTTGCTTGTGCGGCATTTTGCACGGCCTGCACCCGGCTTAGGGTACCATCATAAAAAATACTGTCTTGTCCGGAAAGCGAAAAATCCCGACGAACTAAAGCATTGTCCAGCAACGTGTAATAGCCTGTAAGATCGAGCTGTATGCCATCCCCAATCACTCTGGAAAAGCCCAGTTCTGCATTGTAGGCATATTCCGCCCCCAGGTTGGGATTGGGCACGACTACAGAGCCGGGTTCGGAGTCAAATACCTTGCCAACATCATCGACATTGGGCGAACGGAACCCAGTGGAGAGGTTGGCACGTATCCCCCACAATGGAGCGGGCCGGTACACCGCACCCAGGCTGCCGGTAAGGGCTCCGTTATTCAGGCTTGCGTTGGTGAAGGGGAAGGGAAAAAACGTGGTATCAAAATCAGCGTCAAGCAGAAAGTGGTTGTAACGTGCCCCGGCCTGCAAACGGAGCTTAGGGTTTACTTCAAGCTGATACGTCAGATAGGCCGCATAGGATTGCCAGTTGGCCTGAGGATATCGGGCAGGGCCGGCATCTTCCGCTCCTGTGTCCAGATTATTGAGCTGCCCTTCTGAGGCCACCTTATTGTAAAGGGCTTCGAATCCGTATAGTAACCGTTGGTGCCGCCCGGGACGTTTGGTGAAATCCAGATTGGCCGAAAGCGCATCCACCGCTTCGGTGCGGGTGCGCCGGACCGGATCTCCAAAATCCCGGTCAATACGGCTTTCCTCAAAAAACTGATGGGCCAGGCTTAGCCGGGCTTCGTCATAAAACGTGTTTTGCCCGGTATGTGAAGCCTGTAGCTGATTCATTTGCCATACCTGTGGGCCATAGGACCATTCCGCACTTCGGGGCACGCCATTGCGGTCGCGGACCAGGCGGTCGTACCGGGCATAATCAGTCGTGGCAGAATAGTGGAAAGCATAAGTGAAGTCCCAGGCTGCATTGGGCCGAAACCGTACCTTCTGCATCAGGTTGGTCTGTTCGTACCCCGTAGGCGTTTGCAACAGCGGGTCGGGGTTAGAAACCACCCTGTCAGTGCCGTCAATGCGTTCCACATAAAAAGGCCGCAGGTAATCTTCGGGCCCATTTTGGCCCATCCGGAGGTCGCCGTAGCGGTTGTGGGAAAAGCTGCTCACTGCTGCCCATTTTTGCCCGCCGATATTGATGTCGAAGTGCCCGGTCAGCTCCTCATTGGCGGAAGCATAGCGCAGGGCGGCGCTACCCGAAGACTGCCGCTCCTGACTATCCGCGAGGGTAGGGGTGAGGGTGTAAAAAGCCATAACGCCCCCGATGGCATCGCTGCCGTAGAGTACGGAGCCGGGCCCAAAGAGCAATTCCGTTTGCTCGGTGGCGAAGGGGTCGAGGGAAATCACATTTTGCAGGTTGCCGCTCCGGAAAATAGCCGTATTCATCCGCACACCATCCACAGCAATCAGCAGCCGGTTGGTAGCGAAGCCCCGGATCATCGGGCTGCCGCCTCCCTGCTGGCTTTTTTGAATGAACACCTCCCCCGAGCTGCCCAGCAGGTCAGCAGCAGTTTGCGGGTTGCGCAGCAGCACTTCCTCCGATTGGATGACGGAAATCCGGTTGGGGACGCGGCTGGCATTTTGAGCCCAGCGGCTGGCGGAAATGACGACCTGATCCAGTGCCAGGGCGGTCATCTCGAGTTGTACACGGAAGCCTTTCGCGCGGACAGCCGTGTAGGTGATCCGCTGTGTTTTGTAGCCCAGGAGCTGTATGTGCAGCGTGTCAGAAGAAGCGAAAAGGCTTAGGTCGGCCTGCCCGTTCTGGTCTGTAACAGCGAAATTACTGCTGGGCTGCCCGATCACCGTAGCGCCCGGCAGGGGAGTGTTCGCTGAATTGGTCAGATTAAGGGTCTGGGCATGCAGTGCAGGTATAGCCAGTAGACATAAACAGGCCAGCGTAAGAAACGATTTCGTCATATCATATCAGAACTTTTCCGGGGCTCACTTTTTGTAACGAAGGTAGGGAAAATTGAAGCATGTGGCAATGCATGGAGCGTCGGGGTGTGCATAACAAATTGCACTTTTTGAATAGCTTGCCAGCATTTGCCGTTTGCCTCTCCTGGATAAGCTGGAGCAGAGCGGGAAGCTCTACCCCAGCAGCCATAGGGCTTAAATGCAGAGGGTTGCCTTTGTGTTTTGTGCAATTTGTTATACACACAGCGTCGGGAGCACTGCAATTCTCCTTAGTTAGAGAATGGATTTGATGTTAAAAGGCGGGTAGGCCACTCCATTTCGTACAGGTAGCAGAGACGGTTTTTTAAACTTGTAACCCTGCATTACAGCACCTATCGGTTTTTATCGGGAAGGTGATTTTGCCAGCTGTTTTGACGCATCGCACATCGGATATGCCGGCATCTCTTCGCGGAAGCTGAAAAAAGCCCCCAAAACTGCGAACGCAATGACCGGAACCGTGTTGATTTTTCGTCCAAAAACGAAAAACCATGTTAAAGCAACTGCTGACTTCCCCGATGGAGAAGTTCATAAAGATTGAAAGCCTCAGTGGGGTATTGCTCTTTGCAGCGACGATCATTGCCGTAGTCTGGGCTAATTCTCCATTCGGCGACTCCTATCAGGCAGTTTGGGGGTACGAGCTTGGTGTGAAAATGACCAACTTTGAGCTGGTCAAGCCTGTCATCCTCTGGATCAACGATGGGCTTATGGCGCTCTTCTTTTTCCTGATCGGGCTGGAAATTAAGCGGGAGCTTTCTGTCGGAGAGTTAAACGCGCCCAAAAAGGCCATTTTCCCTTTATTCGCAGCTATTGGAGGTATTGCTTTCCCGGCGTTGGTATTTGTACTGTCTAATAACGATCCGGAGGCGCTGGCCGGCTGGGCGATTCCTATGGCCACAGATATTGCCTTCTCTCTGGCCATTATGAAATTGCTGGGCGACCGGGTGCCGCTCAATCTCAAGGTCTTTCTTACGGCTTTTGCGATCGTGGATGACCTGGGGGCGGTAATGATCATCGCACTATTTTATAGCGCTGGTGTCAAATGGATGCTGATCCTGGTTGCTTTCGTTTTATTAGGGGTATTATTTCTTCTGACCATGCGGGGGCTGTACTCTAAATACCTGCTCGTAGTGCTGGGCGTAGTGATTTGGCTGCTATTCCTGAAGGCGGGTATCCATCCTACTATTGCCGGCGTGCTGCTGGCCTTTACCGTTCCCATTCACCGAAAGGTGAAGATACCTGAGTTTATGGAGGCGCTGGACGAGTTGCAGGAAAAGATCATTAAAGCCCCGCGTCAGGAAAACGGCCTGTTGTCCAAAGCACAGATAGAGCATATTGACAACCTGGATGAATGGACCACGGAGGTGCAGTCGCCCCTGCAGCGCATGGAGCATAAGCTGCACGACTGGGTGGCTTACGTGATCATGCCCGTATTTGCCCTGTCCAATGCCGGCGTCACCGTGAGTACGGACACGGCTTTGAATATGAACCTCATTCTGGGCATTGCACTGGCACTGATTGTGGGTAAAGCAGTAGGTATTTTCCTAATGTCCAACCTGGCGCTTCGGCTTGGTATTTCCAAACTGCCCGATGGCGTGAGCAAGATGCAAATACTCGGCGTGTCCTTCCTGGCCGGAGTAGGCTTTACCATGTCTATTTTCATTGCCAACCTTGCCTTCAAAGACAACCCCGCACTACTGGACTCCGCAAAAGTGGGTATTCTGATCGGCTCATTGATTGCTGGGTTGACAGGTTTTCTGATACTGCGCGCGCTGGGCAACCCCAAAAGCGATTCCCGGTAGCGGGCATGCAACTCCACGATCCTCTTCTACGTTTCTTGAAAAACGGTATCCATTATGAAGTATCATCTGATCTTGTCTGTTCTCGCTCTATTGCTCATGGGGGCTACCTGCAACCGGGGCGGCGCTATAGCTGACGATTGCATCGACCCCGCCAAAATCGATAAAGAGGCGGCTTGCATTGAAATTTACCAACCGGTCTGTGGCTGTGACGGCAAAACCTATCCTAATTCCTGCAATGCCGAGAACTACGGTGGTGTCACCTACTGGGAAGAAGGGACCTGCGAGGATAGAGAGTAGGCT
This sequence comes from Phaeodactylibacter sp., assembly GCF_040219495.1. Lineage (GTDB taxonomy): Bacteria > Bacteroidota > Bacteroidia > Chitinophagales > Saprospiraceae > Phaeodactylibacter. The sequence goes on along the minus strand of NZ_JAVJSK010000145.1, from coordinate 9,063 downwards.
GTTTGGGAATCACTGCCGCAGCACCCTGAATTCCGTACGCCGGTTCTCCTGATGCTTCCAATCGGGGCAATCCACGTCATCTGCACATTCATTGGTCAGGAGGGCTTCCCCGTAGCCTACGGGGATCATGCGCCCACGGTCGATACCCTCACTGGTAAGATAACGGACAATCGCATTTGCCCGCCGCTGGCTAAGCTCCTCATTGCCCACAGCATTGCCATTGGCATCAGTATGAGAGGATATTTCCACCACAAGATTTGGATTTTTAAGCAGCAGATCCCTCAACTTCAGTAGTTCGCTTACCGACGAGGGCTGCACACTGGAGCGGCCGGTGTCGTAGTACACATTTAGTTTGAAGGTTTGGGCACTGGAGGTGTCCTTTGCACTGGGGCGGCTGCGTTCAAAACCCTCGAAAAGATCTGGCTCAGCTTCAGCTGGTGGGCTGGCGCTGACTGCCGTATCTACAGGGGCAGACACCGGCATGGCTTTGCTGACTGGCTGCAGGAAAAGATTGAGGTATTGTTCGCGGTTCAGGCCGGTGGCGCACACAGAATGCTGGGGGGTGACGCTTTCAAAATGCTCGAGGGTGGACGTGATGGTGTAGCAGCATTCGTTTTGCAGCTCTACGGTAAACCGTCCCTGTGCATTGGCATACACCGTTGAGGTAGCCGTGCAGTCACCTTCGGGCTGTAGTTGTATTTTGGCTCCCTGAAGGGGGCGGCCGGAAGTGCGGTCAAAGACGACGCCTTTCAGGATTTGCGGGATATCCGGCTGTAGGGCAATGGCGAGGAACAAGGTATCCGACTGGCCTGGTATATCGTCTGGGCAAATATCTACTGATTTAGGGAAGAAGCCTTCCTGCCATCCGGTAAAAGTCGTGCAGGAAGGGACCCGGAGGAAGATACGCCCGCTGTCATCCGTTTGGAGGGTGTCGCCGCTATGTGTATTCAGGAGTGCTGCATTGGGTACCGGCATCCCGTTGGTGAGGTCGAGCACATCCACCGCCGCAAGACGCCCGCTGCGCTGGAAAAAGTAGATGTCATCACCGCCGGCACCGCCTTGCCGGTTGGAAGTGAAGAACCCCTTTTCGCTGTTATCCAGTTGTGTATACCCAAAGTCATCGGCTGCGGAGTTGAATGGGGCACCCAGGTTTTCGGGGCGTTGCCAGGTGCCGTCTGCGCCTTCACGGGTAACGAAAATATCTTGCATACCCAGGCCAAGCAGCCCATTGGAGGAGAAGTACAAATCGTTGTTGAGGCCGACGTAAGGGTACAGCTCGTCACCGGGGGTGTTGATGACGGGCCCCAGGTTGATGGGCTGTCCCCAGTCACCATTGATACGGACACTGGCATAAAGATCTACACCTCCGTAGCCGCCCGGCATATCGGAGGCAAAGAACAGCCGGTTGCCATCGGGGCTGAGGGCGGGGAAAGCCACTGCGTATTCGTCACTGCAAAAAGGTAGGGGATAAAGTGCGCTCCAGGTGCCCTGCGGTAGTAACCGGCCAGTCCTGATCTCCAGTTTCTTCCGTGCCTGACTGCCTGGTCGGGTACGGGTATAGAAAATTTCGTTCCCACTGGTATTGAAGGTTGCCGGGCCTTCGTGCAGGTTTTCTGGTGTTCCCACATCAAATGCTTTGGGCGTACTGAAGCCCAGGCTGTCCTCATCCGTAACCGTTACTTTGTACAGATGAGCCAATTGTTGCCCTTCCAGTTGATAACGGTCGCTTGTAAAGACGAGGCCGTCCTGGTAACGGACCGGAGAGAAATCATTGCTGGGTGCATTGAAAGGTAAGCTGGCCACCTCAATTTGTCCTTTGGATTTGTTTTCCAGCATCTGACGCTTATTGCACGCATCAAGCAGATCGGGCTTGCGGGGGTCGAAGGGGCGTTGTTCCAGGTAGAGTTTGAACCAGCGCACCGCCGTCTCGCATTTGCCACTATGGAGCAGTGCATAACCGTACTTTAACTGGTGGACCGGCTGGCATTCTTCCATAGGCATGACCAGCGCGAACCAGTTGGCCGCAGTGTGGTAGTCCCCGATGCCGTAGTAGGCTTCCGCCAGATTGACTTTAGCATACGGTACATCCTGTCGCTGCAGCACCTGATGGTAGAGCGGTATAGCAGCCTGCAGCTTGCCTTCGTAAAAATAGTCATCCGCTTTGCTAAGTCGTGTGCTCTGTCCGTGTAAGGTCAGTGCTACCAGTGAAAAGGCTGTAAAGAGGGGCCAAAATTTCATAACAATGGTGTTAAATCGGTTGTCTACAGGGCGAAATTGTATTCGCGGGTATGCCTTACTGCTTTCCGGCTCAGCTCTTAACTTCAGCAACAAACCAGTGGAAAGAGCAATAGTCTGTCTTGGATCAGGTCACTAAAATTACACTGGGCATTCCAAATTGTAAATACATTACTTACAGCAAGTGTACGAATTCCTCTACTTTTGGTTGCAAAATTTGCTTTTGAATACCAGAATATGAAACAAATTAGTGGAATTTATATCTATCCGGTGAAGAGTCTCGGCGGGATTGCCTTAGAGGAGGCGAGCATTGGTCTGCACGGGCTAACCTACGACCGGCAGTGGATGGTGGTGGACCTGAAAGGCATGTTTATCACCCAGCGCAAGGTGCCGCAGATGGCATTGATCGAGCCGGCATTGCAAGCGGGGCAGCTGGTACTGAAGCACCGGCACCGGGGGGAGGAGAGTGTGTCTACCCCTTTATCCGGACCGACGGAAGGGACACCTGTAGCCGTGCAGGTCTGGAATGATGAAGTAACGGCTGTAGCCTGCGCTGATGCCGTCAACGAATGGCTGAGCGATCAGTTGGGGACTTTTTGCCGGTTGGTTTACCTGCCCGCTCAAAATGCCCGGCCGCTTTCTGAGGCGTATGGGCAGAGCGGGGAAGCGACCTTGTTTTCAGACAGTTGCCCCCTACTGATTACCGGAGAGGAGTCGTTGCAAGACCTCAACAGCCACCTCGCTGAGCCGGTGCCAATGAGCCGTTTTCGGCCTAATTTGGTGTTCTCTGGCGGTACGGCTTTCGAAGAAGACAACTGGCAGTCCTTTCGTATCGGGCAAATCCCGTTCAGGGGGATCCGGAAGTGCACCCGCTGCAAGGTGATCAACATCGATCAAACCACTGCTGCCGTAAACAGGGAACCCCTGGAAATGCTGGCACAGTACCGGCGCGACGCAAAGGGGATTTACTTTGGGCTGCATGCATCTCTGGCGTTGGGGCAGTCACCCGGTAAGGTCAGTATGGGCGACTTCGTCGGATTTTAACCCATCTTTGGCAGTTGATTTGCAACGTTAGGGTTGCTTCGGAAACAGCGTTACCGCCTCACTTCACTTGTGCCTTTGCCCGGAGCTTTCAGGGCTTGTTGCTGCAGTGTTTCGCGCATAGGAGAGCCGCTGAGGATTTGCTCAGCTTCCTTGAAAAAAGTATCCAAATAGCGCGTTATTTCTGTACGGTTCTGCCGGTCAAGGAGTTTGAAATCATCAATAGTTTCTTCCATTGCTGACCGCTGATCCAGGAAGTGCTGCAGGGTAGAGGACAGCACAGCGCTGTCAACCTTATTGCCCAGGAACACCCGCTGCTTCACGGAGACGAGCCCGTAGTCCGAGTTGGGGATGGCGTAAGACGGGTTCACAAAGCCCGCAAAGTCGAAGTCATAGGGTACGGGTATAACACCAGTGCCGGTGTAGGGGCGTACCATTTTGACGTTGCGCATCATACCCGTGTTATAGTCGGCATTGCCGATCATATACTGGAAGACAGCCATAGTGTGCTCATCATTGAGGGAAAGCTCATTGGCAGGTACATTGATGCATGCTTCGCATTCCTTGCCACCGGCACGGTGCGCCATCTCATCGGTATCCTCCAGAATGAAGCCATAGCGCTTGATCCGGCTGACCCGGTCTTTGCTGTCTATGTAATTGATGCGGACGAGCTGCACGCGGTAGCTCTTGTCCGAAATCAGGTTGTATAGGCGGTAAGCCAGGTACTCCCGGGCCACGTTTTCTTTGGAAGCATACTTGTCATCGATGCAGTGGGTGACCAACTTGAGCTTGTCGTATTCAGCGATGTAGTTGCGTTCCATCAGCCGGTCCTTGGAAAAGTTCAGCTTGATGGGCGGAAAGTCGCAGATGTTACGCCGGAACTTACCACGCGGTTTGAGCTTCATATCGTGCTGTTCCAGCTCGCCCGCTGCGTTTTCAAAAGAGAAAATCGCATACTGATATTCGTCCTTCTTGCGGTTGTCTATAAGATTAGAGAGGTCCGTCTCAATGTTGACCTCTAATATTTCGGGTGAATGCAGGGCATCAAAAATAGTTTGCTTATCTTGAGCAATCCCTATTATACTGAGCCCGATCATCGCCATTAAAGTGGACAAAAGCCGATTCATCATAGTTCGTTTTCGGTTGAGTGAAAAAATGGCGTTCTGTTTTCTATATTAACACGGCAAAGCTACAGTGGTTCCAAATAATATTCCACAAAGCGTTGTTTAATTCTGTGTTAACAGAATATTTTATCGCCTGAATTAGCCAATTGGTGTATAATTTGATTAGGATCGGGAAAAGGGCTATGGATTGACAAAGTATGACAAAACGACAAAATATTAATTTTGCGCCCATTTATCGTTTAGGGCTCATAATAGCCTTAATCGTAGTATTTGATGCCTGCCGGGTGCAACAACTGCCTCCATCAGAAAAGACCACTGCCCGCAACATCATTTTTTTGATTGGTGACGGCATGGGTATGGGGCAGATTTCTGCTGCCTTGTTCGCTAATGATAACAGGCTCAGCCTGGAACAGTTCACCCATATCGGCTTTCAAAAAACCTATTCTGCTAACGACCTGATCACGGATTCTGCTGCCGGGGCTACGGCATTTGCCTGCGGGGTCAAAACCTACAACGGGGCTATTGGGCTTACTGTTGATTCTGCAGCCTGCGAAACCATTCTGGAAGAGCTGCAGGGCAAAGGGTATGCCACCGGACTGGTCGCTACCGCAACTATTGTGCACGCCACACCTGCTGCATTTGCAGCCCATCAGCCCATCAGGGTCTTTTATGAGGAAATTGCCCAAGACCTGGCCGAGTCTAATATCGACTACCTCGTAGGTGGGGGTAAGCGGTATTTCGACCGGCGGGAAAAAGACGACCGGGACCTCATCCGGGAGATGGAAAGCCGCAATTACTACGTGACCAACTACCTGGAGCATGAACTAAAGGACCTCGTCCCCAGCCCGATGAGCCGTTTCTGCTACTTTGCTGCCGATAAGCACCCGCTGACGAAAGCGGCAGGGCGGGACTACCTTCCCCGAGCCGTTTCTCTGGGCATCAGCTACCTGACCCGCCGCAGTGATACCGGCTTTTTCCTCATGGCAGAAGGCTCCATGATTGATTGGGGCGGGCACTCTAACGACGGGACCCTGGTCATCGAAGAGGCTAAAGATTTTGACCGGGCCATAAAGGAAGCGCTCAACTTTGCCCGGCGGGACGGCGAAACGCTCGTGCTCGTTACCGCTGATCACGAATCGGGGGGTATGGCTATCAATCCAGGCTCCTCCTTTGAGTCGATCAACGCCAGTTTTACCACCAACGGGCATACAGCCGCTATGGTGCCGGTTTTTGCCTTTGGCCCCGGAGCGGAGCTCTTCGACGGCATTTATGAAAACACAGAAATTTATTATAAAATGCGGCAAGCTCTCGGCCTTCCTGAGAAAACGGTCGCTCAGGGGCAATAACTTTTTTGACGATTACACCCTAATTGAAAAATACCACGAATATGTTCAAGCAACTTTTACGGGCAGCAGTAGCGCTGTTGCTGTGGGCTCTATCACCTCAGCTTTACGCTCAATCCACTCTTGATTTTGAACCCGGCCTTTACGAAAGCCTGGAATGGCGCAGTATTGGTCCGTTCCGGGGAGGAAGGAGCTGTGCAGTGACCGGCGTGCCGGGGCAACCCAATCTCTTTTACTTCGGCAGCACCGGCGGTGGCGTTTGGAAAACCAAAGATGGGGGCCAAACCTGGGAGAACCTCTCGGATGGCTACTTTGGGGGCTCCGTTGGCGCAGTTGCCGTCAGCACCTTCGACCCCAACGTGATCTACGTGGGCGGAGGCGAAAAAACGGTGCGCGGCAACGTCTCCTTCGGCTATGGGATATGGAAGAGCGTGGATGGCGGCAAAACCTGGGAACAAAAAGGGCTGAAGGCCTCGCGCCACATTGGGCGCATCCGTGTTCATCCGCGCAACCCGGATATTGCCTATGCAGCGGTTATGGGCGATTTGTTCCAAAGTTCGGAAATGCGTGGCGTGTACCGCACTACGGACGGCGGTGGCACCTGGGAGCGGGTGCTGTTTACCAACGCCGATGCAGGTGCTGTAGACCTGCTACTCGATCCCACCAACCCCCGCGTAGTCTATGCTTCTACCTGGCGCATCCGGCGAACGCCCTATAGCCTGGAGAGTGGAGGCGAAGGTTCTGCCCTTTGGAAAAGTACCGATGGGGGCGACACCTGGGAAGATCTGTCCGCCAAGGAAGGCTTCCCTGAAGGCCCGTTAGGGATTATTGGCGTTGCGGTGTCTCCGGTCAATGCAGAGCGGGTTTGGGCACTGGTGGAAGCTAAAGATGGCGGGGTACTGCGCTCGGAAGATGGCGGGGAGACCTGGTCGCGTATCAACGACAGCCGGGCGCTGCGCCAACGTGCCTGGTACTACACCCGCATCTATGCAGACCCCAAAGACGAAGACGGGGTCTACGTGATGAATGTCCGTTACCACAAATCTAAAGATGGAGGGCGGACTTTTAAGCCTTATGCGGCACCCCACGGCGACCATCATGACCTTTGGATTGCACCGGAAGACCCGGACCGCATGATTATTGGGGACGACGGAGGCGCACAGGTATCCTTTGACGGAGGGGGCAACTGGACGACCTATCACAATCAGCCCACCGCTCAGTTTTACCGGGTAATAACGGATAATGCTTTCCCTTACCGGATTTATGCGGCGCAACAGGATAATTCCACGATCCGGATCCGCCACCGTACCGATGGCAGTAGTATTGGTGAGTCCGACTGGGAATCAACAGCTGGCGGAGAAAGTGCGCACCTGGCGGTAGACCCTCTCGATAGCGAAGTCGTCTACGGCGGTAGCTACGGCGGTTTCCTGACTATGAAGAACCACCGCACCGGAGAGCGCCGGGCGATAAACGTCTGGCCAGACAACCCGATGGGCTATGGGGCTGAAGGCATGCAGTACCGCTTTCAGTGGAACTTCCCATTGTTTTTCTCACCCCATGACCCCGAGAAGCTCTATGCAGCATCCAACCACCTGCATGTCAGCACCAACGGTGGGCAGAGCTGGCAGTTAATCAGCCCCGACCTGACCCGCAACGATTCCACTAAACTGGGGCCATCAGGCGGGCCCATTACAAAAGACAACACTGGTGTGGAATATTACTGTACCATCTTCGCCGCTGCTGAGTCTCCCTTTGAACGAGGCCTGATCTGGACCGGATCTGACGATGGGCTGGTGCACCTGTCGCGTGATGGCGGTACCAACTGGGACAACATCACCCCCCGTGATTTCCCGGAATGGCTTATGATCAATAGTATTGACCCTGACCCTTTCAACGCAGGCGCCGCCTTTATTGCCGGTACCCGCTACAAGCTTGGGGATTATCAGCCGTACCTCTACCACGTGACGGACTATGGCGAAAACTGGCGCCTGATGGTGGAGGGCATCGCCGAGGAGCATTTCACCAGAGTGGTAAGGGCTGACCCGGACCGGGAAGGTTTGCTTTACGCCGGTACGGAAAGCGGCATGTACCTTTCCTTTGACAACGGCGCATCATGGGCACCCTTTCAGCTCAACCTGCCCATCGTGCCTGTGACGGACCTTACGGTAAAAGAAAAGAACCTGATCGCTGCCACACAGGGGCGCAGCCTGTGGATGATTGACGATCTGACCCCGCTCCATCAGCTGAGCGCGGATATGGACACTACTAGCGTCCACTTGTTCGAGCCCATAGACAGCTACCGGATGGACGGGCGGCAGCGCAAAGGTTTGAAAACCGCAGGTACGAATCATCCGGGGGGCATAACGGTCCACTTCTTTTTACCCGAAGGTCTGGTGGCAGATTCTCAAAAAGTCGCACTGGCTTTTTACGAAGAGTCGGGCAAGCACATCCGTACCTTTTCCACCGGCGCAGAGGAAAAAGAAGATCAGCTGACTGTTAAAGCGGGGGCCAATACCTTCAACTGGGATTTGCATTACCCGAAAGCTATGGAAGTGGAAGGGATGATCCTTTGGTGGGCAGGCCTGAACGGACCGGAGGCGGTACCCGGCTATTACACCGTAAAGCTGATGACGCCTCAGGATACTCTGGAGCAGCCCTGGCAGCTGAAAAAGGACCCCCGGATTTCGGCTACCGTGGGCGATCTGCAAGCCCGTTTCGATTTTATGCAATCGGTCAACGAAAAAGTATCAGAGGCGCATCAGGCCATCACGGATATCCGGGAAGTACGCAAGCAGATGCAGCCCTTCATGAAGCGCTGGAAATCACGCGAAGGGCATGAAAGCCTGCTGGCGCAGGCGGAAGCCATAGACTCCGTCATGACAGAGGTGGAGGAAGCGCTATACCAAACGAAGAACCGCAGCCGGCAAGATCCGCTGAATTTTCCGATAAAGCTGACCAATAAGCTGGCGCACATCAATGCGCTGTTGGGCTCCGGCGACTTTCCGCCTACCGAGCAGGACCGCGAGGTTAGGGAAGCGCTGACGCAAGAGATTGATAAACAGCTGAACCGGTTCTATGCCCTGAAAGCAGATGCAATCCCCGCCTTTAATGCCGCGGTGAAGGCCCGGGCAGTGGATGTTATCATGCTGAAAGAAAACTGATAAGGATGCCGTCGGGCTCTTAGAGCGTGTTGGGACTTTAGTAATCGGCCTGCAAACTACACTTTTTTGCTTATACTTCGTCCCGAAAATCCTCATTTAGCTAAGGCTAAACTCCGGTTTTCGTGCCTCGTCTAACCAAAAAATTGTTAGTTTTCGACT